>JANOAU010000179.1:0-5955 GCA_031411275.1 Saprospiraceae bacterium | reverse complement strand
AACATACAGCAAAATACAGCTACATACAGCAAAATACAGTAACATACAGCTACATACAGTAACATACAGCAACATACAGCAACATACAGCAACATACAGCAACATACAGCAACATACAGCAACATACAGCAACATACAGCAACATACAGCAACGTACAGCAACGTACAGCAACGTACAGCAACGTACAGCAACATACAGCAACGTACAGCAACGTACAGCAACGTACAGCAACGTACAGCAACGTACAGCAACATACAGCAACGTACAGCAACGTACAGCAACATACAGCAGAAATTTAGCTTTTAGGTGCTTCTTTAATCAAAGTAAGGTTCAAAATCATTCGTTTGATTTTTCTGAAAGACCAATTCAATTTGAGATTTGAGAATACGATTTTCAGAAAGGGGAGGCAAGTCGTTTATATCGAAATAACGAGCATCAAGAATATCGTGTGCAGGACGTAAATTACCTGTTTTAAATTGACAAAGAATGACAAATTTATAGACATAATACGCTTGGGGCGGATGCGCATGACATTTTTTATCAAAAACGGCTAATAAGCGGGTAGCTTTGACCGTCAAGCCCGTTTCTTCAAATACTTCTTTGGCGGCAACTTCACGAGGCGTTAAACCAATGTCAGCCCAACCCCCAGGCAATGACCAATGACGATCGGAACGCTCTTGGACCAAGAGGATTTGATTTTTTTCATTTAGAACCAAAGCGCGAATATCTACTTTTGGGGTAGGGTAGTCGGTGATGGGGGCGTAAAAATTGGTCATTTTACTGAGGGGGGTATCTGAAAGGTGGCTCATGAGTTTGAGACTGATTTCGTGCAGTTCGATATATCGCTCGCGGTCATATTCATCTTTGGCGTATAATAAACCCAAATCGGCGATGTTTTTAAGCCGTTTTATATAATTTAAGAAATCATTCATTTTTAAATCGTATTTTTAAATTTAAATCAACCTATACACTGGTGGAGCAAAAAAAGATATCTTTTCATAAAATTGCACAAATTGCAATGCTTTGTCATAAATTCTAATAAAAACACAAAAGTAAAATGGAAAATATTGTTTGCGCCGTTTCAAAGAAAAGTTATAGCGCCGAAGAGGTTCGGACGGGAGCGTCCGTTAGAGGACCTATTTTTAATTTGATAAAGAAAGATTATCCCGATTTTACTGAGGGGTCATATATTTCGATTGACAGTTTGAATCAATATCGGCAACATTATATTGAACAAATTATAAACAGCGACAATGACGAAACGACCGCCCTTGAAAAACAAATCATCAAGAGTTTGACTGACAATGAAATTATATCCAATAAACTTTTAGAGGAAGGGCAGGGGACTTTGACATTTGGGCAGAGGCTTTCTGACAAAATAGCTTTGTTTGGGGGCAGTTGGACGTTTATTATATCCTTTTTCTTGTTTTTATTGACTTGGATGGTTGTAAATTCGGTCATCAAAAATGGTTTCGACGTTTATCCTTTTATCTTTTTAAATTTAATTTTGTCGTGTTTAGCAGCCATTCAAGCACCGATAATAATGATGAGCCAAAACCGACAATCTGAAAAAGACCGCTTGCGGGCGCACAGTGATTATAAAACGAACTTGAAAGCAGAAGTTGAAATTAGAATGTTGCACGAAAAAATAGACCATTTAATGAATTATCAGGGGCAAAAATTGTTGGAAATACAACAAATTCAAGCAGAATATATGTCTGATATTTTAAAATCGGTGCAATATGAAAATCAGGTTTTGAAAGAAAAAAAGTAAACCAAAGTTAATTTTTTGTCTATTTGAAGCACAAAGTGAAGCAAAAAACGTTATGAGAGGACAGCTAAACTACATGAAAAGTGAAAAAAGAAAAGTGAAAAATATAAAACATTGGTTATGACTAATTTGAGTTTATTATTTTAGGCAAACCATTTTCAAATGAGTATAATAATTTTTTTTAGTGGGCTTTATGGGGGTTATGTATGTTAACCATAATCGTCACATTCAACATCATCAAATGAGAATACCTATATTTACTTTTATCGTTTGTATCGCATTTTGTTCTTTATTTATAAATGCTCAAGCGCAAATTACTCCTTTTCCTTTCCCAAATGGAGCGTTAGATTCTATTGTCAACTCCACCCTTTCTCCGCCCAAACTGGGTCTAACCCTCAGTGGCGGTGGCGTAAAAGGCTTAGCGCACATTGGGGTTTTGCGTATGATAGATTCCCTTGATATACATATTGATTATTTATCGGCGACGAGTATGGGCAGCGTTGTGGGTGCTTTATATGCCATGGGGTATTCGGGGGATGAGATCAAACGTATCGCTTTGACGAAGGTGGATTGGTCAAGAATGCTCACCAATCCCCCGCCTTTTGATGAAGTGGCTTTTGAAGAAAAAGATGAATTTGGGCGTTATGCGGTGGAATTGCCCATTGATGGTTTTCTGCCCACTGCACCGAGTGCTTTTACTGAGGGGCAATATATTTTGGCACTTTTCAATTATTACACTTACAGGGCGCGCGCCATTAGAGATTTTTCAAAATTACCCATTTCATTGCGTATGATGGGTTCTGATATTATAAATGGTGGTTCAGTACGATTGGATTCGGGTTCGTTAGCCATTGCCATGCGGGCTTCTATGGCCATACCTGTGGTTTATACCCCTATTTTTTTTCATGACAGATTGCTTGTTGATGGGGGTTTGGATAAAAATTTTCCAGTAGACGAAGCCATTTCGATGGGGGCAGTGCAAGTGATAGGAAGTTATACGGGGTTTCGGGTATATGAAAAAAAAGAAATTTCAAGCCCCACACGCCTTATTAGCCAGACTTATGCCTTCGGTTCAGTCAAAAATGCGCGGGCTCAAATGAAACGAACGGCCGTTATCATTAATCATACAGATGGGTTAAGACCCTATTCGACAACGGATTTTCTGCATTATGCCGATATTATTCGTATTGGTGAAGAAGAAGCCCGAAAAATGTTGCCCAAACTACAACATATTGCTGCGGAGCAACACCGAAAAGGTATCCACAACGTACGAAAATTAATTGATGAGCCAAAACTACCCATTGAAAAAATTGAATTTTTGACGGCCGAAGACGACCCTGCCGACCCCTCAGTAGCGCAATTTGCAGCAGCGCGTTTAGGCTTAGAAACGGGTAAAATTTATACTGCCGAACAGATACGTGAAGCGACAAAACAACTCTACGGCACACGTTTTTTCCAAAATGTTTATCTTGCTTTTGACAGTACATCGCTCAAAGTCCACTTGAAAGACTCGGAAAGTGACCATATGAAAACGGCAGTGTACTATGATAGCTATTCGTCAATTGGTGTTATCCTCAATTATACGGCGCGACAAATGGGTTTTGCAAACAGCCGCTTGGTATTGTCCACAGAGATTTCTGAACGCTTGAAAGTGCAAGGCAACTATCAATTTTATTTGGGTGATAAATATCGTTTTTGGGTAAAACCTTTTTTTAATTATGAAAATATTGCAGGTAAAGAGGTTTTGCAGCAATATCCAGACAATCAAAACTACAATGTAGAACGCTATGATTACGGCTTAGGGATCGGTTATTCAACCCGCATCAACAGTGGCTTTTTATTCAATTTTAGGCGTGAAAACGATGTTTTGCGGCGCACACGCAGTTTGTTAACGCGGTTTAAAGAAATTCCAAGAAATGCCTACGACCACAACAGCAATGTTTTACAACTGAATTGGACACAAAACTCATTCAACGATGTCTTTTTTCCTACAAAAGGAAGCCGAACAAGTATAGACATCGGGTGGCGTTTTAGGAACTATTTTGAATTGAATATCTCACCCTTTGAAAACGCGGTTGATTCGGGTGCTTTTCAACGCATCATATCGCCGCAAGAAGGGCAATATGTGCCGAAACAAGTGGGTAAAATCCTGATAAGACATCAAACTTTTGTGCCTATTGCGCCAAAAGTAGCCCTGACATTTGGCATTAATGTGGGCAGTTTGTGGGATCCTGTCGGTGGAGATAGCCTTTATTTGCCCAATTCCGTGGGTAAAGATTTTGCACATCGCTATGTTTTTCTGAATGACCGTTTATATATAGGCGGTTCGCGGCTACAGCAACGCAACAATCGTATCAATTTCATTGGTTTACGTCCTGGTGAAGTAGCGACCTATTCTAATGTCTCTATGTTCAATATCGGCGTGCAATACACACCTCTGAGGCGCATCTATTTGAACCCCTCAGTCTCTTATGGGTTTGCCAATCTGCGCGGCTTTAACCCCTTTAGTGGCTTGTTACGCAGCGATTTGCGTATGTTTGGTTTTGGTTTGAAAGTAGGTTATCAATCTCCGTTTGGCCCAGTCGTTATAACCGTTGAGAATGGCAACAAATTATGGCGTACCTTTCTATCCGTTGGTTTTCCTTTTTGATTTTTTGTCCAAAAAACCTATTTTATCTTATCCAACAACGCTTGTGCTTCCTTCGCTTTCCATGTTTGACTCTTCAATAAAGTTTGCAAGCTTTGCTTTGCATCTTCATTTCGACCTAATTTTATGCAAGTCAAGGCATAAAACCATTGCGATTCTGCCTCGAAATTGCCTTGACCATTTTCAATGATGTTTTTAAAACCCAAAGCTGCTTTTTCATAATCGGGTTTTGAAGCATATAAATAGCTCAATGACCTATAAAATTGTTGTTCAACCGTCGGCGTAGGAATTGTTTCGATAAGTGTAACAGCTTTATCAAACTGTCCATCACGATAAGCATTTTTAGCATCAGCCCAATTTTTCAAGTCGTCATTTTGACCCATACGTACTGAGGGGGCAGCAAAACGCTCATTTTTCAAGGCACTATCTGTTAAATCTAAAGGCGTTTTTGTATCTATATTCCACCACCAAAAACTGACTAACAGCAATAAAGTAGCAGCAATACCCATTATAAACCGCCGCATTGTAGACCGTTGCGCTGTCATTTTGATCGGTTGAACATAATCATTGGCGGCATTCGAAAGCGGTGTAGCAGACCTTTCAATGCCCTCTCTATCAAGCAAAGCCGCCCATTTTTGGCGCATTTCACGCTCAACCGCTTGCTCGATGAGGCGTTTTTCGACCCCCTCAGTATCGGCAGCATTCAGTTCGTTATTTTCATATTTTTTCAATAAATCTTTCATTGTTCTATTTTTTTAAGGCGTATAGAGTTCGAAAAAATAAGATTTCAGCCTGTCCATGCACCGCTCTTTACGCTTTCTGATATTGGCTTCTGCTTCATTGAGCGATTGAGCGATAAGTTTAAGTTGCAGACCGTCATAAACATGACTTTTCAATAAATTTTTACAATCGTCGCCCATTTTTGCCCAAGCCGAATCGAGGACTTGTAGTTGGTCTTCATCAAACCCACCATCTGCTTCATCAGCATGATCCACTTCGTTGACAACTAATTCTTTGACGGGCAAACGCTTGTTTTTTTCTAACCATTTCAGATAGCTATCTTTTGCCATTTTGGTAAAATAAAACCGCAAATTGCCGTATTCGACCTTATTTTCAAGCAGTCTTTTGCGAAAAGCGATGATGGTTTCCACTGTTATATCATATGCATCGTCTGCTTGTGCCGAACAGTTTCTGATAAGATAACTGCGGCAATCGTCAAAATGTTTGACAAAAACGTGTTCAAACAGCGTCTCATCCCCCCTCAGTAAATCGGCTTTCAAGTCTGCAAATTCGGCTTCTTTCAGCCCAAAATTTTGAATTGGATTATCGGTCATATTTCTCTTTCTCTTTTTATAATCTAAAACGGTGTTTAACGTGACACGTTGCACCTTATTATTTTTTCTTAATCAATCTCAGCACGCCTTTTTGTCATTTTGGGCGCAGCGAAAAAATCTGGATTCACTATAAATGAGGTTTATTCAATCAATTCTGCAAATTAAGATTCTTTCGCTGCGCTCAGAATAACAAAAGAATAAT
>JANOAU010000178.1:0-42791 GCA_031411275.1 Saprospiraceae bacterium | reverse complement strand
GGTGAATATTTTAATGGTGAATCTAATGTCATTCACCATTAAAATATTCACCATTCACCATTACTCTTTAAGTCTATCTTTAAATTCTTTTCTAAATTTTGCCATTTTTGGCGAAATTACGTAAGAACAATACGGTTCATGACCATTGATTTTATAATATTCCTGATGGTAATCTTCCGCAGGATAGAAACGTGCAAAGTTAGTGACTTCTGTAACAATTTTGTTACTCCACAATCCACTTTTTTCTATTTCAGCAATAATTTTTTTTGCCGACTCTTGTTGTGTTTCATTGTGATAGAAAATGGCAGAACGATATTGCGGTCCCGCATCATTGCCTTGACGGTTCACTGTCGTGGGGTCATGCACATGAAAAAAGACACGCAAAATATCCTCATAAGAGATAATTTTAGGGTCAAAATACACATTTATGACCTCTGCGTGTCCAGTATTGCCGTAACACACCTCCCTGTAAGTCGGATTTACTTTTGTGCCACCCGAATAGCCACTCACAGCTTTTTCTACCCCTTTAAGTTCATCAAAGACGGCTTCGATACACCAAAAACACCCGCCGCCTAAAGTAGCGATTTCTAAACCCTCTGTCTCTGTCTTAGTTGAATCTTGTATCGTCACCATTACTTTTTTAGCTTCTGAAACTTTAGATACTGAGGGGGTCGAATTACATGACAAAAACGAAACCACACCATAAATACCCACCCATATTAGTTTTATCATTGTTAGCCCTTTTTTGTATTTAAACATCGTTTTTTTGCAAAAGTTTTTGAACAAGGCAAGGTATAGACGCAATGCTCACAGAATTGTAACGGATTTTTAAAAAATACATAATTGAAGTATTTATTTTTGATGTGTGTACCTTCACCCCCCTCAGTATTTTTCTAATCCTCAATACATTATTTCCCACCAATCACACATTTATGCTAAATGAAAAGTGAAAAATTAACAGTGAAAAATATAAAACATTTGACATTTGCTTATCAACTTTTTCTACTTATGTCTTTTCAATTTCAATAGATAATTCTGTTAACATATAAATCATAAACTGTTTCAAATCAAAACCATCATACTCCAAAGACTGAAATGCCAATAACTCACTTTCAGGTTGGTCACTGTATCCTTCAATGACTTTCCTGACATATTTTGCCATGCCCATATTATGCTTTTCAACAAATTCCATGGTTCTGTCTAAGGGAAGCCCAATACTTATGGATTCTTTAAAGTATTTATCAGGAACTTTTACGATGGCATTGGTATAAAAAATAGGTGGATGAGCATTGTTATAACGATAATCAATCCCTTCTACCTCATAATCCATATTGGAAAAATTTAGGACGATTTTTTTTGTCATGATTCAAATTTGGTATTTACTCGATTAAAAAATATATACTTTACTTCTTTGAAGAACAAGTTTGTGTCTGACAATCGCATAAACAAAAGTATATACTTTATTCAATATTAACCATATCCTTTTTCTCTTAATGCAGGGAAATTCCTTGAGCAGAATCGAATAAATGATGAATAAACTGGAACAGATAATAATTATCAGCTCAACCCTGTTATTTTTGTGGTCAATTTTGTAAAAATCAAGTCTCTTCTATCATGCTCACACAAAACGATTCCATTATTGTATCCGCAAAAGAGATGCAGTCCACTTTTACAACTATTTTATTGCACAATGGTTTTTCCGAAGAAAGAGCAACCGAATGTGCTATCGTTTTCACCAACAACAGTGTTGATGGCATTTATACCCACGGTGTCAATCGCTTCCCAAGGTTTGTTCAATATATACAACAAGGTTTTGTCAATCCCGATGCCGTACCGACCTTGAAACATAAATTCGGAGGTATTGAACAATGGGATGGCAACCTCGGCGCAGGTCCCTCAAATGCCATAATTGCTACAAATCAAGTCATGGCATTGGCACAAGACCACGGCATTGGCTGTGTGGCATTGTCAAATACCAATCACTGGATGCGTGGCGGCACTTATGGCTGGCAAGCTGCCAAAGCAGGTTTTGTTTTTATTGGTTGGACCAATACGACGGCTAATATGCCCGCTTGGGGCGCAACAAATGCCAAATTGGGCAATAATCCCTTAGTTTTAGCCATGCCTTATCAAGACGAAGCCATTGTGTTGGATATGGCAATGTCGCAATTTTCCTTTGGTGCAATGGAATCGGCAGCTATGAAAAACGAAAAACTCGCGGTCGTAGGTGGCTACGACAAAGAAGGCAACTTAACGGATGACCCTAATCTGATACTCGAATCATGGCGTTCTATTCCTGTCGGCTATTGGAAAGGCGCGGGTTTGTCTTTGTTGTTGGATATATTAGCAACGGTGTTGTCAGGCGGTTTAGCCACTTACGAAATCAGTCAAAAAGCGGCAGAAGTGGCTTCCTCACAAGTCTATATTGCTATTGATATGAAGAAATTAGGCAATTATTCAAGCATTTCCCTCATTCTTAGCAATATCATCCAAGACTATCATCAATCAGTTGCGATAAATGAATCTAAAAAAATAACCTTCCCAGGTGAGCGTGTTTTACAAACGCGGCAAAAGAATTTAGTTGCAGGTGTACCTATTTTGAACAATGTTTGGACAGAGATACTTGGGCTTTTAGGAAATTAGGAATTAGGAATCAATAGTATACATTTCTAATTCCTAATTCTTTATTCTCTTGCCACCTTGCTTCACGCCATGCCTGCTGTTGTTCCCGATTCAGAAACGTCCAAGCAACGATACGACTTGTCTTATTGCCCTGCCCCATTTCAATCGTTTTGACATTCAAGGCTACCGCTTTTTTTAAAGCTGCATAGACGCTTTTAAGGTGCGATTGTTTGGAAACCAAGGTCGAAAAGCAAAAACAGGTCTGAGAAAACCGTTGGCTTTGGCGAATGATTTGTTCCACAAATTGGACTTCACCGCCTTCACACCACAATTCATTGTTTTGTCCACCAAAGTTTAACATAGGTTCGGTTATTTTCTCCGTGTTAGGATTCAAATTATTCAATTTACGGAGCGTACCCGATTGAGCATCTTCAAGCGAAGTGTGAAACGGTGGATTACAAATCATGACGTCTATGCGTTCTTCTCTATCCAAAATGCCATAAAAAATGTCTTTAGGTTTGTCTTGCAACCGCAATTCAACTTGCCCATTCAGTGCAGCGTTTGATGTCACAATGTTTTTTGCTGATTCAATCGCCACGGCATCAATGTCGGCACCAATAAATGACCAACCGTATTCTTTTTGACCAATAATCGGATAAACACAGTTTGCGCCGACGCCAATATCCAGACATTTTATCTGTTGACCTGTGGGTATTTTGCCAAAATTATATCGGCTTAATACTTCGGCAATGTGGTGGATATAATCAGCTCTGCCAGGAATCGGTGGACACAAATAACCCGCAGGAATATCCCAATGGGCAATATCATAAAAATGCTTCAAAAGAGCTTTGTTCAGCATTTTTACTGCTTCGGGGTCAGAAAAATTGATAGACTCGTCGTTGTGAATATTCAATTGCACATAAGCCGCCAATGCGGGACAAGAGCCAATTAATGCTTTGAAATCATAGCGTTCCCGATGTTTATTTCGCGGGTGCAATCGGTTTTTTTCTTTGGGATGTTCTTTCTTTTTATCAGACATAGCGTTGATTTTATGTATGTTGTGTTAGGTTTTGAACATTTTATGCTTTTTTACTGAGGGGGGTAAAAGTTGCTTCATTTCAAAACGGCGTTTATTATTTGTTCGATGCTTCTACGACTTCTAACCAAATGGAGTATCTACTCCATATATCTGAACCAAATGTTAAAGATGTTTCGTTAATTATTATACGTTATACTCTTTGGTTTTTTCATAGCCCAACCCAAAAGCATCAAAGTGCCAAAACCCAAAGCATTGAGTGTACCATGTGCGGTTTGCATAAAAGGTAAAGTCAATAAATCCAATGGAATCAATGAACGTAAGGCATAGAAACAAGCTAAAATCATAGCTAAAATCAAACAAATACCCGCCAATAGCCATAAGATTTTTGTCGGCATCTTTTCCAAAATACTTTTTTGGATAATAACAAAACCAGCAAACATAGCAGAACTACCCATCCAAACACCGGCAAAAGATTCCAAAGCCGTTGGATAACCTAATTGTGTAAAAGTAATACCGATTGCAGTCAATAGGACACCCATAATAATAAGAATACTGACTGTTTGTACTGTGCTATCTTTAGGCTTTTGATATAAAAAAAGGACCATAGAAGTGAGGAGCGTAAAACCTGCATAGTGGAAATGAACGCTCGTCAATATCACTATCCAAGTAGCAAAACCCAAAGGCTGAATACCAAATCGGTCAAAAAGTAGCCATATGGCACCCGTAGCCAAGAACATAAAAGCTGTTAAAGTTAAAAGATAGACCAAATCACCATCTATTTTGACCCCCCTCAGTAAGGTTTCGACACACCAAGTCGCATAAGGTAAAGCAAAGACACCTGCTAAAGTGCCGCGATCTAAGAGAAAGCTCAATGCTAAGAATAGGGCGCAAGGTAAATGCAAAACCAAACCTTCAGCATCCATCCTAAATAAAGATTGAGACTTTCTAACTAATTGAAAGCCAATGGGTACAAGTAATAATGCTGCAAACAAAACAATCATGACAGCCCAAGTAGGTTGTGTGGGTGTAGATTTTAAAACAACTGAAACAAAAGCTAAGACAGACAGTTTTAACCAACTCCCCAGTGGATGTAAGGGGTCATTGAGCCAATCATTCTTATTTGAGCCGTGTTTGTTCATGTGTATTATTTTTTATTCTTTGAAGCGAATCTCTAATAAATTTATTTTGAAAAAAACGGGATAAAGGATAAGTCAACTTAACAGGCCAAAAACGAGGGCGTGAAAATGCCGTCAACGTATAATAGATATTCCCTTCTGCATCCTTTGTAATTTCAAACAGTTCTTCACCCGATTCAACATGATTGGGCAAAGTGCCATAAGCAAAACCATAATGATGCTCATCATCAGTAACATATAAAATACGCGCTGCATTGAGCCACCAAATACCAAAAACGCAGGCGCACATCACAACAATATCCCCCTCAGTAAAAATCGGATTTTGGTAATAAATACGCGCCCAACCATCGGGAAACATTGCCCAATCTGCCATTGCCTTTTTAGCCGCAACCCAAACATCGTCACCTTTTCCTAAAAATATTTGATTTTTGTCGTTGTCGTAACCTTGTAAATTGTTTTTATTGTACGTTAGCTCCGCGTCTTTTTGAGTGTCAATAAGCGCATCCAGTTGAGCTGTGGTGGGGAGGGAAAATTGAAATAATGAAGACATTGCTTATAGTTTTGTTCAAAACAAGCTATAAATACATTTGTTCATTTTCAATATTTCAATTATTAGAATGTAAAACTAAAAATTAAATAGAAAAAAAAGGTAAAACTTATCTTTTTATTTTATACTCATCTATGAAACTGATTAAGCCATATATGTTTAATATATCGGTGGGCGCAGTAAGCCAACCGTTTAGTTCAAAAATAAGGTTATTAGTAACTTTTATAGGCTAAAAGCAACTGCTTTGTGGTTTCTTTAATTTCTTAAGCATTATGAAGAACCAAAAATATCATATCTCTCAGTGTGGTATTGCATCAACCATAGAGAATGTCTTAAATACCTTCAACGGATATTTCTTAGGTGTCGGTACTAAAAAATTGATAATCAACCTTTTGAAATAAAATAAAATAATAATTTTGAATAACAAAGCCAATAGGTCATACGTTCATAGTTTTAACGGGCACTTCCAAGCACAATATTTTGATGAATGTCGAAAACTCTGTTAAAAATGGTTAAAACATTTTGAAACATTCCCTTTTTCTACTTACTTTACAAATCGAAAATCACTAATAAAAAACGGGTTTACACGATACCCGTTTGGCACAAACAAATAATATTTACCCGATGATAGAAATGAATAATACAAAAAAGACTTTACTCATCGCAGTTATTGCATCCTGTGGGACGGCTATTTTTACCGTTTTGGGGATGCGTTATTTTGAATCACCCCGCGAAGTCTTTTTGCGTGATGGCACCAATGCCCGTTATGCGAACTATGCTGACTACACACTGTCGGGTAATCTACAACGCAAGTTTTTGTCCAGTGCGCCTACGAATTTCATTGCAGCTGCGGAGACGATTACCCCCTCAGTCGTGAATATCAAAGCCCTGACAAGCGGTGGTTCTGACAATTTTTGGAACGATGGCATAGTCGGTGCTTCGACGGGTTCAGGTGTTATCATTTCTCCTGATGGTTATATTGTCACCAACAACCATGTCATCGCAGATGCCACTGATATACAAGTGACATTAGACGACAAACGGGAATATACGGCGCGCCTTGTTGGTACGGATCCTTCTACGGATTTGGCTTTGATTAAAGTAGATGCACAACGTCTATTGCCTGTTCGATTTGGCAATTCTGATAGTATCCGTGTTGGTGAATGGGTTTTAGCTGTTGGTAATCCATTTAATTTGGAATCCACCGTTACAGCGGGGATTGTATCCGCAAAAGGGCGCAGCATCAATATTTTGGAAGACAGTTACTCCATTGAGTCATTTATACAGAGCGATGCTGCCGTTAATCCAGGTAATTCAGGTGGCGCATTAGTCAATACAAATGGTGAATTGGTGGGTATAAACACCGCAATCATTACAAAATCAGGACGTTACGAAGGCTATTCTTTTGCCATACCTGTTAACTTGGCGATGAAAGTCATTCGGGATTTGAAAAACTATGGTATCGTTCAACGGGGCTTTTTAGGCGTTGAAATCAATGATTTATCACCTGCTATATCCAAAGCAGCCAGTTATAATTCTATGAATGGCGTTTTTGTTTTCAAAGTCAATGGCAAAAGTGCCGCCGAAGAAGCTGGTATGCGGCAAGGCGATGTCATCATTGGTATTGATGGTCAAAAAATCAAGAATAAAGCTGAATTATTAGAACAAGTCGGTCGCCACACACCTGGCGAAACCGTTCATATCGAATATATTCGCAAAGGTCAACGTTCCATAGCGGACATCAAATTGCGGAATAAAAGCAACGGCACAAACCTCATTTTACCTGAAAAATTTGATGGCAATATTGATGCTTTCAAAAAAATTGGTATCAGTAATCTGCGTCCTTTGACCCAACAGGAAGTCCGTAAAATTGGTGGTAAAGGTGTTAAAGTTGTCAGCATCGAAAAAGGCAGCTTGATTGGCAATAAAAATATGGAAATTGGCTTTGTTATCACACATATTAATGATAAACAAATCAGCAGCCTGGATGAAGCCGTCAATTTGATATCCAATACAAAAGGAAAAATCATTTTAGCAGGTGTTTATGAGGACTTTCCAGAAGAATATTACTACACTTTTATAAAGTAAATATGAGTTATGAATTATGAGTTATGAATTATGAATTATGAGTTATGAATTATGAAAAAAGCGACCGCTTATACTGAGGGGGTCGCTTTTTTCATAATTCATAACTCATACTTACTTTCCGTCAAGTTCCAAGCCTTGCAAAATCCCTTTCTCCATCGCAGGAACACCCCGTTCCATCCATCGTGGTTTTGGCGCATCCTTCAAATAGTAATCAAAAAACTGCTGCATACGGATTTGAAAATCAATGCGATTCTGCAATTTAACGGGCCAATGTGGTTCATCGTTGTAGTTCAACATCCAAGCAGGTTTATTCAAACGACGCAACGCACCGTAGAACTCAATGCCTTGGTACCATGGCACCGCCCCGTCTTTATCGTTTTGCAGTATCAACACAGGTGTATTGACTTTATCCATTGAAAAAATGGGTGAATTTTCCAAATAACGCATAGGATATTGCCATGGACTGCCACCAATACGGCTTTGCGTATGCTCATATTGAAACTGACGCATCAAACCCGATTCCCAACGAATGCCACTATATGCACTAATCATATTCACAACAGGTGCACCTGCTTCGGCACAACGGAAAATATCCGTCTTCGTTATTAAATAAGCCGCTTGATAACCGCCCCAACTGTGTCCTTGCACACCAATACGTTTTTCATCAACAAAGCCTTGATTCATCAAGTATGTTACGCCTGAAATGACCGAATTTAAGCAACTTTCCCCTGGATAACCTGTTCGATATGGAATATCTGGATTAAAAATCAAGTAACCCCGATTGGCATAAAACGCATAATTTATCTGCGAACGACCGGGTTCAATAGTGCGGTAACTGTGTAATCCGTCTGAACTGCGTTCATAAAAATTGACAATCATCGGATACTTTTTCTTCGGGTCAAAGCCCTCAGGCTTCACAAGCATACCCCTCAGTTTTTGACCATCTAAAGCTGTCCATTCCACCAATTCGACGCTTCCCCAAGCGTACTCATTTTGTTGAGGGTTCACATCACTGATACGTTGTGTTGTTTTAAAATCTGTTGTATAAAGCAAATCGGGAAAAGTCTTAAAGTTTTGCTTCGTAAACACATAATATTCCGCCTTTTTTGCCTTCATCGGACGGTTTGAAAAAGCATAGTCTTCTACTAAAATTTGCTTAATAGTGCCTGTTTTTAAATCCAATTGAGCATAGCCTTCTGCCTTCGTTTTGTCATTTTTTGTTTGCAACATGAGTGTCGCATTGGGGTCAATAAAACGCTCTTCATTATCCAATTTGATATAACGATAAACCGTTTCAGATTCACGTCCTTTTGTCAAACGCATCGGTTTTTCCTTACCAGTTGGATCTATTCGCCATATATCAAATTGGTCATAAACCAAGGCATAACGGTCATCACGCAACCACCCTGCTCCACCGTAAGCGTTAGGAAAATCAGGCACATCATTGTCAATATCATAGAATTTAACCGTTTTATTATCCGTCATTTGAACAATGTTTTTGTTCAAAACCGAATAAGCAAACCAAGCAGAATCCAATTCATTGTACCAAAAAACATACTTCCCATTGGGCGAAAGTGTTGCATTACCCCGTATTTGTTTAGCAATAAGTGTTGGATTACCTGTTTTCAAATCCGTCAAATAAACATCATTATTCGACGAACCTTCCCATGTTGTTTGTACCAAATAAGGTTCATTCGTCGTGCCAATAGCTATATCGAAATTTCGTTGCTCCTCAAAATCAATGTCGGGAAGGCTCGGATTACTGAGGGGTATCATTTTGTTTGTAGTCGTATAATATACAACCGCATAATTCTTTTTGCGGTCTTGTTCCAATCTCACTTTTTGTTGCGTATGCAAACGTGCGTCTTGATAATGCCACACTTCGACATTCACAATCTCTTCGGGCAACAAAGTGGTATCGTTCAAAATCGGTTGTGGGGCAATGCCAAAATATAATTTAGAACCATCTTCTGAAAAAGTAGGCTTGGCGTTGTCGCTCACTAAATAATTAGTCAATGAACCAAAACTGTTATTAGAATGAGCAATTTCCTTAGCTTTTGCTGTTGTTTTATCCGACCAATAAAACATTTGATAAGGTCTTACACGATCTTTAGTGGTGTCTAAATCTGCCATAAAAGCCGCCTGGATACCCAATTCATCCAGTGCCAATTGCTTGTATTTTCCTTTTTGTTGAAACACAATGCGTTTCACCCCTTTTTCGCAATCCACCGCCTGAACAGCAGCCGTTACCATGGAATCCAAACCTGTATCCGCAACTAAAAACCGCTTGCCACGCTTCGCAAAAATGTATTCCATTGCATAAGGGAATGTATCCCGTTGACCTGTTGCTAAATTATGCAATACGACTTTTGTACCGTTTTCTTTACTTTCTGCCTTAGGTTTTGCCTTAGCTTTTGTAACAGTGGTGTCCGCACCATTCTTAGGCTTTTCCTTTATGTCTTTATCATTGGGTTTGGTAATTTCATATTGATATGCCACAAAACCTGCCCATTTTTGCGGTATAGCAAATGATTTGATATTGCCAATGGTGGTCAATTCGCCTGTTTTTAAAGTATAAATCCCCAATGAATCTTTAGGCAAATCGTCATCTTTTACCTTTTTACGTCGTTTAGCTTTCAAACTATCCAAAGGTTGTTTGATGGTAAAAATCAAAAACTCGTTGTCTTCCGTAAAGGTCGGTTTCTCACCACGGTCAAAAGTTCGCACCGTACCTTTTGTGGCATTCCAAACAGAAAGCACAGCATCCCCCTCAGTATTTGGGCGTACATTGTAGGCAACCCATTGACCATCGTTGGACAGGGTTTGCGCATCTATTTTTTTCCAAACAGCATAAATACCGTTGTCCATCGTCTTTTTACCCCCATTCGTTTGGGCGGACAACGTAAAGAAAAACAGCCCCAAAAGGCATGTTATGTTAAATTTCATTTTGTCTAAAATTTAGTTTATTATGTAATTGGTTGTATATTTGAGCAAAATTAATAAAAGGCAGCGATTTTTAAGGTGTGTTTATTAAACTGCAAAAAACAAAACAGCCATTCAAACGTTTCTTCGTCTAAATGAGATATTTTACTGTCATACTATTGCCTTGTGCTATGATACTTGCTTTGGGTCTGTTTCCAACATCAAGTATATACGCTTGCCATAGTAAAAAGCAAGTATGTAAACAAGAAGTTAAACACGCTGATAAGTGCCAAAAAAAATGCTGCAACAAGCCCTGCTCAAGTCCTCAAAAAAATAAAAAAGACTGTTGTGGGGGCAATTGCTCTTGTTCTCCAAACCTCGTTGTCATAGCTGATTTGCCCAACGCATTGCCTATTTTTTTATCCAAAAGACCTATACTCATTCAAGAAAATAGCTTTTACTTTATTTCCTCTTTTCCAAAATCCTCTATTCAAGACATTTGGCAACCGCCAATAAACGTCCTTTCTATTTGACAGCCATACGTCTGTCCTGTCGTTTTGTTTGAGTCAAAACGGCTCATTTCACTTTATTTTTATTTCATAAAATATTGTTAATCAAATGTTTATTAAAGTAAAAACATTTATAGCCTTGTCATTTGTGGCATTGGTAGCTATCAGTGCTTGCAAAAAAAGCACCATCATGCCCAACCTAAATATCAATTACGCAGCGGCATTTGTGGTCAATGGCGGCGATAATAATCTGCAAATTGTGGACTTAGCAACCCAAAAAGTCACAGAGACAATTGGTTTGAATGGCGCAACTTTCCCCCACCACATTTACATGAATAAAGAGAAATCGCTCATAGCGATTGCCATTATTTCACAAGACGTGAGTGGTGGTCATGCAGGACATGGCGGGAATAGTGCCAAGGGCTATAAAGTGATTATTTTGGATACCAAAACGGGCAATGAACACCGCATTCTGACCACCACCGCTTTACCGCATAATGCTATTTTTTCGCCCGATGGCAAAGAATTGTGGCTCGGACAAGGCGCAGATGCAGGTACCGTTAAAGTATTCAATACCACCGATTTTAGTGAAATCAAGACCATAAATGTCGGGAAAAACCCCTCTGAAGTCACTTTTTCAGCCGATGGCAGCCGTGTTTTTGTTGCCAATACGGGTGAAGGAACAGTGACAATAATTGACCCTGCGACTAAAACAGTGACAACGACCCTTTCCGTTGGCACAGACCCGGTGGGTGCGTGGGCGGCAGTGAACGGGAAAATGTATTGCGACAATGAAACGTCTCAAACGGTCTCTGAAATTGACGTGGCAACGCAAAAAGTGACTGAAACCCTTGCCTTGGGTTTCAAACCGGGTTATGTGGCGTACAATGATTTAACAAAAGAGCTTTGGGTCAGCAATGCGACCAATGGTAAAGTCATTTATTACAAAATCGTTTCTGGAAAATGGACAAAACAAGGTGAGATTGTAACGGGTGCAGATGCCCACGCCATTGTTTTTTCAAATGACTTTAAAACCGCTTATGTCACCAATCAAGGAGCGGCTTCGGTGTCGGTCATCATGGTTGCTGACCACAAAGTGACAAATACCATTGCCGTTGGCAGCAAACCTAACGGGATACTTTTAAACCAATAAATCATGATACTTCATATCAAAAATATGGTTTGCCTTCGTTGCAAAATGACCGTTGAATCGGAGTTGACAAAACTCGGTTTCGACCCCCTCAGTATTGAACTGGGTGAAGTCGTTTTGAAGCACAATTTATCGCTCCAAGAGATTGATTTAATAGAAAATTCCTTGAAAAAGTATGGTTTTGAGGTCATAACAGATAAAAGAAGTCAAGTGATTGAGCAGATAAAAACAGCAGCTATTGATTATGTTTTTGAAACAGACAACGATATTCAAAAACCTAATTTTTCAGACTTTTTAGAGAATAGACTGTTAAAAGATTACACATATTTGAGCAATCTATTTTCTGAAATGGTTGGTACAACGATTGAAAAATACTTGATAAATTTGAAAATTGAGCGTGTAAAGGAATTATTGGTTTATGATGAATTGACGCTTTCTGAAATTGCTTTTCAAATGGGTTACAGCAACGTGGCGTATTTGTCCAATCAATTTAAGAAAATAACAGGCTTAACACCCACTTATTTTAAGGCAATTAAGGATAAAAAACGGCAATCCATTGAAAAGGTGTAAATCTTATAAATCGTTTCAAAAATAGTGTAACGTGTGAGGCATACTGAGGGGGTAACTTTGTGGCATAATTAAAATTATTAAATCATTGAAATAAAAAAAGTAAAATTATGACACATCAGTATCAACTAACAGGTTTAACATGCGGCGGCTGTGCTGCCACTGTTAAAAAAGTATTATCACAAATCGTTGGCATTCAATCGGTTGAGATAAACGAACAACACGACGAAGCGACTATAACGATGTCAAACCATGTGGCAACCGATACGTTGAAAGCGGCTTTGGCAAGCCATCCGAAATATACGATTTCGGATAAAATGGCAGTTCAAAGCATCCCCTCAGTATTGTCAACGACAAATACATTTGACGAACCCGAAAAGTCGTGGTTCGAGACTTACAAGCCACTGTTGACAGTTTTTGCTTACATCGCAGGCATTTCGCTCTTAGCTTCATGGCAAGACGCAACGCTGAACGGTATGCAATTCATGCGCTTTTTTATGGCGGGTTTCTTCTTGGCATTTTCGTTTTTTAAGATGCTCGACATCGCAGGTTTTGCGGACAGTTACAGCGGTTACGACCTCTTAGCGAAACAGTGGAAAGGTTACGGCTACGTTTATCCGTTCATAGAATTAGCTTTAGGTGTTGCGTATCTTATTGATTTTCAACCTTATGTAACAAATATTGTAACAATTGCCGTTATGGGTTTTAGTACAATAGGTGTTATGCAAAGTGTTTTGAACAAACAGAAAATTCGGTGCGCTTGTCTTGGTACGGGCTTCAACTTGCCGATGACGACAGTAACAATTATTGAAGATTTGCTGATGGTTGCTATGGCAGCTATAATGCTATTTTTAATGTAAACAGTGATAAAAATCATTTTTTCAAAAATCAAAATCATTTAAACAATGAAAAATTTTCTTGTAATTGCTTTAATTTTTGCAGGTTTTACGGCTTGTCAATCAGATACTTCTAAACAAAATAAAGCAGATACTTCACCGCCTGCAAAGACTGAAACATCGGCAGATATCAAAACGGATACGATGATGCACGTACATACTTATGTCTGTCCCATGCACCCAGAAGTGACAAGTCAAAAAGAAGGCGATAAATGCCCTAAATGCGGCATGAACCTCGTTCATCAAGATTCGAAATAAATACCTCGAGGGTGGTAGAGTACCCCCTCAGTATTTTCATAAAATTATTGTTTCTAAAAATATTAAAATTCAAAAAAATGAAAAAATTATTGATAGTCAATCTATTATGCCTCGTGGCTATGATGGCGAACGCACAAGATGCGCCTAAAAAAAGTACACCTAAAAGCCCTGAAGCGGCTTTCACACAGCAGTTTGGCGGCAGCGAAATACAAATTGCTTATGCCCGTCCTTCTGCTCGTGGACGTAAGATTTTTGGCGCATTAGTACCCTTCGATAGCCTTTGGCGAACAGGCGCGAATGATTGCACTCAAATCAAATTGAAAGAAGATGTCGTTATTGGCGGCAAAACGATTGCAGCAGGAAAATATTCTCTTTTTAGCATTCCAAGTGCCGATATATGGACGATTATCCTCAATTCTGAAACTTCTGGACACGGTACAAGTGCCTACAAAACCGAAAATGATGTGCATCGTTTCAAAGTAAAATCGGAGAAAACAGACCGATTCTATGAAACTTTTACCATCGAAATCAATGATTTTGATGCCAAAGGCGATGCTTCCTTGAATTTGATGTGGGAAAATACTGTGGTCAAAATTCCTTTGAAAACTTCAATGGATGCTGTCGTTGCCAATGCAGATGCCAAGCCTAAAACAGATATACACGCAGGACACGATATGTCTAAAATGAACAAAATGGAGGGCGAAAAAACAGCAGATGCCAAGCCTAAAACAGATGCTCATGCTGAGCATGATATGTCTAAAATGAACAAAATGGAAGGTGAAAAAACAGCAGATGCCAAGCCTAAAACAGATGCTCATGCTGGGCATGATATGTCTAAAATGAACAAAATGGAAGGTGAAAAAACAGCAGATGCCAAGCCTAAAACGGATGCTCAGGCTGGGCATGATATGTCTAAAATGAAAAATACTGAGGGGGTATCTGAAACGGGTATAAAAGCCCAATTTGCGCCAGTTTTAGCGTCTTATTATGGTTTAAAAGATGCTTTAGTGGCTGATAATGGCAAAATAGCCGCCGAAAATGGTAAAGCTATGAAGCTGGCTTTAGGTAAATTAGATACAAAAAATTGGACAGCCAAAGAGCGCAACGCTTACGAAGAAGTGGCGAAAAAATTGACAGCTGATGCGGAACAGATTGGCGACAATGCCGGTAAAATTGACCGTCAGCGCGAGCGTCTTATCAGTTTATCAACCAATCTTTCGGCTTTAACTAAAACATTGAAAATCAATAGTGAACCTGCTTATATGCTGTTTTGCCCAATGGCAAACGGTGGTAAAGGAGCTTATTGGTTGAGTAAAGAAAACAAGGTTAAAAATCCGTATTATGGTAAGTCTATGCTCACTTGTGGCAGTGTAAAAGAGACGTTGAAATAAGCGGATGCTTAATTCAAAATATTTTTAACAACCTTCGATGCTATCGTCATCTGACTTTGTGCATCTGAAAATTAATTCACTAAATAAAATTTTAAAAAATGAAAGATTCAAAAAGTCGTATTGATGCTTGCTTAGCTTGTTTAATTGAATGTGAAAAATGTTGCACCAGTTGTATTACAATGGATGGACATGAAGAGTGCGTTAAGTTATGTCGTGACTGTGCCGACATCTGCGCGCTTTGTGCGAGATTATGTGCAAGAGGTTCGCAATTTTCTGATGCGTTGTGTGCTTTGTGTGTACAGAGTTGTGAAGCCTGTGCTGCAGAATGTGAGAAACACCCTGATGCTGCTTGTTGCAAAGCGTGTGCTACAGCTTGTAGAAAATGTTCAGAAGCCTGTAAAATGTAATCCATTATGCATTATAATAAAAAATCATCTTAATGATAAATGCCTATGCAAATAGGTATAGGTATTTATCATTTTTATTAAATCAATTTTAAAATTTTATAAAATGAAAAAGTTAGCAATTGTTATCTTATGTGTTATTGGTTTTATAGGACAAAACCTCTTTGCACAAGTCGTCAATTCTAAAGGGCGTGTCATTGACTCCAAAGGAGATGTATTCGTTGATGGAACTAAATTAGGATCTATCACAATGGACAGCATCGTGAAAAATGCCAATGGCAAACCGATGGCTTTTCTCAAACCAGGCGGTATTTTGGTGAATTCCAAGGGTAAGACGCTGGGCAGAATGGGCAAAGATGGAAAGACCTATTACAATGCTAAAGGGCAAGCTGTTTTGTTTTTTAAAGACAATACGGATGGTGAAACGTGCAATATCGAAGATGCAAACGGTAAAATTGTTGGTAATGTCCACAATAATTACAAAGCAATGGCTTGCACTGTACACTGTTATAGTAATCAAATGGACATGAAAAAGCATCGAAAAACTCAAAAATAGTTTCAGGAGCATAGCCACAGTAAAGAGGTTTTGTGGCTTTGCTTTTTTAAAAAATGATAATAAAACGGCATATAAAATGAATCCTGAAAAGTTTATAAAAACTAATTGAAAATGTGTGAATCATGTAAGTCTTTGCTAAGATTATGTAACTTTTAGAGTCATTTAACAGAGATATTTACATTGTGAAAATTCTTTCACTATTCAAAATGCAATTAAAAATTGCAATTAAACAATTAAAAAAATGAATAAGATTAAAATCCTCTTAATCGCTGTTACAGCCTTGACGACATTCACACAATGCGACAACACTGCTGCGCCTCAAACAATTTTGGAAAAACCCGACACACGCGGCAAAACCATTTCTGCATTGATGAACAACGATGTTTACATGAAAGAAGTCATGGATTCGATGCAAGCAAAACACAGTAGCAGTATGTCGTCTATGCCAATGGGAAAAGGCGATATGAAGATGGACGAAAACATGATGAACAAAATGATGGAAATGTGCAAAACAGATTCCGCTATGTGCAAAATGATGATGGACAAAACGATGGCGATGTGCAATGCTGACTCTTCGATGTGCAAAATGATGATGGCTTCGATGAAAGCGCATCCTAATGTGATAAAGTCAATGGAGCATATGGATGATATGAAAGGAATGAAAATGGATAAAAAGAAAAAATAACTGACCATATAAACTGATAAAGTAAACTACAATGGTTAAAAATTTTGCTAATTAAAGTTTTATGCGTCTTTTGTGGTTTACTTTATTTTTTAAAACAAATTACAAACCAAATATCTATACATTATGGAAAACAATAAAACCATTGAGTTATTAGGCGACAAAGCGGATTATTTATTAAGCCACACTTGTACGACTATTGATAAAAATACGATTCATCTGCCCTCACCCAATCATGTTTCGGAGATATGGATGAATAGCAATCGCAACAATCAAGTCCTTCGCAGTTTACAAACATTATTGACGCATGGACGCTTGGGCGGAACGGGTTATTGCAGTATTTTTCCTGTTGACCAAGGCATTGAACACAGTGCCGGGTCTGCCTTTTCACCAAATCCGATGTATTTCGACCCTGAAAATATCATCAAACTTGCCATAGAAGGCGATTGCAATGCAGTTGCCTCGACCTTTGGCGTTTTGGGCATTATGAGCCGTAAATACGCCCATAAAATACCTTTTATTGTCAAAATCAACCATAATGAACTGTTAAGTATTCCTACACGCTATGACCAAACGTTGTTTGGAACAGTTAAAAACGCTTGGGATATGGGCGCAGTTGCCATAGGTGCGACCATCTATTGGGGCAGTACAGAAAGTACGCGACAACTGAAAGAAATTGCAGAGGCTTTTCAATTAGCCCATGAGTTGGGTATGGCAACTATTCTATGGTGCTATACCCGCAACAATGCTTTTAAAGTAGAAGGTGTTGATTATCATACGTCTGCCGACCTGACGGGACAAGCCAATCACTTGGGCGTTACGATACAAGCTGATATAATAAAACAAAAATTACCGACCAATAATGGCGGTTATTTAGCCACCAAACAAGGCAAAACAAGTCCACTCGTTTATGAAAAACTCACCACAAATCACCCGATTGATTTGACCCGTTATCAAGTATTAAATTGCTATAGTGGACGAGTGGGACTTATCAATAGCGGTGGTGAAAGTCTCGGCGAAAGCGATTTGAAAGAAGCACTTATAACGGCTGTTATCAATAAACGGGCAGGAGGCATGGGTTTAATACTCGGCAGAAAAGCTTTTCAACGTCCTTTTACTGAGGGGGTAGATATGTTGCATTCTATTCAAGATGTGTATTTGGATAATGATATAACAATAGCATAAAATGAAATTTCTAAAGTGGCTTTTTAAAAAGCTGTTTATTAAAAAGTGTTGCCAATGACAGCCAAAACGAATTACCTTATTCGCCGCACGCATCGCTATTTAGGCGTATTGCTTGGTATACAATTTCTATTTTGGACAATCGGCGGGCTGTATTTCAGTTGGTCAAATATGGACGAAATACATGGTGACTTTCAGAAAAAAGCACCCCCTCAGTATCAAGCGGATTTGGACTTCATTTCACCTTCCGTTGCTTTAAAAAACTTGAAAACGAAGGTTGAAGTGGACTCTATTCTGGCAGTCACTTTGATTGATGTGTTGGGCAAACCGACTTATCGCATGGAGTTTTTACATAGTGGACACCATAAAATGTATCAACTCGCTGATGCTCAAACGGGTGCTTTGCGCGACCCCCTCAGTATAGACGAGGCGACGGCATTGGCAAAGCAGCAATACAATGGTGAGACGATGGTGAAATCGGTGGAATTGATAACAGATGTGGACGGACACCACGAATATCGTGAAAGTCCGCTACCTGCGGTTGCTGTTACCTTTGAAAAGCCAATGAATACAACGGTCTATGTCGCTACTGAAATGGGTATTGTTACGAAATATCGCAATGATAAATGGCGCATTTTCGATTTCCTGTGGATGCTGCATACAATGGATTATCAATCAAGAGACAATCTTGGGAATTGGTTGCTTAGGGCGTTTTCGATTTTTGGATTGGTAACAATTGCTTCAGGTTTTACTTTGTATTTCGTTAGTTCTAAACCATAGAAATAGAAAGTTTGTAATTTTTACTAATCTCTTTTTTGGCATTTTAAACACAGCGAAAGAATCTGATAATCAATGTTTTAGATTCTTTCACTGCGCTCAGAATGACAAATAAAAATAAAATTATGGAACAACATCCTAATCAAAAATATACTTGCCCGATGCACCCGCATATATTGCAGAATGCACCGGGCAAATGCCGACGGTGTCAATGATGCGCCTGCTTTAGCGATTGCCGATATTGGTATTGCTGTTGGCAGCGGCAGCGATATTGCTGCTGAAACGGCGGGCATTGTTTTGGTGAACAGCAATCCCAAAGATATTGTAAACCTTATATTATTTGGCAAAGCCACGTACCGCAAGATGATTCAAAATTTAATTTGGGCGACGGGTTATAATGTGGTTGCCTTACCGTTGGCAGCAGGCATTTTGTATAATCAAGGTATTTTATTAAGTCCTGCGGCTGGTGCGGTTTTGATGACTATTAGCACAATTGTGGTCGCCATTAATGCAAGTATGTTAAAAATCAAAAATTAAAGACACTCAAAATCTAATTTATAATTGAAGTATCCCTCAGTATTTAAGCCTATTTGTAAATTGAAATCTCTAAATAAAATACATCAAAATGAAAAAGGCATCCTTAATAATTCCCTTTTTTATCGCTATCAATAGCCTATTAGCACAACATCTCACGCCGCCGCCTTTGCGTACAAGTCATCCTGTTACTACAACAAGGCAGGCACCCCCTCAGTATAAAGGTAAAATTGTGCATTATGATCTCTATATCCGAGATACAATGGTCAATTTTACAGGCAAATCCAAGCGCGCTATTTCCGTAAATGGTCAAATTCCGATGCCGACGCTCACTTTTACGGAAGGTGATACGGCTGAAATTTATGTTTATAATGAGTTAAACGAATCCACTTCTTTGCATTGGCATGGTTTGATGTTGCCGAATAAAGAAGATGGCGTACCTTATTTGACACAAATGCCGATTGAGCCACATACGACTTATGTATATAAATTTCCGATTATTCAACACGGCACACATTGGTACCACAGTCATTCGGGTTTGCAGGAGCAAATCGGTATGTATGGTAATTTTGTCATGAATAAACAGCCGAATGCCCCTCATTTTAGAAAAGGTATTGATGATTTGCCAACCGTTCCTATTGTGTTAAGTGAATGGACAGACTACAACCCTAACAACGTACACCGTATGTTACACAACGCAACGGATTGGTTTGCCATACTAAAAGGAGCGACTCAAAGCTATGGAGAAGCCATAAAACAAGGTTATTTTAAAACAAAAGCTGCCAATGAATGGAAACGCATGACGGCTATGGACGTGAGCGATGTGTATTATGATAGGCTTTTAATGAATGGTAAAAATGAAAGTCAATTGTCGCAATTCAAAGCAGGTGACAAAGTGCGTTTACGTATTTCGAATGGTGGCGCTTCTACTTATTTTTGGTTAACGTATGCAGGCGGCAAAATAACAGTTGTAGCGACAGATGGCAACGACGTTGAACCTGTTGAAGTAGATAGATTAATCATTGCCGTTTCTGAAACGTATGATGTTATTGTTACTATTCCCGACAATAAAGCCTACGGATTTTTAGCAACTTCAGAAGATCGTACAAAATCTACTACAATATATTTAGGTAATGGTGAAAAACAAGCGGCAACACCTTTAGCACGCTTAAAATATTTTGATGGTATGCAAATGATGAATGATATGATGCGCATGGATGGCAATTTGGACGATATGGGCATGAATATGTCTTTAAACCAAATGGATATGAATGTGGTGATGTACCCTGAAATTACGGGTAGCCCCCTGACCCCCAAAGGGGGAAAGCACAATATGAGTAGTATGGGAAAAGACGAGCATAAGATGGAAGACATGAAACCGGACGATAAGAAAAAAGACGAGCATAAGATGGAAGACATGAAAACGGATGATAAGAAAAAAGGAGAGCATAATATGGACGATATGAAAATGAACGAAGATCAATACAACAGTAATAAATTGTCAGATATTGTTACTTTTAATTATTCGATGCTCAAATCACCTGATAAAACGACGCTGCCACAAGATGCACCCGTAAAGGAATTGAAGTTTGTATTAACAGGCAACATGAACCGCTATGTATGGAGTTTAGACAATAAAGTAGTGTCAGAAAGTGACAAAATAGTGATTAAGAAGGGAGAAAACGTCCGTATGGTCATTTACAACAACTCCATGATGCGCCATCCGATGCACTTACACGGACATGATTTTAGGATACTTAATGGGCAAGGCGATTATGCACCCATGAAAAACATTATAGATATTATGCCTATGGAAACCGATACCTTAGAATTTAACGCTAATGTTGAAGGCGATTGGTTTTTTCATTGTCATATTTTATACCACATGATGAGCGGTATGGGCAGAGTTTTTACATACCAAAACCAAGCACCAAACCGGGGAATCCCTAATCCAAAATTGGCACAACGCCAATTATTTGCCGATGACAGACGCTTTCACTTTATGGCAGAAAATGATTTTGCGACCAATGGAAATGACGGTATGTTGATGATTCAAAATACGCGTTGGATGATTGGTACAGAATGGCGTTTGGGCTATCACGACAGGCATGGCTACGAAACGGAAACGCATATCGGACGCTATATCGGCAAAATGCAATGGTTGATGCCGTTTATTGGCTTCGATTGGCGGTATCGTAAATTGGAAGGGGAAGAGAAAGTAAATGGCGAAAAAAACTTATTCGGACAAATTAATACCAAAGACAACCGGCGGCTTTTCAGCGCAGGTGTAGAATATATGCTGCCGATGCTGGTCAAACTTCAAGGAGAAGTATATCACGATGGCAATGTGCGTTTGCAATTGATGCGCGAAGATATTCCGCTTTCCAAGCGTTTAAGAGCGAGTTTTATGGTGAATACGGATACAGAATATATGGTGGGCGGACGTTATATTTTGTCGAGATTTATGTCTGTGGGCGCGCATTATGACAGTGATATGGGTTTTGGGGTGGGTGTGATGGTGAATTATTGATGTGAGACTACCCCTCAGTATTTTGGCTATTTTTTTCCTTAAATAAATTAAAAACGCGCAAAATAACTTGATACAAGTTTAAACTTACATTAAGTTAGGATTCAAATTACCAAAGTGGAAATATTTGATACATTTACGAAATTTTAAGATTTCGTAAATCTGAACACCCATTATACTTTTTCTATAATGCTCATTATCAATATTTTATCACGGAATCAGTTTACAGCAAAAAAGATTAGTTTATGTTAAAAAATATTCAAAAATTCTTACTAAAAAAAAATGTTGTTGTAGTTGCTTATTTTATTGTCGCCCTAATAGGGACACTAAAACAATATTTTACAGCATCATTTAATAATTATAAGATATTTAAAAACGTCTATTGGCATACTATAAATAAGTTGCCATTATATGAAGAATATCCAACAGAATATATTGATCACAATTTTTATGGTCCTTTTTTCGCGTATATCATAGCGCCTTTTTCAAACCTCCCAGATTTTATGGGATGTTTGCTTTGGAATATTTCTTTAACGTCAATTTTCGTGTATGGCATATTGTCTATGCCACTCAAGATTAATTCAAAAATTTTAATTCTTTGGATATGTTTACATGAATTTTTAACAGCCATTTTGTCATTTCAATTCAATATAGCCATTGTAGGTCTAATTTTATTATCTTTTTTGATGATAGAAAAAAGAAAATATGTCACCGCAGCAGCTCTTTTAACTGTTGGATTTTTAGTAAAATTATACGGCATTGTGATTTTAGCATTGATTTTTCATGTTAAAAACAAAGCAAAATTTTTGGGTTCTATGGTAGTTTTAATTGTACTCTTTGCTTTATCAACAAGTTTAATTAGTAGTTGGGATTTTATGATTCAATCCTACGTACAATGGTTTAATTCATTAATATTTAAAAGTAATTACAATGTAACTTTAAGTGATCATGCCAATATTTCTTTAGTCGGCATAGTAGATAAAGTTTTTGGGATTAGAATAAATGTATTGTATTATGTTTTGTTTGGTGTCAGTATTTTAGGTATTATCTTATTAAGATTTAAGCAACACCCATTTTTTATGTTCCGATTATTCGTGTTAAATTATGTTCTTTTTTGCATTGTACTTTTCAACACAAATGTAGAGTCACCAACCTACATAATACCATTTGTTGCCGTAGCCACATGGTTTTTGGGCATCGAAAAAAATTATTTTACGATATTTCTATTTGTTTTTTGTCTTATTTTAACAAGTTTGTCGCCTTCCGATTTATTTCCGAAATATATAAATCACAATTTTGTAAGACCTTATGCTTTGAAGGCTTTACCCTGTTTTTTTATATGGTTAGATTTGACCTATCGTTTACTAAAACATAATTTCGAAAATTACAATCCAAGTTACTTAATGTATAAATATGACAGCAAATAATAAATGGGCTACATTTTGGCAGCAAAACCCATCTGGTTTTGACCAAGTTATGTTAGAAGCCACCAAAGAATTTTCAAAAAGATTATCTGAAAAAAAATTCTTAAATCACAATGACGTAATGTTAGATTATGGTTGTGGCCCTGGTTTTTTTATAGAAACGCTCAATCCAAACAAGGCAAAAAAGATATGCGGCGTTGATATTTCAGAATTTTACATCCATAAATGCAGAGAAAAATTTTCTGATTCAGACAAATATAGATTTGACATTATTAATTCAGAAAATTTTGACATCTTAAAAGAATTGATAAAACAAGAAAAAGTTAATAAGGTAATTATATTGAGTGTTTTACAATATTTTCAAAATGAAAACAAAGTCAAAGCACTTTTAGACAGTTTGTTAAGTTTAAACATCGAAATGGATTGCCTAATCGCTGATATTATTACAACGGACAATAATACACTCAAAGATGTTTACAGTGTTTTTGTACAATCGTTGAAAAATAAATATTTTCTATCGTTTTTGACATTCATTAAGTACATTTTTCTTTCTGATTATTCACAAGTAAAAAAAGCAGGATTTTTAAAAATTGACAAAGTTTTTTTTAATCAATACACTACCGAAAATAATCTTGTTATAAGTTACTTCGATAATTTGACTATTCACAAGTCCAGATATAGTGTTTTAATAAAATTTCAAAAAATATAAGAAGCTGTTTGGATATGCCAATAAAGCTTTTAAAAATTTAGAAATATTATTAGTTTTGGTGTAGGGTTGATGTTGAATTATTGATGAAGCTACCCCTCAGTATAAATGCCTTATTTTTAAGCAAACATGGGACATCCCGAATTTTATAACATTTTAAATTCGTTACCAAAACCTTATAAATCCGTTAGGATTTAAACGTTTGTAGATTATAATGAACGAATAACTGCCACGAATCCGTTAGTATTCGCACTGTTTTAGCCATACACACGTGTGAATCCTAGAGGATTCATAGAAAATAGCAGACTATTTTTATTCTACAAACATGCAAATCCTAACGGATTTTTAAGTTCGAACAAAAAAAATCCCGAATTTCGTTGTTGCAAAATTCGGGATGTCTCATGTTTTTTAGTCCTCACCCCTAAGAGAAAAGCTAATTTATAAAAATGAATCAAATCTTTCAAAATGGCAAGTGTAACCATTGGGCTGTCGCACAAGATAGTCTTGATGCTCTGGCTCTGCGGGCCAAAAAGGCGCAAAAGGCTCTAAGGTTGTCACCACGTCTCCTTCCCATCTTTTTGATTCATTTACAATCTTAATTACTTCTTCTGCTATTTGTCTCTCCTCCTCATTTTGAATAAAAATAGCAGAGCGATAACTTGAACCTCTATCATTTCCTTGCCTATCCACAGTTGTCGGATTATGGATTCTATAGAAATAATCTAAGATTTCTCTGAAATTGGTTTGATTAGAGTCGTACGTCAATTCAACAGCTTCGGCATGTCCTGGATGATTTCTATACGTCGGATTATCATTTTGACCACCTTGATAGCCCACTTCTGTATTGACAATCCCTTTTCTGTTTCGGAACAAGTCTTCCATGCCCCAGAAACAACCACCTGCGATATACGCTTTCTTTAAATTTTCCATATTATTTATATTATTTAAAATTCAAATAAAAATTTTAACCCTTCTTTTAATGAAGCAGGTTTACGACCCAATTTATTTTCTAAATCATTGGTAACAATAGCTTCTTGATTGTGTTTAATATCGGTATTAAAATCAACGATTTTTTTAACCATCAGTTGTGGCAATCCTTTTCCCAACATCATTGTCTGAAATGCCTCACTTTCAACAGGCTTATAAGTAACTTCTTTTCCTGAAAGTTCAGTTAAAACGGCAGCCACATCATAAAACGAATATGCCTCGCTGCCTGTAAATCGGTAAACTTGATTGTCGCCGTTTTCATTCAATAAAACATTTGCCATCGCTTCGCCCATTTCTTTTCTCAACGCAAAAGCCACTTTACCATCGCCAGCAGGTTGAAAAATCCCTGTTTCAAATACCTGTTTGCCTACAAACAACGGAAGCACATCCATGTACAAAGCGTTCCTAAAAAAAATATATGTCAAACCACTTTCCTTTATATAGTCCTCTGTAGCAAAGTGTTCCAACATTAATGCGTTAGATAAAGTGGTTCTATCCCGTAGAGACCGACTTGTGTAGGCAATGCTTTTAACACCTACTTTTTTTGCTGCATCTACCATATTTTTATGTTGCTGCATACGGTCGCCCTGGTCACCTGCCGATATAAGTAAGACCATATCCACTCCATTCATGGCTTTTTCAAGCGCGTGAATATCATCATAATCGCCCAAATAAGCTTCCAAACCTTTTGATTGAAATTCTAATCTTTTTTCTTCTTTTCGGGTCAGCGTAGCGATTTGTTGCGCAGGCATTTGCTTCAGCAAGGTGTCAATGACGGCACTACCCAAAATGCCTGAAGCACCTGTTACTAATATTTTCATATTTTTTTATTTTTAAAAATTAAATCCTTTAAATATGCACCAAAACATCTTGAACAGATGTCCACTCTACATCCGCATATCGGCTGTTATCAAGCGGTGTATTCTGTGCCGTGAACATACTGTGCATATACTGACTGCCCTGCCATTTTGGGTATAGTTCATTTTCTCCTACTGGATTTTCAGCCCGAGACTTTTTATTGTAGGCAGCCAATCCTTCTAAACCACCCATCGGAATTAACTTAAATGTGGTCTTTTTCAATTCGCTTGCCATTGTTACCAAGTCATTTGGGCTAATTTGAAAACTGGCAATTCGTAAAATCTTTGGAGTAGTAGGGTCTAAGGCGGCGGCAGCGGTGTAATTTGCTACATTGTCTTTTGTTGAAAAATCCACTTTAAAATCTGGATTATTGCCCCAATAGCTAACGCTGTTGTCTTTCAGATTATAAAAAGGTGTGTTATAAGCCAAAATATCGGCAAAAGCACCATTCATAATAGAAGTTGAAGCAGTAGGCGCACTGTCCAATTTTTTATGAAATTCCTTTCTCAAATCGAAATTGCGATTGTCCCCTTCGGCAATCTGCGTAAAATCGGAGGCAAAATCGGAAGGAATAAATCGCGGTACACCCGCCGCAATAGCCGCATCGAGCAACAAAGATTGGGTATCAACAATGGTTTCTCGCAAACCCGCAAGAGCTGAAACAACGCACGACACACCTCTACAGGCTGCTGTCAATTCCGTCACATTTCCCATATCCACTTTTAGGACATTTACACCCATTTTTACAAGTTCTGCCACTTTTGCATTGTCGGTATTCGGACGAACAATAGCGACCACATGTGCATTTCTTTTGACCAAAGCCTTAATGATTCTATTGCCCAAATCACCTGTTCCGCCTGCTACTAAAATTGAATTATTCATTTTTAATTATTTTGTTTTAGTTAAATTAATAATGTAAAGGTATTGGGTAGATGAGCCTGTCAAAACTCTCCTTTGGTAGGAAAAGCTGATTAATGTTTTTTCTAATTCTACTCAATGCATTAGGTGTAATACCCAGATAAGAAGCCAAATTTTTGATCGGTACTTTTTGGATAAGTTCAGGATTTTTCAATAAAAAGTATTATTCAAAGCATTTGGAGTCCTAACAGCGAATTAACTCTTTTGTTTTATAGACAACTTGACCCCCTCAGTATTTCGCTGTTTTTCCCATTTAAGTAACACAACTTTTTTATAGCCACGCCTTTTCATTCCTTTTTCACAGCTCTAATACACATAAAAGCAGGAAATTCATTTAACTCTTTAAAATGCTTCGGGTCATATTTTTGAAATTCTGCTACAGGCTTAGGTTCAATGAGTTTATCTATATAAAAACCATTATCGGTTAGCGGCGTGATACATTCAGAAAGCGGTCTTCGGTAACTGTTCACTTCTATCGGTTTTCCAAATCCTCCCCAAGTACATTTGACAGGTTCAATCTCAAAATATTGGGTTGATTTAAAATAGTTAAACTCAAAAAAAGGATGCTCTGTGGACATGACTAAAAGCCCTTTTGGCTTTAAAACCCTGTAAAACTCCTTGATTGTCATAGTCCAATCGGGCAAATAGTGCATCGCTAAAGCACAAAGTACGATGTCGAAAGATTCATTTTCGAGCATATCAAGTGGCTCGCTAAAATCGTGTACGAAAAAACGACCAACACCATTATTGCGTTCTTTTGCCAATTCAATCATGCGCGGGCTGATGTCAAACCCAGTTATGTCTGCCCCTTGTGCCAACAATATTTCAGCATATTTTCCAGGACCACAAGCAGCATCAAGGACGGATTTTCCTGTCATATCGGGCATTAAACTTAATGTGTTGGGTCTATCATAAAATGCGTTGTGGGGTTTGTAATCAATCTTTGCGTTGTAGCTATCTGCCATTTCTTCGTAGGCACTTAGAATTTTTTCTTTCATTGTGTTAGTTGCAACTAATTAATTGATTATCAATAAAATACAAAAATATTAAAGGTGCAAATTTATTAAAAAAGACTTATTTTTCGCCTACTAAACCATCAATCATACCATTAAAAATAAAGTAATGAAAAGGCAAAACGCTGTACCAATACAGCCGACCCCACAAACCATGTGGGCGAAAAGTAGCCGTTTGGCGCAGGCATAAAACATCATCTATTTTTACGATTTTAAACTCCAACCACGCCTCACCCGGCACCTTCATTTCGGCAAAAAGGAGCAGCCGCCTGTTCGGTTTGTCGGCTAAGACCACACGCCAAAAATCAAGGGCATCGCCCGTTTTCAGGTCTGTCGGGCTGCGTCTGCCGCGTCTCAAACCCACGCCGCCCACGAACTTGTCCATAACACCCCTTATTTTCCAAAGCCAGTTGCCGTAGTACCAACCCTTGTTGCCGCCGATGCGCCAAACTTTGTTCAAAACAGACTCTATATCATCGTCCTTAAAGTCACGCCATTTGATGTCTTTTAAACATCCAAATTTAGGCGCATCTATTTCTTCCATCCAATTTTCAGACGCACCCGATGCTGAAAAAGCATCTTTCCAACTGCTGATAACAGTATTTGTTTCGATGCGGTTAAAAGCAATTTCAACAGACTCTTTATACGTTAAAAGATTGATATTCAGTTTTTTAGCTAAATCATTTGGACGGCAAACGACATTTATTTTCATGCTGTTTACCAAATTTACAGCCAATGGATAAGAAGTAGAAGTAATGAAATAAAGCCAATACGAAGACAGCCGCGGAGTCATCACAGGCAGCGTAAAAATCCATCTTTTGAGCTTCCGCACTTCCGCAAATTGCAGCAGCATTTGTCGATAACTCAACACTTCATGTCCGCCAATATCATAAGTTTTATGAAACGTTTCTGCCTCTAACATCACTTTCGAAAGGAACTGCACCACGTTTCTGACACCGATGGGTTGGCAAAGCGTATTGAGCCATTTGGGGGTTATCATTATAGGTAATTTTTCAACAATATCCCTAATAATTTCAAAAGAAGCACTACCTGAACCCACAATAATACCTGCCCGCAAAGTCGTCAATGGCACTGACGACCCCCTCAGTATTTGCTCCACATTGAGCCTTGATGCAAGGTGTTTAGAGAGTTCCGTTTCGTTGACAATGCCACTCAAATAAATGATTTGTTGACATTGCGTTGGGGCAATGAGTTCGATAAAATTTTGGGCGGCGCGTGTCTCCATTTCCGAAAAATCACCACCCGCACTCATCGAATGGATTAAAAAAAAAGCCACATCAATGGCTTTTGGTAAGGCCGTTTGTTGTGGATTTAGAAAATCTATTTCGTAAATATCAATTTGTGGATGCGTATGTTCCTCCTCAAAACGCCGTCTATTGCGGACACAACAATGCAAATGATGCCCCACTTCAAGCAATACTGGAATAAGCCTTTGACCGATATAACCGTTTGCACCTGTAATTAAAATATTCATTACCAATATTTTATGACTTGTTTTTTAACAAACAACACAGATTAGCAAAATTGGTTTAGGCATTTCAAACGGGAATATGATTCATGCCGATTTTCGTTATTATAAAATTTAAAATGTTCCTATGTTTCGCATTAGACCCCTCAGTATTTTTAGTATTTTAATTCAATTTTAAAAGACCTTCAGCGATTATATGCCTTAATATTATGATTTATCAAAAAAAATGTGTAACTTGTTCTTTTGAAAAACAAATACCTTTACATTAACAAAAACATTTAATATATGATCATTCAATTCAATACCGACCATAATATCCATGGTCATGAAGCACTCGAAGCCAAGTTTACAACCATTCTTATAGAAGCATTAAACAGATTCAGTAAACAAATGACCCGCATAGAGGTGCATCTTTCTGATGAAAACAATAATAAAAATAAGATGAACCATAAGCGGTGTTTACTCGAAGCACGGCTTGAAGGCTTGCAACCCTTTGTTGCGTCAGATGATGCAGAAAACCATGAATTAGCCTTAAAAGGAGCAATTAACAAGCTAAAAACGGTATTAGATACTAAAATTGGGCATTTGAGAAATCATTAATTTCATTTTGAAATAACATTAAATTAAAACATAAGTCATCCCAAATTTTCTAACAACATAAATTAATGATTTTATTGCAAAAACGCCCTAAATTAAAGTAAAAATGCCGTTAGGCATGGTCTATCGGTAGAAAGGGAGTTGTACTACAAGAATTCCATAGAAATGACATATTGAAAATATATTAAAATATGCCGTACCGATGGTACTTGGAAAATAACTTAACCTATTTTTCTACCGATATACCATGCCCAACGGCATTTTTACTTCAATCTTCTGCTTTTAAGTGTCAAAATCATCAAATTTATTTTGTTAGAAAATTCAGGATGATTCATGTTTCCGTAAATAGTTGAATTTTCTATCACCTCAAATCCAAGCCCCTCAGTTTCGGTGCTTTTATCCAAGCCGTTGTGACGACCACCATCGTCATTACACCACCAAAAACGACAGCCGGCACTAAACCCATTAACCGCGCCGTAGCCCCTGACTCAAATGCGCCTAATTCATTGGAAGAACCAATAAACAGACTGTTGACAGCCGATACACGACCGCGCATGGCGTCGGGTGTAAACAGTGAAACGATAGTACCCCGAATGACCATACTCACATTATCAAAGAAGCCCGTACCCGCCAACATGATGAGTGAAAACACGAAATTTTGAGATAAAGCAAACAAAATCGTACAAATACCAAAGCCACCGACTGAAATTAAGAGCTTTTGACCCGCATTTTTTAGCGGCGGATTGAACGCTAAATAAACCGACATCACCAATGCACCCACAGCAGGCGCCGCCCGCAACATACCGAAACCCTCGGGTCCCACTTGTAAAATATCTTTAGCAAAAGCAGGCAATAACGCCACTGCCCCACCGAACAAGACAGCAAACATATCAAGTGCCAATGCACCATATAAAACTTGATTTTTTTGGACAAAAACCAATCCGACACGCACGCTGTCAATAAAACCTTCTCTTTGAGGTTTGATTCCTTCTACTGCTATTCTGGCTTTAAAACGGCTTTTAATGGTCGCAATTAAGCCAAATCCTATCATTGTCAAAACAACTACTACGGCATAAGACGACCAAGCACTGTGGTGCCAACCACATAACAAACCGCCTACCGCAGGACCCCCTACAGAGGATATATGCCAAGTCATCGTTGTCCATGTGGCAGAGTTGGCGTAGAGTTCCGGTGGCACCAATTGAGCTGCAAAAGCAGACTGCGCGGGCCCGAGAAAGCCACGTACAAAACCTGTCGCACCAATAAGGACAAAAATGGGCATAATACTTATATTATCAATGATATACGCCCAAGAACTACTGAACATATATAACCCCAAAGCACACAGCGCATAGAAAAAAACACACGCCAAAATGATTTTTTTGCGGTCAAAAATATCAGCAATATAGCCCCCAATAAGAGTGACGATGATAAACGGGACGAACTCCGCTAAGCCAATAAGTCCGAGCGAAAGGGCATCTTTAGTGTGTTCATATATCTGCCAACCCACGGACGTACCCAGTATATTGATACCAAAAGTAATACACATACGTCCTAAAACGTAGAAGCGAAAATCACGGATTTTAAGTGCCTCATGCGGTGAGGACTTTTGAGAAAGACTCATTTACAAATGATGAATGATGAATGATAATTTTCTTAAGCGTTGATTTACAAAGCTTTATGATTCAAAATGATGTATTTTATGTCACTTATTTTACTTATTGTCGGGTTTTAATCCGCAAAGGTAATTTTTCATTTATGTAGCGGCAGAAAATTTTACGTCTTTTACTTTCGTATGGCTACATACTGAGGGGACTCCACCCATGCCACTTATGCCCTCTTTTGTTACACGCCAAAAAATTTAATTTCATTTAGATTTTAAAAATATATAAAAAAATTTAAATTATTTACTATTTTATAAACTTAAAAACCATATAAATGGTTAAAAAATCAATGCCTTACAGTTATTCTTTCGTTTATATTTGACTAAAACCTTAGAATTGGAACGTGGGCATAATTTTTGGTGAAAAGTCATTGGCTGACAATATGTTTAGAGACTCTATACACGTGAGTATGTAGCTACAACTATTTATAAACCAGATAGTATCATGATAACTGAAAATTTTAATTTAAACGTTGACACTGAGGGGTTAGAAAAACCAAAAGAAAAGCGCCTTATCCAGCTTCGGTCTTACCAAATCGAAAGCAGAAATGCTATCCTCAACGCTTGGGAACGCGGGTGTCGCTCTGTTATGTACCAATCGCCTACAGGCAGTGGGAAAACAGCAACCATCGCTTCTATTGTAAAAACATACCATGAAAATGGCTTAAAAACCTTGACACTTGCCCATCGCGACGAATTGGTTGACAATATCATTGGAGAATATATGGATTTGTTTGGTATCGAGACTGGAGCGATAAAAGCAGGTTTGAAAAGAGATTATACGATTGACCATCAAGTTGCCAGTATTGCTACATATGTCAATGCATTGGATTTTGACCCTGATTTAATTATTACAGATGAGGGACATCATTGTTTGGCACAGACTTATTTGACCATTTACGCTGCCCACGCCCGTGCCAAATTGCTGATGGTGACGGCAACCCCTTATCGTTTAAGTGGTTTGGGATTTACGGATATATGTGATGAATTGGTTTTGGGTTTGTCGGTTGCTCAATTAGAAAAAATGGGCAATTTGATTCCTGCGAAACTTTGGGCGATGACCACCTATACACATGACCAAATTGCTCAAGTCCATGTTGTGAAAGGTGAATATTCGGAGACCGAAATGTCCAATTTATTGAGTGAAACACGGCAAATCATGTCCGTTGTAGATACTTATATCGAAAAAGGGGAAGGCAAACAAATGATGCTGTATGCGACTTCGGTTGACCATTCCAAAAAATTGGTGGAAGCCTTTGAGTGGCGTGGTATCAGAGCAGGTCATGTTGATGGCAAAACGAAGGATAGAAAACGCATCTTTGAGCAATTTGTCAATAGGGAAATACAAGTGTTGTCGAATTGCGAAATTGCTACAGAAGGCAATAATATACCGTGTATAGAAATTGTTGGGCTTGCTCGAAAGACGAAATCTCTGTCCTTGTATCTTCAAATGGTGGGTCGTGCATCACGCCCCTTTCAGAACCAAAAGGCTTATCTTTTATTCGATTTTGTTGACAATTATTGGGAACATGGCTTACCCAATCGGGAACATAACTGGAAAAGTCATTTTGTGGGTGTCACAAGAAAAGAAAGACAGAAAAAAGAAGAGGGATTAGAAAGGCAATTTATGATAGAGTCCGAAACGGGTGAGGTCTTTATTTCTAATTTGGCAAAGCTGCCCGATGGTTTTAAAGGTCAAATACTACAAGAAGTAAATCCCCTCAATACAAAACATGCTGAAATCCTAAGAAAACGACAAGCCAAACTCGACGAAATCAATAGAAAAAAAAGAGAAAAAGAAGAGGCGATTCAAAGAAAAAAAGATGAAATACAAAGAAGAAAGGAAGCTAAACTGGCTTATATACAACGCATAAAAGACGAAAAATTGGCGGAGATACAACGGAAAAAAGATGCCAAAGAAGCCGAAATTCAAAGAAAAATAGCCGCCAGAGAAGCCAAAATACAGCAAAAATTAGCAGAAAAAGCAGCTAAGTTACAGCGTATTGAAGATGTGCGTTTAGCCAAAATCAGAGAGGAAGAGGAACGTCAAAGAAGCTATCTGAGAAGCCGTTTAATTAATCGTATTCAAATAGATGCTCGGATAAGTCGGGAGGCAGCAAGCAAGGAGCAGTATAAAAAAGAAAGAGGAAACGATGAGCGGCGGCGGCAAGCCTATTACGCCTTTTTAGATGCGATAAAAACCACGGGTTATTCTTGGGATGCTTATTATAAGATTCAGGAAGAGCAAAGGCAAGAAGCCAAAGAAGATAAGTTAGAAAGTAAGCTGTTTGCTCAATTTCAGCGGATGGAAATGCAATTTGAAATCGGTATCAGAATGTCTCACAGCATGAAATATGCTTTGATGCGGGTCTTTAGTTTTTGTGCCGAAAAAAGCTATGCTTACCCTAATTGGGCGCAACTGTTACAAATAACCAAAATTTATTGGACTACCGAGCATTTGTTTACGCAAGAACAGTTTGAATTTGGGGTGGGTGAAGTTGAAAAGAGTTATCGCATCAAGTTGATGCCTGAAAAAATCGTAGAAGAAAATGTCGTAGACATTGTTGAAAATTCGTAAAAATAAAACTTTATACTGAGGGGTGGTTAGCATTTACGTTCGGGGAATTTCAAAAATTCCCCGAACGTGATGTCTGAATCTCATTAATCTTCTGAACAAAAAAGAGTCGTTGCCTTTTGATACAGCCTTTTTGTCTATGCCTTATTTCCCTTGTGCGTTCTGCACGCGCCGCACAAACATCTCACCTTTTCCAGCATCTTCCCACTGCAATTCAAGGTCGCCATCTTTGGTTTTAGCGATGCGTTCTTTAGGTTTGATTTTGTTAAACTCTTCTTCCATTTTTGGATTCGTAGAAGTAATGCCCAATACGCCTTTTTGATAACCAAAGAAATAGAAAAAATCGTTAGATGTTTTGATGTAAACATACACACGGTCGTCGTTGTTCGAGGGCATTTTAAACTCCACCCAAGCTGTCACTTTTTTATTAATCGGAATACCCAATACACTGTTTAAGTCGGCTTTTGAACCATAACTAACCATACTTTGCAATTCAGGATTCCAACGCAGTGTGGCGCGGCTAAATAGGAAGCTGAAATCGTTGTATTTATCAGGCATATTCAGCGTTTTCTCTCTCATTTCTGCGACTGTTTTTTTATAGTCCTTTTCGTCTGGAATAAATTCAGCAAGCGCTTTGTCGCTAAAATCGTCCTTTTTATAGTCTGAATCAGGTGCATCAAAAGAACCTGCTTGAATATCGGCAGCCATGATTTTCAATAATTTCTCTGGAATATACATTTTAATCCCAAACATAGCTTCTATACTGAGGGGGCTGCCTTTGATGCCGTTTGAATCTCTTACCTCTTCTGTGGCAGACAAAAATTTGGTTTTAGCCGTTCCCGCAGCTTGTACGTCGATGTATTGCAAACCACCCCCAAAAGTCAACTTGCCTTCAGCATTGACGGCACCTGTACGGTTGTCGTAAACCATTTTATTGCCTTGCAAACTACTACCTACAACTTTGAGCGAATCGCCAAAAATGATTTGGTCATTCGCAGCATTGTATTTAAAAATACCTCTGACATCTATGATGGCTCGGTCTTTGGCAAAACTTAAAGGCATCATCGCACTCGGATAGGCTTGGGCATTTTCCTTGCTGATAAAAATACCTGTGTTCAAATTCTGACCTTCTTCATTTTTAGGTAGATTATAACTCAAAGCCAAATCTGCTTTGTCGGCGTTTGAATAAATGCTGAACCATTGACGATTTGGCAAATTGTCGTGTTCAAAATGAGCATAACCTTCAAAACGCAGGTTTTTACTACCCGATGACAAGGCAATGGTGCCTTTATAAGTCATTTTTTTGTCAATCAAAAAATTGTCTTCTGCTTTCACTGTACCTGTAGCAGATGTTTCTGTCCGTTTTTGGTTGCGATTGCCAGGACCGACACGCTGCCCAATGATATTATCGAATTGAATTTCCTGTTTTTTCCCCGCCACATTGTATTCATAAAAACCATTGGCGGTATATTCTTTGCGTCCTTTAATATTGACGGTTGCGCGATTGATAACATGGTGTTTGGTAATAGTATCACAAACAATACGCGCATTCTTTAAAGTGGTCATAGCACCACCAAACTGAATTTGTGTCTTATTGGAATCGGGATAAATAAAAGCATCGCAGGTTTTGATATAGTCAATACCACCGATTTTCAAAAAATTCGATTTCAAGTCGTAAGAAGCTGTTTTGCCCAAAAAATTAAGCGAATCCTGTTCTTTATCTACACTCAAAAAGTAGGCAGGTTTACCATTGGCATGAAAATCAATATTTTCGGAACGCAAATCCCAATCGAACTCATTAATCGTGGTACTATATTTTACCCCTGGCATGGAGGTCATTACCTCATCAGAATTAGACTTAAAAAAGCCTTTTTTTGAATCAAAATCAATTTTGCCCCGCACATTCCTTGTATCAAGAGCCAATTGATCGGACACATTGGACAAGGCACGGATACCCAACGTCATCGTATCAGCTTGCACATAGTGGCTGCCAAAAGAAAACAGTTTCGAGGTCAAAAACCCTTTTTCCCATTCAAATGTACCAATACCTTTTACGCCACTGGGGGTCAAAATAATGGTGTTGCGCATCGTGTAATTGCCTTCGGGAAAAAATTTGAAAGCTGAATCTTTAGAGGTCAAATACATGGAGTCATTTCGAGGCATCCAATTAATCTGGACACCTGGTGCGGTCACTTTTGGCACATTGTTTTTGCGATTTTCCTGCAAATCGAAAATCTTAGCACTCGCCAGCATCTGTTTGGGATGAAATACAACATCTTGAGACTCAATTGTTGCGTCCAGGTATTTAACAGAGCCTTTCCCAAAAAAACCTTTATTGTTTAAGGTCACTTCCCCTTTGAAATTGCCTTTTTTACTGTAGAGCGGATACCCCTCAGTAGGCGCAAGGGTTATGAACCCCAAAGACGAATCTGGTTGCAATATCAAAGTCTCCCTGAAATCAGGAAAAATTTGAGACGATATCATCATACCTTTAAAATTCAACTGGCTACGCTCCAGACTGTCCAATCCATCGAGGTTAAATTTATCCAATTTGAAATAGAAAGAATCACGTTTGTATTTTCCTTGTTGTGTCTCTGGTAAATCGTAAAACACATAACTAAAGTCTTTGGACTGAAAAGACGGCATCATTTTGATGTTTTCACGACCCGATTTATTGTTAGGTGCATCAATCAACAAAACGCCGCGCAAATGCTCAAGGCGCGAATTGATAGCTGACGCAATAGGCCGATGGTATTGGTCTTCACCTGTCTTCAAATATAAATCAAGATACCGCAAAGAATCCATCGTAATATCAAAACGGTTATAATCGAAATGGAATTTATCGCCATAAAACAGTGCGAAACCGCCAAACAGGCGACCGTCAAAATCAAAATTTCGGTTGCGTTTCAAGATGATTTCTTGGTCACGCGGTACAATACGAATTTTTTGTTTGTTACTCAACTCCACCCCTTTTACACCATTAATTCTGATGGTTGTATCTATGAGAAAGAAATTTGAGTTTTCCTTAGTGGTCTCAGACGAAATACGCAACACGTCATAATCTACTTTCTTTTGATTGGCTAAGGAGTAGTGAAACACTTTATCTTTCAGTTCTAAAATATTATTTTCAGCATCATAATTCACAAAACCGTTGGCAACCATCTCATAAAGAAGGCTTTTTATCATACCAGCGTCCATTTTGGGGTTAACCTGTCGAGCAGCTTCATCTGCATTCAATATGCGTTTTTGGACTTGGTCGCTGTACATTTTCAAAACAACAACAGGATTTCGCGTGGAAATATTCTGAAACTTACGGAAATCGGGTTCACTAAAAAATTTCAAAGATTCAAACAAGGCATTGTTACTATTGATACCATAACCGGGCTGTTTATCGCCCAACACAATAGAATCTTTGTCAATAAACCATTTTATTTTATTCAAATCCATATTGACTTGATGGTAGGAATTGAAAAATGGGTGACGTTGACTTGCCCTTTCGCCACGGTCAAGCATCAACACATTGTTTGCCACATCCATTTTCAAATTGGTTGAGGGGTGGTAAATCGAATCTTTTCCGAAGTAAAGCACCGCTTCTGAGCTTTCAGAAGTAATACTTTCGTCTTTCCGAATGACATACAACTCCGATGTGGAGCGAAAAGCCCGAGTGCCTTTTTTGCTGTTATTGATAGTCAAATTAGCTTTTTCTTCCCGACTGCCATAACCAAAAACCGTCATGCCAAACAAGCGAAAACCGCCTTCGTATTGGATATTTTTACCAATATTGGTCACTTTCAAACGTTTTTCGTTTGACTCGAAACGAGGGTAAGTATTTTCTACAGTGGCATTTCCAAAATTAACTTTATCTTCAAAAACACCTTCAATATCTTTACCTGGAAACAAAGCAGGGTATTTCAACAAAGCTTTTTCGGCTTTATAGAAGCCTTTCGACACATCGATTGTATATTTATCGAGCTTACAAACAATTTCGTTGTTTTTAAATCGCTCCCATGTCACTTCTGCCCCCTTGCCTTGCCATTCTTTTGTGACGGGAAAAAATTCACCTTTTGTATTCTTTATGGCTATCGAATCCTTTTTATAAATAGCTGAAATATTCAACTTTTCCCACAATACTGAGGGGGTGCCTTTTTCAAATTTCCACACATAATCTCGATTGTCGGCAAACCAATTAATCGTATTGTTGCCAAAATACAATGCATTATTGTCAAAAAAGTAAGAGGAAAAGTTTAGAAACTCTCTAAAAGGTTCATATTTTTTAATTTGCATTGCCCCTGCCATCATAGGTTCAATGACCGTCATCCATTTTTCAAATCGAGAGTCTTTAGCACCCGACTCAACTGCGGTGGCACTGTGCAAAAAACTCGTAAAATAAGGATTCGTGTTCAGTCGTGCCGTCAACATATCGTTGCTAACAGCCATCAAACGGTTCGTTTCCTCTTCCGTAAAGCCACCACTTTTGAACTTCTTTTCAAATTCTTTGAAAGTCTGGACTGACAGCTGCTGTTGACTTAATGTCACATAGGCTTCTAATTTTTTAAGAAATTCGGTAGGCGATTCCGTTACCCCTGTCTTCACAGAAGACAACTGAGCATAGGTATTGGACAGAAAAAATAAGGTAAAAAGAAATAAAATATGCTTTTTCATGCAGTAAAACTTTAAATTTTGGTTTAAAACACTCTCTCACTATTGAGTAGCGATTTATGATAATTGTATAAGGACATAATCAAATCGTATCCATTCAAGTGTGAAAAACGAAAAAAGCACCCATGAAATTATAAATAGAGGATAGTTTATAGATGAGAGTTTATTATGGATAATGAATAATGAGTAATTGTTATCCATTATTCATTATCCATTATCATCTACCCATTCTTAATTACAAACCAATTTCATACAGAGCCAATTACCGCGTTGTTGGGTGACGATGTGTTGAAAACCTTCTTTTTGGGTTGCTTCAAAAAGAATGGATTTATCTTGTATCAAAAAGCCTGAAATCAAGAGAATACCGCCTGTATTCAAACGCCTTTTTAAATCAGAGAGGGAATAAAGAATGACATTTCTATTGATATTGGCTAAAATAATATCGAAATCAACCGACGGAATGACATCAAGTGTCCCACAAAAAGCCTTGACGTTATGTACATCATTAATACCATTGTTTTCAAGCGTATTCTCATAACTCGCTGCCTCTATGTCCACCGCTTCCAAATCTGTTGCGCCTAATTTTGAGGCTAAAATGGCTAAAATACCCGTACCACAGCCGTAATCCAAGACTTTTTTATCTACAAAATCCATATCTCGCATCAATTGCATCATCATATATGTCGTTTCGTGATGCCCTGTCCCAAACGCCATTTTGGGGTTAATCACCAAATCAAAAAGGCCCCCCTCAGTAGGCGGATGAAAATCGGCACGTAACCCGACAAAATCATCTACTCGAATGGGTTGGAAATTGGACTCCCAAACAGTGTTCCAATTTTGATAAGGTATAAATGTTTTTTCAAAGGCGAAACCCATACGTTGATTGATGTCTGCGGTTTGTTGGGCTATTTCTTCCGTCCAATCTTTTTCCAATATATAGGCTTTCAGAGCCGTTTCACCAACCTCAAAAGTATCAAAAGGCAGTTCACTTAATAGAGCAATGAGTATTTCTGCTTTTTCTTCTGAATACTGAGGGGTCGTCATTTCTATGGCGTAATAGTTCATAACTAAGGTAATGGTGAATGGTGAATATTTTAATTCATTGATTAACAATATTTTACAATTTTCAATTATTCTTTATCAAAAATAAAATTATTTAAAAATCACAACCTATTTTTTGTCATCAGAGCGCAGCGAAGGAATCTGATTTAACAATTACAGATTGTATGGCTTTGCGAAAAGTAATACGTCGAACTTTTGGATTTTAAAAAGATTTGAAGTTTTCCTAACATTATCCGAGCGTTGTTTGGTTATAGACGTCAACGCATTACGTCATGATTGTCTTCAAAATGATAAAAGCTGTAAGTATCTATACTCACTTGAAAATGGTTTGCCTAAAATAATAGAATCAAATTATTCATAATCAATATTTTTCACTTTTCGTTTTTCACTTTTCATTTAGTAGAACTACGGTTAAGCACCGCCCGCAAAGTATTGAGCAACAACGATACAACCGTCAGTTGCCCTACCCCACCTGGAACTGGCGTGATATAACTTGTTTTAGGTGCTACATTCTCAAAATCAACATCGCCGACGAGCCGCGAGCCGCTTTTTTTTGTCGGATCTTCAATGCGATTCATACCGACATCAATGACGACAGCCCCTTCTTTTACCATGTCGGGTGTGATGAAATGTGCTACACCAATAGCTGCTACTAATATGTCGGCACGCCGGCAAACCTCTGCTAAATGTTGCGTACGTGAGTGAGCAACCGTCACCGTACAATCCCAACCTTTGCGAGAGAGCAAAATACTGAGGGGGGTACCCACAATGTTGGAGCGACCTACGATAACACATTCTTTACCTGCTGTTTCAACCTTATATCGCTTCAACATTTCGAGAATACCAGCAGGTGTAGCAGGCAAAAAGGCAGGTAAGCCTTGCGTCATACGTCCAAAATTGGTCGGATGAAAGCCGTCCACATCTTTGCTGGGGTCTATTGCTAAGGTCACAATCGATTCATCAATGTGCTTTGGTAAAGGCAACTGAACGATAAAACCATCCACATCGGCATCATTATTCAAGTCATTGACTATGGCTAAAATCTCTGATTGCGACACATTTTCACCCCGCCGAATAAGGGTTGATTTGAAACCCACTTGTTCACATGAGCGAATTTTGTTGCCCACATACGCCTCGCTTGCGGGATTGTTACCGACCAAAACAGCCGCTAAATGGGGTGTTTTACCGCCTGTGGCGAGGAGGCGTTCAACATCTAATTTGATTTCAGATTTTATGGTTTCGGCCAGTAATTTTCCGTCAAGTAGCTGCATAGTAAATGATGAGTGATAAATGATGAATGATACGATAGTGCTTTGAAAAGGAGTATGTAAAAGTAATGGGATGTCCATTTTGAATATTCCCTATTATTCAAACTGAGGCGCAAAATTAGGTTTTTTAATAAAGAAATATGGTGTAAATGCTTAGAATGTTTATAGTATCGCTCAATTCCGTACATTTATGAAATTTTTATCTTTCAGAGTTAGTCTTAGGAAGCCTTTAAGACTTCATAAGCCTTAAAAAACTTAAATGTAAAAATTTTCCGATACAATGAACTGGTAAATAACAATATCACAACAAGAAAAAACCACATTATGAAAGAATTAAAAGACATCAAAAACATCCTCATCATTGGCTGCGGCACTTTGGGTTTGCGCATCGGTTTGCGCTGCGCGATGGATGGATTCAACGTCAAAATGTATGACGTAACGGATGAATCATTACAAACAGCCCGTTCCATTCAGAACAAATTATTGCGAAGTTTTGTCAAAAAAGAGTGGATTACTGAGGGGGTCGCAGAGGCGGCACAAAGCCGTATCAACACGACAACAGACAGATTAGAAGCGGTTAAAAAAATAGATTTAGTGAGCGAATCGGTTACAGAAGACTTGGAAATCAAGAAAAAAGTATGGTCAGCGTTCGCACCATTGTTTGAACCACAAACGGTTTTGACGACCAATACTTCGTATTTATTACCCTCCTTTTTCGCAGCCGAAACGGGGCGACCTACTCGGTTTTGCGCCTTCCATTTTCACGATGTTTTTACGATGAATGTCGTGGACATCATGCCGCATCCCGATACTGAGGGGTGGGTGATTGACTTGCTTAAAGACTTTGGCAAGGCAATTCACCAAATTCCCGTGTTGATACAAAAAGAAAATCCGGGCTATCTGTTCAATCAAATGTTGATGGCCATTCTGGGCGCAGCAGGGGATTTGCGGACACGCGACATCGCTACGATTCAAGATATTGACCGTTCGTGGATGGGCAATTTTAAATCGAATATGGGTCCTTTCGGTATTTTGGATACCATCGGTTTAGAAACAGCGTGGCACGTTGTGAAAACACGGAAGGATAGCCGCAGCGTTCGCTTCGCCGCTTTGTTGAAAGAGTACGTGGATGAAGGTAAATTGGGTTTGAAAACAGGCGAAGGGTTTTATACATATCCGAATCCAGAATTTGCACAAGCGGATTTTTTGGGTTAAACAATTTGACTGTTATTGAAGTTTAATTCTCTTTTACTTAAAAAAAAATGCACCACATGAAAGGCATAACTAAACAATACACCAACGGCGAAGTCACAATCGTTTGGAAACCAAACATTTGTATCCATTCACGCATTTGTTGGACAGCCGCAACAGGCTTGCCCGAAGTTTTTAACCCAATGGAACGCCCTTGGATAAAACCCGAAGGGGCTACAACAGAACGCCTCATTGAGCAAGTAAAAAAATGCCCATCGGGTGCATTGAGTTTCTACATGAATAACGCAGCTGAAACGATTGCCGCCGTTGAAGCCGAAAGCATTGTAGAGGCGATGCCAAACGGGCCTTTGCTGGTCTATGGCAATATCACCGTCAAAGAAAAAGATGGTACAGAAACGCATAAAAACGAAGTCACTGCATTTTGTCGCTGCGGACAATCGGGCAACAAACCTTATTGTGACGGCACCCATAAACGAGTAGGTTTTGAAGGGTAAGATAATTATGAATTATGAATTATGAATTATGAATTATGAATTATGAATTATGAATTATGAATTATGAATTATGAATTAT
>JANOAU010000177.1:0-2872 GCA_031411275.1 Saprospiraceae bacterium | reverse complement strand
TTAATTCATGTAAAACTGTATTCATTACTTACTGAATAGTTGAATACATTAATTCATGTAAAACTGTATTCATTACTTACTGAATAGTTGAATACATTAATTCATGTAAAACTGTATTTTATTTTCAAACATTATTATACCTTTGCCCAAAACGTAAAAATTTAATATGGCAAAAATTATCTTAGTTGGCAATCAAAAGGGTGGCGTTGGCAAGTCACAGGTGTCCATAATGCTTGCAACGGCATTGAGCCAAGCACCATTCAATTTAAAGACGAGCATCATTGATCTCGATAATCAAAAATCCGTTGTAGGTATTCGCAATTTAGATTTAAGAGCATATGAGGCGGAAAGCACACCTTTCCAGGTGTTTAATTATAAAGTGGCTGATTTGCAAAATAATATAGGAAAATTGGATAAGGACTTTGATATTATCATTCTTGATGCGGCGGGCAAAATGGATAATGATTTACCTATTGAGACACAAGAAATCACGAAGATCTTGATGTACGTAGATTGCCTTTTCATTCCATTTGTGGCAGGAAACCACAATTTAGATGCCACGCTTCAATATTTTAAATTCGTGCAGCAAGTACAAAAAATAAGACAGTTACAAGCGCGGAATTTGATGGTCAGGGGTTTTATCAACATGCACCGAACAAGGAGTCGGGCGAATCAGTTTCTCCTGGAAGATATTGAAACATTGAAGGCATCGCATAGCCTCGAAATGCTAAAAGTGCCTCTTAATGACTACGCATTATTCAGAGAAGCAGATACGATTACGAGTATTTATGACCCCCTCAGTAATGACAGCGCAAAGCAAAATTTCACCCTTTTTCTAAATGAGTTTATATCAACAATTAAATAATGGCAAAAAAGCAAAGAGTTTCACCCGTCTCTCCACCGCCCGATATAGAAAGTTTAAAAGGTTCTTTTCGGACAACAGGAGACCTACCTACACCTGCAATGGTTGACGAATCTGTGGCTATTGTGACAAATAAGACAGAGAAACCAGTAGAAAAGAAAACAGTGCAGAAAACAGAAAAGAAAATTGTAAAGGAAGTGAGAAATCAACGCAAAAGGGAAACGGCGAAAGGGACTCAATCATTTACGGTTATGATTGACAAAGATATTGCATCAGAAGCCAAAGTTAAAGCTGTACAGACGGGAATGACTTTTTCTGATTTAGTCACAAAGGCATTAGTTGATTATTTACGCAATACATGAAAAGCTGAATACATGAATACATGAAAAGCTGAATACAGTAAATGAAGATTTAACTTTGAGGAGGAGTAGGAGAGAAGATCAATCCAATATATCACGTTTTAGGTGTTGCTATTACTTTCGCCGACTCAATCACTTTTTCAAAATATTCTAAGAATGGACAACCAATTGGCACCCTTTGAGGGTAAAGAAATCAGAAAAATATGGCACGAGGAACAATGGTACTTTTCCGTTGTAGATGTCATCGAGGTCTTAACAGATAGTTCGCAGCCTTCGCGTTATTGGACGGATCTTAAAAAGCGTTCAGAAAAGGAAGCAAATCAATCTTTCGATTTTTGCGAAAGATTGAAATTGCCCCGACCCGATGGCAAGAAATACCCCACCGATTGCGCCAATACTGAGGGGGTATTTCGTATTATCATGTCAGTACCATCACCCAAAGCAGAACCATTAAAATTGTGGTTAGCGGAGCAAGGCAAACGAGCCATTGATGAAGCCGAAGACCCTGAATTAGCCTATGAAAGAATGACCGAGATTTATAGAGCTAAAGGACACACGGATAAATGGATAAAAGAGCGGTTGCAGACCATTAGAACAAGGAATAAACTAACAGATGAATGGAAATCAAGGGGTGTAAAAGAAGGAAAGGAGTATAGTATTTTAACAGCGACCATTGCCAAAGGCACTTTTGGACTAACACCAAGTGAGCACAGCGAATATAAGGGTTTAGAGAAACAAAATCTGCGAGATCACATGACAGACCTTGAATTGATTTTTACAGCATTGAGTGAAGAAGCCACCAGACAAATTGCGATAACCGACGAGTCAAAAGGATTTAATGAAAATTACGATTCAGCCATAAAAGGTGGTAAATATGCAGGCAATGCACGAAAGAACCTTGAAAAACAAATAGGTAAGCCTGTTGTTTCAAAGGACAACTATTTAGGTTTGGAACGTACAGATAAGCCAGACGAGCTCTCCGAAGGTGATAAAACAAACTGATTCTTAGAGTACCCAAAGAAAATCAAATCGTTGAATAGTGGCTATTCATTTATCATTTCGTCAATCCAAATTGCGCCACTGAAACAACAGAATAAATAGGATAAAAATGCCTACTGAAAGAATAAAATATTAAATAAAGAATGAGCGTACCTTTGATTTGTAGAAAACCAATTTACATGCATGTTTGAATACATTTACTCTTAAAAAGATTAAAACCTGATAACCGTCAAAAAGTCGTGGTAATTTTGGCTGATTTCCAGCCAAAAGGAATCTCTAATTGTAAGTTTTTAAAGTGCGAAAAAAATCAGGCTCAACAAGACTTTTAAAGTCTAAACCCTTTATAGGCAATTGAGTAATAAGTTCATTGACAGCATAGAAAACTAGGTTATTGGTTTTGGCATCAAAGACAATTTTAGCGTCTCTATTGGATTTGGTTAACTTAACGTGAGTTCGGAGATTGAAAAAAAAGAAGCATAGCGCAAGACATTGTACCTTGGTTTTGCGAAAATAAAAACAAAATCAAGAGCTATGCTGGACGAAATATATTACGAAATCGATGAATTTAGCAAGCAATATCGTGAAATTTTGCAAAAAATGTTACAAATGTTTGGACATTGCCGTAAAACGCACCCAAGTTCCTTGTCATTAA
>JANOAU010000176.1:0-2323 GCA_031411275.1 Saprospiraceae bacterium | reverse complement strand
TTCCGAAGGCTGTAGTTTCAATGCTTCGTGAATAATCAGATTAATGTAGTTACGGATTAGGTCGTCTTTATACACATAATTGGTCTTCTGTTCTTCCATCATTTTTTGAAACAGCGTACCTAAAAAATCCCTTTGTTGCTCCGTTATTTTCAAAATAGGTGTGCCGCCAATCTTAAACAATGGTGAATGTTGCAAACTTTCTGAACGGTCTGACTTTAAAAATTCTTCTGAAAACAAGCAAGTGTAACCCACATAGCTTGTTGAGATTGTCTCCCAGGAATAAGGGATGTGTGGGTTGCCAAAAAACAAAACAGTTCCTTCCGCGTCAAAACTTTTGTCTGCATAATGAATGATGCTCTTACCTGTTGTCAGGCAAATTTTATAAAAGTCCTTTCTGCTATAAATACGTGTGGCGTTTCCATCGCTTTCTATTTGGAAAACGTTAAAACCTTTTAGCTTAAGGTCATTATTAAAGTCTGAAACGGAACGTACATTCTTGTTTTGCATAGCGCAAAGTTAAGTAATTCAATCTTTAAAATCAAGCTAACGGAATGTCTTTTTAGTTTGATTGCCGAAATACAAGATTGTTTGCGGTGTGTTGCAATGTGCGTAAGCAGTTAGGGTATTTGCACTGAATGTCCTGTCACTTGAAGGTGAACGGAATATCGTTTAAGGGTTGCGTACTAAGATATACTAGCTCGCACCCTGTCTCTCTCAAACTAACCCACAAAACTACCCCTGAAAAACGGGGTTGCTCGCAAGCAGTCTCTGACTGCTTGTGTGTATTTTGTGGTCTGTGACCACATAGAATTAAGCAATACTGAGGGGTCAGGAGACCTCAAAATAGGCATCCGCAGTCGGAGACTGCGAACGAGCGACCTCGTTTTTCAGGGGTAAATTTGTAGGTTAGTTTAAGAGTGACAGCGTGCGAGCTGGGATTTCACCTCATTTGTACAATGATAAAAACGATATTGCGGCTTTGACGGAAGTGTTTTTGAGTATATAAAAAGGTGTTGGATGGATTAAAACCCATCCAACGCCTTTTAACAATTGATTTAAAACCTACTTAAGAACGATTTTTTTATCGTTTACGGCATAGGTTTCAGATTGATTGTTACATTGCATTAAAACATTGGTAAAAACTAAAATGTCTTCTGGTTTTAAGCTTTCTGCAATTTTTTTAAGTTCTGCGGGTGCTTTTTTACCAACAATTTTAATCTCATAAATATCCCCTTTTTTAGGATAAACCAATAGATTAAAACCTCTAATAACGCAATTCGAATCAGCAGTATCTTTTTTCAATAGATCAATAATACCGCTAACAGTTTTAACTTTATTGATGTCAACTATACTGGTTTGTGAAAAAGCAGAAGTCGAAAGAGAAAAAATAGTAATGAACAGAAAAGTAGTGTGAATCTTTTTAATCATTTTGATAATATGTTTTGTTTTTTTTATAAATTTCAAGGTTAAACGATAGATAAAAGTACAAATTATACCTTTAATTTGTATTCAACAAATAATTATGAAATTAAATACAGCTTGAGATTTAAAACCGTTGCTAAATTTTAAAAAATAATGAAGAATGTATTGATAATTTTAACAATTCTTACCAGCTGGCATTGGATGTCATTCAAAAAACTCACAATTTTAAATCAAAGAACGGGATGCTCGTAAATGGGTCTCTGACTGGCGTGTTAAGCCGTTTTAACCTTTATCCCCCAGCTCGGTAAGTATATGATTTTAGAATTACAACGAATCAAAAAACAAAGAACGAGGTTGCCATTCAGAGACCCATTTACGAGCGCATCTGTGCATTGGTTTAAGATTTGTGATTAAGGAAAGATATATAGAGCAAGCGGAGTTGCTCGCGAGCACCGCACGTTCTTGGTTGTGGTGGGTGGTTTGGTAGGAGTTTGTCGGAAGATATGGCTCAAGCGGGAAAAAACATCCCTTTCAGTATGAAAATACTGAGGGGTGTGTTAGTTTTACGACAAATTTATTTTCTAAACAAAAATCAATAATGAAAGGGAAAAAACAGCTGCTTGTAGGCTTGGTTTTCGGCATTTTGATTGGCTGGGTATTCGGATTTCTTCGCTTGCCATATATAGAAAAGAATACCTCGTTTTTACTGGGTTTTATAGCATCTTTGATATTTATTTCGCTTCTGTTCATGTTATTGACTGTATGGAACAGGCGTTTTTTACATGGGCTGCTTTTTAACAAAGAGGTGACAAGAGATGCCCAAAGCACATCTAAGACCCTCTTGATTTGGATGGTGTTGACGGGCGTTATAGTGCTGGGAAGCATCGTGAGTAGCTTAATC
>JANOAU010000175.1:0-20205 GCA_031411275.1 Saprospiraceae bacterium | reverse complement strand
TATCAGATTCCAAAATTCTCCATCTAAAGATGTAGGCAATTGAAACCTGTATTGAAGTATTAATATTATCGGTTCATTGCTTTAACTAAGCAATCCTCCTTTCTGTATATCATCTAACCAACCAAATACATGCGTTTTTCCATCTTAAAATACCTACTCGTCTTCACAACGCCCATTGTTGTTGTGTTTTCATTGTCCATGAATGGATTGTGGACATATTTTGCCCTTGCCTTCGTCTTTGCTTTTATTCCTTTCTTAGAATTTTTTTTCAAAGGTAATGAGAACAATATGACCGAAATCGAGGAAGCCATCGCCTTAGAAGACAAAACCTACGATTACCTCATTTGGAGTTTAGTGCCGATACAATTATTGACATTGGGTTACTTTTTGATGCGTATAAGTGACCCCTCAGTATTTTACTACGAAAAGGTCGGTATGATGACCGCTTTTGGCATTTCCTGTGGTGTTTTGGGCATCAATGCCGCCCATGAACTGGGGCATCGCCAAACGAAACACGAACAATTGATGAGTAAAATATTGCTCTGCACGACTTTATACATGCACTTTTTTATTGAACACAATCGCGGGCACCACAAGCACGTGTCCACCGACGAAGACCCCGCGTCTTCAAAATACGGTGAAAATCTTTATGCTTTTTATATCCGTTCTGTTCGTGACAGTTGGTTGTCGGCGTGGCAAATTGAGAAAAAACGTTTGGCGAAAGCCAACCAAAACTTTTGGAGTGGACATAACGAAATGCTTGTTTATCAAGTCATTCAAATCGCTTTATTGGTTGTTATTGGTCTGGTTTTCAGTGTAGAAGTGCTATTTTGGTTCGTAAATGCGGCTATTATGGGCTTTCTGCTGTTGGAAACAGTGAATTATATTGAGCATTATGGTTTGCGTCGTCACAAATTAACGGAGAAGCAATATGAACCTGTTTTACCTATTCATTCTTGGAATTCTAACCATGCGTTAGGGCGTGTTTTACTTTTAGAATTGACCCGTCATTCTGACCATCATTATAAAGCGACTCGTAAATATCAAGTGTTGCGCCATTTTGACAACAGCCCTCAAATGCCTGCCGGTTATCCTGCTATGATGTTATTGGCACTCGTTCCACCACTTTGGTTTAAGGTCATGCATAAGCGAATTGTAGCGTATCGCACCATTTCCTCACACCAACTTCAATCCAATCACTAAAGCCCACATCACCACGAAACTAACGAGCAAAGAGAGATTCACCAGCAAAGCAGCTACTCGTGAATCGAAGTGCAATTCGTCTGAAAAAGGTAGAATCGTAAGACCAACAGGCAAAACAACGCAGATGATTAAGATACTTTGTTCCAACGAAGGCGGCAACACTGTATATATGGTAGCGACTGCCAACATGCCACAGATATAACGTATTATCAATACTTTACTGACAGCCCATACTTGTTTTCTATCTAATTCAAAACTCAAATAGATACCCATCAGTAACAATACAATGGGTTTATTACCTTTTGCCAAAACGTCTAAAAAATCGATACATACATTCGGTACTGGAATGTGTAACACATTGATAAGTAAGCCGATAGCCATGCCTTGCAAGGGTGGCAGACGAATTATTTTATTCAAAATCATTGGGAAATTAACAGAACTGTGTCCTTTTTTTGCAAAATAATTGCCAATCGAATAGACCAATCCGAAGACAACAACTGTATTGCCGATGTCAAACATGATGGCATAAACCAAAGCATCGCGTCCCCAAATACCTTCAATGATTGGGAAGGCAAACAAGCCCGTATTCAATCCACCCGCACCCATTGTCAACAATCCACGCATATCGTTGGGGTATTTTCGGAACACAAACCAAGCAATCAAGAGCATCGTGCTGCCAAACGCCAAGGTCAGAACGGGTATCAAAAACAAGCTGCTTTCTAACTTTATCCGCATCGTTGAGACGACCATAAGGGCGGGAAACGTGGTGTGCATCAAAAAACGAGAAATGGTTTTCCCTTCTTTTTCTGTCACGTAGTTGTATTTTTTAATCAAATAGCCAAAAATTATCATGGCGAGGGTGATTAAAAATACGTCGTTGGCTTGGTTCATGTTGATTTTACGTTTTGTATGACTTAAATGATGTCTTTTTGAGGGCAAATATAGGAAAAGAGCGTTAAAAGGTATTTTTTACTGAGGGGGATACTTGTTAAGGTATTCAATATTGGACCTCAATTTTTTATCAAAGATTAGATTTATAAAAACAATTTACTTAGCTTTGTTGTCTAAACAGGCAACTAAACGCTGTGAGAAAAAATGGACAGACGTATCTTTTTTTATAAAAACTATTTTCGAGTGTTCTATGATGAACAAAATAAGGACGTTAAAACAAAAATTGACTGGACGATTGAACTTGCAAGACTGTTGCCTCTCATCCCTCAAAAATATTTCAAACATATCGAAGGAACTGATGGACTTTTTGAAATCAGAGTAGATACAAGTGGTAATGCTTTTCGGATTTTCAGCTTTTTCGATGAAGGAAATTTAATTATTATTACCAATGGTTTTCAGAAGAAAACACAAAAAACACCAAAAGAGGAGATAAAACGTGCATTACGTATCAAAAAAGACTATTTCGATGAAAAATTTGGAAAATATTAAATCTTTTGAAACACACCTCGACGAGCAATATGGTGAAGTCGGAACGGCAACAAGAGAAGCCTACGAGAAAGGTTTTGAGAACTTCAAAATTGGCGTTTTGATTGAGCTTGAACGCGAAAAACAAAAACTCACACAAGAGGAATTGGCACTTCGTTGTGGTACAAACAAATCTTATATCAGCCGTATCGAAAATGGAGCGAGTGATATTCGGCTTTCTACACTTACGCGGATTATAGAACAAGGGCTGGGTGGCAAAATGAAAATTTTGATTGATTTTTAAGGTTTCTTCAAAACTGCCTTTCATAAAAATCCACTATCCGTTCATCTACTTTTATGTCGCGTGGCTGTATTTTTGATTTTAAAACAATGCCGTCCAAAGTGCGGCAACGGCTCAAAGCCACATACGTTTGTCCAACTTCAAACGCACCACCGGAAAGGTCAATAATGACTTTATCAAACGTTTTGCCTTGCGCTTTGTGTATCGTAATCGCCCAAGCCAAACGCAAAGGGTATTGTTTGAAAGAGCCTACGACATCGGTTTTGATATCTGAACCATCAGGGGAAAGCGTATAACGCATGATTTCCCAAGTCTGTTTTTCCACTTCAATATTTTTCATAATACCATCGCGCTCTTCGACTTGTACAACGATATTGTCAGCCGCCAATTTCACCACTTTTCCAATCGTTCCATTGACAAATTCCCGCTTCGGGTCATTTTTGACAAACATGACTTGTGCACCGAGTTTTAGCCGCAGCACGCCCTCAGTAGGATACTGTTTGGGGTCAAAGGCACCGTTAATTTCGGCAGTATAAGAAAATTCGCCAAGTAGTAAATTGCGTAATTCACGATTATTAATTTCATCAACAACGGCATTGCGTGTAGAAAGCGTAATAAAATAGTCTTTTTCTTGGGGATTTTGCACAACCCGTTCGTTTAAGTCTTCTAAATCGTCATAGTCAATCGTACCCAAACGCACGGCATCGAGTAACCGAACGAAATGCCGCGCTTCTTGGCGATACACTTTTTTCAATTCGAGCATTTCCATCTCAAATTTTTCATAAAATACTGAGGGGGTGTCTTTGAATACTTTTGCAGAGAAAAAATAAGGTGTTTCATAGTATGTTTGAAAAAAATGCTGCTCTTCAGGCGTACTGACAATAGGTGGTAACTGAAACAAATCGCCAAAAAACACGACTTGTACACCGCCAAAAGGTCGGTAATCGTCTCGGTTGATGCGTAAAAAACGGTCAATGTGGTCAATCATTTCTGCCCGCACCATCGAAATTTCATCAATAATCAATACTTCTAATTTTTTATACAACCGCACATCTCGCCGCTTTTTAATCTCATCCGTGCTAAAAAACTTAGCTGGAAAACCGAAAAATGAGTGAATCGTCTGCCCTTGCACATTGAGCGCAGCCACGCCTGTCGGCGCGAGGACAACGCATTTTTTTCGCGTTGTATTCTTAAAAAGGTGCAACAAAGTGGATTTGCCCGTGCCAGCCCGACCCGTAATGAAGAGGTTTTTATGCGTTTTTTCAAGCGTATCAAGCCCAAATGTGAAATCGTCGTTAAGTTCGAGCGGTTGTTTCAAAGTATAATGAATGAGTGAATGATTATTGAATGTGAGTATGTAAATTTGTCGTTTTAATTTGGGGTTTCTTAATTTTAATAATTTAGTAAATCAGAAACTTACCGATTACCCCAAATTGGACTAATTTTGCAGCAAATCTAAGCAAACGCTTTCATCAAACCGAAAAACTTTCCGAACAAGTCTATTTCACTTTTGAAATTGAGTTCAAAAATCTTTTTCTTAAATTTTTTAAAAATCACTACATGAAAAAATCATTACTTCTGTTTGTCACTTTGTTTTTAAGCGGGGCGAGTCTTTTTGCTCAATGCACTGATTTATTCATTTCTGAATATTCAGCAGGAAAGTATAATAATCGCGCTATCGAAATTTATAATCCTACGAATGCTGCAATCAGCTTGTCGGGTTATCGCTTAGCGAGAAATGATAATGGTACACCAGCATGGTACACAACAACGTTCCCTACGGGTGCGACTATTGCACCATACAAAACTTATGTGGTTGTAACGGACAAACGAGATACCACGCAGTACAATATTTCTTTGGAATATCCTGTATTCGATGGTTATCAAAAATGGGATACTTGCCGTGATGCAGCAGGTGCGCCGATGATTGACATTGTAACAGGCAAAGTCGAGTTTTGTGTACAAGTTAATACTGCTAATGGCAATTTGCCCTTTCGAAGTACAAAGTACAATGATTTTTTAGACTTGAAATGCCGTGCAAATGGTTTTATCAATCCTGTTTATGATGTGAACAGAACGCTTTATTTCAATGGAAATGACGCAATGGCTTTGTTTAAAGGTGAGCCAGATCTTGCCAACTTAAGCAATCTCGTAGATATGGTTGGAGTCTATAATGACCCGGGTATGGTAACGGGTAAATCCTGGAAAGACTGGTTGGGTCGTGATTTGACTTTGGACAAAACGATTGTGCGTAAGCGCGAAGTCAAAAAAGGTACGGGCATCGTGGCTTATTCACGCCAAGACACTTTCCGTTATGCCGATTGGTTGATTTTTACCAATAATAATGTCGCACCGTCTTTTCAAAATCTCGGTTCGCACACCTGCGATTGCGATCCTGCGCCACCTATTTCTTCGCGTCGTTTGTGCAATGGTACTATTATTTTAGGAGCTAACGACATCGCACCTGCTGAATTTAAAATTTATCCGAACCCCTCAGTAACGGGCAATATCACTATTGAAGCGGATGAAAAAATTGAAAGTATGCGCGTCATGGACTTGATGGGTCGTGTGATTGACAATCGTAAGATGCAAATTCAAGCTGAATCGGTTCAATTAACGCTGCAAAATGTCCACAGTGGCATCTATTTCATTCACGTAACGACAACCGACAAACGTGTGGGTGTGCGTAAACTTATCATCGAATAAAGTAAATTGTATTGTTGAGATTGTTATATTGTTAGGATTATTGAAAAGTAATGTAACAATACCAACAATACAACAATCTCAACGATACAACAATACACAATTATGACCAATTTTCAACGGCGGGCTTTGACAGCCATTCTCTTTGGCGCAGTGATGCTCATAGGTATGTTCTGGAACGAAGTCAGTTTTTATATTTTGTTTTTTCTTATTTCCATGGGGTGCTTATGGGAATTCATGAGATTAATCAAAGAAGAAAGCACACTCAGGAAAGTATTTGCTTTGTTGTTGGGTAGTAGTCTTTGGCTGACATCTATTTTTATAAGAATTGTTTCACTCAATGGTGAAGCCCTGCAAATGGGTTTTGGTTGGCATTTAGTCACCTACAAAGTTGTCTTTCTGCCCATTATACTTTTTGTTATATCACCTTTTTTTTTACTCCTTTTTGAGCTTTTTTTTCAACAGAGTGAAAAGCCTTTTATCAATGTTGGTTTATTGTTGTTGGGTATCATGTATGCCATTTTTCCTTTCGTCGTTTTCTTACCATTTTTAGAGTTTTACAGCCTTGAACATCACCCCTTTTCTTACTATTTTTATGAATCTTTTAGAGCCATAAAGACCTTAAAGTTCACACCTAATATTGTTGCGGGTATTCTATTTTTAACTTGGGCAAACGATACTTTTGCCTACATAATCGGTTCAAGAATCGGTAAAACCCTGCTTTTTGAACGCATTTCACCTAAAAAAACGTGGGAAGGAACAATCGGTGGTGGTATTATGTGCATACTGACAGGTATCGTCATTCATCAATTTTTAGGCATTTTGAGTCTCATAGATTGGCTTGTTATTGGTGGCATTGTTGCTGTATTTGGCTCATTGGGCGACTTGGTTGAAAGCATGTTCAAACGCTCTGTAGGGGTTAAAGATTCAGGGACTTTTATGCCCGGTCATGGCGGCTTTTTAGACCGTTTCGATGCCTTTATTTTTGCCGTTCCTTTTGTGTTTTTATATTTGATGTTGAAATAAGTGCCCCTCAGTATTTTTGCAAAACCAAAACGGAAAATCGAAAAAATATTTATATAAATCATTGACAATTAAGATTCTATGTTACGTATTCACAAAGAAGGTTATTTAATGATTGGTGGCGTGTTCTGTGTTTTAGCCGTCATCAATGGCATTATTATGTGGTTGGCTCATCCTTATGTATTGGGCTTTACCTTATTCGCATCACTCGTTTTTTTCGTCCTTGTCGTTCAGTTTTTTAGAAATCCCAAGCGCGAAATCCCGCTTTTAGACAATCACCTCGTCTATGCACCCGCCGACGGAAAAATCGTCGTCATCGAAGAAACGACAGAAGACGAGTATTTTCACGACCGCCGCATTCAAGTCTCTATTTTCATGTCACCTCTTAACGTGCACGTCAACCGCAACCCAATTAGTGGTATTGTCAAATACTTTCGCTATCACGAAGGTAAATACCTGGTAGCATGGCATCCGAAAAGTTCAACTGAAAATGAGCGTACTACAACAGTCATTGACAGTGGCAGACATCAGATTTTGTTCCGTCAAATTGCTGGAGCCGTCGCACGACGTATCAGAGCTTATGTCAAACAAGGCGACACTGTTTGGCAAGGCAAAGACATGGGCTTCATCAAATTTGGCTCCCGTGTGGATGTCTTTTTACCGCTCGATGCTGAAATATTGGTCTCAATTGATGAAATTTCAAAAGGCAATCAAACCATTTTAGCACGTTTGAAATAAAATACAGCTACTTTTTTTTGTCATGCTGAACGCAGTGAAAGCATCTGAATTTAAAACTATTCAGATGCTTTCACTGCGTTCAGCATGACAAAAATTCATCATTCACAAATGAAATGAAATGAATTTCGACCACATCCTTACCGCTTCCTTTACACTTTTTGCCATCATTGATATGCTGGGCAATATTCCTATTTTGATTTCGCTACGCCAAAAGATAGGTGAAATTGAAGCATGGAAAGCGGCCCTTGTGTCGGGTGTCCTGATGATTTCCTTTCTTTATTTTGGCGACCGATTTTTGGGCGTTCTCGGCGTTGATTTGCCTTCATTCGCTTTAGCAGGTTCTATTTTGATATTCATCATGGGGCTTGAAATGACATTGGGTATTGACATTTTTAAAGCAGAATTGGAAGGGAAAACGGGCAGTATCGTTCCCGTTGCGTTCCCCTTAGTGGCAGGGTCAGGTACTTTGACAACCATTATGTCCTTAAAAACTCAGTTCGACGATTGGACTATACTCATAGGTATTTTGCTCAATTTAGGGTTTATTTATCTTGTTATAAGGCTTTTAAACCCACTTGAACGGTTGCTGGGCAAAGGTGGTTTATTGGTGATTCGGAAGTTTATGGGTGTGATATTATTAGCAATAGCTGTAAAGATTTTTAAGTCGAGTTTGATGTCAAACTAAAATCCATTCAAAAAGTACCCCTCAGTAAAAGCGGTGCTTTTTTGTTAAAAACTAAAACGCAATTGCACCTTCACATCCGTCCGTGTATCGCCTTCAATTTTATCTAAACCACTCCCAAAACTGTTTTGATTGACCAACCGAGTTCGCGCAAAACGCGCTTCCAGATAGCTGTTTTTCATAAATTTATAACTGGCATTGAGATAAAAACGGGTGCCTCGATAATAGTAGGGGAGGACAGTAAAACTGTATTGGACATCGTTTTCAAATCCATAAATAGCTGTATCATAATCTTTTGTATCAAAAAAAGCCAATCGAGTAGTCAATTTCAGACCCCTCAGTATAGACGCCATTTTAGGCGATTCAAAGGGTAAATTGTTGAGTGAAATAATCGCATCTTGCCAAATCATAAAACCCTTTTTTATGCCTTTGTCGTCTTCAAAAAATGACCATTCCAAACGATTCCGTAGTTCCAAACTTTTTGATAAACGGTTGTTGAAATGTAGTCGGATTTGCGTCCGTGTTTTGTCCACAACGATATTGGTTTTAACAGAGTCAGGTCTGTCCGTCCTATTCTGCTGTTTTGTTTTTACACGCATGTGCAAATACCCCTCAGTATTGCGGCGTTTGTACTGTATTTTCCCAAAAAATTCCTGCCCATGGGAGGGTGCATCAACCCGAAAACGCCACCATTGATGTTGCCAAAAATCGGCATAACTACTGACTGTCCAAGACCGATTGGGTTTGAATTCTATACCCAGATAAATCCCTTTTTCATCTTGTGGACGACTCGATTCTGCAAAAGGCTGTGCTTGTAGGGTTTGATATTTTAAAGAGAAATAACGCTGCAAAATACTGATAGACAAACGTTTATCTAAACCCATAAGCAGTCCGTTTAGTGTAGCAATACCACCGTTATGGCTCATAGCCGTTTCGCCAAAGGCATGAAAATTTTTATACGTCTTTTTATAATCTGTTGAAATATTCAAAAGGCTTTTACCTCTAAAAACATAGATGTTATAAGGCTCATCACGCGGCTCTAAATGGCCATCAAATTGATTGAAAACAGTATTTAAAGAAATAGAACCTGTTTTAAATGTCCTTTTCACACTCCCCCCGATGGTGAAAAGCCCCAATAAATTTTGGTCAGCACGTTCTGTATTAGTCCGGTGTAAACCTGTACCTTGCAAAGAACTGAAAATCAATTCGTTAGCGACAGTATCTAAAAAATTGGCATCGCGTCGTCGTTTGGAAATAAAAAAGACCCCCTCAGTATTTTGACCGATTTTGGCTTGAAAAGCTGCGCCACGTAGGAAGTTGAACTCATTCGACGAGGTATATTGTCGCAAAGGCAGACTGCTTTTTTCAACACTCATCACCAGGGCACTTTTACCGATACTGAAACCGTTTTGATGAATCAAGCCTTGCCCAAGTGATACAGAATAATCACCTAAGATAATGGTTTTGAATAATTTATGAACATTAGATATTTTAAAATGAAAACTGGAGAAATCAAATAGGGATTTACCAAACGACTCACCTGCATCTTTTTCAAGGGTAAAACCATAACTCAAACGAGTGCCAAACGAGTAGCGATAGCGGGTATAAATGCGGTTCGCATCGCCGAGATAACCACTCTCCCTATCTGCCCGTTTGTAGCCTTCGGCTCGTTCAAGCCGATGTTCCCAACGCATGAAAACGTCACTTTTGCCTTTTCTGAACCAGTCTTTTAAAGGCATAAAATAATCGTCGAGTGCATTTTCGACAGTAACAAAAGGTAGCATTTTGTGAATCGTGGCTAAATCAAGGACGCTTTGCAGTTCGAGGAGCGATATATAACGCCCATATTTTTCACGGTGAGCAATGATAGACGCTATTTGCTCTGCTGACAAAAGGCGCAAATGTTCAAATTGAGTAGCAGAAGCGAGGTTGATACTGAGGGGATGTCTGATGAAGTCTGCAAGGTGTTCAAACTCTGTATCGTAGTCAAAAGATGCATCGTCGTTTGCGGAAACGGCATTTTCAATAGCATCTTGAAAACTGTAAGTGAGTGAATCTGTGGAAATTTGAGCGTATGTGATTTGACAATAGACAATCAAAACACATACAGGGAGGTTACGTTTTCTCATAATGTTGTGCTGTTTTCTTCAAGTAGAAAGCCTTATTGAATGTGGTATGTTTAACTTAAAGCTATTGTTTTGATAGGTTCTGCCTTGTTTTTTTGACCAATTCAAGTGGAACGGTTAAATAGCGAGCAATGGACTCATTATCAAAATCGGTATTAATCATCATGCTTTCTATGCTTTTGATGACACCTTTGAGTGTGCCTACTTCTATTCCTTCTTCTTTGCCTTCGACGAACAAAGGATCTTCTGAAATGTCTATTAATTTATAAATATTTGTCATGATTTTATCTATTATTGGTTGCAATTTACGAGCATTTGCTAATACACGCAACTGTGTGTAAAATTTTTCTTTCTCGGCGTGTGTTTTTGATAGTTTTTCTAATCGGTCTGTTTTTGGTTTGTGGCTTTGTTTTTTACGTAATGGTTGTTGTTTTGCCATAAGTTTTGCTCTAAAAAAATTTAAAATCGTCCTGTTTACCTCTTTTTAGAAGCAAAGTTGCAAAAAAACCTTCTACGATGGTACAGGGTGTTTTTAATATTTATTTTCCATATAATAGTTTTTGAAAAATTAAAATTGGTAAAAGTCTGTTTTACAAAATAAAGCTATTAAGTTTAGATTTCAAACTAAGTGTAAGTGCAGATTTCAAATAAACGTCTCACCTTTGCCCTATCAAAAAAACGCAATGAGATGCGCATGAGTTGTCGTTTTTTTTCTTACCAATTATCAAACAATATTTAGGAGTCTTGTTTACAATTTGATTTGTGAACACATTAATTAACAGCTAAAAGCCACTTTATTATGAACATTAAAGTCACTCTCAAAAGTTTGGCTATAGTAGCCACCTTGTTTTCAACAAATTTATCTGCACAAGATGCAGAAAAAAAAGAAGAAGCACCTCTGACGATTTCAGGACAAGTAGATGCTTATTATCGGGCAACATCTAATAAAATTAATGCCTCTAAAACATCTTATACGCTTCAAAATGGCGGTATCGGTTTGGGTATGGCCAATGTTGTCGTTGCAAAAGACAATGGTAAAATCGGTTTTGTTGCCGATTTGATGTTTGGACCTCGTGCAGAAGAAACAAACTATCCTTACAGTGGTAGTTCCTCTTTTATCAAACAGCTTTATATTACTTATAAGCCAACGGATAAACTCAAATTCACGGCGGGTAATTTCATGACTTTCGTCGGTTATGAGTTGGTTGAAGCATCTAACAACTTAAACTACTCCATGTCTTATAACTATACCAATGGCCCATTCTATCATACGGGTCTGAAAATGGATATCGCTTTCACGGATAAATTTGCGGGTATGATTGGTATTTTCAACCAAACCGATAGCAAAGGGGCTTATGGTTTAAAACCAGGGTTTGAGTATTTAGATACCAAGAAAAAAATGGTCGGTGGGCAGTTGTCTTATGTCAGCGGTCCATTTAAAATCTATGTCAATGGCTTGTCGGGCAAAGGTGCTGACAGTACAGTGGCATCAACTTTTGACATCACAACAAGTTATCAAATCTCTGAAAAATTTGGTGCAGGCTTCAATTTTATTACACAAGGCTTGTCAAAAGAGGGGGACAATGCCTCTTGGAATGGTTCTGCTTTGTATCTAAACTATGCGTTTTCTCCTTCGTTTATACTTGCAGCTCGTGGTGAGTTATTCAATGATAAGGACGGAGTGAAGTATAAGTTAGGTGATGATACACCTACAACCGATAATACAATTACAGCTTTTACATTGTCTGGCAACATCAAAATTGATGCTTTCACGATTATTCCAGAAATCCGTTTTGATTCTGCAAAGAAGACAATTTGGAAAAATAATGAAGGTAAATTAAAAGATAATGAATCCTCATTCATATTAGCGGTAGTTTATAAGTTCTAATATTTGCATGGCGTGCTATTTTACCCCTCAGTTTGGAAGGTAGAGTCAAAATATTTCTTTCATCTAAAAAGGACTATAAAAAACGAGCGGTCGTGGGACTGGAAAGACTCCTGTTTCAGAAGTCTCATGGTCGCTCTTTTTTTGATAAATGATGAAATGGAAGACTAAGAGAATATTAGGACACATGTGCGAACGATGCAAAAAAAATGAATTTTTTACTAAAACAGTCCTTGTTTCGCGAAAATTCGTTTAAATTTGCACCAACTTCCTATAAAATGATGAATATTAGGTCTGAGCCTACGTCTTTTTCTCATTTTTTCTATACTTTACTGAGGGGTCTTACTCGGGCGGTTATTTTGCCGCTTTGGCTTAACTTTGCAGGGGTTTGACACTCGCGCAGGGTTTAACTTATTTATAATGAATTGTATTTTTTGTGAAGAATATTATTGAAAAACTAAAAATCATTTTTTTTATCAAAATTTAATATTTTAACTCATGAGTCTTTCCAGATTTAGTGCCTTAGACACGATTGCAAGCCGCTTTGAAGACATGGAATATGTTGATATGCCAGCGGAAAAAATCAAGGATTTCTATGGCGAACTCGTTTTTAACGATGATGCCATGAAGCAGTATTTAGATGAAAGTACTTACTTAAGCCTTAAAGCGGCTATTGAAGGCGGTACAAAATTGACTCGCGAAGTGGCAGCAGTTATTGCAACCTCGATGATGGCATGGGCGCAAGATAAAGGCGTTACGCATTTTACACACTGGTTTCAACCTTGGACAGGTAAGACGGCAGAAAAACACGACTCGTTTTTCACTTTAACTTACGATGGTAAAGTCATCGAGGAGTTCACTTCTGATGCCCTTGTTCAGCAAGAACCCGATGGTTCTTCTTTCCCGTCTGGCGGTATGCGAGCAACTTTTGAAGCGCGTGGTTATACAGCTTGGGATCCCTCTTCTCCTGCTTTTATTTTTGATGCCGGTGCAGGTAAAACGTTGTGTATCCCAACTGTTTTCATCACTTACACGGGTGATGCAATGGACTATAAATTGCCATTGTTGAAATCACAAGATTACCTTAGCAAAGCAGCCGTTCCTGTGGCTCAGTTATTTGACAAAGCAGCGACTAAAGTAACCGTTACTTTGGGTTGGGAGCAAGAATTTTTTATGGTTGACGAAGCTCTTTTCAACCTTCGTCCTGACTTAATACTGACGGGTCGTACTTTGGTGGGTAAATTGCCAGCGAAGCACCAAAACTTGGAAGACCATTATTTTGGGTCTATTCCTGAGCGTATCTATGCGTGTATGCGCGATATTGAGACAGAAGCACACAAATTGGGTATTCCGCTCCGTACACGCCACAACGAGGTGGGCCCTGCTCAATATGAGTTTGCACCTATGTTTGAAGAAATCAACGTCGCTGTTGACCACAACAATCTGTTGATGGACTTGATGGATCGCGTGGCTCGTCGTCATAAATTAGTTGTTTTGATGCACGAAAAACCATTCGCAGGTGTGAACGGTTCAGGTAAGCACAACAACTGGTCAATTGCGACTAACACAGGTAAAAATCTTTTAGCACCTGGCAAAGAGCCAGGCAAAAACTTGATGTTCTTGACGTTCTTTGTCAATACAATCCGTGCGGTTTACGAACATGCGGACTTTATTCGTGCTTCGATTGCGACCGCTAATAACGATCACCGTTTAGGTGCTAACGAAGCGCCACCCGCTATCATTTCTGCTTTCTTAGGTGGAACGATGGACAAATTGTTGAACGATTTGGAGAAAAAAGGAGCATCTGATACGTCTGGCGTTAAAGAAGCACTTGATTTGGTTCAAAAAATTCCACTTCTTGAAAAAGATACAACTGACCGTAACCGTACTTCTCCATTTGCTTTCACAGGCAACAAATTTGAGATTCGTGCTGTCGGTTCTTCGCAAAACTGTGGGGGCCCAATGACCGTTATGAATACGATTGTGGGGTCACAGCTTGAGAAATTCAAAGCCGAAGTTGATAAACTCATCGAAGGCGGAAAAGAACAAGATGAAGCCGTCATATCAGTTTTGATTCGCTACATCAAAGAGTCTAAAAAAGTCCGTTTTGAAGGTAATGGTTATTCGCAAGAGTGGAAAGATGAGGCTGCAAAACGTGGCTTGAATAACTTCACAACAACGCCTGAAGCACTCAAAGCATGGAGCAGTAAAAAAACAGATGTCTTCATCAAAGCAGGTGTTTATTCTAAAAAAGAAATGCACGCTTTCCAAGAAGTTCAGTACCATGCCTATTTGACGAAGGTGCAAATCGAAAGCCGTACATTGGGTGAAATGGTTGCTAACTTGATATTACCTGCGGCGGCAGGCTATCAAAAAAAATTGGCAGATAACATTGTTTCTTTGAAATCAATCGGTTTAGATGAGTCCGCTTATGGTGAGCAACTTGAACTCGTAAAAGCAATGGGTGTCGCTATCAATGGCGCTGCGGCTGGTGTTAAAGAGATGACAATAGCGCGTCGGGCAGCCAATGAGTTGATGGAAACAGATTTGGAAGCTGCTGCTGCTGCTTACAACGATACTGTGAAGCCTATGATGGATAATATTCGGACTTATTGCGACCGTCTCGAGTATTTCGTGGAAGATTCGGCTTGGCCGCTCCCAAAATACCGCGAGATGTTCTATATCCGTTAATTGAGTTATGAGTTATTTCTAATTCCTAATTCCTAATCCCTAATTCCTAATTCCAATACTGAGGGGGTGTTCGAGTGTTTGCTCGAACACCTTTCTTTTGTTTAAGACTTTGAATCATAAAACTGCCTCGCTTTGGATAACCGAAACGAGGCAGTTTTTCATTCACCAGACCTAAAAATAAAATGACACGACATGAAACAAACAAAATCTGTATTTTTCAAGTATTTAATCCAAAATACAATCATCAAGTTTGCTAAAACAAAACAATTTTCTCTGTTTTTGAAAACTGACTATCGGAAAGCTGTACGAAATACAAACCTGTATGAAGGTTGGTTGGTAGAGCCAAATTTTGTTGTGCCCCAGCTTCAATACTAATCTTTTTTGATAAAAAGAGTTTACCTGACATATCGAATAACTGAACAGTCCATTCATGGGATTCATAAGCCAAGTTTTCGACAGAAAGTGTGCCATTTGTCAAACTTGCCCACAAACGATAATCCGATAAACCTGTTTTTTGCCCCCTCAGTATAGCAGACCGCAAAGGTGAATATTTAGACTCGCCGTCATTGTCCACCATGCGCAGGCGATAATAATAAACAAGATGCGGTTTTATAGCTGCGTCTAAAAGCACATACTCTACTTTACTGGTTTCCGATTTTGCTTTTGCTTTTACAAAATCTATGGTTTGATAAGTGCGCCCATCTTCTGACCGTTCGATTTCAAAACCTTCGAGATTGATTTCAGTGACCGTTGTCCAAGAGAGTTCTATGCCTTTTTGAGTGCCTTTTGCTTCAAAAGCCAGGAGTTCAACGGGTAACACATTAAACGAACAACCCGTGGCAACAGGGTCAAAATAATTCATCACTGTGGCATATTGATAATTTAGATTAAACCCCACTGGATTATAGGTGCCATTATTTCTACCACCTGACGCCCATCCTAAATAGCCTTCGCTTGCGGCAGAGTTGCGATTGTTATTAAACCCTTGATACAGACAAGCAATACGATGGCCCCACCCACTACCCGCATCTGCATATATCCATAAATAAAAAGATTGGGCAACAATCAAAGGTGGAACGCTTGAGGAATTGCCAAAAATAGCTAAATTCTCAGCATAAGGTATAAATTCTCTACATGAAGTCCCAATGGCATTGTTGATTCTGCCATCCGGTAATGTACCACCTGCACCCGTATGTGACCACATATTATTAGCAATCAACCAATCTAAATGCGCTTGTGCCACACCGTCAATGGTACTTTCAATGCCTTCTAAAGGCAATCCAGAAACAATGGTGCCTGAATAATTAACGCCTCCTCGACAGGTACGCTCTGCATTGAGCAAAATAAGGGCTTGCATATCTTCACTTAAAGAAGTGAAGTTAGAAGGTAAAGACAAATTGCCCAATATGTTTGTTGTAAGGCTTTTTTGTATTTCTTCATTACGCCTTCCATTGTTAAAAGCATTCTCTATAGCCGTTTTATCGGCATAAGTTTGTTGATTGCCTGCAAGCCCTGGATTATCATCCCAAGGAATATTACTGTTCAAATTAGGTGGTGAATTTTGACTAAACAGCGGATTTAGAAAAGATAAGAGAAGAAAAGTCATTAAAAAATGTGTTTTGAATAGCATCATCTTGTGTGTTTAAAAGTGAATAATAGAATTTTTAAAGTAAATTTTATCACATTATAAGGTAAAACCACTTTTTGAAATTATTTATTGCCTCTTACATGTATAGCTATTGTATATAATACAAAAAAAAATGACCCCTCAGTATTTCGGTAAGAAAAAAGGAAAAAAATGTATTTTTACTTTCAAAATTAAGTGAGCTATGATTGACACATTGCCCATTGTGTGACGTCCCCGAATACGCTTATTCTTTTACTTTTGCTTTAATCGCTGCTTTTTTTCCATCTATCGAAAAAGACTGCAGCAAGTCACTATCGGATTTTACTAATTTGTTCAACTGAGCATAGTATTTATGTATCGTCTTCATTTCCTCCTCTGTCAAATCCTCTATATCTACTAAGCGATTACTTGCTAAGTCACTTGCGGCAAGCAGTTCATTTAACTTTAATTGGATAGCAAGGGATTCTTTATTTTGTGCTTTTTGAATGAGAAAGACCATTAAGAAAGTAATAATTGTCGTTCCAGTATTAATAATTATTTGCCACTCTTCCGAAAAATCAAAAAACGGTCCTGTCAATGCCCAGGCAATAACAATGAAGAAGGCTATTAAAAAAGCAGTTGTTGTGCCAGTAAATTTAGTGACTTTCAAAGCCATCCTTTCAAATAAAGCAGTGGTGTTTATATTTTTTACTTCTTTTTTCATCGTTTATTTATTTATTAAGAATTTGTGAATTATTTGACTTTATCAGAATATAGAGTTTCAAAATTTTACTACAACTGTTTTATCAAACAATGATGCCATGCTGCTTATTTTTTAATGGAAGCCAGTCAGTTGTTATACTTTCGGCTTAAGCGTAGTGAAAATGATATATATATGGCATTTGCGGACATTAAAATCTCGCACCAACACTTCAGCAATGGGTTGAAAGAGGACAATGACCCTCATCAAAGCCAATACCGCCTTTGTAAAGACCACATTTTGAGGAATTTTATTTATACTTTGCAGAAAAAATACCACACGATGTGAATATTTTGATGCAACCTTGTCAGATAAGTAGAAGAACAGAAATAAACGGGAAATTGATTTCGTGGAGATATTTGATAATCAACGTTTTACGCCATTCATCGTTCATCATTTATATTACTTACCCACAGAAAGTAAGCTGCGGTAAAAAACTGCAACCAGCGCCACTGTTCTTTGTTCTATATGTGGAGGAAAAAGGAAAATCTTTGCCGAGCAGTAAGTAACAATACAAACGCCTTTCGATTGTAGTCAAAAGGCGTTTGTATTGTTACCCCCCTCAGTAATATCTGGTCATGAATCATCCTTTCTTAGCACCTATGAAACCACCATTAGCATTAAATGAGATATAGTAAAGATCTGGTCCAACTTGTGCGACAATCAGATAACTAACAAGCACATTATTCTCATATTGCTTCAATCCTTTCAAAAATTGCCAACCAACAAAGTTTGTATTTAAATAAGTGACGACAACAGGTGGCATGGCAGCGACATTGGTTATTGACGTTTGTGAACTCGTAGAGCTTGAGCCACCACCTTTAATATTGATAAGACTGCTTGTAGTATAAGTCAAAACAACCGCATTGGCACTAAAAGAATAATTGTGCAATACATCGCCTAACTTAACAGTAACATAGTAAGTGGTTACATTGCTGATGACGACCCCAGCAGCACTGTAAAATACCATTCCTGCATGGTGATTAGTCAAATAATTACGAATGTTTTCGGGTAAATCAGCAAAGTTAGCAATCGCATATTTCGATATAACACTCACGGCAGGTAATTGTATAGTGGACAGTAAAGCACCTACTAAATCAAAAGTAAGTTCAAGACGTAGAGAAGCAGTTGTTGTAATCTGAACGCCATAACCATTATGAACCTTTTGATTGTTATATGTTTGGAAACTTTTATCAATAGTTGCATTTGGATAGGTGGCATTGATAAAAGCAATGATTGAAGGGGGCAAGGTTAACAATTTGCCTTGGATTGTAAACTCTTTAATATTGCCATTACTTTCAATAACTGCTGTGTATGGGTTTTTGCTTGATTTAAAATCAGCACCATACAGTTCATTCACTTTCAAAGTGGTAAAAGCCAAATCACTTATGTCAGTGAAATTGTTGGAAATGGCTTTTATGACAGCATCAGGTACGTTTTGCGTATCAATGGTTACTTGTTGTGTTTTATTGCAAGCAAAAAACAGGCAGACAACGGGAAGAAGCAGAATGAGATTTTTCATTTTCATTATTATTATTTTTATTTTGAAAAATTAGAATGCGAAGCAAATCTAACCAATTTCTCGCAATAAATTCATTCCGCTCGGCAGTGTAGTTAAATAATTTACCCTACCGATAAAAACAATAGTAACGCTGATACCACGCTATTCGGCATCTACAACACAGGTGCACGCTTCACCCAACCGTGGGCTTTAAACGGGCGGTAAATTTGTATCAATGGCTTGTTTTTCATTAAACTCTTTTCGGTATATCTCAATCAACAATAAAAAGAGGGAAATCAAAATAGGACCGAATATCAAACCAATGAAACCAAAGAGATTGAGACCAATAATGACCCCAAAAATGGTTATTAAAGGGTGCATATCGCCAATCTTTTCTTGAAGCCAAAAACGAAAGATATTGTCTACGGTACCAACGACGATAAAACCATATAACAGCAAAAAAACGCCTTGTGTGGTCATGCCTTGTGTGAGCAGAATGATACCCAGCGGCACATACACCAAGCCAGCACCCAAAATGGGAATAACAGAGGCTACACAGGTCGCAATAAACCATAGAAAAGGCTCTTCTACGCCTGCTATCCAATAGCCCAATAAGGCAACTAAACTTTGTAAAAAAGCCACCAATGGAATACCAATAGCATTGGAATAAACCAAACTATTGAGTTGTTTTTTTAAATGAACAGTACTTTGTTCTTTCAAAGGCAACCATTTATAAAGCGTATTTTCAAGCGTTTTGGCTTCCGTAAGCATGAAAAAAAGGACAAAATACATCACAATAACCGTTATGAACCCATTGAGTGTTGCACCGACGAGTTTCTGCATCTCTCCTACGCCCCATTCGCCTAAGTTGCGGAGGTTTTCTTCAGACAGAACAGTAAACCCAAATTGCAACTCCAAACGATGAATCAATGATTCAGCAGAAGTCCATAATTTGTCTGATTGTCTGACAGCAGGGAAAACACGAGACGACAGAATACTCAATAACCCATTAATGGGCAACAGGATGATAACAAAGGAAGTAAGCATCAAGATGGAAGCGGCTAAAGCGGCTCTTCCTTTCAGCTTTATTGTTAATTGAAACATCCATTTTCGGGATAAGACATACAAAGTATAAGCACCCAAAAAAGCAGGTATGAAATGCTTTATTTGCCAAAAAATAAGGCTTCCAATGACCGCAATCATTAATATAAAAGCCCATTGCCGCATAGTAACGGATGAGGGTGTAGAGTCATTTTTATTCATTATCAAAAATAAGGGAAAAATTGATAGAGCAGGAGAATTTTAGCTACCTTTTTGATTTTTTTTCATTTAGATATTTCGTACTCTGACAGTTTTTGTGGTTCGATAAATATACCCCTCAGTATTTTAAGGCAATACGTGTGTGCCACAAGTCCAAAAGGTAATTACGTATACTCAAACAAAATTGGTTTGCTTAAATACAATGTCACTCACTGTTTTTCTGCAAGCAGAAAAAAGCGTACAAACAAGTATTTTTTTAGGTGTTCTGCTTATTTTAGAAGAAAAATTGTAAATTTTTCTTCTAAAATAA
>JANOAU010000174.1:0-15899 GCA_031411275.1 Saprospiraceae bacterium | reverse complement strand
TCATTTCAAGATTATTCATTTCAAGATTATTCATTTCAAGATTATTCATTTCAAGATTATTCATTTCAAGATTATTCATTTCAAGATTATTCATTTCAAGATTATTCATTTCAAGATTATTCATTTCAAGATTATTAATTCTAAGATTACTGATTACATTTGCGCATAAAAACGAAAAATAGTATGATTATCAGTTCAATGAATTTTAAAGGGGGTGCGGGGAAAACAATGGTTTGCACCAATTTGGCGACAGCTTTTGTGCAGTTATTGGGTAAAAAAGTCTGTCTTGTGGATACAGATGAATCTTTTGCGACGACCAAATGGGCAGGTAGGAGAGATGAAAGAGGCGTTTTACCGAGTATTCCAGTCGTGCAAATGACGGAATCAAAGACCATTGTTTCATCTATTCGACAGTTAAATGCAGACAATGACATCATTTTGATAGATGCACCGCCTCGACTGAATCCTTTAGTGAGTAAAATTATCCTCCTAAGCGACTTAATTATCATTCCTGTGCCGCCTAAAAGTGGGAATGATAGAGAAGTGACGGAAGACTTTTTGCAACGTTTTGAAGCCATTCAGGAACAACGGGTGGATGGGGGTAGAACACCTGCGGTCTTACTCGTCAATATGTTGAAAGAAGGGTATAACTTGCATTCTACTTTCGTCGCCTCGCTGCCGCAGCTTTGCGAAGATTATGGCGTAACGTTGTTTGATACCAAAATAAACGACTTGGTGGCTTTTGGTGAGGTCAATCAATTTGGTTTAGGCATCACAGAATATACTGCTGATAAAGCAAAAAAGCAGTTCATCGCCTTTTTTGATGAAGTCAATCAATATTTGTACTAAAGGAAAAGTGAAAAACGAAAAGTGAAAAATATAAAACATGGGTTATGAATAATTTGAGTCAATTATGTTAGGCAACCCTTTTTCAAATGAGTATAACAAACTAAAAAAGCCTTATAAAATGCAAAAAAAGAATGATTTACAAGCGAGTTTTAAATCAAGAAAAGATAAGCCTGTGTTGTCTGTGGACGATATAGACCGTATTGCAGAGCAAGTGGAAAAGCCGGTGAAGGTGGAAAAAGTGGAAAAACCAGTCAAAAAGGAGGTGGTGGTATCGAAAACATTGATGCCTGAAGAGACGATGGAAACCATAAAAACCAGTTTGGACTTCCCTGTTGCTCTTTATGAAGACATGAAAATAAGTCTGTTTAAAAAAAGACGTTCTATGAAGGACTATATCATTGAGTTGGTGCAACAAGACTTGTATGGGAAGTAATGGTGAATTTACAAAATTTTGAAAATCAATATTTTATAAACTTATTATTGTCTTATTTCTTAAGATTATTTATATCGAGATTATTCATTTCAATAATCTCGATATAAATAATCTTTTTTTTTATTCAATTAAGGGGTGTTCATATGCGATAGGAGAGGAGGAGGGCGCAATAAAGAAAACATCAAAACAATATTTCTACTGCTATGCAATGAATCATACTTTTTATAGACTTTATATTTCTTCCCGAAAACAACACCAACTTTTTTTGCTTTTGTTATTGTTTTATCTTTTTATTTTCTTTTAATTGTTTTAGCCCTTTACAATTAATTGATAATCAATAGATTATAGCATTAACTATGAGAAATTTGGAATAAACTATGAGGAAATTGGAGAATTAATAGGAGGAAATTGGAACAAATTATGAGGAAATTGGAGAATTAATAGGAGAAAATTGGAACATGAAGACTTAACTATGAGAAATTTGGAAAATTATTTATGAATTAGACCGAACTATGAGGAAATTGGAGTTAATTTGCTTTTCAATTAGCATGGAAATTCGTTTTCAAAGCCTCCTATGGCTCGTATTGTTCCAAATTTCTCATAATTAACTTCAAATGTTCCAAATTTCTCCTACTTAACCTTTTTGAATCCTTATGGCGAAGATTAAAAAGAAAGCCAATAAAGGCATTGTCCTTATCAAAAAAGCAAATAACTTGGTGGAATCCAAGTACAAATTTGATATTTGGGAAACGCGGTTTTTCCTCTCTGTTTTAGCTCAAATACGCCGAGAAGATACGGATTTGCAGGTGTATAGAATCTGGTATAAGGACATTATCAAGGTATTTGGTTTAAAATCGGGTGATTCGTATGCTTTTTTGAGAGAAGCGGCAAGGGTGTTGATGAGTAAATCGGTGCAGATTAATTATGAGGAAAATGGAGTGAAAAGGACAAAAGAGCTGCATTTAATTAATAAGATAGATTATTTGACGGAAGGGCAGAAGGGGATAAAAAATATAGGAAATCACGAATATATTGATGTAACGGTAGAGGAGGAAATGCGCCCGTTTCTTTTGCAGTTGTCAAAAAATTTTACAGCATATGATTTACGCAATGTGACGAAATTGAGTGTATATTCAGTACGCTTGTATGAGTTGTTGAAGCAATATGAGACGATTGGGGTTAGGACAATGAGCGTTGAGGAAATGAAAAGTATGTTTCAAGTGGAGGAACAATACAAGCTATATTCCGATTTTTATAGATGGGTGATTAAACCATCTGAAATTGAGATAAATAAACATACAGATATTTTAATATCCGACATTGAGAAAATGAAAGAAGGGAGAAAAATTGTGGCTTTGCGTTTTAAATTTAGAGCAAAAACAGAACAAGAGTTGGGCAATATCAGAGGAAATCCGTTTCAAAATCCCTTGTTTAAAGCTGTGTCAGAACCCGAAAAAAATGAATTTACGCCTGATATGGAAACACAAATACCGATTGTCGTGCGTAAAAATATGGCTAAGGTAAAGATTAAGGAAAAGCCAAAAGATATTCTTGTAGGCATTGAATTTAATGAAAATACAGCACATGAAAAGCTAATTGTTGAGCTTTCGCCCATTGTCGTTACCCAATTTGGTGTCAGTTTCAAAATATTTACCCGTTTGGTTGAAACGCATACTGAGGGGGAGATAAGACAGGCATTGCAAGTGACAGAGAAAGCCATTGGTGCAGGAAAAGTAGACAATGCAGCAGGTTTTTTTGTCGGTGCTGTTAGGAATCATTATCAGGATGCCGATATGACGAAAAAACAAGCAGAAGCGGACAAAATGGCTGAAAAAAGAGCCAAAGCAGAAGCCCTTAAACAGATAGAGGCGTTGGCAAAGCAGCAAAAAGAAGCAGCTTTACGCAACGAAAGCAACCGAAAAATAGCGATTGTCAGAGATTTGATTAAGGCAGATGCGCCTTTGATACATCAAGCCTTAGAGGTACTCCGCAATGGTATGTTTAGCAAAGGGTATGACCCTACTAAAACGCTCGAGGGTAATTTAGAACATGCCATGTTTGCAGGGGCATTGATGAATATCCTTCAAAAAATAGAACCTACTGTTTTTCAGTGATTTAAGCACTCAATTTGCCACTGATTGCCCCAGCACTTTGTTTCAGTGTTTGGATAATGCCCTTCTGATGCGCCTCCGTACAACGATATTCGGGTACAAAAATGCTCAAACTTGCCACTACTTGCTGGTGGGCGTTTATGGGTACTGCAAAGCCTTTTAGATGCCTGTTTTGCAAATTTGTTAAGGCAATCTCTTCCTTTTTAATATTATTCAAAGCCGCAATAAGTCCTTCCTTAGTATCTGCACCTGCCCAAAGTGCGGCATCGGGCAAGCCTGCATGTTGCACAAAACGGTTTAATTCCTTTTCGGCAAGATAAGCTAACAATAAGCGTCCGCTTGCAGTTTCGTAAATATTGCGCTCTGAACGCAATTGCACTTGAATTTCTTGAACAGCATTAACGGCGTGTACAATATATCGCTTATGGTTACGCATAACGCCTAAGAGACACGATTCCTTCAGTTCAGCCGTAAGTGCCTCCATGACCTCTTTTGCGGCATTGACCAAATTTCTCTCATAGGGTATTTCATTCGTCAAACGGTAAGCATTAGGGCCGAGCCGAAAGCCTTTTTTTTTGCCAATATGCTCCAAATAGCCCCGAAAAACCATTGTTTTGATGATATTAGCCGCGGTGGCTTGGTTGAGTTCTAACTCGTCTGAAATTTCCGTTAAGGAGATGGCTTGGCCGTTGCGCTGAACAACCAATTCTATAATATCAAATGCTTTCAATAAAACCTGTACCATAATTTACTATTATGATAGTAAAGGTAATCATTGTTAGACTAAAACTGAAAATTATGTATCGTATTTTTGAAAAAAAATTTTGAATTATCTCTATTTAATTTTTTTTTGCAAAGCCCACCTCAGTATTTTTAATCCTACTGCTGATCCTTGTTGCATTAAAGGAAGTTCTATGAAGGGTTGCCTTTTAGGTTTTTTTATACCTTTGTCTCTAATGAATAATTCAGAAAAATATAGCGGTGATGACTATGCACTTTGGCAAACCTTTGTCCACGGCAATCAAGTGGAGAGTCAAGCGGTTTTGGGGCAAGTGGTTGAGCAACACTACAAGCCTATGTTGAGTTATGGGACTAAATTGAGTAAAGATGCGGATTTTGTCAAAGATTGCATCCATGATTTGTTTATCGTTATTTGGCAAAAACGGCTTAGTTTGACGGAGGTGAAATCAGCGCGTTTTTACCTTCTCGGCGCATTACGCAATCAAATTTTGAAAGAAACCAACAAGCATAAATGGTTTCGAGAAGCCGAATCCATTGACGATGATTATATTTTAGAAATCGAATTTGCGATAGAACACAATATTATTGTGCAAGAAACGGCGACGGAAAACCATTCGAAAATCAAAGATTTATTGACCAAAATAACCAAACGACAACGGGAAGCGATTTACCTCCGCTTTTATCAGGATTTGGAATATGCCGAAATCGCTGAAATTATGGGCGTTGCGACCCACTCTGTTGTCAATTTGATATATGAAGCCGTGAAACAACTGCGTCAAAATTGGGTTTTTGACCTCGCTTTTTTAGCGTTTCTTTTCCACTAATAATCCGCTTTGAAATTTTTTTAAAAAACTAACATTTTTTTTAGGACATTTTACCCCCCTCAGTATCTTCCTTATAGAAGCCGTTTATTTCCGACTTTTCACAGACCATCAATATGAATAAGTATAACGATTTTACCGTCGAAGATTTTGTTTTAGACAAGTATTTCCGACAATGGGCGATGGGCGCATTGCCCGAAACGGACACCTTTTGGCAGGAGTTTCAATTGACGCATTTGGACAAAATGACATCAATCGAACAAGCCCGCACGATTGCTAAAAGCCTTGAAGTATACGATGAAACAATGAGCAATGCCGAATTGCAGGAACGGGTGCGGGCTATTTTAGCGGCTATTGCATTGGCAGAAAAGCCTAAACTGTCTTTTTATCGTCAAAGGTGGTTTAGAATTGCTGCTTCTGTGGCTTTACTCATAGCGGCGGGTACGTGGTTTTTAAATAAAAATATCAAAACAAGTACCCCCTCAGTATTCAACGCGATTTCAGCGCAAACAATTAATATTCAAAGTGTTGCAGTGGATACCACTATTCGATTTAGTGATGGTTCGACGGCTGTTTTAAAACGAGGTGGCTCTTTAAGGTTTGATGAAAATTTTTCGGGTACACAACGGATTGTGACATTATTGTCAGGAGAAGCGTTTTTTGAAGTCACTAAAAATCCTAATAAACCTTTTTTAGTCTATGCGAACAAATTGGTGACAAAGGTATTGGGTACAAGTTTTACGGTCAAAGCATATGAAAACAATGACGAAGTGACCGTGGAGGTGAAAACAGGGAAAGTATCGGTTTTTTCACAAAAAGATGCGGCACAAATCGCACAAACAAATATACCGACGCTCAAAGGATTGGTTTTGACACCGAATCAGAAAATTATTTTTAACCGTGTAGATGAGCAACTGATTAAAACTTTAGTAGAAAAACCAGAGATAGTCGTCAGTGAAAATAATAAAAAGACATTCAAGTTTGATTTCGAGGATACACCCGTTAGTGAGGTATTTCGGACTTTGAAAGAGGCATATAGTATCAATATTGTCTATGACGAAACTTTACTGAAAGATTGTCCTATCACAGCCGTTTTAGAAGACCAGAGTTTGTACGATAAAATGAGTATTATTTGCGATGCTATTAATGCCAAATATCAAGTTATAGATGGGCAGATAGTTATTTTGAGTAGAGGCTGTAAATGAGATATGAGTTATGAATAAAATGTAATACTGAGTATTTCAAGCGAAGTTCTATTATGTAAAATACAATTTAAATAATTATAAACAACTGGAATAATATGAAAATAAGAAACTACAATGGCTCGCCTTAAAACTTTTTCCTAAAAAATAAAGTCGGCAATGTTGGTCGCATCACCGACTTTAAGAATTTTCCTAATCTGGTTCTTGAAAACCAAACATAACATCTTGGTCAGAAGATGTCAGGAAATTGCTTTGTCTGTATGGAAATATTTAACAAAACAAAACAATGCGAAGGTATGAAAAATAAGAGACTTTACGAAAAGTTAATCAAAGCAATGAAAATTACGATTGCTCAAATGTTCCTCGCTATTTGCTTTATGAGCATCGGCTATGCACACACTGCGAAAGCCCAAGGCGACTTGAACCAAAAAATCTATCTTAAAGCTCAAGATGAATCCTTGTCGAAAGTGCTAAAGCAGATAGAAAAACAGACTAAAATACGATTTGTGTTTAGTTCGAAACTGATTCAATCCAACCAAAAGGTCAATGTAACCTCTACAGGCGACCCGCTTTCTGCGGTTTTGGATAATCTGTTGCAACCCCGTCAATTGCAGTATAAGGTTATAGATAAGGTTATTATCTTGAAAAAGATAGAGGATTCAAAGACTTCTATCACATCTCCTTTACCATCTACTCTTGTCGGGAAGATTGGAGAAGCGTCCGCTTTTATCGTTACAGGCACAGTCACCGATGAGAAAAATGAACCACTTGTGGGTGCAAGCATTGTGCTCGAAGGTACGCAAAAAGGGACACTTACCGATGAAAACGGTACTTACAGACTTGAATTAGACGATGCGGATAAAAAGGGAACGTTACTTTTTGGTTTTGTTGGTTATGAGAAAAAGACTGTGGTAATTGAAGGGCGCACTTCTATCAACGTCGCTTTGAATACATTAAATGAATTGAACGAAGTCGTCGTGGTGGGTTATGGCACCCAAAAGAAAAAAGATTTGACAGGAGCCGTAATGAGGATTGACCCTAAACAAAATGAAACCAGCCCAAACGTGAATGCTGTGCAGAACCTAAGAGGTTCGGTGGCAGGTGTTAGAGTTATTGACGCTGGTCGTCCGGGGGCTGACGGTATAATATCAATTCGTGGTAACTCCTCCATTTCAGCAAGCAATGCACCTTTAGTTATATTAGATGGTGTCATCTATACAGGAGGCTTTTCGGACATAAATTCCAATGATATTGAATCAATGGATATACTTAAAGATGCAAGTTCGGCAAGTATTTACGGTTCGAGAGCAACGAATGGTGTCATTTTGATTACGACCAAAAAGGGTACAAGTTCTAAACCCAAATTCAATTATAACACCTATTTTGGTAAGTCTGAATATGCGCATACCCCTCAGTTGATGGGTCCAGATAGATACTTGGCAATGAAAAAAGATGCGGCAGCTTTTTTAGGAAGACCCCTTACTTTACAAGCTATTGAAGAAGCGAATGTAGCTGCGGGTATTTCGATTGACCCTTGGCAGGCAATCGCCCAAGATGCACCGATGTCAAATCATGAGTTAAGTGGATCGGGTCGGTCTGAAAAAATAAACTACTATCTTTCAGGTTCTTATACCAATATGAAAGGACGTATCATTGGCGATAACTTTAGCCGATTTTCGGCAAGATTAAACCTTGATGTTGCCGTTACAGACTGGTTAAATGTCGGGACTAATTCAGGTTACACCAAAAAAGACTATTCTGGTGTACCGGCTAATTTAGAATTTACAAGTTATTTAAGTCCTTTTTCGTCACTTTATTATGACGATGGGGCTATCAGAAACTTGCCGATGGGCGATGGCATTGCACCAAATCCTATTCGTGCTTCTGTATCGAACGATAATTTGCAGCTTACTAATACATTTTTTAATAATTTGTATGCCGATGTAGCACTTCCAATTTCAGGATTAACTTACCGTTTAAATTTGGGAAATAATTTCAGATTTAATGATGATGCTAATTTTACACCCTCTATCAACGAACCAAGAGATGGGCTTCTTCGGCTGGGAAGTGGAAGCAAGGGTCATCGCAAACATCATTATCTCACGGTTGAAAATATCGTCAAATACCAAAAAGCATTGGGTCAAAAGCATAACATTGATTTGACCCTCTTACAAAGTTTTGAAACGACCAATGAGAGTGGTTCATCGTTATCAAGCAATAATATTTTTAACGATGCCCCGTCTTATAATGGCTTAGGTATTGGCGAAAACCCAAATGTCTCATCATCTGCCTTAAAATCCACAGCCAACTCATACATGGGTCGCATTGGTTACAAATTTAATGAGCGTTATATGTTCAATGCTACTGTCAGACAAGATGGATATTCAGCTTTTGGTTCTGGACGTAAATACGGTATTTTTCCATCTATGGGTATTGGTTGGTTGGTTTCAGAAGAAAGTTTTATCAAATCCATCAATTGGATAGATTACTTAAAAATCAGATTTACTTATGGCAAGAATGGAAACAGAGGGATTTCGCCCTACTCCTCTCAAAGTAATTTGACTCAAGCTGGCAACCAATATGTTTTTGGCGATGGTGGTGTTACTTCAATTGGTATCACACCAACCTCTATGGGGAATAATAATTTAGGCTGGGAAACAACGGTTGCTTCTAATTTGGGGTTTGATTTTAGTTTTTTCAAAGATAAAATTGCAGGTGCTATCGAATACTATTCAAAAAATACGACGGATTTACTCTTACAGTTGCGTATTCCTAATATGACTGGCTATGAAACTTATTTTACGAATATTGGTGCTACAAATAACAAAGGTTTGGAAGTTTCTTTGAATACGCGAAACTATTCAAAGGGGAAGTTTAGTTGGACAACCAACTTGGTGTATTCTTTCAATCAAAACAAAATTACCAAACTATCGGGTGTGGATTTGAACAACGATGGAAAAGAAGATGACGATATTGCCAGTAGCAGGTTTATTGGCAAGCCGATAGGAACTAACTTTGATTATGTTTGGGACGGTATTTGGCAAGTTGGTGAAGACAATAAACTAGACCCAACTTCTAAACCAGGGTATGTTAAATTCAAAGATATAGACGGTGATGGTAAAATTACACCATTAGACAGACAGGTTTTAAACTCCAATCAACCTGATTTTTTCGGGGGTCTTACTAATCGTTTTTCTTATGGTGGCTTTTCCTTATCCATATTTTTCAATGCGGTAATAGGGGGTTATAGTCCAAATAGTTTATTGAATCACGGTAGCAATTTCTTCGATAGAACCAATCTGATGGATTTACCTTATTGGACGCCCGACAATCCCTTGACTGACCGTCCAAGTATTGGTTATCCCAATCCATTGGGTTACCGATTCTACCAAAGTCGTTCTTTTGTACGTCTCCAAGATGTTAGCCTTAGTTATGACTTACCAAAGACAGTCCTTTCAAAAGCCAAAATAGGAAATGTGAAAGTATATGTAAGTGGAAAAAACCTTAAAACATGGACACAATGGGACGGCTGGGACCCTGAACACGGTTCAGGTGGCAGGACACCCACCAATGGCCCCTTATTATCATCTTGGATAGTGGGTTTGAATATTGGCTTCTAAACAATTTGTCTAATTTTTAAATCGTAAAACAATGAAATTTTTCAATAAAATAATAAATGCTGTTTCCTGCCTACTGCTTGGCTTATTTTTATTGGCAAGCGGTTGTAAAGAAAGTTTCCTCAATGAAATACCTTTGGATAGATTCAGTCCAGAGAATCTTCTAACATCTAAAGCTGGTTTTGAAACCGTTATTGTGGCACTGCACAAAGCCACAAGAGATGAAAGAACACTTGACCGCCCCGACCAAATGGGCACAGGGACAGATGTGGCAACAAGTGGTGTTGCTGATGGACGCTTTATGAAAGATTATAAATTAGTGACACCCGAAGACCAAATAGTGGTTTATTATTGGGATTGGGCGTATGCAAGTATGCTTAAAAACGCTAATTTGATAATTTCGAGGGCTGAAAATCCTGCTATTAAATGGACTGAAAAAGAGAGAAATGAGACAGTTGCCGAAGCTAAATTTTTCAGAGCCTTTACTTATAATGTATTGGTTAATTTATTTGGTGGTGTACCCATTGTGGATAAAGAATTGAGCCAACCAAAATTTGATTTTACACGGGCTTCAAGATTAGAGGTGTTAAAATTTATACAATCTGACCTTGAATTTGCCGCCGAGTGGCTCCCGAACGTGCAAACAGGGGCAAACAAAGATGGGCGAATTTATAAAGCGGCTGCGCTTCATTTGTTATCAGAAGTCTATATTACTTTAGGATTAGAAACAAAAGATGTTAATTTTTATGACAAATCAATTGAATCTGCCACGAAAATAATCAATGGGAGTGCTGGAAACTATAAGTTAATGACGCAACGGTTCGGCAATACGGCAAGAGTAGGGGATGTATTTTCTGATTTATTTTGGACTGGACAACAAAACAGGGCATCTGGAAATTTGGAGACCATTTGGGTCGCTCAATATGAGTTCTTAACGGTTGGCGGTGCTGAAAGCCTAAATCATGATTTACGGTGGTGGGGTCCCCAATTTGAGAACATTCGTTCTCCCGATAATAAAAGAATTTTAGTAACAGATTCCATCGGTCGTAGTCAAGGCGGCAACAGGCCAACCAACTACTTTTTTTATGATATTTGGAAAGATAATTTCAATAATGATATGCGAAATTCAATACATAATATTCGTAGAGATTGGTACTATAATGACCCTACCTCAACATTCAAAGGGCAAAAAGCACAATATGTAGTGGTCAATGGTAAGGCTTTTGTAGCAAATACTAACGGAACTGCTACAACTATTGCGGTTGATACCCTACGTTGGTGGTATCCCATGATTCGGAAAATTGAAGGTACAATGCAACAAGGTGCTATCGGAGGAAGAACCAATAATGATCAAATTAGAATGAGATTAGCTGAAACCTATTTATTAAGAGCTGAGGCATATACCCACAAAGGACAAACTTCATTGGCAACCGCCGACCTGAATGTGGTAAGAGCAAGAGCCAATGCCAAACCAGTCACTGCTGCTGATATTTCAATAGATTATATTTTAGATGAAAGAGCCAGAGAATTAACTGTCGAAGAAGCCAGACGCCGAACATTGGTGCGGCTGGGCTTGCTTTATAAGCGTGCCATTATTTATAACTGGGATGCTAAGGCTACTATGGAACCATTCAATGAGCTTTGGCCGATTCCACAAAAAGCCATTGATGCTAATCGGGACGTAAAATTGCCACAAAATCCGGGTTATAAGTAGTTTAGTTTATACTTACACAAGCAAAATACGCGCAAGTTTAATCTAAACTAATTTACAAAATGTACATACATAGTAGAACATCATTAATGGATAAAAAGAGGGCAGCTTAAGTCTATGATTTTAGGCCCCTCAGTATTTTACCCATTTTATAAAATAAATAATCAAAGTTATGCAAAGAAGAGATTTCATACAAAAAACGTCTATTGCAACAGCAGGTATGTTGTTGAATACATCATTAACAGACTTATTGTTGGGTAAAAAAAATCCCACAATCTTACTCGTTTCGGGTTGGCAAGATGTCAATATCGGCGATATTGGACACACCCCAGGGCTACTGCACGTTTTGGAAACCTTTTTGCCAAAAGCGACGGTGATTTTATGGAAAAGAAGCAATGGAGAAGCCGTAAAAACATTGCTCAATAAGAATTTTCCAAAAGTTAAGATTCTTTATGGTAAAGTAGATAAGGACAACAATGTGGATAATCCTGAAATCATGGAAGCCTTTAAAAAATCGGATGTGATGATACATGGTTCGGGGCCACTATTGGTGGGTGAAGATAATTTGGCAAGTTGGATGAAACATACCACAAAACCATTTGGTGTTTTTGGCACAACCCTTGAAAATCCAAGCACCAAACAACAAAGTATTTTGAAAAAAGCGGCTTTTATTTATACAAGAGAAACAAAATCTATTGAGAATCTGAAAAAATTCGGTATCACAGGGCAGCATATTCAATTTGCACCCGATGCTACTTTTTTTATCAATATTCGAGATGATGAAAAAGCACTTACTTTCCTAAAAGCCAATGGTTTAGAAGATAAAAAGTTTATTTGTGCCGTACCTCGATTGCGCTATACACCCTATCATAAATTTAACCCAAACAATAACGGTTGGAATGCTGAAAGGATAAAGCTCGTAGAAGAAACCAACGAAAAATACAAAGAAATAGACCACGCAAAATTGCGAGAAGCCATGATTGCTTGGGTACGTGAAACAGGCAATAAAGTCTTGGTTTGTCCAGAAATGACCTATCAAGTTGAGATTATGGATGAATTACTTATTAATCCGCTACCCGATGATGTCAAACCATTTATTGTAAAACGGGGCTATTGGCTGCCCGATGAAGCTGCTTCCATCTATGCCAAAGCCCATACTGTTTTGAGTTTTGAATGTCATTCGCCGATAATTGCAGCTGCCAATGGCACGCCTTGTTTTTATTTACGTCAGCCCGAAGACACCATTAAAGGGCAAATGTATTATGACTTAGGGTTTGATGCCTGGACTTTTGAAATTGATAAGACCGAAGGCAAACAAATCGCAGACACACTACGTAGCGTTTGGAAAGATTATAACAAATCAAAAGTAAATCTAAAAGTCAGTATGGATAAAGTTAAAAACATTTATAAAGGGGCTACATCTAATATAAAAAAATTATTGAATAAGTAAATTGATGTCTTTTTATAGATTTTTTTTAAATAATAAAAATGGAATCACTAAAAAAAATACTCATTCTATTGGTTTTGTTTTCTTTTAATGTAGCACAAATTCAAGCGCAGCCAACGGATAAAAAAGTTAAAGAATTATCGTCTGGCTCAACCGTTTTTTCAGGGCAAACAGAAGAAGAAAGAGGAAAAAAAACAGTTTTGGAACAGGAATACCTCGCTAAAGCACGTCAAAACATTGAATTGATTAGAAAAGGCGAAGCGGCTCTTAACTTCGTAGATGCACAAGGAAAACCCTTAAAAAATCTGCAAATTGACATCAATCAAGTGTCGCAGGATTTCCTTTTTGGCAACTTGATGTTTGAGTTAACGGGGTCTTCGCCTAAAGATTCGCTCAAAGTCGCCGCATTCAAAGAGAAGTTTAAAGCCCTTTTCAATTTCGCCGTATTTCCATTTTATTGGGAAAGCTACGAAAAAAAAGCGGGCAATCCGAATTGGCAAAACAATCAAGCCGCATTAGACTGGTGTTTGGCAAATGGCATTACCTGCAAAGGACATCCGCTGGGCTGGACAGGTCCCGCAGGAACGCCAAAATGGTTGTTGCAACAATCCACAGACGTGGCAACCGAACTGTATAAAGCTCGGATTTATAATAATGTAATCGGTTATAAAGGCAAAATTGATATGTGGGATGTCGTCAACGAACCCGTAAATACCGTGCCTTGGGAAGCCGCTATCGCAGATACGGCTAACAACAACGATTTCAGATACAGTGTAAAAGGTATATCAGTTGATAAATTTGTGCCATGGGTCGAAAAGTCTTTTAAATGGGCAAATGAAGCCAATCCAGACGGCAATTATATCTTAAATGAATACTTTACATTGGCAATTCCAGCGATAAGAGATAGTTTTTATGTATTATTAAAGGAATTGCAAAAACGCAAAACTCCCATAAAAGGCATTGGTATTCAAGCACATGAGCCGCGTGAGATGTGGTTTTCGCCCGTTGAAATGTATAAAACCTTTGATTTGTACAAAGAATTTAATGTACCTATTCACATTACGGAATTGATTCCGCAATCATCGGGTAAAGACATTACAGGTTGGCGCAGTGGAAAATGGACGGAACAGGCACAAGCAGAGTTTGCAGAACAGTTTTACACCCTTGCTTTTGGACACCCCTCAGTCGCTTCTATTAATTGGTGGGGATTGTCGGATAAAAACATTTGGCTCAAAAACGGTGGTTTGTTGGATAAAGATTACAATCCCAAACCAGTTTATAACACCCTCTTAAAATTGATAAAGCAGGATTGGATGACTAAAAACGTGGCGTTGAAAACGGACAAAAATGGCAGCGCAACTTTCAAAGGCTTTTTTGGTAAATATGACATTATGGTCACTAAAACTGACGGCAGTAAACAAATTTTGACCATTCATTTAGGAAAAAAAGAAGCCAATATTTGGACTTTTACTTTATAAATAGTGTGATAATTTAACAGATTGCCGCAATTATACTGAAACATATCCCCTCAGTATTTTTCCGTTCATCTTTAAAAATGGAACTAAAATTTAACCAAGTATTTTATGGAGTTAAACAAAAGTAATTTTCAACATCTTTTCAGCATACCCGTCATAGTCGCTGCATTAGGCTATTTCGTAGATATTTACGACTTGCTTCTATTTGGAATAGTAAGAATACCAAGTTTAAAAGATTTAGGATTAAGCGAAGCGGACGTTTCCACAGTGGGCGCAAGTATTCTTAATTGGCAAATGACAGGTTTGCTTTTAGGGGGCATTTTGTGGGGTGTTTTAGGCGATAAAAAAGGCCGCCTTTCGGTACTTTTTGGTTCTATTATAACTTATTCTTTAGCTAATATAGCTTGCGGATTTGTGCAAAATCCTGATATGTATAAAGTTATACGTTTCATTGCAGGTATTGGCTTGGCAGGCGAATTAGGAGCAGGAATAACCCTGGTATCGGAAAGTTTACCCAAAAATTTACGTGCCATAGGCACTTCTTTGGTGGCAGGTATCGGCTTGCTCGGAGCCGTTTTTGCTTATTTTACTGTAGAAATATTTGCTTGGCGAACGGCTTATTTTATTGGTGGTGGCATGGGCATTACCTTGTTACTGCTCAGAATCGGTGTTTTTGAGTCTGGGGCATTTACATCCATTAAGGAACAAAAACATATTCGAAAAGGTAACTTCTTTTCTTTTTTTACTAACAAAAACCGATTCACACGTTACCTCAAATGTATTGCCATTGGCTTGCCAACTTGGTTTGTAATTGGTATTCTTACCACCTTCAGTAATGAATTCGGTAAGGCTTTAAATATTGTCGAACCGATTAACCCTGGTTTAGCAATTATGTGGTGTTATGTTGGGCTATCCGTAGGTGATCTTCTAAGCGGTTTTATTAGTCACGGCTTACATTCCCGTAAAAAGGCAGTCGGTTTTATGATGCTTTTTACCTTGTTTTTTGCCTCTATTTATTTATTCTATGGCATCAATACCCCTACATATTTATATGGCGGATGCCTTTTCATGGGTATTGGTATTGGTTATTGGGCAATGTTTGTAACAATTGGAGCCGAACAATTTGGTACAAACCTGCGAGCAACTGCCGCCACAACAATACCCAACATGGTGCGTGGAACAGTTGTCGGAATGACTGCCTTATTTGGATTTTTAAAACCAACTTGGGGTGTGATTTACGCTGGAGCAGCCGTGGGTATTATTTGTTTTACGCTTGGTTTTTGGGCAATCGTCACCGTAGAAGAAACGCATAATAGAGATTTAGATTTTTTGGAACTGTAAATGTTTCATCTATACTCAAACAAAATTGGTTTGCTTAAATACAATGTCACTCACTGTTTTTCTGCAAGCAGAAAAAAGCGTACAAACAAGTATTTTTTTAGGTGTTCTGCTTATTTTAGAAGAAAAATTGTAAATTTTTCTTCTAAAATAA
>JANOAU010000173.1:0-119894 GCA_031411275.1 Saprospiraceae bacterium | reverse complement strand
ACCAACGTTTTGCACCTCTGGTGCATTTAAGATGCTTGTTCCATGCACCAGAGGTGCAAAAAATTGGTAGCCTTTTAGTATCTACAATATCAAAAGCAGGGTGTAGCCCTATAACTTTTCTAAAGTGCCAAAGTAGAATTAAGTAGATGTACAGAAATAAACGGGAATTTGATTTGGTGGAGATATTTGATAATCAACGTTTTACGCTATTCATCGTTCATCATTTATCATTCATCATTACTTATTAAGTTATTAAGGATTACCTTTTATTTTTTCATAACTGGCATGGGCTTTATCGGTTTGAGTTTTCGGTAAAGTCAATGCCCAGCCTTTTTTTGGAGCTGGTGCTGCCATTCATTGGGGTCGCCAGCTCTATCGTTAGGAACATTGACGAGGCTGTCTCAAAAACGACCCTGCGTTGCTGTATAATGAAAAAGGGGTAGCATAAAAATACTGAGGGGTTAAACCGTATACTTAAATTTCTTTTTGGATATTTGTCTGTTAAATGCCTTGATATTAAACGTCAATCTTTGTATTGAGCAAAGGATGACAATAACATATTACAAACAATGTCCAAACTACTCATAAAGCATCCTAACGCTGTTTTGTTTACGCTTATTTTTTGTATAATAGGCGTATGGTTCGCTGTAAATGGGTGTGAGCCAAACGAAAACCCGCCAAAAACGATGGATAGTCACGCCTCTCCAGCGATTGATTCAACAGCATTGAGTCCAGAAATCTATATTGATTTGGATAAAGAGCTTAAAAAACATCCTAAAAAAGCAAAAACCATAGAGGTGGCTTATGATGCGTTTTTTAAAACAAAAAAACGGTTTGTCGGCTATGATTTGGCAGCATTGATGGATTCTATTGTGGCTGTTAATGGATTCGATACGGCTGGGGCTTTGGTCATTTTTGAATGTAAAGATGGTTACAAACCTATGATGGATATGGCAAAAGTGATGAAAGATAGAATGGTTTATATTGTTTATAAAGACATGGCACAAAAAAGTGCTTGGGCGGATTCTATTACCACGCTGTTTGAGCCGTATTATGTTACATGGACACAGGTTAAAAAAGAGGACCACAGTTATATGTGGCCTTATGGATTGGTAGGTATCCGTTTGAAAGCATCAGCGACAGAATACAAAGCCATTTATCCGTATCACAACGCCGAATTGGTCAAAGGTTTTCAGCTTTTTCGCAATACCTGCATGAAATGCCATGCCATCAATAAAGTAGGCGGAACCATGGGGCCAGAACTAAACGCACCCAAAAATATTACAGAATATTGGACAGAAGAAAACATCATCGCCTTTGTGAAATCACCTACGTCGTTTCGCCACCACAGCCACATGCCCCCTGTAACAGACTTATCTGATGTAGAATTGCAGGATATTGTGGCTTATTTGAAAGGTATGAAAGCGCATAAAGTGTTGTGAAAATGACTTTTAAGGGGTTTATACTGAGGGGGTGTTTAATTTTATACTAACTGAAAAACGAAAAGTAAAAAATATAAAACGTTGGTTATTAATGAATTGAGTTTATTATTTTAGGCAAACCATTTTAAATGCGTCTAAATACTACTCCTCTCGCCGCTTTTTACCTTCTCCGCTCCCCTTCCCATTCTTCATTTTTGCATTTAAAGCGTAGGTAAAAGTCATAAGTCCATACCGACCCAACGAACGCACCACTTCTTCTTGTATGTAATTGCCGTCCGCCGTCCGATTGATACCCGTATTTTTGTTCAATACGTCCACAACCGTCAAACGCAATTCCATCGTACGTTTTTTATCAAAATATTTGGTTAAAGCAAGACTTAACAACGGTATACCGGGCGTTGTGCCAAAGGTTTTGCCCGACAAAATGGTGTAATCGAATGTCGAATTGAAGCGCATACTGAGGGGTAGTCCAATGGTCATATCCGCCTCATAATTATACGTCCAATACCACTGTTGAAGGTTCGATTGGAAAGAATAATCGGTCTTTGAATACCGCACAACAGCCCGTAAACTCAACTCAAAAGTATCGGGCATTTGAAATTCTGTCCTAAAACTCGTTGAAACATTGTAGCGGTCATTGATATTCTCTACGCCATTGATAAAACTTGTGCCGCGTGCCACCGAACCATTTGAGGACCAATTCATACGCATCCGTTGATGCCAAAAACGAATACCGTAAGAGGCATGACCATCTGCTGAATAAGCCGAAGGCGTGTTGACAGGCTGCGTGATGCGCCGAAAAAGTGAGTCAACGGTCATCATATTGGCAATTTTATTGGTCGAGTACGTGCCATTGAGGTTTGCGTTAAAATAAGTGAGCGTTTTTTTGTTGACATTGGTATAGCGCAAGCGGAGATTATGCCCATACTCTGGTTTTAAATCCTTATTGCCAAAATATAAATTCAAGGGGTCGCTGTTATCTCTGACGGGTTGCAGTTGATCAATTGAAGGTTCATTGACCTCTGTTTCGTAGGAAAAATTTACACGTTCCTGTTTCGTAAAATTATAATCCCACCGCATATTCGGCAACAAATAGCGAAATGTTTGCTCCAAATTATCATTACGCGTAATAAATTCACCTTTCAAAACCGAATTTTGAAATTGCAACCCTGTTGAAAAATTATACTTTTGACCACCCAGTACCCGCAAATTAGTCCCCACACGATGATACATAAAGGTATTGTTATACAAATTACTCAAATCGGTATTGAGCGACACTATTTCACCATTTTTTATATTGTAAACATCCCGATTAGCATAGTTGTCGGCAAAACCAATGCGGTAGTTGCCCTCTAAAATGACCTTTTTACTGAGGGGTTCTGTGTAAGAAAATGTTGTATTGTAGTTGTTGCGGCGGTTTATTCGGGCATCAGTTTGGTCAATCGTATCGTTGCGGTATGCTAAACCTGTATTGTCGTAGTAATTTACTTTCGATTGCAACGCCGCATCTCGTTCACTGGTATTTCGACTATAAGAAAAATTGATAGATGTTGTACGCCCCGCTTTGCCTAATCTGCGCCGCAACAAAAAATTGGTTGAACCACCAAAACCACCCCCCTCAGTATTAGAGTGCCTTTTTTGTTGATTTTGCAATAAAGTATCGCCTTTCAGATTTCGTGAATCGGAGGTTGTTTCATAATTGTTTTCCGTAAAAGAACCATTGGCACTGATGCGAAAAGAGGTAAAAGAATCTATCTTTTGGTCAATCGTCGCGTTGATGCGATGATTTTTGTTTGTCGTTTCTGTCACCGCTTTGGCATGAGTAAAAAATGTACCCGTAGGCAAGAAATTCTGTCTATCAACCGTCCTATCGTTCAGCGTATTTTGATTATTGTAAAAATAACTCGCCGTCAACTCGGTTTTTGAAGTCAGATTATTCGTGAAATTAAAGCCCCCGCTTTGGGTTTCTTGAAACCCTTTCGCCGCATTTTGATTCTGCTGTGGATTATTGAAGTTACCACCGCCGCGTTTATTCTGTCCCGTAAATGCAGAGAAGTCTTCTTGTGCAAAACCCGTGCGATTGATATTATTGGCTGCTCCGAGAATTGTAATATTTTGCTTTTCAGAAAAACTATTATAGTTCAAACGCCCTAAATAACGGTCATCTGTACCATAACCGCCTGTTAGTTTCCCTGTTTTAGTCTTCGTTAGGTTTGTTTTTAAACGGATATTGATTGTTTTTTGCCTCACACCATCGTCAATACCTGTAAAAGCCGATTGGTCGCTCTTTTTGTCATAAATCTCAACCGATTCTATGGCATCGGCGGGTAGGTTTTGTAGCGCAATTTGAACATCAGTGCCAAAAAACGGTTTGCCATTGACCAATATTTGTTGCACATCTTCGCCTTGAGCTTTCACAGTTCCGTCCTTTTCTATCTCCATACCCGGTAGTTTTTTAATCAAATCACCTGCCATCGCATTGGGTTGTGTTTGGAAACTTTTAGCATCAAAAGCCATCGTATCGCCTTTAATTTGAACGGCTTCACGGCTCGCTGTGACAACAGCTTCATCGAGCAATTTACTGAGGGGTACTAATTTTAAGTTCCCAAATTCGAGCGTATCAAAACGGCTGCCCGTCGCTAAGATTTCTCTACTATAAAATTCATAACCGATGTAGCTGATTTGCAAAAGAAAACGCGTGGCTTCCTTCTCCGTTGAAAAACGAAAATTCCCTTCTTCATTGGTTTGTCCTTGGACATAAATCGTTGAATCGGGCAGGTGCAATAAAGACACCGCCGCAAAAGGTAAAGCGTTTGATGTTTCGTCCAAAATCGTCCCACGTATGGTGGATTGTGCTGTTATGGTCTCCAAAACAAATAAAAACAAGAAGAAAAAGGCGTTTTTTAGGAAAAATTGGTCAGATAGATAACTGGATTTCAAAATAGACATTAGGTTTAGTTTTGCAGAAGACTTGCTTAAACAGCCTTTCGCAGTTTTAGTAAAGTAGTTTTGACTTTGATTGGTAGGCAAAGTTAAAAAGGAAAGGCAGCAAAGCAGGAATATTAAGCCGTATGGCAGATGGGTTAGATGAAAGGTTTTTTGAGTTTTCGCAAATACAAAAAAGAATGAAGGCGACCCAACAGGACAGCCTTCATTCTTTTTTAGAAAAAATATCTACTGATGTTTGACATTTATTTTATTCAAAGCAGCAGGATCTTTTTTGGGCGGAGGTGCAGGGCCTACACCTTTACGAGGGGTTCTGGTTCCTACTTCGTTTTCACCGCCATTTTTAGAGATTTTTTGAGGTGCATTTTTAACATCCACCTTTCTGTCAACTGGATTTTTGGTAATGTCATTTGAAACCGTTTGTGACGTTGTTTTTTTAACACCTACTTGCCCCATCATTAAAGTAGTCGCACTTAAAAAGGCGACCAATAACATTAATTTTTTCATTTTAAGAATTTTAATTGTTAATCAATGCAAGTAAAAATTATTGTGTTATTATCGTTTGTATTTTTTAATCAGTTTCTTAAACTGTGCCTCCTCTTTATATTTGTTGAAACCCAATTCATCTTCAAAATCCCATACTTCTAATCCACGTTTCAAGGATTCTTCTGTATAAATGTAAAAATATTTTGTATTCCCCATTTCACCATATACTTGAGCTAATGTGGACATTATCATACCACTCGCATCTATCGAATCACATTTATAAGCTTTTTTAGCATTTTCGAATGCCGCAGTTATTTCTCCTTTGTATAAATAACACTCTGACAATTGATTATAAATAGCAGCGTTTCGATTATTCCACTTTATGGCTTCTTGACATTGCGTGATACAAGCCTCATAATCCAAAACAGCGCGGCGATTTTCGGCTTCATGTAAAAGAGCTTCGGCGGCTACAAGGCTATCGGTGGCTGTTTTAGTTACCGAAGGAGGTACATTTTTTATTGGTATCCACTTTTCTTTCACATACCATCCGAGAAGCATAGAGAATGCTAATACAACGCCCCCCATGACGACATATTTTAATAGTTTTCTTCTTTTGATTTCTTTAACATTCCCAATGGTTTTATCATCTTCATACCGATTATGTTTAATAGTCTTAGCTTGTCGCATCGCTTCCTCATCATCAAATGTCAACGTTTCAATGTCATGTAGAATATCTAAAAGTGCTGAGTTAATCCTTGAAATGACTTGATTGTGCATCTCTTCGGTTATCAGACCTCCTTGAAAATCTCTGTCATTTTTTTTCAATGCGCTTTGATGTAAAGTGCAAGTATCTTTAATAGATGCTTGCTCATCAGGTAGAAAATTGTATAGTATGTTCAAAACAGGAGTTGTTTCACCATTTGCAATAAGATTAACCAAATATTTAACAAAAGGACGCGCCATAAATAATAGGTTTTTAAGTAGATGGAAGTTTAAAAGGTTAAAAATAAGCAATTTGATATAATATCCCCTATTTTTCATCTATTTTATGCAACAATCCCCCTCAGTAAAAAAACCATTTCTTAGTTTTGCCACCCATAAATGCACTTAAAAATATGACAAAAGAAACCGCCCTCATTCTCACGCACGGCTTACTCGATACCGAAAATGGCAAAACAGCGCATGGCTTGATTCGCAGCAGCGAGAGATTCGACATCGTTGGAGTCATAGACTTTGTTACGGCAGGACGGGATGCGGGCGAAGTTTTAGATGGTACACACCGCAACATTCCGATATTTGCCGACATTGAAACGGCTTTAAAACAGTTAGGCAATACCCCTCAGTATCTCATCATCGGTGTTGCCGTTGCGGGGGGAAAAATACCTGCTGAAATGTTAGAGGTCTTGAAATTAGGCATTGCTTATAAATTGAACATTATCAATGGTTTGCATGAAAAACTGAACGAAAAACCCGACTTTGTGGCTTTAGCACAACAACACAATGTGACTTTAACAGATGTCCGACGCACCAAAACACCTTCCGAAATGGCTTATTGGTCGGGTGAAATTAGAGATGTAACTACGCCGAGAGTCGCTGTTTTGGGTATGGATTGTGCCGTCGGCAAACGTACAACTGCCCGTTTTTTAGTAGAAGCGATGCGGCAAAAAAACTATAAAGCTGAAATCATTTCGACAGGACAGACAGGCTGGATGCAAGATGGACGCTATGCTTTTATATTCGATTCGACTATAAATGACTTCTTAACAGGTGAATTGGAGACGCAAATTTTGAAATGTTATAGAGAGCAAAAACCTGATATTATGTTCCTAAACGGGCAATCGGCTTTGCGGAATCCGATTGGACCCACGGGTTCAGAATTTATATTGTCGGGCGGTGCAAAATGGGTAATTTTACAAGCGATGCCTGCCCGCACATATTATGAAGGCACGGAAGACAATATCAAAGCCATTATCCCCTCAGTAAAAAGCGAAATTCAACTGATAAAAATGTACGGCGCAACGACGATTGCTGTCACTTTGAATACACATGGACTAACGCTTGAAAAAGCACGAGCCATTCAACAAAAATTAAGATTGCAGTTGAAAATACCTGTTGTGTTGCCGTTGGAAGATGGCGTTGTAGAGTTGATAGAAGCGATTGAAAAAAAGGTTTTAGGGCAGTGATTTTATCAAATTTTAAGATTAGAATACCTATTTTTGTAAAAAATTAAAAATATTATGACAGTTGATTATCGAAAAATCATTACGATGGAAGCGGGTAAACGCAGTGGGCAACCCTGCATCCGTGGCTTGCGAATTACCGTTTACGACGTATTGAGTTATCTCGCAGCGGAGATGCGTTTTGACGATATTTTAGATGATTTTCCTATGTTGACACGGGAAGATATTGAGGCATGTTTGGCATTTACACAATTTTAGGAAAACTTTTAATCATTCTCACTTTAAACCTATCTAAACCAACACATAATAATCATTTTTTTAAACACATAGAAACATAAGAAACATAGAAAAATTTGAAAAATTAATCTTTTAAAACTATGTGTCTTATGTTTCTATGTGTTTAAAAAAATAACACGTTGAAATTCATTCAAAATGACCATTAAATCGATAAAAGTTTATAAAAAAAACCTCGCCTTAACCCGTCCCTACACGATAGCCACCAAAACTATTTCAGATGTTGAATCCGTTTTTGTTGAAATTGCATTGTCCAACGGCATTATAGGTCTTGGCGCAGCGAATCCAGCCAAAGAAGTAGTGGGCGAAGATGCTGATATGTCTTTAAGAAATCTACAAAGCGATGATATTCAATGTTTTGTCGGTCGAGACATAGCTGAAATCTTTTCGATGATCTCCTCAGTATCAGCGGCATTTCCACACGCACCCGGCACTTTGGCGGCAATGGATATAGCTTTACACGATGCCTTTTGTCAATATCTAAAATTGCCGATTGCACAGTTTTATGGGCATAAAATAACCTCTATGCCTACGTCTGTTACCATCGGTATCAAAAACGTAGCAGATACCGTTGCGGAAGCACATGAATATTGGGACGCAGGTTTTCGTATTTTGAAAGTCAAATTAGGCTTAGATATGACAGAAGATATAGAGCGTTTGGTGAAACTGCGTGAACACTTCGGGCAATCCATGCGTATCCGTATAGATGCCAATCAAGGTTACGAAACCAATCAAGTCGTTGATTTTTTTAACAAAATCCAAGGTTTAAACATTGAATTGGTCGAACAACCAACGGCTGTTGGAGAGGAAAAAGCCTTATTAACCCTACCATATAATATACGCCAACAAATTGCCGCTGATGAAAGCCTAAAAGACATAGAAATGGCGCTGTTTCTCGGTGGCACAAAACGGGTCGGTATTTTCAATATCAAACTGATGAAATGTGGCGGCATCCGTGAAGCCTTAAAAATCGCTACCATTGCCGAAGCTGCCAAAGTGGATTTATTCTGGGGTTGCAACGACGAGAGTATCGTGAGCATCGCTGCGGCTTTGCACGTGGCTTTTTCATGTTCACATACCAAATATATTGACCTCGACGGCAGTTTTGATCTCGCAGAAGATGTGGTTCAATCGGGTTGGGTTTTGAAGAATGGCGTGATGTCGTTGAATAGTGGTGCGGGCTTAGGGTTGATTAGATGAGTGTCTATATTGTTCCATAAAACCATGTATTTAAAGACTTTTTGCTTGTAAATTGTATATTTGTTCAAAAATATAATCAAAATCAAACCTAATTGCTTCATGAAAAACCTATTTATCCTTCCCCTCAGTATTTTACTGTTTTCCGCATCATTAACAGCGCAAAACCTGAAAATCAAACCCAAATATTGGGCAAAAGCCAACGAATTAGCCCATCGTTACATCATCGTTGATGCCCATGTGGACGTGCCATATCGCTTGATATCTAAGATGGAAGACATTTCAGTCCGCACACCCAAAGGTGATTTTGACTACGTGCGGGCGAAACAAGGTGGCTTGTCTGCACCCTTTATGTCTATTTATGTGCCGTCGGGTTTTCAGAAAACGGCAGGTGCTTCAAAGGCTTATGCCGATACATTGATTGACTTGGTGCAGGATTTGGTCAAAAAGAATCCAGAGAAATTCGCCCTCGCCAATACGCCCGACGAGGTGGAAGCCAACTTCAAAAAAGGCTTGATTTCCTTCCCCATGGGCATGGAAAATGGTTCTCCCATAGAGGATAATATCGAAAATGTCGCTTATTTTCAAAAACGCGGCGTGCGTTACATCACTTTGACCCATGCCGAGGACAATTTGATTTGCGCTTCGTCCTACAGCCTCAACAACAAATGGAATGGTTTGAGTGCCTTCGGCAAACAAGTTGTGGAAGAGATGAATCGCGTAGGCATCATGATTGACGTGTCGCATGTGTCTGACAAAACGATTGAACAAGTTTTGGAAATTTCAAAAGCCCCTGTTATTGCTTCTCATTCCAGTTGTCGTACGTACACGCCCATTTTGATACGCAATTTGCCCGATGATTTGATAAAAAAAATAGCGGCAAAAGGCGGCGTGATTCACGTCAATTTCTCTTCGCTTTTTTTGGATGCAAAGGCAGCCGAAGCCTTTATGCAGGAACGCAAAGACAAAAGCGATTGGTTGTTGAAGAACAATACGACACAAAAAGACCCGCATTACAAGGCTTTTAATGCGGAATATGAAAAAACACATCCGCAACATTTTTCAACCCTTAATCGTCTGGCTGACCATATTGACCACATCAAAAAGTTGGTTGGTATTGACCATATTGGCTTCGGTTCTGATTTCGACGGCGCAGGTGATACCTTTCCAATGGGCATAAAAGACGTATCTATGTACCCCAATTTGATAGCTATTCTACTTCAACGTGGCTATACTGAGGGGGATATTGAGAAAATTTGCTACAAAAATACATTCCGAGTATGGCGAGAAGTAGAAAAAAGGAAATAGTTATTGGTTATTGGTGAATTGGTTATTGGTGAATTGGTAAATTGGTTATTGGTAAATTGGTTATTGGTAAATTGGTTATTGGACCCATATACTTTGTGGTACAACATGTTTCCATTGCCTCCATCTTTAGATGGAGAACTGTAAAAAAAGGTAACCTCTTTCGGCTTTAGCCAAAAAGCAACTTATTTTTGTCTAAAGCCGAGATAATTTCTGCCTATTTTGCTCTTCATCTAAAGATGGAGGCAATGGAAACCTGTTGTACCACAAAGTATATAGTTCCAATTCACCAATAACCAATTCACCAATTCATCTTTTGTTTTTTATCTAAATTAAGATGAATATGCTCAATTTCTCTCAGATTTCTATTAACATCGCACTTACTTTGGGAGAGTGAAAAAATAGATTGTCAAATTTTATTTTGTAGAACCGTTTTGAAACCAACGATTTGCAAATCCATCAATTATCATTCATTATTCCCTTTCATACCTTTTCTTTTTTAACAAACGTTCAAACCAATGTATATGAAACCATTCATCAAGCAGTTAGTCTTGTTTACAATTTGTGTTGCTTTTGTGTTGCCTACGGACAGTCTTTTGGCACAAAAATTATTGTCTCCTGAAGAATTTATGCCGCATAAATATGGTGAGCAATTCACGCCGCACAATTTGACGGTGGACTATTTTCGACATGCTGCCGCCAATTCTGACTTCATTCAGCTTAAAGAATATGGCAAAACGAACCAGATGCGTCCGTTGCTATATGCCATCGTTTCGTCAAAAGAAAATTTGGCAAATTTGGAGAAAATTAGGCTTAACAACCTCGCACGGGCGGGCATTGAAGGAGGCAAAGCAGACCCCTCAGTAGCCAATATCACTATCGTTTGGCTTTCAATGAATGTGCATGGCAATGAACCTGCCAGCAGTGAATCTTCTGTTTCTGTTCTCTACAACCTTTTGAATCCCAACCGTTTAGATACAAAAGAATGGTTGAAGAATACAGTCGTTATCATTGACCCTTGCGTCAATCCCGACGGTTATCATCGTTATACGCATTGGAATAACAACGCTTCAGACAAAGTACCGAATACATCACCTGATGCCCGCGAACATCGTGAGCCTTGGCCCGGTGGGCGGGTCAATCACTATTATTTTGACCTTAATAGAGACTGGGCGTGGTTGACGCAAATTGAATCTCAGCAACGCATGACCGTTTATAAGGATTGGATGCCCCATGTTGTGCCTGATTTTCATGAAATGGGTTACAATGCACCCTACTATTTCGCACCTGCTGCCCAACCATATCACAAGTATATTACGCCTTTTCAGCGCGATTTTCAAGTAGAAATTGGTAAAAACCATGCAAAATACTTCGACAAAGAGGGGTGGTTGTATTTTACAAAAGAAACATTTGACCTCTTTTATCCGAGTTATGGCGACACCTATCCGACCTATAACGGGGCTGTGGGCATGACCTATGAACAAGGCGGTATTGGTGCAGGTCGCGCTATTATGACTGAAAGCGGCAATGTGTTGACGCTGAAAGACCGCATTGCGCACCACCTCACAACGGCATTGTCAACGATTGAAATTTCATCCACCAATGCCATGCGTTTATGCCAAAATTTTGAAGATTTCTTCAAAAAATCAGCTTCCAATCCGCCTGGGCAGTATAAAACATACATCGTCAAAGGCTCAAATCCACGCAACAAAGTTAAGGCATTGACGGAATTATTGGACAAACACCGCATCAAATATGGTCGTATCAAAGGCAACCGCTCAACCACAGCTTTTGAATATACAACAGCAAAGCCAAATGCCCCCCTCAGTATTTCGGAGGATGATTTGGTCATTTCAGCTTACCAACCGCTTTCCGTTTTGACGCAAATCCTTTTTGACCCTGAATCAGAATTGGTGGATTCGGCAACGTATGACATTACGGCTTGGTCATTGCCTCATGCTTTTGGCTTAGAAACATACGCCACTAAAGATAAAATAGATGTCAGTCAAGACTTTATGAATAAGACTTTTCCTTTAATTCAAAAACCAGATGCCAAACCCTATGCTTATATCGCGACATGGACAGGTTTAAACAACGCTCGATTTGCAGCAAGTTTACTTCAAAAAGGTATCAGAATACGGACGGCCAGTGAGCCTTTTGAGATTGAAGGTAAAAAGTTTGCGCGGGGTACACTCATCATCACACGCGGTGACAATCCCTCAGTAAAAGAGCGTTTTGATAGGGAAATAACGGCGGCGGCTTTGCTCAATGACCAAGACTTGGCATCGGTTTCGACGGGTTTTGCCGACGCTGGTTCAGACTTCGGTTCAGGCAAATTTGATTTGTTGACAAAACCCAATGTCGCCATCATTTTTGACGATGATGTGGACAATAACAGTTATGGACAGATGTGGTATTACTTTGAACAAGACTTGAATATACCCGTAACACAAGTGAAATTAACAGATTTAAACCGCATTAAAATAAGCAATTTCAATGTTTTATGTATGACAGATGGCGGTTATTCAAACCTCGATTCAGGTAAATTAGATAAACTCAAAACATGGATAAGTGAAGGGGGTCGTTTGATTCTCATTGGCGAAGCCTTAAATGCTTTTGAAGACAAAAAAGGATTTGAACTCACAAAATTTACGTCCAAAAAAGAAAAAGAAACGGCTGAATTGTCATCTGAAACGGAAGACCTCAAACGTCGTTTTATGCACTTCGACGAATATGAGCGCGATGGTTTGAGCGATGGCATTCCAGGTGCTATTTATAAAACAGTGATTGACAATACGCATCCATTAGGGTATGGTCTGCCAGAGTATTATTTTTCATTAAAAACAAGTAATACCACTTATCAGCCCTTGAAAAATGCCCATAATGTGGGTTATATTGACGATAAATTCAAACCACTCGGCTTTATTGGTTACCGTTTGAAAACACAGCTTAAAGGTACTTCGGTCTTTGCTGTGCAGTCTATGCGGCGCGGTTCGGTAGTGTATATGGTGGACAATCCCTTGTATCGGGCGTTTTGGTATCAAGGAAAGTTCTTATTTTCCAATGCGGTTTTGATGCCGATTAGGTAGTCAACGCTACAAGTTGCGTCAAGTTTAAAACTTGACGCAAACTGTAGTGTACATTTTTTTTAAAAATACTCTTTCATGAACTTTTTTAAATGAATAGATGTTCATACTTTTATTTTAAAGTAAAAACAATAAATATCATGTCAGTTTCCTTCATTGAACTTATCAAATCAGAAAAACCCGTTCTCGTTGACTTTTCCGCAGAATGGTGTGGCCCTTGCAAAGCCCTTGCACCGATCTTAAAAGAAGTCAAAAACAAAATTGGCGACGATGCTAAAATCGTTAAAATTGACGTAGATGTCAATGAAGCCATATCCGAACAGCTGCAAATTCGCTCCGTGCCAACGATGATTATTTTCCAAAATGGCGAAGCGAAATGGCGACAGTCGGGCGTTTTGTCTGCGGTGCAGATAGAACAAAAATTGCGCGAGTTTATGGTCACAACACATTGACAAACATGGATTTTACAGATGTTTATAATCTATCAGGTGGCATAGCAAGTTGAAACGGAAAAGTTGTTAAGTAAAAAGTATAAGTGAAAAGTGAAAAATAACAGAGCAGTATTTTTCACTTTTCGCTTATAACTTTTCACTTTTTAATAGTTTTGCCGAAAATTATTAAACAATGCGTTTCAAAATCCTGTCCCTGATGTTGACTGCGATTCTCAATTTTTTCTACTCTTTTTTTGGTTTAAATAGAATTGAAGCACAACCGATTGACATTACAATCGGCGATTGGAAATTTAAAAAAGGAGACGACAGCACGTGGGCTACCCCTCAGTATAATGACTCAAATTGGCAGCCTATTGAAGTCGCAAAACCTTGGGAAGCCGTGCAGTCGGGTTATGACGGCTTTGGTTGGTATCGAAAAACAATCATTTTGGATTCTCGACCCATGCGTAGAGCTGTTAGGCGCAAAGGCTCATTGGTTATCCGTTTAGGGAAAATTGATGATGCTGACGAGACTTTTTTTAATGGCGTAAAAATCGGTGCAACAGGCAAAATGCCCCCTTTTCCAGAATCCGCTTGGGACGTTGATAGGGTTTATTTCATTCCAAAAAAACTCATAAATTGGAAAAGACAAAACACGATAGCTATTCGTGTTCACGATTCAGGTGGTGGTGGTGGCCTATATGCAGGTGAATATCAACTCGAACCCGTTACATGGAAACAGCTTTTTGATATTAAAGTTGAAAACAATGAACCCTCCAATGCCTTCGATGCAGAGAAGCCTGTCGGCATAAATATTAAACTCAAAAATGGTGCAGATGAAAACTTAAGCGGCACGTTAACTATTGACATTAAACGTTTTACAGGCGAAGAGGTGGCTTCACAGACTGAAAAAGTAGCGGTTAAAAAAGGTCAAACGGTTACTATACCAACCATAAAATTTGACATCAACGAAGTCGGTTTTTACATCGCTTATTGCGTTTTTGATGACAGTAGAGGCAATAAATTGACTCAAAAATGTGGTTTTGCCTATGAACCCACCAAAGCGGTTTCAGCCCCTACCCTGCCCGAAGATTTCCAACAATATTGGCTCAATGCACGGGTGCAACTCGACTCTATTGCCCCTGAATTTAAGCTCACACCGACCCCTCAGTATGCGACCAAAAAAACCGATGTTTTTGAAGTTGAAATGCACTCATTGGATAACGTGCGGGTGCGTGGCTACTATGCGATGCCAAAAGGAAAAAAGAACCTACCTGCCATGCTTCACGTACAAGGCTATTCGTCGGTCATGTTACCATTTGACGTTGATAATCAACAGTTTGCACAATTTTTCTTGAACATCCGAGGTCATGGCAATAGCCGCGACGATGTCAATCCGGGCTTTCCCGGCTATTTAATATCTGGCATTAACGACCCTGAAAAATACATTTATCGTGGGGCATTTATGGATTGTATCCGCGCAGTTGATTTTTTAGCCAGTCGTGAAGAAGTAGATTCAAACCGCATCGTTGTTGAAGGCACCAGTCAAGGCGGTGCGTTGAGTATCGCAACGGCGGCGCTCGACGACCGCATCAAATTTTGTTTGGCAGATGTGCCGTTTTTAAGCGATTTTAGACATTATTTCGACATCGTTCGTTGGCCCTCCGATGAGTTTAAGTTGTATTCTCTTACACATTTCCGTAAAATGGAGACGATTTTGAAGACTTTGGACTATATTGACATCAAAAATTTAGCCCCCTCAGTAAAGTGTCCTGTTTTTATGGGTGTCGGGTTATTTGATGATACATGCCCAGGGGCGATAAATTTTGCAGCGTATAATAATTTGTCTTCGACAGATAAATCCTTCCAATTATATCCGCAAAGTGGTCATGCTTTACCTGAAAAACATTATACCACTAAGTTGAAATGGTTATATGAACGGATGGGATTATAAGTGCTACCACCAATCCATCGGGTCTTCCACAACGCGCAAATTTTCATTAAAACCATCCATCGTATTCATGTCCATTTCACTGATAGTGAAGTCAAAGACGTCAAAATTCTCTTTAATGCGCTTCAAATTAGCTGATTTGGGGATGGTCGAAACACCGTGTTGCAATGCCCATCGAAGGATGATTTGAGCCGAAGTTTTACCATATTTCTTTGCGATTGCCATCAATTTCGGGTCGTTCAATTTTTGTCCGCGCACCAAAGGCGTATAGGCTTGTAATTGGATTTTCTTTTCATTACAATGTGTTTTCAAATCTTTTAGGTACAAATACGGGCTGAATTCCACTTGATTGACCGCAGGAACGATGTGCGCATTTGCCTCTAATTCATTCAAGAAAGGGACTAAATAATTTGCTACGCCAATCGCTCTAATCGCTCCCTCAGTATAAAGTCGTTCCAAAGCCAGCCAAGTCTCTTTGCGCATTGCTTTTAAAGGCCAGTGAATGAGATAAAGATCAATATAATCGCAATTGAGCTTTCTCAAACTTACGTCAAATGCCTTTAAAGTTTTGTCAAAACCTTGGTCGTTATCGTGGACTTTGGTCGTTATAAAAATATCTTTTCTGTCAATGCCGCTTTGACGAACGGCATTGCCAATTTCGGTTTCATTCAAGTACATCGTTGCTGTATCAATGAGCCGATAGCCCGTTTCCAAAGCCCATAAAACGGCTTGTTCTGCTTCTTTTTTATACATATCATAAACGCCTAAGCCCAAAAGCGGTATTATTACGCCGTTATTGAGGGTGGTGTAGAGTTGTTGGTTTTGCATGGTTTTGATTTTATAAATAATTATTTTTTGAAAACTGATTAAGGATTTTTATGGCTCAATAATACATTTTAAGTATGAAGACAAAAATAATACACTTTTAAATAAATAAAAATGCACATGAATGATAGGAATACAAATTTAGATATTTTTAAAAAATGCCTAAATCTTCTTGTTTTACTTTTTGGCTTTTCTTTGCATGCGCAAACCGACACCACAAAGCAACTGCCCAGCGCAGAAGTCACTGCCCAGCGTTTAAATATCTTTTCTATCGGTCAAACAAGGTTGCAAAGTGACAGTTTGACCTTAAATTTGTATAAAAATCAACATCTATCCGATTATTTACAAGCGGAGACCCCCCTCAGTATCAGAACCTACGGCACAGGTTTGGCGAGCGTCGCGGTGCGGGGTATGGCAGCGAATCACACAGCCGTTTTGTGGAATGGTATTAATATTCAAAACCCTTTGAATGGCTTGAACGACATGGCTTTGTTGGATGTCGGCTCGACGCAACGGATTGATGTGAAGTTGGGCGGCCATTCCGCTCTATTTGGCTCGGGTGCGATTGGCGGCGTGGTGTATTTGGACAATGAAAAACCGAAAACACAAGGTTTTCATGGACAAATCGGCTACGGTTTGGGCAGTTATGGCTTCCAAAATGAACAAGCAGAGTTGGGTTTTTATAAAAAAAAGATAGGTGGCTCGCTGCGTATCGCCCATCAAGCGGCTAAAAATAATTTTTTGTTTAGAAACACCGCTGAAATAGGACAGCCACTGCAACACGCCACACATGCCGCTTATGATTTGTTGAATATCACCGCTCATGTATTCGCTGAATTAACGGCAAAAGACTTTTTAAAGGTTAATTTTTGGCAAAGCCAAAATCAAAGAGACATCACACCGACCATGACCGCCCGAAATGATAATGCGGTGTACAGCGATTCCGCTCGAAGAGGTGTAGCAGAATGGACGCATTATTTTCAAAAATCTTACTTTAAGGTGCGTGGGGCGTTTGTTTTTGATAAAAATCATTACAATTCTGATATTGTCCTAAACAGTCAAAACAATATCGGTTCTTACATCGGTGAAGCGGAATGGAACTATAATTTTTCATCGAAACACACCCTTCGCACAGGTTTTAACACCACTTTTGACCAGTCGGATAACAGTAATTATAATGATAATCATCAACGTTCCCGCTTGGCGTTGTTTGTCAACGATGCCATAACAACAAAATTCATTACCTTAACCGCCAATATCCGTCAAGAATACTTGAACAAACTGCAACCCACCACTTTTTCATTCGGCTTCGAGAAAAAATTATGGGCGACAGGCAACAGGCAACAGGCAACAGTTAACAATGAGCAGCTTACGACTCCCACTTCATCATTCATCATTCATTATTCATCATTAATACTGAGGGGGTCATTATCCCGCAACTTCAATGTGCCAACTTTCAATGATTTATACTGGTCAGGATTGGGCAACCCCTATTTAGAGACCGAACAAGGCTGGTCAAAAGAGGTCGGTATCAGCTACAAAAGCCACAGCGCACACCGTTCTTTTCAAGCACATCTTACGGCGTTTGATATTGAAATGTCTAACCGCATTGTATGGCAACCACAAACCGATGGACGATGGCGACCCACGAATATCAACCGCTTTGTATCTCGGGGAATTGAGACTTGGATGCGTTTTCAAGGCTCTTTTCAAGCATTTTCTTACAAAATCAATGCACAATACCAATATGTCCGCGCCACAGATGGCAATGGTGGCGTGCAGCTGTTTGTACCTGCCCATAATGTCGGGGTGAGTGCTTGGTTGATGTATCGTCATGGTTATTTAGCTTGGTCGCAAATGGCTTCGAGTCGTCGGTTTGGTACTTCGGATAAGACGACTTGGACGAATCCGTTTACTTTGGCTGATGCGACGTTGGGATTGACCCCCTCAGTAAAAAGAATAAAAATAGACATCCGTTTGCAAATGACTAATGTGTTCAATACCGATTATCAAGTCATTCGTTTTTATCCGAATCCGAAGCGGATGGTTCGATTGGCGTTGAGTGTGGGGTTTTGAAGAGGAAACAGAAAAGGCTGCCTTCGCAAAAGCAGCCTTTCGTATCATCTCGATAAGGGTAAAATGCTTCTATTTAATATTCTCCAAACTGTTCAAAATAGCCACGCCATCTGTTTCCGCTTGGTCGTCACCATCTTCAAAGATGATGACGATGAAAAAATTGGTCGCATTTTTAGGATTAATCAATCCTGCAACCATGACTTGGATGCCGTCTTTGTAACCTAAAATATACTCCCCTTTGAAACCATTGTAATCCAGTTCGTAATGCTCATCTTTTAGTTCAAATTTCATTTCACGACCCAATTTACGCGTGGCTTTGTTCATATCTTTGAGCGTGACATCGCCATCATCAAAGACGTACATAATGAGGCTCATGCCGTCGCCATCGCATTCAAATTCATTGTCAGTGTTTTTCACGACTTTGAAGTCATCGGGCAGTTCAATAGAGACTTTGTAGTAATCCCACTCAAAAGATTTTTGAGCAGAAAGGGTCGAAACCGATAAAAAACTCAAAAAGGTCACCCCAAGGGCGAACACAATTGTCTTCATATTTGAAATAATTAAAAAAATTAAGAAATATTATGTGATTGAAAAGATTAAGAAAGCATTTTTCGAGCCACAAACCATTTATTTAAGAGCAAGAATTTTGTTATTTTAGATATTTAAAAAACAAGTCATGCTTAAAAACAGTTTGCAAGGACTATTTCAGAAAAGACTGACAAGGTACAATCCTATGCATAAGAGTTGTAACGAAACAGCATTTTATTTATACATAAATGTTATTGTTATTCAAGTAAAAGGCTTGTGTAAAGTCGTCTCAATCCAACCATTCATAGCTAAAAATAACCAATTGGTAGTAAATCCTGAACAAGAAGGCTGCTCAAACGTTCTTTGGGCAATGTTTAACACGTTTAAAGAGGAATCAACTACATTATTATGATTAAAAAAATTCCATTAAGTCTCGTATTTACGCTATTGGTCTGTCTCCTGTTAGCTCAAGACAAATTTACGGTCAGTGGCTCAGTCAAAGACGGGCGAACGGGCGAAGAACTCATTGGTGCCAGCATCCGTTTGAAAGAAAAACCATCGGTTGGTACGATCACAAATGAATACGGCTTCTTCTCTTTGACACTCGACAAAGGCACTTACACCTTGCTCATTGATTTTATCGGCTATACACAAGTAGAACGTGTGTTGGTGTTGGATAAAAACCAAAAATTGGACGTGCCGATTGGTGAAACAGCCAAACAATTAGATGAAGTCGTCGTGTCGGCGCGCAAAGCAGATGAAAATATTCGCACCGCACAGATGGGCGTTGAGCGCATTGACATCAAAGACGTAGCGAATATCCCCGTCCTTTTTGGTGAAAAAGATATTTTGAAAACGATACAGCTTTTGCCTGGCGTTAAGTCGGCGGGTGAAGGGCAAAGTGGTTTTTTCGTTCGTGGCGGTGCCGTTGACCAAAACTTAATACTTCTTGACGAAGCACCTGTTTACAATGCCAACCATCTTTTGGGCTTTTTCTCGACGTTTAACTCTGATGCGATTAAAGATGCCACGCTTTTGAAAGGCAATGCACCCCCTCAGTATGGCGGGCGTTTGTCGTCGGTTTTGGACATTAAGATGAATGAAGGCAACAATCAGAATTTTGGCGGTTCAGGCGGCATTGGTTTGATTTCTTCAAAGCTCAATCTTGAAGGCCCGATTCAAAAAGACAAGTCGTCGTTCCTCGTTACAGGTCGGCGCACGTATGCCGATTTGTTTTTAAAATTGTCCCCCGATTCAACCATCAACAACAACACCTTGTATTTCTATGACCTCAATGCGAAGGTCAATTACAAGCTTTCAGCCAATGACCGTTTGTTTTTGTCGGGGTATTTTGGACGTGATAAATTGGGTTTTGGCAGTCAATTTGGCATTAATTGGGGCAATACAACAGGTACAGCTCGTTGGAATCACGTTTGGAATGCCAAAACCTTCTCCAATACCTCACTCATTTACAGCAATTACGACTACCAAATACGCATTGCTTCGGGTGCAACAGATTTTAGAATTACTTCACAAATTGAAGATTGGAATTTGAAACAAGAATTTCAATTTTTCCCCAATCCCTCTAATTCATGGCGGTTTGGTGTCAATGTCATACATCACACCGTCACGCCCGGCAACGTTACAAACGCCAGTACGGACGGCACAGGCATCAATATTGGCAATTTGCAAAAACGCAAATCGTTGGAATCTGCACTCTATGCAGGTAATGAGCAGGAACTGGGGGAACATTGGAGTCTCAACTATGGTTTGCGCCTTTCTATGTTCAATGTTTTGGGCGGCAGCGACTACTATAATATTGATGCAAAAGGCAATATCTTAGATACTTTAAAGTATGCTTCGGGCGAAGTAGTGAAAACCTATTTGTACCCCGAGCCGCGCGTGTCGTTGTCGTATATTTTGAACCCCTCAGTATCCATCAAAGCAGCTTATGCACGGAACACACAAAATATGCACTTGTTGAGCAATTCGACGACTTCAAGTCCGACTGATAGATGGGTTTCATCCAGTAATTTTATCAAACCAGAGATTGCAGACCAAGTATCCATTGGTTATTTCCAGAATTTTGCTGACAATAAATATGAGTTTAGTGCCGAAACCTACTACAAAACCATGCAAAACCAAGTAGATTACCGCGATGGTGCTGATTTAAGAATCAATGATGTCGTCGAAACCGAGTTGTTATTCGGCAAAGGGCGGGCGTATGGTTTAGAATTGTTGTTGAAAAAGAAATCAGGTAAGTTTACAGGTTGGATTGCCTACACTTTGGCACGGACAGAACGCCAAATTGCTGGTGTCAACAAAGGTAATTGGTACGCAGCACGTCAAGATAAGACGCACGACATCGCTCTGGTTGGTATTTATCAGTTAAATCCTAAATGGACATTTGCAGGCACTTGGGTGTATCAAACAGGCAATGCCGTGACGTTTCCAAGTGGTAAATATACAGCAGCAGACCAGATTTTATGGTACTATACCGAGCGTAACGGCTACCGAATGCCTGCTTATCATCGTCTTGATTTGAGTGCCACTTGGCAATTGAAGAAGAGAAAGTATTGGTCATCTGAATTGGCATTCAGTATCTATAATGCCTATGGTCGGGAAAACGCTTACACCATTGCATTCAAAGAAAGTAAAACTGACCCCACGAAAACAGAGATAGAACAAACGTCTTTGTTTAAATGGATTCCATCGGTGTCTTATAATTTTAAGTTTTAGTTCTTATCACATAGTTGCAGTAGGCTGTTTTACAGAGAAAACATAGTTTTTTGAGGTGAAATTTCTATGCTTTCTCTGTAAAACAGCCTAATGTAACTATGTGATAAGCGTAAGATAATACCCAAATCTATCTATCAATAAAATTAATTTAAATATTTGACAATGAAACAGTTATCAAAAATATTAAGTGGCTTTATCATGCTTGCTGCGCTGACGTTTAGCAGTTGCACAAAAATCATCGAACTCGATTTGAACACTGCCGACCCGCAAATTGTCGTGGATGCCCGCCTTTCAGATGACCCAACGGACAAGGCAACCGTTCAACTGTCTAAGACCGTTAATTTTACTGCCACTAATACGTTTCCCGCCGTCAGTAGTGCCGTTGTTGTTATCAAAAATCGGACAACAGGCGAGATGGATACACTCAAAGAAACAAGCGCAGGGCTGTATCAAGGGTCAAAACTCGTGGGAAAAGTAGGCAATACCTACGATTTGACGATTCTTACGGGTGGAAAAACAATTACTGCGACATCTACGATACCGCGCAAAGTCAATTTAGACAGTATTTCAACCTTGAAACAATCGTTTTTTGGTAATACACAAATTTCACTTATTCCGCGCTACATCGACCCCAAAGGTATAGGCGACAATTACCGTTTTATCCTATCCGTCAATGGTAAAGTGAAGAAAAACATCTTTACCTTTAACGATGAGTTAAGCGACGGTGAACTGAACGGCAGACCTTTATTTGGCGGCGGTGGTGACGACGACGAAATTAAAATCGGCGATACTGTCACGCTTGAAATGCGCTGTATTGATGCACCCAATTACTTATATTTTACCTCTATGGCAGAAGGCAGCGGCGGACCCAACAGCGATTCAGCAACGCCGACAAACCCTGTAACGAATTTGAATGGGGCTATCTTAGGTTATTTTTCGGCTTATACGACGCAAAAGAAGACGATAACGATTAAGTGATGAATAGAACTCAATTTTTATTTCGCAGCAGCGTCATAACGGTACGTTTTTACGACCCCCTCAGTATTTCTATTAATTGTGCCATTTTGTTAATGAACAAAACGCTTTCTAATGATTATAAAAACAATCAATAACAGAGTATAATAAATAAAAAACGGAATTATATAATCCACCCAACCTAAAGCCAACATAGCCGATATAATCAAAAGCTGAAAACCCAGTCCATAAATGGAAATAAGACTCATAAACCAATTAGGAAAACGCTGGGCATGAACGGCTTTTTTATCCAATTGATAGATGATTATATCAAAAACGCCGTATAAAAGTTTATAAAAAAAGAACAAAACACCGACAGTTGTTTGATTTTCGTTTTCAAAGGCTTTGGGTGTTTTATCTTCAATAATGCGACTTGTTTTATCCCCTCCTTTATCTTTATATCTAATAATAACGTAGTAGTAATTGTAAAGCGTTCCTTGCAATTGAATACAAAAAAAAGAAAAAAAGGTATAAAACCAAGGCCCCTCAGTAATAAAACGAATCGTTAAGAGTAACAGCAGATTGAGGATAATATCAAAATTGGAATCCAAATAACGTCCAGCATACGAAGGTGTATTTTTAACCCTTGATAATTCACCATCAGCCGCATCGAGTATAGATTTTATAATTAAAAAGAAACCAGCTGCCCAATAATAATGATTCAACATACAGGCAATAGCCAGTAAACCTGAAACGGCAAAAGCAAAAGTTACATGTATAGGTGTAGTAGCTGTGGGTTCGAGCTGCCGAACAACCCAACAAGCTGCGGGTCGCCCGTAATCTGAAAAATCTAAAAATTGGCTGTTTGTTGATAGTTTTGACATCGAATAGAGTTTTACATTTTTGAATTTTACGGTAATAATCGTCCAATATTAAGCATAATTTATAGCACAACAATTACATCATCTTAATAGTTTAACCTAAATTAACAATCCATCAACTTCGATTAACGGCTTATCGTCGCCACATTCCGTACTTTTGTCTTCAAGTTCAAATAGTAGAAATGCTTTATGGCTAACTTGTGTGCTTAATTCAGTCACCAACATCAACAATCTATAATTTTACGAAATGAAAAAGCTATTTACGGTCTTCACTTTTATTTGGTGTTTTGGGTTTACCCAAATATCTGCTCAAAAATTTGCGATAACGGGTACTGTCGTGGACAGTGCTGGAAAAGGTATGCAAAATGCAACTGTATTATTGCTTTCCGCTGCCGATTCGTCGCTTGCCTCGTTTAGTCGCACGACCGATAAAGGCGTTTTTACCTTGAAAAGCGTTTCGCCTTCGGCAGATTATCTCCTAAAAGTTACTTTTGTCGGCTATGAGCCGTATTTTCAAGACATCAAAAAAGACGTTAAACCCGATGATACAGGTATCGTGGATATTGGCGGTATTCGTATGACACCCCTCAGTAAATTGCTCGATGCAGCAACTGTAACAGGCTATAAAGACCCTGTGAAAATCAATGGCGACACGACAGAGTTTAATGCCTCTTCTTTCAAAGTGCAACCCAATGCCGTAGCAGAGGATTTGATTAAGAAACTCCCTGGCGTAGAAGTTGCCAAAGACGGCACAGTGACAGCCATGGGCGAAACCGTGAAACAGGTATATGTCAATGGCAAAAAGTTTTTTGGCAAAGATCCTAAAGTGGCTTTACAAAACCTACCTGCTGGTGCCATTGATAAGGTAAAAGTCTATGATAAAAAAAGCGACCAAAGCGATTTTTCAGGCATTGATGACGGTGAACGTGAAAAAACAATTGACTTGACCCTCAAAGCAGATTATTCAAAAGGCACTTTTGGCAATGTCATGGCAGGCGGTGGTGCGGCAAAAGATGTGGCAGATGCCCGTTATATCGGTAAGTTCTCTATCAATAAATTTTCCAAAACGCAACAAATATCTTTGTTGGGTTTAGGCAATAATATCAATAAAACAGGCTTCTCTGTTGACGATTACTTAGGTTTTACGGGTTCAACACAACGTGGCGGCGGCGGTGGCGGCGGCATCAGAATCCAACAAGGTGGTGGTGGGAATGGTTCACAAACTGTACCGCTTGATTTTGGTAATAACAAAGGTTTACAATCGGCTTTGTCGGGTGGCTTGAACTTCAACAATCAGTTTTCACCTAAGACAGAATTGAATCTTAGTTATTTTTACAATGATGTGATTAATAATCAAACCAAAATTTCTGACCGCGAAAACTTCTTGACAAATGGCACTTTCAAGACGCATACAGAGTCAGATTCGAGGACTCAAAACCAAAACCATCGGGTGAATATTACGCTCGACCAAAAGATTGACACGTTTACGTCTTTGAAACTCACATCTGTTTTGTCGGCTACAAAAAACTTTTCAAATTCAACATCCTTGACGGATAACCTTAAGAGTGATGATACCCCTCAAACGCGTAGTAACCAAGCCAACAATACTGAGGGGTCTGGTTTGAGTATGCAGAACAGCCTCTTGTTGCGCCGCCGTTTTGAGAAAAAAGGACGCACTTTGTCAACCAATATCTTTTATAATGTCAACCAAAGCGATCGTAACGGCATCTTAAATTCAGAAAATAAGTATTTTAATTTTGGTTCAACAGGTACAACCAAAATTGATTCTATCAACCAAAGTGACGACCGCATTAATAAGCGCGACAACTATGGCGCAACGGTTTCATTCACTGAGCCGCTGGGCAATCGGCAATATTTAGAAGCGAATTACAATTTTTCAACAACATCTAACAATGCTGACCGCGAAGTATATGACTTAAAAAATGGAGAAAGTAAGTATAATGCGACTTTGAGCAATAAATACATCAACGATTATATCTTCAATAAGACAGGTTTGACCTACCGCATCAATCGGAAGGAATGGAATTTGGCGACGGGTTTACAGTACCAATATTCGACTTTAAAAGGTGAGTTTATCTCCCGCGGAACGACTTTTGACCCTGTTCATTACAATTTTGTATTACCAAATCTGCGCTTCGATTACAACCCTGTGCAAGGCAAAAGTATGCGTTTTGCTTATGAAACAAGCGTCAGAGAGCCTTCAATTGACCAATTGCAACCCATTCGGGACAATACCGACCCTTTGAATATTTATGTGGGTAATCCGAATTTAAGACCTGAATACAACAACCGTTTTTCAGTCAATTTCAATCGGTTCAATCAGTCCAATTTTCACATGTTTTTTGGTAATTTTAATTTTAATTATACCTCGAACAAAATATCGTCAATGCAGACTGTGGATGCCTCTTTCCGTCGTGAAACAACGCCTATAAATGTTAAAAACGACAAACAAGGCTTCGGATTCTTCGGTTTTGGTATGCCCTTTTACAAGCAAATATTGAGGATGAATGCGACGGTAAATGCCAATGTCGGACAAGGCATCGCCTTTATAAACGGGGTTGAAAACGTGACCAATCGGACAGGTGTAAGCCTTGGTTTGCGCCTGAGCGTCAATATCAAAGACTCATTTGATGTGAACTTTAACGGACGTATTCAAAGCAATCGGACGACTTATTCCTTGAATACGAACCAAAATCAGCAGTATTACAACTATACTTACGATGTTGAAGCCAACTACCGTTTGCCATTGGGCTTTAGATTGAGTACCGATTTCGATTACTCTATCATCACAGGTCAAACCTTTGGTACAACTGTCGGCATTCCGATTTGGGGCGCATCGTTGTCAAAATATATGTTTAAACAAAATAAAGGAGAATTGAAATTCGCCATTTTTGACATCTTAAACCGCAACACAGGCATCAATCGTTCAGCAGATGTGAACTATATCTTGAATGAAGTGACCAGTTCTTTGGGTCGTTATGCGATGTTAACGTTTACGTATAATTTGAATCCAATGATGGGTGGCAGTGGTTCGCGTGGCGGCGGTAATCGGGTGATTATGCAGCGGTTTTAGAATCCGCCAACTTGCAATTGGCAAAACAACAAAAGGCAAAGAGCGGATTATCGTTCTTTGCCTTTTGTTTTTTGCCAACTATAAGTTGGTGCTACTTATTTCTACTTATTTCAACAACCCCTCCCTATTATGATGCGCTTTATATCGTCCTTTCCCAAAGCGCGATCCGTTAAACTCTGCCGTTTTCCGTAAAACCAGCTGTTCTTCCTTGGGCAAATGCGTAAATCCCCGACATTTTTCAGAACAACAAGACTCATACGCAGCTTCACAGTTCGGGCATTGGATAAAAAGCAAGTGGCATGCATCGTTTGCACAGTTTTTATGCGCATCGCAAGGCGTACCGCATTGATGACAAGTTGCGACAATATCTTCTGAAATGCGCTCGCCCAAACGTTCATCAAAAACGAAATTGACCCCGATAAATTTATTGGGCAAAGCCTTTTCGCGTGCTTGTCGGGCGTACTGAATGATGCCGCCGTCGAGTTGAAAAACATTCTTAAAACCTTTGTGCTTGAACCAAGCACTCGCCTTTTCGCAACGGATGCCGCCTGTACAGTACATAACAAGGTTTTTGCCTTCGTTGCCTTTCAACATGTCTTCCACCATATCCAATTCCTCGCGGAAAGTCTCTACCTCTGGCAAAATAGCCCCTTTGAAATAGCCTACTTCGGACTCATAATGATTCCGCATATCCACTAAAATCGTATCGGGGTCGTCGGTCAAACGGTTAAAGGCTTCGGCATTGAGGTGTACACCTGTATCTGCAGGGTCAAAAGTCGAATCGTCCAAACCATCGGCAACAATTTTAGGACGGACTTTGATGATGAGTTTATAAAATGACTTACCATCATCATCAACGGCATAGTTCAAGCGAATACCGTTCAAAAAAGGCATCGCATAGAGCGTTTCTTTGAACAATTGGGCTTGTGCAGTTGGAATCGAAATCTGTGCATTGACCCCCTCAGTAGCGACATAGATTCTGCCTTTTGTACCGATTTTATCGAGCGTCAGATAGAGTTCATTGCGGAAGGTTTGCGGGTCAGCGATGTGGTGATACTTGTAAAATGAAATGGTGGTACGGGATTCTTTACTTTCGAGAAGCTGTTTTTTCAATACTTCTCTGTCCACCCGATTGTGCAGGCTTACTTTTTTCATATGTGTTAAACGACGCCGTTTGCAGGACAGCTGTTTTTTTTTAGTTTAACACATAGTCACATAGGACACATAGTTTTTTTTGTCATCCTGTAAGGAACTAAAGCTATGTGTCCTACGTGACTATGTGTTTAAAAATTAATTGAAGGGCAAAATTAAGGAGAAATGTCAAAAATATATAGCTTTTTACTGAGGGGGGGCAAAATTTGTATTTTGCCCCCATCCATTTTTGAAAATGACCCTCGATGTAGTCAGACAAAACTTTTATACATTATTGCTCTTTCAAATTATACGGCTTTCCCTGAGCTTCGCATATAAAGTCTCCTACCCTATTCATACAAATAGACAGGACTTTAAGCTTCAAGCTTGTCTGACGAGTACAAAAATCAATTATTGAAACCAAAAATTACTCGGTGCAATTCCTGTTTTCAAAGAATCTTGCAGCGTTTTAGTGCTGCTAAACACATAAACCACCCCTGCTTTCGTAAAATCTTTAGCATCAGCACAAAAAATATTGCTTGTTTTTGGGTCAATACCTAAGCCATACAATGACGCAAAGGGGACAGATGTCGCTGCTTTGTCAATCCATACTGAGGGGATGGTTGAAGTTAAATCTTTTTGATAAATCGCCTTGCCCCCGACAAAATACAACGTATTCTTAGTGCTGTTAACGACCAAAGAACTCGAACCTTGTGGCACATTAAAAGTCGCTACAACTATATTGTTTTTAATTTGAAACAATTTTCCATTCGCTGCGCCCCACGCACCTCCGCATAAGACCCACACATCGCCATTAGCATCTTGAACAAGGCTGTTTGGTGCAACGCCCACGTTTATTTTTGAAGTGACGCTTTCCGTAGTCACATCAATAAGTGCCACCGTCGAGTCTTTGTCAAAACCACCATTATTGACTACCCAAACAGTCGTCCCGACCCGCAACAAACGCTCGGCACCTTTGCCTGTGAGGATGGTTTTTGTGAATTTTTTTGTTGTTAAATCCAATACTTTGACTGCACCCACCACGCCATTGCTGCCCCATTCGCTGACAAAAGCCTTTTTGTCGTCAATATTTAGGAAATAACGCGGTAAGGTTGTGCCAACAATAGAATCTTGGAACTTAAAGGTGTTGGCATCTACTACCAGCAACTTATTGGCATTGTTGACCATCAAATACGCCTTACCGTTGGCAACAGACATGGATTGCAAAATATTACCAATCGCTGCGCCCTTGTTTTCAGCCGCAAAAATGTCATTTTTGAGACCGCCAATAGTGCGATTGTAAGAACTAACAGTACCCGTACCACCTGAAAATGCGCCTTCATGTGTGATAAAAACGGTGTTTTGATAAGGTTGAACATCAGTCGTGTTCGTGTCTTTGTTGCAAGCAGCAACAAGAAGGGTAAGGGCAAGTGTGATTGCCCGAAACAAGATGTTTTTCATAAAAAATTAAGTAAAATTGGTGAATAAAATAAGTTTTTCCCGAACTTATTGACCCACAGGAAAGCGGAAGGAAGTATGAGTTATAAATTATGAGTTATGCTAAAGCGGCATAACTCATAATTTATAACTCATAACTCATACTTCTTTCCTGTTTTCCCGCAGGTTTTGAATTCGTGAGATTTTGGCAGGTCTTCTGACTTGTTGGCTTTTTAATCGTCTTCCCATTTCGACCCCTCAGTAAGAAGAGGTTTAAACAGTGACTTTGTTGATAAAAAGTGTTTGATGGACTTTATAAAAAAGTCCAAAACCAATTTACAGCTGCGGGAACAGTCTTGGATTTTCACCAAATTCCCTTTTAATGTCGCGCTTTGGGGCGTGACAACCACAATCTGCGGCGAAGGTATGAATATTTGGGAAACTACTACTCAGATGGATAATGGATAGTGGATTAATTTTATAAATCATTAATAATCATGCCGTTGTATAAAATCAAAACAGCAATTATTTAAAGGCACATACTTATAAAGTCGATTATTGAACTAAAAAGCCACATATTGATACAGTATTTCAGAAATATCTGCCAACGCTGCAATACCCGCTTTCACATCCGTCAAACCTTTTGACAAAAGAACAACGACATATTGCCGACCATCGGGCAAATAAACTATGCCAGAATCGTTCTGAACACCTGTAATACTACCTGTTTTGTGGGCAACAACAACCGTTTTGGGCAATTTAGCGGGAATGACCGAGTTGAAATGCTGGTCGGTCAATATCTTAATCATGGCTTTTGATGCGCGTTTGTTCACGGCTGTGTGTTTGGCTATTTTTTCAAAAATCAACATCAAATCGTAGGCAGTAACAGTGTTGTTCAGACCTGCATTAAAGGCTTTGGTGTCTTCTACACCCCTCAGTATTTGGATGTCATTTGCGCCAAAAGTCCGCATGGTGGCGTTGACGTTTTTGGCATTGACCAAATCAATCAGCACATTGGTTGCCAAGTTGCTGCTGCGGATAATCATCTGATAAGTGATATCATAAATCGTCATTTTTTGACCTATTTTCTGATACATACTGTCCGCACTGTCGTCGGCAATATTTAAACTGAACGGGCTGCCGTCAACGATACTTTTAAAGGTATTTTTCAAAGGAATAGAGTCTTTCATAGCCAATTTCCTTGCTTTGGCTTGTTTATAAACCTCAATCATCACAGGCGTTTTCATGGTGCTGGCAGCATGAAAGTTCTCTTTTTCATTGATAAACAGCGTTTGACCCGTTTTTAAATCCTTGAAAGCGACGGCAAAACTGCCGTTGACGGTTGTCCATTTGTCTTGAATCGCTTGTTTTACTTGTTCAATAGATGGTTTTTGTGCCAAAACAGGCAACGAAAAGACGAGGAGGCATAAAAGCAGAATTTGGTTTTTCATATTTGATGATTTGATGAACGCAAATACTTTTCAAACTTTATGGTGTAAAGATACAAAGGCGAAAGGATACACTTAAACGAAAAGTGACGGAGCGATAAATTATCACCCCGTCACGACAAAACCCTGCTTAAAATATATGGATTTAGATTTTTGAGACAGCCCAAAGGGAATCGTTTTTTATTACGCTTTTAGAAATTAACGCCCAATGTCAAACCGATACCTCGATTGCGACGATAAGGCGCATTGTCATTGGCATTAGAAGCATCACTATCGAGAAGGTTGTTAATACCTAAACCATAACGTCCTTCAAGATACATTTTGCCCAAAGACAAACCTGCACCGACATTTACACCCCAATCAATGCGCTTTTCAGCGTTTGAATCATCGGTATAGTCTACTGTTTTGTTAGATGTAGAAGAGACTCCTAACACCGTTAACTCATTTTTGTACTTGCCATTTAAAGCTATACCGACATAAGGACCACCCAAGACATAAAAACCAATGCCGCCACCAGAAGTATTACCTAAGCCCAATTTCAAGGAAACTGGCACTTCAATGTAGTTGGACGTAAAAGTGGAAATGTATTTGTTGTTTTCGTCCGAGATGTACTGTGATTTACCACCTTTTTGGATGAAAACCACTTCAGGTTGAATAGCAACATTGTCACTTAATTTAAGAGGCATAGCCAAAGCAACTTGAAAGCCAATGATAGATTGGTTCTCATAATCTTTGTAGTTGTTTTCGGTTGCATTAGCTGACATACTGGCGATATTAATACCACCACGTATACTGGCCTGAGCTTGAAGGCTTTGTGTTGAAACAATAGCCATAACGAACATGAGGATTACTGCAATTACTTTTTTCATTTTTCTTTGTTTTTAAAATAATAATTTAATGATTATTCAATATAACCGTTAAAAAACCTTGCCACCCCTTTTTCACCCCTTCTAACATCTATTTTTGACGAAAACTGTGGATATATTTCCCCCAATTGCTGAAATTTAGGTATGGTAAAGGGAAATAATAAGGGACTCTAAAGGTAAGGCTCTGCCTATTAAAAAAAAATCCGCTTTCAATGTAAGCATTGAAAACGGACAGCATTATTGAACAAATTACTATAAACCTTATTTAGATGGCCCAATACTTAGTGCGGTTCAAGGTAGTAAATAAGACCACCAAAGCACAAAGTGTAATGAGCAAATTCATAGACAAGGAGGGTATGGCATCCGCTAAGCGAACCATTAAAATACCGCCCAATGCCCATAAAACAGCCACGCCATATGCAACGTTATTTAATTTTGTCACACTCCAACAAGCGATGAGTGTACCAAATAACACCATACTCATTTGCCAAAATCTTGGGTCGAGACCGAAACCTTTCCACTCAATTTTAGTCAAATAAGCAGCAACATTACTGATCATGGCTATAGAAACCCATCCTAAATACATCCCGAAAGGTATTTTTAAATACCAACGAGAGTGCTGTGGAGTAGCTTTTAACTCAAAACTTATGCGGCGATTAATTTCTACAAGTGTAAATAAAAGGCCCATTAAAAACATGGTTGATAAAAACAACTTGTCGAAAAGCCCTGCCACCATCCATGAAACGTTAAAAACGCATGACAGTAAAAACAGAACACCGATTTTTCGTGTAACAAGATATACTTCTATACCTATATTCTTAGAAAAAATTGATTTTAATTGCCAAATAACATACATAAAGAGTCCTGCATAAATGAAAGCCCATATTGAAAATGTAAGGGGTGCAGGTGTAAACAAAGTAGTGTATTTTTCAGATATCTGACTGATAGTGACACCATTTATATAGCCCATAAAAGACTGATAACTGACAAACAACATCCCCAATAAGAAAATGAGGTTAAGTATCATTATAGACCTTACGATAAATGATTGCTTTTTCATGTGTAATGTGTTTATTGTTTAATCTTATCATCCACGTCTTTCAACGTTTGTTTCACATTCGCCGCAAATTCATTCCAGCCATCTTTCATATCACGACCCACTTCTTTCAAATTTTCTTTAAGACGATTGCGGGCTATTATCAAATCTTTTTTCTCTTCTGCCCATGCCTCTTTTTGTTTTTTGGCAGCTTTCTCCATTTTTTTATCCGTTTCTTCTATTTTATTATTGATTTGTACGATAGATTCGTCAATATCTTTTTTAAGTTGTTCACGGGTTTTAGCTAAGTCCTCTTTCATATCTTTAGCGTCACTCTTAACGTTTTCACCTGTCTGTTCCGCTGACCGTCCGACTTCTTTACCGAAATCTTTTGCCGCTTCGCCTAAATTCTCTGATTTCTTTTCCAACTCACTTTTAGGTGGTTCGTTGTTACAAGCCATAAACGATACTAAAACAAAACATATAGAAAGGATAGAGGCAAAAAGAATCTTTTTCATATTTAATGATTTTTATAAGATTAAAAAAAATATTTGATGTGTAATATGTTATATCTATTCATTTTAAATAATGATGCCAGCTAATTTTTGAAATTATTGTAGACAAAATTACCCATTATGAGAAAAAACGTCTCCTAAATGCCCCATTCATTCTTACATATTCCTCAATAATCCAATATAAAAAACAAGTATTATGAACATTTTAGGGACACAAATCATTTGAAAATGATTGGATTCCATTATTATAAACAAACCATTTGAAAATGAGTGTATAATACTGAGGGGGGGATTGTGATTAAAAAGTTAGAACCCATATCTGCTCTATGATTTTTTGAAATGTCATAGAGAGAGATAGGTTCTATATATACTCAATATATTATTGGTAAATACTTAACTATCAGCTAAGTATTTACTATTATTTATGTACGGGTCGGTCTGTAACAGGTGAGGATTTAACACCTTTAGGCATCGTAACAATACTCAATGCTTTTACAGCTCTTTGCATTCTCAACCAAGCCGTTTTGTCCCAACCATTTGAAGTCCACTTCTCTTCTTTTTCGACAAACATATTGTCATTCTCTTTTATGATGGAATACCGCATCAAATTATTATCGTCATCATAGAAGGTATAAGTAATGGTATTGACATCAGTTATATAAACCTTATTGTTAAGAGAATACCTGTCTTTTACCCTACCCTTCACGAACCAAGACTGTTTTTGGGGATTAAAATATATTGTTTTTGTTGTTTTATAGCGATAACCATTATTGGGGTTAATACCGTCAACGGTGAATAAAAGCTCATTGCCTTTTGCAGCAATATGTTGATTGATTTCTATATACTGATTGAAGCCTTCTGCATCTGTTATAAAACCAGTGCTTTGCCAGTCTCCCATTAAATATTCTAATCGTTTATCAATATTACTTCCAGTTACAGCATTATATGACGTTTTCACATAAGTTGAACTGATGCATAGCGAAAATATGACGAGGGCAAAAATTATATTTTTCATGATTCATGCTTTTTAATTTGTTAATAAAATATAGAATAAAACAGTAAGCAACAACAGGCTGCTGTTGCTTACCTGTTTTATGTATGTAAAAGCTGAAACTATTCAATGTGTTTTGACGATTATTGGATAGTATCAGTCTTATGCTTGTTTAGTGCTGGTTATGTACTATGTTTCTGGAAGCATACTCCTTAATTTCTTTAAAATAAATAGGATACCTCTTACTTTAATAATAGTAAAAAAGGATACCACTTTAGTTTCGTAGCAAAAAGGATATGAAATTGCAACAAATGGGGTGTTTTTGCCCCAATAAGCTCAAGTTGAGATAGGAAATCTAAGCGTCAAAGTTTGGCTTTTTACTGTAATATGCATAAAATAAGGGCAAATGATGACCCCCTCAGTATCTACATAAAATATGGAGAGTGATTGTCGCAATACATAAATTCTCTCAGAACAAACTATATCACAGCCAATAATTGTCCTTTTAGAGATAGAAACACCACATATTGGGTAAAAAAATTCACAAATTTCCTTGTCATAGGATTAAAAAAGCAATGGAATATATTTTGCCTATTGTTAAGAAGTATTATTCTTAATATTATAAAATTATAAAAATCATGAAAAAATCATTTCTGTTCTCACTGATGTTCCTATGCTTATTGATAGCATCGTGTAAAACAAATAAGACACAAAAAGGCGCAGCAATTGGGGCTGGTGCGGGTGCCGTTATCGGGGGTCTTATCGGTAAAAAATCGGATAACACGGCCGTGGGAGCTATTTTGGGCGCAACGATTGGTGGCGCAGTTGGTGCCGTGGTCGGCAATCAAATGGATAAGCAAGCGGCAAAAATGCAAAAAGATTTAGGCAAAGATGTAGCCGTTGAACGTGTTGGAGAAGGCATAAAACTGACTTTTGACAGCCAATTATTGTTTGACTATGGCAAAGCAGATTTACGGGAATCCAATAAAGCATCTTTACGGAAACTCTCCGAAAGCTTAAAAGACTACCCCAATACCAATATTTTGGTTGTTGGTCATACGGACAATGTAGGCACTGATACATACAATTTGACTTTATCGGAAAAGCGAGCTTCCTCTGTAGCAGATTATCTTAAATCAGTAGGCGTCACTGGATCACGTCTCAGTATTCAAGGGCGAGGCGAAACAGAGCCTAAAGTTGAGAATGATAACGACAATGGTCGACAACTAAATCGCCGGGTAGAATTGGCTATCTATGCTAACGAAACGATGAAGCAAGAAGCAGCCAAAACGACCACACAAACAGGTAATTAAAGGATAAACATCCATATATTGTATCAGAAACATATAATTTATAAACATAAATTTAATAAATTTTAAAACATAAAAACGATGAAATTCATTGCAAAAGTTGCGTCTATCTGCCTATTCTTGGCTTTCCTAACCACCACTTCTAACGCACAAGTGGGTATCCGCGCAGGATTGAACGCCAGTAATCTCTCGGTTAAAAACTTTGACGAGCGTAAAACGAGATGGGGTTTTCACGTCGGAGTTTACACTGACCGGCTGCTATCAGGCTCTCTTTATCTTTCTCCTGAACTCAGTTTAACAACTAAAGGGTCTTCAGTGAAATATTCAGCAAACACCACCAATAATTTTAACCTCAATTACATTGAGCTCGACTTACCTTTTACTTATAAGTTAAATGGTGTTGACTTACAGGCAGGCCCTTATTTGGGATATTTAGTGAATGTGAAATCAAAGGTTCAGAATGAATCCACATTGGTCATAACTGAATTGAACAAGAGTAATTACAACAATTTTGATGCGGGTCTCTTGTTTGGTCTTAATTTCCGATTGTCCAATAACCTTTATTTAGGTGCGCGTTATGGCATGGGATTCATCAATATCGCCCGCACAGATGCCGCGAGAGCCAGTTTAGGTGATGCCAAAAACTCGGTCGGGCAATTGTCAGTAGCTTTCAAACTTTAAATATATATATAATAGGATAGTATTATTCTCATCTATCTATTCTTAACTTGGCAAATGTTGAGGCTGATTCACAAACTATTTATTTAGTTTTGGAGTCAGCCTCTTTTTTAGTTTAAGGCATTGTAAATTAAGTGAAAAGTGAAAAACGAAAAGCGGGAAGTGAAAAACGAAAAGTGAAAATATAAAAACATGGGTTATGACTAATTTGAGTCTATTATTTTAGGCAAACCATTTTCAAATGAGGATAATTATTGACGAAATAGTTAGCTCATCCAATCCTTTAATTAATTCTATAAATTCTGGTAATCTGTTCACTGGTTTTAGGTTTTTTTTTGCTTCTCAGATGCCTACTTAAAGAAACGTAGCATAAATCGAATTGAAGAATTTAAGAGGTTAAGAAACAAATAACAATACCGAAAACAAAGATTTTAATCCATTAATGACTATTCAATAATTGATAAATAGACACCATAGATATAGGTTTCTCAATATAAAATGAGGCACCTGCTTTGAGTGCCTCGTCGCGGATTCCGAGAGCACTCATGGCGATAATTTTAGGTTTATTTTGAATACGATTAATTACAGGAATAAAATCAACCCCTTTTCCATCTGGTAAGTTATTGTCTAAGATTATGGTATCAAAAGCGTCCGATTGTAACAACAGCATAGCTTTTGTGAGGGTTTCAGCGCAAATTACGTCATAGTGTCTTTTAATTAAAAACCTTTTAAGTAATCCACTTAATTCCATTTCATCTTCAATTATTAATATGCGATTTTTCATGATTGCTTAATTGTTAAACATTGTTATATAAAAAAACCATGCCTACCAAATTCCTTGTATTTACTTTGTGAGATTCATAAATATGATTATAAAGTATGAATTAGTATTGCTCAAAAATGTTAATTAAGAAACTCTATTTTACTGAGGGGGTAATTTTTCCATCTAAAGTCACTAATCGGGGAATTTTGTACCCAAATTTCTACAAAAGAAAAGAAAAATTTTAATGGCACGTTATTTTTGCTTAAAATTATTAGATTGGGTAAACTTTTTTAATCTATTTCTATTATTCTCAAATTTTTTCATCATATAAAATTGTAAATTATGAAAAACAGTGCAAAAAACCTCTTATTAGCGGTAACTGGTGGAGCGATTATAGGTTCTGCATTAGGTATTCTTTTAGCTCCTTCTGAAGGCTCTAAAACACGCCGCCGCCTTATAGGTTCTCCTAATGCCATTGAAGACCAAATAGATAAAGCTATTCGGGCAGGTAAAAAATCATGGAAAAACATGAAAAAAGATGCGTCAGATGCCACCGATGATGCTGAATACTACTATGACCACCTCGTTAGAGAGGGCAAAAAAGCCCTCAAAGAAGCTAAATACAGAGCTGAAAACGGTCTTGAGGATATAGAAGATTCGGCAGATGGCTATCTTTCAAAAGTAGTAACTGAGGGGAAACGCTTGTGGAATTCTATTTCGACAAAGGCGGAAGATAAAGTAGAAGAGGTTAAAGAAAAAGTAGAAGATACTACAGATATGGCTTCGAAGAAAGTAAAAACGTTTAGTAATGACTTCCAGCGGGCTATTTAATAGAGATTTCAGAATTTCTTTTAGTGCGTAATGGAGTAGGCAGTATATTTCCCCCCTGCCTTCTCCGTTTTTTTTATCTAATAATTCATTTCGCTATGGATACGATAATTCAAAAAAAGCCAGAACCTAAGCATTTTATGTCGCTCTTGGTAGATTATCTCGATAATATATCAGAATATGCCCGTCTCGTGATTGCTGAAAAAATGACTTTGTTTTCAGGAAGCATTATTAGTGGTCTGTTCATTGCCTTTTTCTCAGGATTGATTATTTTCTTTTTGAGTTTGGGATTAGCCATATATGTCGGAGAATCTATGGGCAGTTTAGCTACGGGGTTTTTTATGGTCGCTATAGGCTATGTGGTCTTGATGGTATTCGCTATTATTTTAGTCAAACCCATTATTGAACGCAAAGTGGCGGCTGTCATCATTAATGCTTTAGACAATGAAGAAGAAATACAGCAATGATATCTCAACCATTGAAGATGTGCGGGAGCGCAAAATGGTTTTAAAAAAACAAATGGAAGCTCAAAAAGAGGCACTACTCTATAACTTCCACGATATAAACGACCACATAAGCACTACTCGTATGGTTGTTGATTTGGTACGTTCTGCGGTTAAAAATGTTAACCTTACTAAAGTTGTCGTTAATGCACTTACGGGTAGCATTGTAAAAGATCGGCGACGTATTAAATGGATGTATTGGGTTATGCCCATAGCACTTGCCGCTTTACCTAAAGTTTTACCTAAAGTCTTGCCGTATATTTTTAAGCGCATCACTAAACTAATAGGATAACTCATAAAAGATAAACAAACGGCATTCATAAAATATAATTTTAGAGATTTCAGATGAACTTTCAGTGTCAATGGAGAAGTGTAGTAACTTTACTACCTTCTCCATTTTTTGTATCCCGTTCGCAGTTAACGTGATAGACGCAAAAAATTATACCCCCTCAGTATGAATTACTACCATCGTGTAGGGAAACTGTCTCAATCCAATATTGACCAATGATATTTGTCACAGTCAATAAATTTTCAAAAGAAGAAGGTTTGACGATAAAAGAATTGGCACCTAAATCATAACATTTACGAATATCCTCTGGCGATTTAGAGGTTGTAAACATAATGACGGGAATGTGTCGCCATTGGGGACTCGATTTTATCTCCTTCAATATTTGCTTACCATCTTTACGCGGCATATTTATATCCAGAAGAATTAAAGACGGTACCGTTGTATTTTTTTCCAAATAGTCAAGCAATTCGACACCGTCTTCTACAAAATCGAGGGTACACTTCAAATTGTTTTCTTCAAATGCTTCTTGAAGTAATAATCTGTCGTCTGTATCATCGTCTGCAAAAACAACTAAGTTCGTTTTTTTTTTATATGGCATGTTCAGTTAACATTTATTTTAAGTTACGTCTCGAACTTTGAAAGTTTTCTAAATGTTTTTGACGTTTTTTGTGAAGATTGAAGGCTCAAAAGTAAGTTTTTTATTTGACATAACATCAAATAGGTATTTTAATTGTAAATGTTGAACCTATATCGGGCTGACTCTCAACGCTGATAGTGCCTTTATGTAGTTCTACTATTTTTCGACTAATGGCTAATCCAATTCCTAAACCACTATAGTCTTTTTTATGCTTAAGCTTATGAAACATTAAAAACACTTTCTGTGCATACTCTGGTTCAAAGCCAATACCATTGTCTGATATTGTAACTACATGGCAAGGCTTTTCATCCATAGTTTCCTCTTTACCTTCAAAAATGATGAAGGGGTCTCTGTTAGGATGCCTAAATTTTAAAGCATTATCAATTAATTGTTCTACAAGTACGGCAAGATGTCCTTGATAGCCCATGATTTCCATATCGCCTCGAATGCTGTATTGCGCTTTGGTGGTGTTCACCATATCCTTTTTTTCATTCCACACATCGGTGATGATTTCAAATAAATCTACCTCTTGAAGCTCATTTTTATCTATTTGATTAAGGTTTGCAAATGCCAAAAATTCATCTAATAATTCTTGGGATTCGGCTGCTAATGTGCTGATTTTTTGAATGGTTTTTAGATCTTCTCCCCCCTCAGTAAGAGCCACTTTTTTCAGTTTAGCTTCATAACGCGAACTAAAAAGTCTGATTTTTCGGAGCGGCTCTTGTAGATGATGCGTCAAGGTATAGGCGTATTGATCCAGCTCATGATTGGCTGTGTTCAATTCATTTATTTTTTCTTCAAGATTTTTTTTAGCCTTTTCGACAATGACGAGCTGCCTAAAAATACCCCACATTGTTAAGGAAATAATTGAAATCGCGCCAATGATAATGATGAGTAAAAAACGCGGCGAAGATTCAGCAAATTCTCGCTGTTTTTTTTTGTCAATTTTCAGTTGTATAGCTTGTAAGTTTTTTAGCTTATCTATAGTGAGTTGTAAACTATCCATCAAAACTTTGCCCTCAGTTATCAATTTTTTCTGATCGGGTGTCAGTGTTTTCACCTCTCTGGTTTTAATGCTGTGTACCATTAACCAAACATTATCAATTTTATTGATAGCCATTTGCCGAATAGAATCAATATAGGGAATTTGTTCATCAAATTTTCTTGCCTCTTGTCTGATATCAATTAAATTTTTGAGAACAAATGTGCCCGCCTCTTTCTGCACTAACAAAAAATTGGTATCACTGGTCAATAAAAAACCTCTCGACCCAGATTCCGCGTCTTTCAATTTGGAAATAACCTCTTCCAGCTTCATTGAAAATTCATTGCTCCGATTGATGGATTCTGTTGATTCCACTAACGCGACCAAACGATTGTAAGCAGAGGTTGCCATTGTAATGAGTATGCCCAATACAATTATAAAAAGGATTAAAACTTGTTGAAGCGTCAATTTTTTATTCATATTTTCGCCATTAGCCCAAATTGAGTACAAAAAACACTTTTTGAGTATTATTTTCTACATTTTGGGTAAATATAACCATATAGTGTGTATATTTCGGTGGAATAATATTTTAAGCAACAATATTAACGGTAAAGATAAACAAAAAGAGTTTTAATTTATATGTTTAAAAATACACAGCAACAGTCTTTAAAGCAAACGATGAAACTGTCTCCGCAACAGATTCAGATGCTCAATTTATTGCATTTGCCTGTTTTAGAGTTGGAGCAGAAAATTAAAGACGAAATTGAAGACAATCCTGCGTTGGAATATAATGAAAATCCTGATAGAGATACCGACGAATTACCACAGAACGAAGATAGTCATTTTGATGATGAGGATACTCCTTCTAAAGACAATTCCGAAGAATCTATAGATTCATATGATGTTTACGAAGATACGCCTTATGACGGTTTTAGCAATACTCAGGAAGTAAAATATGAAAAACCAGTTGTTCAAACGGCTACTTTTAGGGAAAATCTGAAAGAACAGTTATACCTACGACGCATTGATCCACAATTGCAATCTTATGCAGAATATCTGATTGATGCTATTGACGATGATGGTTATTTGCACCGTACTATTGAAAATATTATTGATGACTTATCTTTCAGTATCGGTATTTTTATTGATGAAGAGGTACTCGAAAAAGCACTCTTAATCGTTCAGCACCTCGAACCTATTGGCATCGGTTCGCGCAATGTGCAAGAGTATTTGATGTTGCAATTGCGAGAAAAAGCCCGTACAGGCACAGATGTGAGCGTGGCATGTGCTGTTGTAGAAGAATTTATGAACGATTTAGCCAATCATCAATACGAAAAAATACAAACGGCTTTGGATATTAACAGTACCGACTTAAAAACGGCTTTAGAAATTATCAGTTCTTTGAATCCTAAACCAGTTAGTGGTATTTCATCTGCCCATGACACCACGCCTATTATTTCTCCCGATTTTATTGTCACCACTCATGAGGGGCAACTTGAAATCACTGTTTTGGGCATCCATACACATAAAATAAAATTGAATCCTAATATGCTGGAAACGCTTGAAGCCCTCGAAAAATCGCCTGAAAAGAGTACCTCAAACCGCGACGCAGCACAATATATTAAAAGTAAAATTGGCTCGGCGCAATGGCTGATTATGGCTTTAGAACAAAGAGCTTATTCTTTGCGAAGCACTATAGAAACCATCGTTGCCTTGCAAAAAACCTTCTTTATGACGGGTGATTTCAAAAAGTTGCGCCCTATGATATTGAAAGATATAGCAGAACGCGTTGGTTTAGATGTTTCTACTATTTCGCGGGTAACAAGTACCCGCTATGTACAAACAGATTTTGGCATATTACCCCTTAAAAGCCTTTTTACTGAGGGGGTATTAACGGACGATGGAAATATTGTTTCTAATCGTGCCATACAAGAAACAATTGTAGAAATTATTGAAAACGAGGATAAAACCACGCCCTTGAACGATCAACAAATTACGGATTTATTGGTAGAAAAAGGCTTTACAGTTGCCCGGAGGACGGTCGCAAAGTATCGTGAAAATTTGAATTTTCCTGCCGCTCAAATTCGACGCATTTTAAAATAATCTTCAAATAAAACGAAAATGAATAAGATATTAGTCATAGACGACGACATTGATATTTGTCATTTACTGAAAAAATTCCTTTCAAAACACAATTATGAGGTCATGACGGCCCATAATGGCGAAACAGGCTTAAAAATATTAGAAGAAACACAGCCTGATTTAGTCATGACGGATTTCAGGATGGGTGATATGGACGGCAGCGAGGTTATTAAGGCTATCAAATCGCGTATGCCGCATGTGCCTATTTTGGTCATAACAGGATATAGTGATATACGTACTGCTATCAATGTCATGAAGTTAGGTGCTTTGGACTACATTACAAAACCGCTGTTGCCCCAAGAGATTTTGATGACCATACAAAGGGCAATAGTGGTATCAAGTTTTTCATCAAAAGATCAAACAACTGCCACTGAAATCCAAAATGGAGACCCCTCAGTAGAGGGCATCTCTGCCAAGGCTTCTAATCGTTCTAAACTTTCTGCAAAGACGCATGGCTCTTATATTGAAGGGAAAAGCATAGCCGCACAAGCTCTTTTGAGGCAAATTGACCTCGTCGCACCGACCAATTACAGCGTCATTATTTATGGTGAAAGTGGCTCGGGCAAAGAAATCGCCGCACGGATGATTCATGATAAAAGCCCGCGTGCGAATATGCCTTTTGTAGCTATGGACTGTGGGGCGATACCCAAAGAACTGGCGAATAGTGAACTTTTCGGACATGAAAAAGGGTCTTTTACGGGTGCGATTGGTCAAAAGATTGGTCTTTTTGAAATGGCAAACGGTGGTACACTTTTTTTAGATGAAGTATCGAACTTGACTTACGATGTGCAAATATCGCTTCTCCGTGTGGTGCAAGAGCGCAAACTCAAACGCATCGGCAACAACAAAGAGATAAACCTCGATGTCCGCATCGTTGTAGCCAGCAATGAACGGCTTTCGGAAGCGGCTCGCAAAGGTAGGTTTCGGGAAGATTTATATCATCGTTTCAATGAGTTCAGCCTTGAAGTACCGCCTTTGAGGGAGCGCAACACGGATATTATGTTGTTTGCAGAATATTTTTTGGCGCAAATCAGTGCAGATTTAGGTCGGAAAATGACTGGTTTTGAGCCAGAAGTAGAAAAAATATTTCTATCTTATCCGTGGTATGGCAATGTGAGAGAATTAAAAAACATTATCAAGCGGGCAGCGTTGTTGTCTGATGCAGAATGGGTCCAAGCAAAGGCATTACCTTTCGAAATCGTCAACCATGAGAAATTGGCTTTCGGTATTCCAGAACCAGACACAGATATTATTGTAGACCAAACGCCCTCTCAGTCCACTCATCAGTCGTCGCCAATAGTGTATGCAACGCCTCAAGCACCCCCACAACCTCACTCATCATTTAATCTCAAATCAGCTGCCCAAGATGCTGAGTATGAAGTGATTATGCAAACTTTGCAGAAAGCAAAGTTTAATAAGAGTAAAACAGCTGAATTTCTGGGAATAGACAGAAAAACACTTTATAATAAATTAAAAAAATTAGGTATTGAATAAATCTATACACATGAGGGAACTCGTAAAAGCTTTGCAACATCCCGATTCTCCTATTGGTTATTTAATTTTTAAACAGAGTATAAAGGAAAAGGACTGGGTGTGTTGGGAGGTAAATCAGCGCGCACAGGTCTTTCTTGAGCAAGGAGAATTGATTTCGAAAACATGGAAAGAAATTTTCCAAATATCTCTTGATGCTATTTCAAACCATGCAACATTGCCCATAAAAGATAATAAGTGGCTCTCTGTTTCCGTGATGAACGGCTCAACAGCAGATATTCGTATTGTTGTTTTAACCAACATAACGGAACAAGAAAGCCGTATCCTCGATTTAGAAAAAAAGGTGGAAAGGCTCAAAAACTCCAATAAAGATTTAGAGCATTTTGCCTACGTCGCTTCACATGATTTAAGAGAACCTTTGCGAAAAATCGGGGCATTTAGTGAGCGTTTGAACAAAAAATATGCTGAAGTCCTTGAGGGCAACGGACTTATTTACCTAAATCGAATGATTGACGCCACACAGCGCATGCAAACTTTTATTGACGATTTGTTGATGTTTTCAAAGTTTTCACGTGATACTTCCGAAAAAACAGATGTGGATTTAAACGAGACACTGAGGGGGGTATTATCCGATTTCGAAATGCAAATTGATAGTAATAAAGCAAGCGTTAAATCACAACAACTCCCCGTCATCAAAGGTGTAAAAACACAAATGGCACAGCTTTTCCAAAACCTTGTGGGTAATGCCTTGAAGTTTAAAAACCCAAATATGTCTCCAAATATCTCTATAGAGTGCATGGAATCCAAAAATGACTATTATATCAGTATAAGCGACAACGGCATAGGGTTTGAAGCGGCGGATGCCGAACGGGTTTTTACCCTTTTTCAAAGACTTAATGGTCGCTCTGAATATGAAGGTACTGGTATTGGTTTGGCTATTTGCAAAAAAATTGTTGAAAATCATGGAGGTACAATTACTGCACAAGGAAAACCTAATAAAGGAGCTGTCTTTACTATTATATTGCCAAAAGATTAATCTATGTAAACACAGTTTACAGCAATTACAGCAATTACAGCAATTACACCAATTACACAGATTACATGAAAAACATTAAATTACTCATCGTTGATGACGATGAAGATGATTATTTTCTCGTTGCTGACCATCTGAATGATATTGAGGAATATCACTTTGATATTTCTTGGGCAGCTACGTATGAAGATGGCTTCAAACAAGTAAAAGAAGGAAGGTTCGATATTTGTCTATTTGACTTTTTATTGGGTCAAAAAACTGGTTTGAATCTACTGCGCCAAGTCCGAGAATTAGAAATTGACACGCCCATCATACTCCTGACAGGTAGAGGTAACAAAGATGTTGACCGCGAAGCTACCGTGGTTGGCGCGACCGACTACCTCATAAAAAGTGAATTGGAAGCCGATACTTTGGAGCGCAGTATTCGTTATGCCCTCACACATGCCAAAGCCCTCAAAGACGTGAAAGCCAATGAACGCTTGTATCGCAATATTTTTAATCGATCCAGAGATATGATTTATTTGGCGGATACCAATAATGGTGTCTTCATTGATGTCAATGAAAAAGGGACAGATATTTTTGGTTATTCGCACGATGAATTTATGCGTATGAATACCGTAGATTTGTTGTTTGATAAATCGGAAAGAGAGAGTGTTACAAAAGTTCTCTTGGAAACAGGAGAATTGAGGGATTTTGAAACCATTTTCGTGGATAAATGGGGGGAAAAAAAGATTTGTGTCGTCAATGGTATTATTTATACTGAGGGGGATACTATTTATCATCATGGGTCCATTCAAGATGTAACAGACATACGCCTTATGGAACGGAATCGTTTAAATTTAGAAAAAATAGCTGCCACTGGGCGTTTTACCCGCGCTTTGGCCCATGAAGTGCGCAATCCGTTGACCAATATTGACTTGTCCATCGAACAACTGTGGCTTGAAAATAAAGATGAGGAGTTGACTTATTATTTTGACATCATCAAACGCAACAGTCACCGCATTGGCAATTTGATTACTGAATTGCTTCAAACTGCTAATCCAGCGCATATGATGCTCAAAAAACACCCCATTAATGACTTGGTGGAAAGGGCGGTGGAAACGGCACATGATAGAATTTTATTGAAAAATATTAAAACTCTTATATATTACACGGCTGAAAATCCCCTTATCAATGCTGATGATTCGAAACTGCAAATGGCATTCACCAATTTAATTATCAATGCCGTCGAAGCTATGACAGAAAATGAAGGCATTTTGACGCTTAAAACGGAAACTGTGAACAACGCATGCCATATCATCATTGAAGATAATGGCTGTGGCATGACGCCTGAACAACAAAACCGGTTGTTTGAACCCTACTTTACAGGTAAATCAAAAGGATTAGGCTTAGGTATGACGACCACTATGAATATCGTCCAAGCCCATGGAGGCCAATTACTGTTCACATCTGAACCAAACAAAGGCACACGCTTTCTCCTCACCTTTCCTATTCAATAGCATCATTTTGTGCTAAAAGCGACACACTCTGCTACACTATGGGGAAGGCTTACCCCGCTTTTATGTTGAATTAATACTGGTCTACTTTTTTTAAGAAATAAGGGCAGAGACAAACTCAAAAACTTTTTTTTCAAATATCACAATCACCTATCATGAATAACTTATTATGTTTTATAGCGGCTATTTTGATAACTGGATGGATTATGGGTCTTGTGAATATGACTATAAGTGGTTTCCTCGTAACGGTATTAATTTTTGCCTTCATTTTTGGATTGCTGAAAATTATTCGCAGAGCGAGGATTTAGTGCTTTCGTCCATATCTAAAATGATTTTCAACGAGTAATATATGGGTTAAATGAAGAATACTAACCCAAACAAAGCATAAAAACATCAGAACAAAAAACAACAAATTGAATTCACAGACACCTCCTAACATTTAAACACTTAAACTAAGTTTTTTTTTAACAAATTATTTTCCTTATAAACTAAAATTTTAGATCTAATGACATTTAATTCAAAAATCAGCCGACTGTTTATCTTTTCAATCTTTGCCCTATCTATTGTTGCTTGCAACAAGGATAATTCATCTTCACCCGGTCAAGTTAACTTTGAGGTGACAGATGCGCCCTTTGATGATGCAGATGTACAAGGTGTTTTTGTAACCGTTGCCTCCGTTAAAGTGGATGGCAAAACCATTGACAATTTTAGTGGTAAAACCACCTTTGACATTGCCGCTTATCAACGTGGTCAAACAAAAGGATTGGGCAGCACCAACCTGCAATCAGGCACGTACAGCAATGTAACGCTCGTACTCGATAACGCAGCAGACCAAAGCGGTAACGCACCAGGTAGTTATATTTTGACAAAATCGGGTCAGAAAAAAGCGATTACCTCCGCTTCTGCGACGTCTGAAATCGCTTTGAACGGTCAATTTAAATCTTATGCAGACAAAAGTTCTACGGCAGTTATGGATTTCGACCTTCGTAAAACCATTGTATATGATGGCACAAGCGGTTACAAATTTGTGAGCAACAGTGAAATGACGAATGGTATTCGAGTGGTTGAAAAGTCTGAAACGGGTGTTATCAAAGGAACATTGAACAACACTGCTACCTCTGCAAGCGATAAAGTAGTCGTTTATGCCTACAAAAAAGGTACTTTCAACAAATCAACAGAAATGCAAGGGCAAGGGAGTTCGGGCGTAGAATTTAAAAATGCGGTCACAAGTTCTGTCGTTTCAAATGGTTCTTATGAACTTAATTTTTTGCAAGCTGGTGAGTATGAACTGCATTGTATTTCATATAAAGACAAAAACAGTGATGGCAAACAAGACATCCAAGGCGAGTTTCAAGCCAGTCTTTTGGGCAGTCTCAACATCACGGCACTTAGTGTAAGTGCTAATGCAACGGTCACAGCCAATATCAATTTGACGGCTGTTCTGCCTTTATAACAGATTATTCATTTTTTCATTGTTATAATATCGTGTTAGTAAAAATTGTGTCCTTTCAATCATGCGAAACGCTACCGAATTTGATTCGGTAGCGTTTTTTTGTTGTCAGAATTAAACAACTTCTATAGGCTAACAGTCCCACTAAAAACTTGGGTGGCAGGCCCACACAACCAAACACTTTCAAAAATACCCACCTCAGTATTTTGACTAAATTTGACCGACAATTGTCCACCTTTAGTTGTGATAGGAACTTCTGTTGTCGCCCCATTTTTAAGACAATAAGCGATAGCTGCCGCCGTTACCCCTGTGCCACATGAAAAGGTTTCGTTTTCAACGCCCCGCTCATAAGTCGCGACTTCAATGCCTTTTAGGTCTTGTAATATTTCAACAAAATTGACATTCACACCTTCTTTTGCGAAACGTTCAGAGTAGCGGATCGCCCGCCCATTGTCATAAATATTGATGTCGGTCAAGTCTTCAACAAAAACAATATAGTGCGGCGAACCCGTATTCATCAAAAAATAGTCCTTGCCTTGTTCGATGCTGTTAATAGTTACGTCTATCATTTTTAACTCCACCCAAATGCTGCCCCCGACCCCAAAGGGGAGCTGTGACTTGCTCGTTACAATGGCTTCATGTGCGCCATCAATGGCTAAAAACGTGCATTTCTCTTTAAAAACACCAAGATAATGGGCAAAAGCCGTCAAACATCGTCCACCGTTGCCACACATAGACCCCTCAGTACCATCGGCATTGAAATAGACCATTTCGAAGTCGAAGCCTTCTTTTTGCTGTAAAAACATCAAACCATCACCGCCAATGCCGAAACGTCTGTCGCAGAGTAGACGGATGGTTTCGGTGTCATTTTTTGTTAAATACGGGGTTTCTCGTTGGTCAAGGAGGACAAAATCATTGCCTGTGCCTTGATATTTGAAAAATGGAATTGTCATTTTATAATAAATGAAAAGTGAAAAACGAAAAGTGAAAAATATAAAGCGTTGGTTATGAATGATTTGATTCCATTATTTTAGGCAAACCATTTTCAAATGAGTATAATTAAAAATTAGGAATTAGGACAAAAACGTTCCGTAAAAGTTATAAACTTGCAGTAAGTCGTAGGAGGTGAAAATTAAATAATACCCATGCCTAAGGAGATGGCTAAAAGAAAAATCATGATGGTCACCGCGCCTTGAACGAAACCAAAAGTCACTTTTTTTAAGGCTTTGCTACCTAAATAAGCACCTGCAAAAGCGGATAAAACAGCCACAATGAGTAATATACTGTTTTGTTGAAGATCTACTTTTACAAAACGGCTGAAATAAACGGACAGCCTTGTCAGGTCTATTAAACATGCTATCATCACACCTGTAGCGATAAAACCCTCTTTTGTTAGGTTTGTTTTCAATAAAAAAGCACTGCGCAATGCGCCTTGATTACCTGATAAACCGCCGAAAAAGCCGCTAAATATGCCGCCCAGATAGAGTTTATCTTCTTTGAATTGTAGGTTTTTTAAAGACGGAACGATGTCAAATAGCGCAAAAATCATCATTAAAACTGCAATAATGAGCTTTAAAGGCGTTATTTGACATATTTTTTGCCCTATTTTATAGGCATACAAAACGGTTGTATCTGGGATAGACATTAATACTTGCGCGCCTATAAATGCACCGACTATGGCAGGCAAACCGAACTTCAAACCGATTGTCCAATTCACTTCTTTGCCCACCAAAGCCATTTTAAAAAGATTGTTGAGCAAATGAACAATACCTGACAAAGCGATGGCGACCTCCACAGGAAAAAACAAAATGAGCGTGGGCGTTAATATCGTTCCTAAACCAAAGCCCGAGAAAAATGTCAACAACGAAGCCAATGCCGCTACAATACCAATGATTATTATTTCCATGTTCGTAATTGGTTATTTGTTATTGGTTAGTAGGGATTGGGAATTGGTTCACTAATAACTAATATACTAATAATCAATATACTAATAACCAGTAACCAATCAACCAATAACCATTAGAGGGCCCCTTTTTTCAACTGTTTAAACGCATAGTCAACAGCCCTTGCCGTCAAAGCCATATAGGTCAATGACGGATTGACACAACTGCTGGATACCATCGCTGCACCATCGGTCACGAAGACATTTTTGCAATCGTGAAGTTGATTGAACGCGTTAAGCACCGATTTTTTAGGGTCTTTGCCCATGCGTGCAGTACCCATTTCGTGAATACTGCCACCCAAAGTTGCGTTATTGTCCCGAACTTTTATGTCTTTACAACCTGCGGCTTTGAGCATTTCAACGGCATCGTTTTTCATGTCTTGCTTCATAAGCCGTTCATTGTTCTTGAATTCGGCATCAAAAGTAATGGTTGGCTGTCCCCATTTGTCTAAAACAGACGTGGTAAGCATCATTTTATTATCAAAATAAGGTAAACATTCGCCGAAGGCAGACATGCCCATTGACCATTGACCTGGGTCCGTCGCTTCGTTTTTCATGTCAGCACCAAAGCCCGATTCGTTAATGACCCTTTGCCAGCCTTGCCGCCCTGCGCCGCCTTGATAGCCAAAACCACGGAGGTAGTCGCGTTTGTCGTCGCCAATATTGCGGTAGCGCGGGATATAAATGCCGTTGGGTCGTCTGCCGAAAATGTATTTGTCTTCAAAACCTTCCACCGTACCCGATGCACCAACTTGTGATTGATGATCCATCAAATAATGCCCCAAAACGCCCGAAGAATTGCCCAAACCCTCGGCATACTGAGGGGTCTTAGAATTGAGTAAAATCCACGCAGAAGCCACCGCAGAAGCATTGACAAAAATGATAGGGGCATAAAATTTATGTCGTTCACCTGTTTCGCTGTCAATCACCAAAACGCCTGTAGCTTTATTCTTTTCCCCCTCATAAATGATGGAATTGACGATGGATTGTGGGCGAATCGTCAGTTTTTTAGTCGCAAAAGCCGCAGGCAATGTACTAGATTGAGACGAAAAATAAGCACTAAAAGGGCAGCCATTCATACACATATTGCGGTATTGGCAAGCACTCCGATTATTGAGCGATTGCGTCAAATTAGCTGCCCGACCCATTGTGATATAACGGTTAGGAAATATTTTTTTTAATTGGTCTCTAACCGATTTTTCAACCACATTCATAGCCATAGCTGGCTGCATGTGTTGGTCTGGAAAGTGCGACAAACCCAGATTTTCGCCTGATATACCGACAAATTTTTCCACATAGTCATACCATTTTTCGATGTCCTTATAACGAATCGGCCAATCCGCCCCTACCCCTTCGCGGACATTGGCTTCAAAATCTGTATCACTCAACCGATAACATTGTCTGCCCCATAAAATAGACTTTCCGCCTACGATATTCGGTCGAAACCAGTCAAAACGTTTGGTTTCAGTGTAAGGCGCATCTATGTCTTTGAACCAATAGTCCTTTGTACGCTCCGAAAAATAAGGTTTTCTCGCTTGGATATAGTATTCTTTCTCTTCTAAAAGTGTTCTTTCTCCTCGATGCTCATACGCCCAAGGGTCGAGATTCGCTTGTCCATAACCTGTAATGTGTTCTAAGGGTTTACCTCTATCAAGGATAAGCGTTTTAAGTCCTCTTTCCGTCAATTCCTTTGCTGCCCAACCGCCACTGATACCTGAACCAATGACGATAGCATCGTAAGTGTGTGTTTTTGTTGATTCGCTGAGATTCACCATATCTATAAAGTCATTTTTTTGATTGAATGTGAAATGCAAAGAAACAAATTTTTAGTCTTTCTCTTTTTTGTCAAACACTAAATGATACTGAGGGGGGTAGTTTTTTATCCCAAAACCCAACTTTCCCAAAGAAGCAACGTACTTTTGCAGATAATGGTGAATATTTCGTATCAAAATATTCACCATTCATTTATTCACCATTCACCATTCATTTATTCACCATTCATTTATGAATATCCTCATCATCGGCGGCGGCAATATGGGTCTGACTTATGCCCAAGCTTTCCTCCGCTCCCACGTCACGACGCGTGAACAATTAATGATTTTAGAGCATCTGGCAGACAAAGCGGAAGACTTGCGCCGCCTCAATCTTGGTACGGTTTATCTTGATGCAAAAGACTGTATTTCTAAAGCAGATGTCATCATTTTAGCGGTCAAACCACAGGATTCTGCGGCTCTTTTTACGAAATTAAAAGAAGCCACAACACCCGACCAAGTGTTTTTGACCATCATGGCGGGCGTTAAAATCAAAAACATACAAGAGGCCTTGGGGGTCAAAAAAGTCATTCGCGCCATGCCTAATTTACCTGCTCAAATTGGTCAAGGCATGACGGCTTTCACTTCCGCAGATGATGTCACACGCCTCGAATTGGTCATGGTTCAAAATCTTTTAGCGACAACAGGCAAGACGGTGTATGTTGAATCGGAAAATATGATTGACGCAACCACAGCGATTTCAGGCTCTGGACCTGCTTATGTTTATTATTTCATGGATGCCATGATGCAAGCGGCACGTCAAATGGGTTTTTCAGAATCAGAAGCCGAATTGCTGGTGGTACAAACATTTACAGGTGCGGTTGACCTTTATAATAAATCTAATTTGTCTTGTGCAGATTGGATTTTAAGGGTTTCTTCACGTGGCGGAACGACAGAAGCGGCGATTAACTCGTTCAAAACCAATACGTTGCATCAAGATATTATTGATGGGGCGGTTGCGGCTTACGATAGGGCGGTTGAGCTGGGAAAATAATAAGGCTTAACATTTCAAATGTTTTTTTTGTCATTCTAAACGTGGGAAAAGAATCTAAATGATTTAAAATAAAAGATTTAAATTCTTTCCCCGCGTTCAGAATGACAAAAAGTAATTAGAAATACATACAAATGAAAAACGAATTAGTTCCTTTTGAAGGAAAAGAAATAAGAAAAATTTGGCACCAAGAACAATGGTATTTTTCCGTTGTAGATGTCATTGGCGTTTTAACGGATTCACCAATACCTCGAAACTATTGGTCTGACCTTAAACGTCGAGAAAATCAACTGCACGAAGTTTGCGTGCAGTTGAAATTAAAGGCTACAGATGGTCGAGATCGTTCAACTGATTGCGCTCATACTGAGGGGTTACTGCGGATTATTATGTCCGTACCTTCACCAAAAGCTGAACCCTTGAAATTATGGTTGGCTAAGGTCGGAACTGAACGCATCCAAGAAACTGAAGACCCTGAACTGTTGACAGAACGCCAAGCCGAATTATACAGAGCCAAAGGTTATTCCGAAGAATGGATTGCAAGACGTGTCCAAACTATTGAAACACGTAAAGCATTGACCGAAGAATGGAAAAACAGAGGCGTTTTAGATAACCAAGAATACAGCATTTTGACAGCAACCATTTCAAAAGGGACATTCGGATTGACACCTAAGGAATATAGTCAATTGAAAGGCTTAGGCAAACAAAACTTACGCGACCACATGACACCGATGGAGCTGATTTTGACTGCATTTAGTGAAGAAGCGACGCGACAAATTACCATCAGAGACGAAGCACAAGGCTTTAATGAAAACCACGAAGCAGCACAGTTAGGGGGTCAAATAGGCGGCAAAGCCTTGAAAAGTTACGAACAAGACACAGGATTAAAGGTCATATCACCATCTAATTTTTTGAATTTAATCAGCAATAAAGACAAACCCTCAGAATTGCCCGAAGGGGAAGGCAATTAAATATCTTATTTTGGCACGAAATTTCGAGTCACTAAGGTTCAACCATGATCTATTAGGTTGAACCTTTCATCTTTACCCATGTCCATATCTAAAAATTCAAAACCAATAATGACTTTCTCATTTACAAAATCCCTGTGTTTCCCGCTTGTTTTTACTTTATCAATCCCTATTTTTGCTCAAAAAGCATCATTTACCCTTATTCCTAAATGGGAAAATGGGGAATCGCACCGTTTTGAGTTAACCAAAGGCAAACAGGTTTTTCGAGGTACGCGACAATCCATTGAAAATGAAAACCGCCAAATCGTTACTATGAAGGTCATAGAGAAAACGCCCAAAGGCTTTATGATTTCAGCCCGATACGAAAATACGTTTGGCAGTCCTGAACCCCTTGACGTGCGTTATGCCATCGGACAAAACGGTGATTTTCAAGGCATTATAAATATGCGTGAAGTACAACAATCCTTTTATCACATCTTCGATAATTTGACAGCCGTAGCTGCATCGAACCCCTCAGTATCGAAGTCAGTTGGTGAAATGCGGCAGTTTATGACATCGGATAGCTACTTAACGAACAGCGTATTTCAAGAAATCGTCCTCATTCATCAGTTTTATAATAATACTTTTACGGTGGACAGTCTTGAAAAATATGAAACGGCATTGCCTAATTTGTTCGACCCAACTGGTAACCCTATACATGCTCATGCAACACTTTTAGCAAAACGTGAAGGCGTATTGGCGTATATTCGACACACTGTTGAGCCTGATTTAGCCGCCATAAAACAAGAAGCCACGCATTATATGAATGTGGGGAATGGCACAAGTCCTTCAAAATTATCGGTGAACACACAAGATGTTTCTCTGCTCAATAAAGCCGTTTTTGAGGATTATGTGTTTGATGAAGACTTTTGTTCTTTTAATATCGCAACAGGTTGGATTAAGGCTTTTCAACGCAAGCGGACAATTATAGAAAGTGATATGAAGACGGTGGAGTTTGTTTTATTGAAGGAAATACATTGATTTTGCTTTGAAAATGCATTATTCCCCTCAAATTACTGAGGGGATATAAACTGAAAAAGACGATAAAACCCACACAAGGTCTTATCGTCTTTTTACTTTTTATCTTAAAATCCCCAAAATTAAAACAAACTCTCAATAATTTTATCCGCCGTCATACCTTCTGCTTCTGATTTATAGTTAGGGACGATACGGTGACGCAACACATATTTAGCAATCGCTTGAACGTCTTCAATATCGGGAGAATATTTACCCCGAATCGCTGCATGGCATTTTGCACCCAAAACCAAATATTGAGAAGCCCTCGGACCAGCACCCCAAGAGATGTAGTTATTGACCATCGTTGTCGCTTTTGGCGTATTCGGACGCGTCTTAGAAGTCAGGCTTACGGCGTATTCTAACACATTGTCAGCAATGGGAATTTTACGCACCAATTGCTGAAACCCAAGTATTTGTTCGCCTGTTACGATATGATTTAATTCAATCGCTTTACCCGAAGTCGTGGCTTTAACAACCGCTATTTCCTCGGCATAACTCGGATAATCCAAAGGAATATTAAACATAAAACGGTCGAGTTGCGCTTCTGGCAACGGGTAAGTGCCTTCTTGTTCAATCGGGTTTTGCGTTGCCAAAACGAAAAAAGGGGAAGGCAAAATGTGGCGATCACCCGCCACTGTCACACTGCGCTCTTGCATCGCTTCGAGCAAAGCAGCTTGTGTTTTTGGGGGTGTCCGATTGATTTCGTCCGCCAAAACGATATTGGCAAATAGGGGACCACGATTGAATTTGAAATGACGGTCTTCGCCTAAAATTTCAGAACCTGTAATATCAGAAGGCATCAAGTCGGGTGTGAACTGAATCCGTTTGAAATCCAAGTCCAATACCTCGGATATAGTCGAAACCAAAAGGGTTTTCGCCAAACCAGGCACACCGACCAATAAACTATGACCATTAGAAAACAAAGAAATGATAACGGCACGGACCACATCGTCTTGTCCGACTATCACTTTGCCAATTTCTTTCGTGAGGTTTTTGTAAGCCATTGCGAGTGCATCTACTGCCTCCACATCTGACCGATAAGCTGTTGTTGCTGACATATTTCGTTATTAGTTACTGGTTATTAGTTATTGGTGAATGGGTTATCGGCAATTGGTATAAAGGCAAGTAACGAATAACCAACTGACAAATGACATATAGAAACGTTGCGCCACACGCCTTTGTTTCACAAAAACAGGTCATTCGTCACGGTGTAAAAGTCTTACATCTTATTTACATTGCCAAACCCAATCCGACAAATCGTATTTTTTCTTTGTATAAGCAAAATGCCACCACTCGGTACGGATACCTTTGAAGCCGACTTGCGCCATGACCCCCCTCAGTAATTGGCGGTTTTCCAAGACGTTTTGAGGCAAATTTGTATTGTCTGAATGGGCTTTCACAGTAAAATTATCAAATTCAGTTCCCATGTCCAACTCGTTCCCATTTTTATCAATAATGGTCAAATCTGCTGCCAAGCCCCGTGTATGTTGCGAGCCTTTCCAAGGCGGCGTGACGTAACTCGGATTCGGCACTTTGTCCCAAAGACGTTGTTGATACGGTCTTGGACGGTAACAATCAAACATCTTTAATCCACCGTAGCCTTTGTCTTTCAATATTTTATGTGCTTTCGCTAAGGCTTTTGCCGCTTCGGGACGAAAGAAACAACGGGCGCAATCGTACATAATGGCTTTTGTAAAATTGTTTTTTGTGGCATAACGCATGTCTATTTTGATGGTGTTGTCGAGTGTCGTGAGTTCTGCCCAGTTTTTGGTGTCGTAACCCACAACTGTTGTATTATTCGTTTTTTGAGCATAAGAATTTAAAAAAAACAAGCAAAATACTGAGGGGGGTAAAATCAACTTTATAGAAGTCTGTTGAAATAATAAACTTAGAAAGATTATAAATTTTCCTAAGATAGGGGCGCATTTAATCGGTTGTCGCATTAGGTAATTCATTTGTTTTATTTTCTTTCAATGCCTTCAAATAATTTTCTTTTGATATAACAGATTCACCCAACTGCCTTTCAAGATTCTGCCGTGCCGTTTTGCCAATATGTCCGCCCATAACTGACGCATCTAAGTTTTCATTAAAGCCTTGTGCATCGTCACGCACAGTGATAAATCGCGTCGCTTCTTCGCTCAGGGCTGTCAAAATCAACTCAAAACCCGTCATGTGATCGCGTAGGTTTTCTTTTTCCAAGCCTTTGAGTTGGGCGTGTTCGCCTGGCGTAAGTCCAAATGTGCCTTTGGCAATAGTGGCTGTCAGAATACCATACTCTTGCCCCTCTTTAACACCTCTATTTTTCCATTCATCAGTCAATTGGTTGCGCGTATCGATGGTTTGAATCCGTCTTGTTATCCATTCTTCGGGATAGCCCTTAGCTCTGTACAGTTCGACTTGTCTTTGGGTCAATAATTCGGGATTTTCACCCTCCTCAATCGCCTGCTTACCCAATGATGCCAGCCACAACTTGAAAGGCTCGGCTTTTGGTGACGGAACAGACATGAGTATGCGCAGCACCCCCGCAGTATGCGCGCAATCTGTTTTGTAATTTTTACCATCTGATGAGGGTAATTTCAGTTGGTTACAAATTGTAACCAACTCCTTTTCTCGGTTTTTTAAGACCTTCCAATAATTGCGCGGGTCTTTGCTGTCTGTCAAAACACCGATAATATCCACCACAGAGAAAAACCATTGTTCGTCGTGCCAAATTTTTCTGATTTTATTAGCTTCAAAAGGCATTATAGAATTTTGCTCTATCATAATAAATTGTTTTAATAATCAATATCACTCACAAACGCTTAAGCTTTACGAAAACATTAAAAGAATCTTATAAACGTCTCTTTACTATTAACCTCTATCGTATCAAAATTGGAATTATCACTTATCATTTTTAAGATTTTTGACAAAAGTACACTTTTTCTTTGCACACACACACAACTTTTTATTGTTTTTACTAACTTTGAGACCCTATTTCAAACAAATGTTTTTTTATTAAAATAACAGCACCGATGGGAAAACTTTTTGACACCGACCCCTCAGTATTTGCCGCAAAATTCATTAATCAGACCGAAAAATCGGTGTTTTTGACAGGCAAAGCAGGAACGGGCAAAACGACTTTTCTGCAAAATATCATCAATATCACCCACAAACGGGCTGTTATTGTCGCCCCAACGGGTATTGCTGCCGTCAATGCGGGTGGTGTGACGATTCATTCGCAATTTCAGTTGCCGTTTGGCGCATTTATCCCTGCCGATATGCTCCCGATGAGCGAGCAAACAACTTTTGGTATGAACAATCGGCATACGTTGCGTACCCAAATGCGCCTGCAAGCGCACCGCAAAAAGGTGTTACAACGCCTTGAATTGTTGATTATTGACGAAGTGAGTATGCTGCGCGCCGACGTTTTAGATGCCATTGATGCTACTTTACGCATCGTTAGAAACGCGACTTTTACGCCTTTTGGCGGCGTGCAAGTCTTGTTTATTGGTGATTTGATGCAGTTGCCGCCTGTTGTGAAACACGAGGAATGGGAAATATTAAAACACTATTATAAAAGCCCTTTTTTCTTCCATGCCCAAGCTTTAGCTGATAATCCGCCGCTTTATATCGAGTTAGACAAAATTTATCGGCAATCGGATGAGCGTTTTATCGGCATTTTGAACAACCTGCGCAACAACCGCATTGAAGCGTCAGATATGACGATTTTAAATCAATTTTATAAGCCTGATTTTCAAGCAAAACCCGAAGACGGTTATATCACTTTGACGACCCACAACGCCAAAGCGCATCAGATAAATGAAGTGGCTTTGGCACAACTCAAAGGCGAAATATTTACGTTTCCTGCGACTCTTGAAGGCGAGTTCCCAGAGTCAAATTACCCCCTTGACAAAACATTGACCCTTAAAATTGGCGCACAAATCATGTTTGTGAAAAACGATGTGAGTGGTGAACACCGCTATTTTAATGGCAAAATTGCCACGGTAGAAAGCATCCATACGCAAGATGAAGCAGTGAATATTACGGTCGTTTTGGCCGATTCGGATGTCCGTCTGACCCTTGAAAAATACATTTGGAACAATATAAAATTTGATGTCAGTGAGCGCACCAAAGAGATTGAACAGGATGTAATTGGCACTTTTACGCAATATCCCATCAAATTGGCGTGGGCTATAACCGTGCACAAAAGTCAAGGCTTGACCTTCGACAAAGCGGTTATTGATGTCGGTCATGCGTTTGCTGCGGGGCAGATTTATGTCGCATTGTCTCGTTTAAGGTCACTCGACGGCTTGATTTTAAGCTCAAAAATCAATTTTCGAGGCATCAACAACGATGTACAAGTGGAACGGTATGCGGCGACAAAGCCCGATAATGAAACCGTTATTAATTTATTAGAAGCGGAAACACTGGCATATTTGAAACATTCTATCCTCAAATCCTACACTTTCGCACCCTTGAATCAGACATGGCGACAACACCTTGAAACGTATAATAAAAGCGAACAAAATTCGAACAAACAGAAAATGAAAGTGTGGGCAGATGAGCAATTTGAGCTGTTGACACCCCTCAGTCATTTTGCCGACACCTTCGTTCAGCAACTCCGTTCTTGCCTCCATAGAGAGCCGATTGATTGGGCGTGGCTCAAGGAACGTTTGACAGCGGCACGCGACTATTTTGTTAAAGCATTCACTGAACGTATCTTGCAGGTGTTGATTCACAGAGAAAAAATGAATGCTCTGTCCAAAACCAAAGCTTATATCGAAGAATTGAGCGAATTGGAAATGGCGATGTACGAACAGTTTCAATGCTTTCAAAAAGCGGTGGTTTTGGTCAAAGCGGTTGTAGAAAATACAGACATTACGAAAGAACTGATTGAGTCTGCATTCAATCCGCAGCAAAGGTATGCCTTGTTGCAAGCCGCTAAAAATGCAGTAGCTTTTGAAAAAAATACGCCCAATGACCACTCAAAAGACACCTCAAAAAACACAGAGAGCTTCAATGAAAAACCACCCACCTACAAAACCAATAGTTTGTCGAAGACCTATAAATTGACTTTTGATTTGATAAAAAGTGGCAAAAAACCACCTGAAATCGCCCGAGAACGCCATATGACGCTTGATACGATTTACAACCATTTGTCTAAACTCGTCAGCAAAGGGTTGATAGACGTCGAAAAAATCATAGACCCCGACCGCATCGAAATGATTCGGCATACCCTCGAGAATTATGACGAAAGCAGCCCTTCAACACCGATAAAAGAAGTACTGGGTAATGATTTTTCCTATGGTGAGATTCGGTTAGTGCGGGCGGCGTTACAGAATTTGCCATAGTTATACCCCTTTATATGGTACTTTAAGGCAAAAAAAAATGAGAAAATAATGAAATTGCCTACATTTAGTCGGCTTTTTGAAAGCTTTTCTAACAATTATCCTTTCACCAATCTTTTATTAATAATGAAACAATACTCTTTTGCACTGATTGCTTTACCGCTTTTGGCGGCAATTTTTTTTACAACACACACGCCTTCTCGCCTTATTGGTAAGCAAGCACCGCTTACAACTGCCAATGTTTTGACCGACACAGAAATAAAAGGCGGTTGGAAAATGCTTTTTAATGGCAAAAACACAGAAGGTTGGCATGTTTTTAAAAACCAAACAGATGGTTCAGCGTGGAAAGTGGCGGGTGATGCCTTGATGTTAGACCCCTCAGTAAAAGACGCTAACGGCAAGCGTATAGGCAACGGCGACCTCGTGACCGAGGGTGAATATGAAAACTATGAGTTGCGGCTCGATTGGAAAATTGCCCCCTGCGGCAACAGTGGCATTATCTTCAATTCTGTTGAAAATGACAAAGTCACCACACCTTGGCAATCGGGTCCAGAAATGCAAGTATTGGACAATGATTGTCATCCCGACGCGAAAATTGTCAAACACAAAGCAGGCGATCTCTATGACCTCATTGAATCCAGTAAAGTTACTGTTAAACCTGTAGGCGAGTGGAATAGTATCCGCCTCATTGTCAAAAAAGGGCATCTTGAACAATGGCAAAACGGTGCTAAAGTCGTTGAAACCGATATGTGGACGCCCGCCTGGAAAGAGATGATCGCGAAAAGCAAATTCAAATCTATGCCCCTTTTTGGCACCATTAGAAAGGGTCATTTGGTGTTACAAGACCATGGCGATAAAGTATGGTTTAAAAATATTAAAATTAAGGAATTTAAGTAAGGATGAAGGATGAATGATAAAACATTGTTTATTAGTGTTTTATCATTCATCTATATATTTTATTGGTTATTTATTTAGAAAATTATGAAAGAGATTGCAAGACATTTACGCGAAACGATTGACTACATTTTGCCTTTGTTGCAAGACATAACAGATGCCGAAGCGTCTGTGAAACCGCTTCCTGAAAAATGGTCACCTAAAGAAATTTTGGGACATTTGATTGATTCAGCGTGCAACAATCAGCAAAAATTTGTGCGGACGATGCAGCAACCACACCTCGATTTTGTGGGTTACAGACAAGATGATTGGGTGGCTTTGTAGAAGTATAATGATGCTTATTGGTTGGAACTCATTGAAATATGGGTAGCATACAATAAGCAAATCGCTCATGTCATCCAAAACGTTGACCCCTCCGTATGGGGGCATACCATATCGATTGACCACAGCGAGCCGTTTACTTTGCAGTTTATTATGACGGATTATACGGAGCATTTGAAGCATCATGTGCGACAAATATTACCACAGGCAGGTATCGTGAGTGCTTTTGCAAATGTTTATAATGCTTAAAGGAATTACAATGTTTACAATGTAAAATTCTGTTTATAAAATAAAAGACCGATATGATATACGTCATATCGGTCTAAACAATCCCCACAAAGAATTAATATCACATAAATGAATATGAATTCTTTCCACAAAGATAATATTTGCTTGGCGAATTCACTGCATCCACTGTCAATATTTTTAAACTTATTATTGGCATCACACTATACTGAGGGGTCTCACAAAGTCCCCAAAAATCCGCCATCTACAGGCACATTGACACCATTAACATACGATGCCAAATCGGAAGCCAAAAATGCCGCCATATTACCCAAATCTTCTGGCCTGCCGATGCATTGGGCGGGAATCGTTTTTGCCATCGCTGCTGCTATTTTTGCTTTAGATATCTGGGCTGTTTCTGCGCGCATAGCCATCAATTCATCCAATCTTTCGGTTTGAATTAATCCTGGTAGCAAGTTATTGACGGTGATGCCATACGCGCCCAACTCAATAGACAACGATTTTGCCCAATTCGCCACGGCTGCTCGAATGGTATTTGAGATACCTAAATCTATTTTAGGTTGTTTCACCGTCGCACTCAAAACCGTGATGATGCGCCCATATCCTCGGTCTTTCATGGCGGGTACAAAGGCTTGTACAAGCATCTGACTGGCGAGGACAGCCTCCTGAAAATAGGTTTGATACTGAAGGGGTGTCGCATCGAAGGCGGTACTGGGTGTAGGTCCCCCAGAGTTCAAAACGAGGATGCTGACAGGGTTATTAGCCGTTTTTGCTTGATATTTGGTCAAAACCTTGTCTAATTTTTTCAAATCTCCAAAATCTATGACCACATAATCGTGGTGTTGCCCTCGTTTTTTGGGCAATTTGGACACCGCTTCTTTGAGTTTTGCTTCGTTTCGGCTGGTCAAAGTTACCTCTGCGCCACATGCTGCCATACAAGTAGCGATGGCAAAACCAATGCCTTGTGAACTTCCGCCAATAAAGGCTTTTTTGCCTGCAAGTGAGATTTTCATTTTTTTAAAATTTTAGTAAAAAAGAGACCTAAGGTCTAAAATATTCGTAGTAAATAAGACAATACCACAATTTTGTTTAATTTTAAAGCCTAAAATCACCACTCACAATGAAAAAAAAACAAATACTTTACCTCCTACTCTTCTTTTTAGCACAGACTTCCTTACGCGCTCAAAAATACAGCAGCTTGTTTAAAGCAGGCGTCACCGCTGGTGTCAATCTGTCGCAAATTGATGGCGACGAACAATTTGGCTATAACAATAAAGGTCTCAACTTTGGTTTACGCGGGGCGGTCATTCTTAGAAAAGACATAGACATCAGCACCGAACTGCTGTATTCTCAACGCGGCACCCAACCCGATAGCGATGAAATAAGTAAACAAAAACGCACGGCTTATGTGTCTTTGCGCTATGCCGAAGTGCCTATTTTGTTCAATTATTTTTACGATAAATCTGATATGGGGCATTATCGCTGGAATGTATATGCTGGGGTGTCTTATGGGCGGCTTTTAAAATCAGAGACGCGTATTCTTAAAAGTTTTTCGCAGACAGACAGTGTGCAACAAAATCTGGTCAATGCCATTGGCTACAATACGTCCGACCTGTCTTTGATTGTGGGCGTCAAAAGGTATTTCACGAATCGGTTTGGTATCTCGCTGCGGCACACCTCTTCGCTCAATTACTTGTACAAAAATCCTAAGCCGATTGTGCAAACGCGCGGACAACAACCGAATAAAGATTATATCTCCTTCCGTTCTTTTTTCCTTTCTGTCAATCTTTTTTACGATTTTATAACCCCTAAAATTAAAAGACCCCGAAAAGGGAAGACCAGTGAAAAAGCTAAAACTTCCTGATCGCACTACCGCCTTTGGTGGCGGGAGGCGTACAGGAAGAGTTCAAAAATGTTTTTGTAAAATGTGGTGTAAATATCTTTTATCGTAAATGAAAAATGAAAAACGAAAAGTGAACAATATAAAACGTTGGTTATGAATAATTTGAGTCTATCATTTTAGGTAAATTATTTTCAAAATAGTATACTTTGTATAAATTGTTTACACTGTAACTGTTGTAAAATTTAATTACATCATTTACAAAATAGAAGGCTCAATATGCGTTAAAACATTGTAAATCAGTGGTTTATGTTTCATAATATGGTCTTTGACATCGTGTCCAATTTTATGACCTTCCCGCACTGTTATGTTGCCGTCCACGACCACATGAATATCCACAAAAAACTCAAAGCCTGATTTTCGGATAAAACACTTTTCGACATCTTGTACGCCAACAACCTGCCGCGCCAAAACCTTCACTTCTTCGACCAAATACTGAGGGGGTGCTTTGTCCATTACTTCATTTAAGGCAGGTTCAAAGATGTACCACGCATTGTAAACGATAAAACCTGCGGCAATCAAGGCTGCCCAATCGTCTGCACTTTCGTACCCCTCGCCACCGATGAGGGCAATCGTGATGCCAATTGCTGCCGTAAAACTCGTGATGGCATCGCTGCGGTGGTGCCAGGCATCGCCTTTGACCGCCGTGCTGCCGATGTCATTGGCGATTTTTTCGACGTACCTAAACATACATTCCTTGAGGACAATAACCGCAATCAACACAATGAGGGTAAAAGCAGCGGGCAATTTATGGGGTGTTTGAATCAATCTGATGCTTTCATAAGCGATAAAAACAGCTGCCCCAAAAAGCGACAAAGCAACGACAATACCTGCCAAAGGTTCTGCCCGGCCATGCCCATACGGATGGTCTTCGTCGGGTGGCTTCGCCGCAGATTTGAGTCCAATCCAAACAATAATGGACGTAAAAACATCGGCCGTAGATTCGATGGCATCGGCAATCAAGGCAAAAGAATTGCCGAAAAAACCGACCACTCCTTTCACAACGGCTAAAAAAAGATTGGCAAAAATACCATGTCGAATGGAGTTTATACCCGCCTGTGCGGGATGCGTCTCCTTATGGGTTTCCTTCATGCCACAAAGGTAGGCGAGTTTTTGAGATAATGGATAGAGGAGAATGGACAACAGATAAATGATGCTGCATAAAATATACACGAATTGTGTCGGAGAAAGGGACTAAAAAGTTGACTAAATAAAGGTGATGGGGCTGTAATCTTTGTTTACACAATAATCAAGATTTACACCCCTCTCCTATTGAGTCCCTTTAATATCGCCTTGTATTATAAAATGTACGTGCCTGATTTTTAAATGTCGCACAAAGTTCTCCCCTTCAACCCGCGAAACAGCAGGTGTCTCCCATCGGACAAGCACCTGTGGGTATTTGGCTTATTTTCTTGTTTACTCCTTAATTATTGTTTACATTGTAATTATAATTTAACATGTATACACGTCTACTTGCTTTATTATCTTGTAAACATTGTAATAAAATTTAAATAAACTAAATCGCCGTTTCAAGACCAAATTTTTTTTCTAACCCGCTTATTTATGAATTATGGCAAAGCACTTAACGTTTTTGATTAGAACGCTTAGGTAGGAGAAATAATGCCCCTTCAAAGCATTGCATTACTTTAATGAGGGTTTAAACGCTTTTTGCAAGCCGTCCGGATGCCCCCTTTGTTTGATTCTCAAAAAAAAAGAGAGATTATTATGTAAACACAAAAAACGGGTGAATCTTTGCAAACAAAGTAACAAAAATAAACCTTGTAAACATGATAAACATAGTTTAAAATAAAAAAATGACCAAAACAATTTCAATCGCCAATTTTAAAGGGGGGGTCGGGAAAACGACTTCGACTATCAATATTGGCGCCGCCTTGCACAGATTGGGCAAACGCGTCTTGCTGGTGGATCTCGATCCGCAATTCAACTTGACGCAAAGCCTGGGTATTGTGGCTGTCAACCGCCCTATTTACGGGGCTTTGCGCGGCGAATACGCCCTTGAACCCCTGTCCATATTGCCGGGACAGGCGCCGAACGCACGCGGACTGGACATCATTCCTTCATCGCTGGAGCTTATAAAAGCCGAAATTGAACTGTCTGCGGAGTTCAAAAGGGAAGAAATTCTGAACCGATTGCTCACCCCTTTGACCCCTCAGTACGACGTCATATTATTGGATTGTCCACCGTCTTTGGGTTTGTTAACCATCAACGCTTTCGTGAGCAGCGACGAAATCTATGTGCCTATCGAAGCGGAATTTTTGGCGCTGAAAGGGTATACGGTTCTCAATGAAGCGATTGGGCGCATCGGATTGAGTGTGGATAAAGTTTTTGTGACCAAGTTTGACGGTCGTAAAATCCTCAATCGGAATGTATCGGATACCATCACCCATTCACTCGGTGATACTGCTTTTAAAACCATTATCCGCGAAAATGTGGCACTTGCCGAAGCCCCCACACAAGGTTTGGACATTTTTAGATACGCCCCCCGCAGTATCGGCGCCGAAGATTACCGCAGTCTGGCGGATGAAATCAACAATCTTGTTTAATTTGTTTAATAAGTAATAACTGTAAATAATGTAAACATTATAAACCAAGTAAAATACAGAAAAATGGCAAAAAAGAACCTAATCAACGCCGATATGTTGCTGGCAACGCCCCGGAAAATGATAGAAACCGAACCATCGCTCTCCACAGCAGAAGAGCCTTTCAAGTTGACCATCCATGAAATCATTGATCTGACCGGAGCCGATACCGAATCCACCCAGCCTCCCCCCGCTATCCCGTCCGTTAAAAGGGGACTGAAAAACAGTGAAACCCGCGCAACCTTCATCGTTGATGAAGGGCTGTTGGAAAAACTCAAAGCGGTGGCTTATTGGGAAAGATTGAATATCAAAGAGGTCATCCACGAGCTTTTTCACAGCTATTTGTCGGCTTATGAAAAACAAAATGGACCCATCAAAGCGATACCGAACAACAGAAAAGTTTAGGCACTATATCGTAGAATGTCTGATAGCTGTTCTTTCATCCTATTATTTGATAAAACCCGTATAAAGTCTGATAGTTGTCGGGTGCAAAGGTATAAAAACAAAAAAAAGTCTCTATGGCTGCCTCTTCTGAACCATTCTAACGGTTTTAAAATTGAAAACAACAACCGTTTTAGTTGTTGTTTTTAAAGTTTAACATGTTTAATTGTTTATTGTTTATGAGCCGCATAAAAAATTGACTATCAATTTTTTATGCGTTTTATTATCGAAGAATATACGGGTTTCTATCATAAAATATACGGACTTGTATCACGGTTTATACGGGCTTGTATCGGAAAATATACGGGTTTCTATCATAAAATATACGCCTTTGTATCATACTTCCTACGGGTTTTTATCGCGAAATGTACGAATAGCCTCTTTGAAGGCTGCCTGCGTACTATGTATCATAAAATATACGGGTATTTCGCTAAACTCACCCGCTTTTACTATCATAAAATGTACGGACTTGATAAAATTGTCCTTCTTTAAAAGACTCTTTTTCGTAAAACTGACCGAGAATAGGTATTTTTACCCAAATTTTAAAATATGGAACAAGAAGCGTTGGACAACAAACCTGTTGTCGTATTGGCCAATTCAGAGCATATTTTCGTCCAGTCCAATGATTTTATTCGGGCGAAGTACAAAGACAATATGAGTTTTTGGGAATTTCTGATATTTGGAAAAATGTGTTCTGACATTGCGCCCGAAGACGAGGATTTTAAAGAATATACCGTGTATGTGAAAGATCTCATCAATTTTTTGGGTATTTCAGACGGTGGCAGTGTTTATCGATATGTGTTGGAGGCAGCTTCGCGTTTGCTCGAGCGGCGAGTGGTGGTCACTTATAAAGACGAAAGAGGGCGGCGCATGGTGCTGGAAACCAATTTGATAGCGGGTTTTGCCAAACCCGAAAAAATGGTTAAAAATGATCCGCTGTTCATCCGTTTGACTTTTCATCCCCAGCTCAAACCCTTTCTTTTGCAACTGCAAAAAGACTTTACGAAAGTGGATTTGCGGAATTATAAGTTTCTGCGAACGGGCACGAGCATCCGTTTATACCATCTTTTAAAACAGTATTGGGGGCGACGGCAGCCCACTGTCGAGTTGTTGCTCGAGGATTTGAAGGAGATGCTGGGTGTGGCAGACAAATACGAGTTGTACGGCCATTTTAAGGCGGCTGTGTTGCAAGAAGCGCAAAAACGCCTCACAGATACCACCGACATCAGTTTTGCTTACCAAGAAGTCAAAAAAGGCAAAAAAGTGGTCGCCATCATTTTTCACATCCAAGAAACGGGGGGGGGGCGGTTAGCAAAAGAGGAGATGCCGAAACCTAAAGCGATAAAGTTACAAAAAGGACAATCTGTGGACGCGCCCAACCTCAACCAAGAACGGTTGATCGTGGATTTGAGCGCTGTGGTCTGCACCCTATGGGGCGTTTCCGCCAAAATGTTGCGCTCTTTGGTGCAAAACTACCCTGAAGAAGCCCTTCAACAAGCCGTGCGTGTCACGGAAAAAGCTTTGGCACAGGATAAAGTCAAAGAAGCGGCGGGTTTTTTCGTTCAAGCGGTCAGACAAGGATATACAGAGCCTACAAACGACAATGCTGCAGCGGCCAACAAGAAAAAAGCCCAACAAGAAGACCAAAAAAATCTGGAATGGGCGCAAAAGGAACAATTAGCGCAGCAGAAACAACAGGCATTTGAAAAAGAAAAAACCGCCGTATTGGGTCTTTTGTCTAAAGACAAATCGCTGCGTGGAGAGGTCATAACACGGTTACACAGCGGCATACTGAGGGGGAGTTACGACGATGCGAAAACGTTTGAAGACAATATGAAAACCCCGCTTTTGCTGGGCGCCGTCTTGAATATTGTTAAAAGTATCAACGAGTCTTAAATGTTGTAAATATTGTTTACCTATTAAATCTTGTTTACATTATATACTTTGTTTTCAGTATAATGAATTTAGAATTAAAATTATAAGTTGCTGATAATCAATGTTTTATTTACCACATAGTTATAATAGGATACATAGGTTTAGAAAAAAACAAAAACCTATGTATCCTATTGTAACTATGTGATAAATAAAAACTACCGTATGATGCGGTCGGGATAATCCGTAATCAGACCATCCACCCCCATTTTTATCAAGGCTTTCATATCTGCCACCTCGTTGACCGTCCAAGGAATGACCCGTATGTTTTGGGCATGACAATTTGCCACTGTTTTTTTATCCACTAACACATAGTTGGGGCTGTAAATACTGGGTTTGAAGCTGAGTTTTGACAAATTTGACGCAACAGTGCCTTCATTTTCAATTAAAAAAGCTGTCCTTAGGCCGCCATCTAAAGCATGTACGGCTTCCAAAGCACGGGGGTCGAATGACTGAATCACTGTTTTTTCATAGATTTTCAAATGTTTAACGTGCGCTACAGCCAATGCTGCAAAGGTTTTGACGGAGGGTGTATGCGATTCGTCCCAAGCGGGTTGCGATTTGATTTCGATATTAAAATAGGGGAGGGGGCGTTTGTGGGCGGTGCAATAAGCTTTGACTTCTTCGACCATTTCAGTTAAAGTGGGCTTGAATACACGCATCCGTTGCTGGCTCAAAAACCGCGGATTGCCGAGGCTGCCGCAATCGTATTTTTTAATTTCGGCCACCGTCATACGCCAAATCAACCGATTCTCACCTTCTTTCTTAGATAAGCGGCTGTTGTCGGCATTTTGACAAATATCCGAATTGAACCAAGGGTCATGCGAGACAATGAGTTGGCTGTCCTTGGAAACGGCTAAATCAAGTTCGAGCGTTGTCATCCCCCATTCTAACGCTTTTATGAAAGCGGGAATCGTGTTTTCGGGCAGTAAGCCGCGGGCACCCCGATGCCCTTGCCAATCGAAAGGGGCTTGAGTGGTATGACAGCTCGCCAAAAGCCCTAAAAAGAGACATAAAACAGGTATTTTCATTATAAATAAATTTTATACAAATTAAACTTTGTAAACATTGTAAATTTAGTAATTAATGTTTTTATTATAAACTTAGTAAAATGTAAGAATTTGCTCCTCACTAACAAAGCTAAAGTAAAGGGTCTTTATCCAGCCCGCTATGTTCCAAACTTTACAATTCCTTAAACTTGATTTAAGATTACCTTCATACAACGCGCCTACCTTTGTGGCATAAAAAGGAAATACAAACGGCATGTCCGTTTTATATTTAGCTAAAAGGCGGTGAACGATGGTGAAAAGGGCTTCATGGGAAGCAAATGCCTCGTTTGACCGTTTTTTTTATGCCCTCCTGCTCAACAAAAAACTACTTTTGCTGTAAATAAATGAATTTTTCACGATTTAACAGAAAAAATCAATGCTTTACCGTATCAAAACCCTCGTTTTTTGCCTTGCTTTACCCATCTTTCTTTTTGCCCAACCTACTTTTACGCACGACGACACCTTGCGCGGCAGTATCACCCGCGAACGGGCGTGGTGGGATGTGACCTATTATGAGCTTAGGGTGCGTGTTGACCCCGACAAACAAAGTCTCGAAGGCAGTACCACTGTTTTTTATAAAGTTCTTGAACCTTATCCAACCCTGCAAATAGATTTGCAGCCCCCCCTCAGTATCCGTCGTGTCTTACAAGATGGTAAAGCTTTGATATTTAGGAAAGAGGGACAAAATGCGTATTTTATCACTCTCCAAAAGCCACAGCAAACAGGTCGATTAGAGTCCGTGGTGGTGGAATATGCAGGTCAGCCCAAAGTAGCCAAACGCGCGCCTTGGGATGGTGGTTTTTCTTGGTCAAAAGACAAAAACGGGCAACATTTTGTCGCCACCTCTTGCCAAGGTTTGGGCGCGAGTGTGTGGTGGCCCTGCAAAGACCACATGTACGACGAAGCCGATTCGATGTTGATTGCGGTGACGGTGCCGCCAGATTTGATGGAGGTATCGAATGGGCGTTTGCGCAAGACGACGGTGAACAACGATGGGACTAAGACCTTCGATTGGTTTGTTCAGAATCCGATTAATAATTACGGCGTGAATGTCAATATTGCCAATTATACCCATTTTTCAGAAAATTTTGCGGGTGAAAAAGGCGCATTAAGTATGGATTATTACGTTTTACCCGAAAATTTGGAGAAAGCCAAAGCACAATTCAAACAAGCTCCTTTGATGATGAAGGCGTTTGAACATTGGTTTGGGCCATATCCGTTTTACGAAGACGGCTATAAATTGGTGGAAGTACCGTATTTAGGCATGGAGCATCAGAGTTCTGTGACTTACGGCAATAAATACGCAAACGGTTATCTCGGACGCGATTTGTCTGGTACAGGTTGGGGTTTGAAATGGGATTTTATCATCGTGCATGAGTCGGGGCATGAGTGGTTTGCGAACAATATCACGTATCGAGACATCGCCGATATGTGGATTCACGAGTCGTTTACAAACTATTCAGAAAACCTCTTTACGGAATATTATTACGGCAAAGAAGCGGGGGCAGCGTATGTGGTGGGTACACGCAAGGGCATTAGAAACGATACACCCATCATCGGCCCCTACGATGTCAACCAGGAGGGTTCGGGCGATATGTATCCCAAAGGGGGCAATATGCTGCACACCATCCGCCACCTTGTGGATAATGACGAAAAATGGCGGTCTATACTGAGGGGTCTGAACCAGACTTTTTATCACCAAACGGTGACGACAAAACAGATTGAAGACTATGTGAGCAAAGGCGCAAACCGCGATTTGTCAAAGGTTTTTGACCAATATCTACGCGATATTCGGATTCCTGTTTTGGAATATACCTTGTCAAAAAGACGGATTCAGTATAGGTGGACAAACTGCGTGGCGGGTTTTGATATGCCAGTGAAAATAATGTTGGATAACAAAAAAGAGCGAACCATTTTTCCAAAAACGGAATGGCAAAAAAGTAAAGCGAAGAGGGTAGGGGCGTTAGAGGTAGACAAAAATTTTTATGTGACGACGAAAAAAGTTACTGATTAAACGAGGATTATTATGTTTACATTGTTTATTATTTTTACAAAGTAAATAGTCAAAAAAACCTTTTGCCTCCTATTCTAACTGTTTTGTTAGACCAACTTTAAGCGAATCAACTGTGCCATAAAAGCGTTTTTAATTACCTTTGACGATCTTAATTTACCTCTGGCACTTCAGCCGTCAGTCTTGTCACGATGTGACAAAAGAAAGGCACTTTAAGTATCTGTTACACATAGGTTGTCGCTAACGTGACCAACTGTACTTGATTGACGTTTAAAATCAACGTTTTATACATTCACCATTCACCATTCACCATTACTTAAATGTTCGATTATTTTATTAATTCATTCAAAAGAAAAAAAGCGCGGCGTTATTTCAAAAAATATCCCAGTGTGGTCAGCACCTTTCATTTGAAGGACACGGGACCTGTTGCATTCGCCAATTGGTCTAATCCCTTGGTGTTGCATAAAAATATCACACAAGAAAAAGTGGATTTTTTTAAGAAGTTCGCCCCCGAAGGTAGCCTGTGTATTGACATTGGGGCAAATATCGGCGAGCATACCGTTTCGATGGCGTTGGCAGTCGGCAAGTTGGGTAAGGTCATCGCTTTTGAACCCAATCCGATGGTTTTTGAGGTGTTAAAAACCAATTCTGAATTGAATACAGATAAAACAAATATTCTATTGTTCAATTGTGCCATCAGTGAGACCGACAGCGAATTTTATTATAATTCTTCAGAAGCTTCTTTTTCCAATGGGGGTATTTCGACTGAGAAAACCAATCCTCACGGGAAGTTTCAATTAGACCAAAAAATAAAAGGCGTGCATTTGGATACTTTTCTACACACCCATTTTGCAGCAGACTTGTCGCAATTGCGTCTGATTAAGGTGGATACTGAGGGGTACGATAAGGAGATTTTGAAGTCCATTGCGCCTATTATTCAGTCATACAAACCTGTTATCATTGCGGAGTGTTTCCCAAAATTGAATACCGCAGAACGTGTGGATTTATACAATACCATCGCCCACCATGGCTACGATTTGTATTATTTCAGGGATATTGACCGCCTTGACGATACAGTTAAAATCACGGCAGCCGATATGGACAACTGGAAACATTTTGATATTTATGCACTGCCGATTGATATTTAATGGATAGTGGATAATGGATAATTATTGTCCATTATCCACTATCCACTATCCATTAAATATCAGTTTTTCCACTCAATCGCTCGTCCAGGCGTATAAGGTGCGTCGGCTCTTTCCAGCGCATTTTCAATCCTTTCAACTTCTTCTTTAATGGATTTTAAATCCGATACCACACCGCTCATTTGCTTAGAAGCGATCTCGTAACTCGCTTTTTGCGCATTGGATGGGGCAGAGGTAGAAGTCCACAAAGCACCTTGAATTTCGCCAATACGGTTGTTGAGGGAAGGAGTCGTTTCGAACTCGCGACGGGCTAAAGACGCATCGCCGTTGAGGGTGCGGCTCACTTTTTCTAAGCGTTTTTCGAGTTGATAAATTTGGTTATGTGTTTCCAAACTGATCTTGGGCGCATCTACGACCGCCAATTTTATCATTTTCAATCGGTTGTTTAGGTCGCCATAATATTGACCGACCCCACCCGCCACGCGGCGTAATGCAGTGACTTTTTTACAAAATTCATCGTATCCACGTTTGTCTTTGGTCACCAAAGTCGCATTATTGAGCGGTACGCATTTGAAAGACTGAGGGGGAACTAACTCGGTATAAACGCCGTCTACGAATTGGCTCATCGCTACTTTATAAGTGCCAGGCATGGCTAAATAACCCGTTTCAAGGCTTGAAAACAAGTTTTCGGGGTCGAGTGTGCCGCTGATGCTGCCCGCAGGTGCCATGGGTGCATATCTGAAATCCCAGATAAGCCTTTGTACCCCTTTTTTGGCAGGCGCTTTGAGGCGTCGCACCACATTGCCCACTTCATCGATTATCGTAAACAACAAATAAGGGTCGGGTTGAATATCCTCTAAACGCATCGTGTCGATAGAGGGATAATACACATTTTCGCCTTTTTTGATTTTCTCTTTTTCCATCTCGCGGCGTTTATCTTTCGCGGTTTTAATGTCTTCTTTCAAAAAATAAGAAATGACCGCACCAGGTGCTGGATTGGGCGACATAAAATGGCTCTCGCCCAAATGTCCTTTGCCCCGCAGACCCAAGGGTTGCGCTTCGATGTACATCAAGGCATCTTTAATAGGGAAAATAGCGGCGGTTTTATTCATAATATCGCCTTGTTTCAGAGTGCGTAAAGGCGTGTAATCGTCTAAAATATAAAAACCACGTCCAAAAGTAGCTAAAACCAAGTCATTTTCACGGCGTTGAATATCCAAATCTTTCACCGCTATCGTCGGTAATCCCGCCTTGAGTTGTGTCCATGTTTTGCCGCCTTCAAGCGTGAAAAACAAGCCAAACTCCGTTCCCACAAACAGTAAATCCTTATTTACATGGTCTTCGGCAATCGTGTAAGCCGTGCCGCGCTCGGGCAAATTGCCTGTGAGGACCGCCCACGTTTTGCCGCTGTTCGTACTTTTAAATACATAAGGTTTAAAATCGCCGTAACGGTGAGAATTGAAACACACATATACCACATTGCGGTCGTGCAAAGAAGCGACGATTTGATTGACATACGTGCGTTCAGGCACTCCCGGGATATTGTCCACTTTTGTCCAGTTTTTGCCCCCGTCAGTAGTGAACTGAATCAATCCATCGTCTGTACCTGTCCACAGCAGGTTTTCGTCAAATTTAGATTCCGCTATCGTGGTGATATTGCCAAAAATATCTGTCGAACCATTTTTGGCAATCGCATCCATACTTTGCACTCTGCCCATTATGGGTAGTTTGTTGCGGTCGAGTTGGCGCGTCAAATCGGGACTGATGACTTGCCAAGTGTCGCCTCTGTCGTCGCTTTTGAACACTCTATTGGCGGCAAAATAAATGCGTGTATTGCTGTGGACGGAGACAAATAAAGGCGAATCCCAGTTCCACCGATACGCGGCTTCATTTTCTCTTTCGATGGGTTTAATAGCCACATTTTCGCCGCTTTTGCGGTCGTAGCGGTTCAAACCACCGTATTGCGATTGGGCATAAATGATGTTCGGGTCTTTCCAATCCACTGCTGATTCAAAACCGTCACCTGTGGAGGTGACGTACCAATCGGCATTGGTGACGCCATTAGCAGAAATAGTGCGCGAAGGACCACCGAGACTGAAATTGTCTTGTGTGCCGCCATGCACGCTGTAAAATGGCAGGTCGTTGTCGGTGGTAACCTTATAAAACTGTGTAACGGGCAGGTTTTCCTTGTAATGCCACGTTTTGGCTTTGTCATAACTTTCATAAACACCCCCATCGCAACCGACAATATAGTGCGCGGTGTCGTCGGGGTCAATCCAAATAACGTGATTGTCCACGTGTTTCCACATCTCGCCAAGGCGTTTCATCGTTTTACCGCCATCGTCGGAGGTCATAAAAAACATATCGGTGATATAGATTTTATCCACGTTTTTGGGGTCGCAAAAAATCTCTTGATAGTAGTTGCCCGAAGTCACGTAGTCGTTCATTTTTGACCAACTGGCGCCTCTATCGGTCGAACGAAATACCCCCCCTTTTTTGTCTTGTGCTTCCACAACGGCGTACAAAACATCGGCATTGACGGGCGACATCGCTAAACCAATGCGGCCCATTTCTACTGAGGGGAGTCCCTTTGTACTTTTATTCCACGTTGCGCCACCGTCCGTACTTTTGTAAATCGCTGATTCGGGGCCACCACTGACGTAAGTAAACACTTGTCGCATTCGTTGGTGTGCCGCCGCATACACGATATTCGGATTGCGGGGGTCAATCAAGACCTCGTTGCAACCTGTGTAAGTGCCGATATTGAGGACTTGTTTCCATGTCTTGCCGCCATCCATCGTTTTGTAAATGCCGCGCTCGCCGCCGCCCGCCCAAAGTGGGCCGTAAGCCGCCACATACACTTCATCGCTGTTTTTGGGATTCACGGCAATCATACCGATGTGTTCAGAAGCTTTCAAACCCATATTTTTCCACGATTTGCCGCCATCTTCCGATTTATAGATGCCATCGCCATAACCGACAACGCGCTGATTGTTGTTTTCACCCGAACCGACCCACACCACATTCGGATTGTTGGGGTCAATCGTAATGCAGCCAATCGAGTAAGACCCTTGTGCATCAAAAATGGTTTGGTAAGAAATGCCTCGATTGGTGGTTTTCCAAACGCCTCCTGCCGCCGCCGCGACATAATATTCGTTGTGGTTTTGCGGATTGACGGCAATGTCCACGACTCGTCCCGACGTTGTGGCAGGACCAATACTGCGTAAACTCAAACCGCTATACGTTTCAGAGGCTTGTAAAGAATCTTTTTTTTCTGCGGTTTTTTGTGCTGAAACACCCCAACATAAGGTGGTCAAGGCGAGAACTAAGGAAAAATGTAATGTGGATTTCATTGAATCACAGATTTAGGATGAGAGAGTTAGATTAATTTGATGAATGCACTAAAGAACAAATGTAGTGATTTAGGTTGCCGCTTATTGAATCTGTGATATGAATTTTATGCTTTAAAAAAAAATGCCCCCCTCAGTACAACACATACTGAGGGGGGGGGTTAAAAATAAGTATGGACAATACACAGGAATAATCCCGAATTTTTAAACCTTTTATAATTGTGTGTAAACTTTATAAATACAGTAGGGTTAAAACGTTTGTAGATTAAAAAATTTGTAAAGAATTTACTGTAACCGTTCAATATCAGAATCAGTCCTATTGAAATACTTACCGTCTTTTGTCCACAAAACCCATCAACTTTGGACTGTTGTAAATTTTGCAAAGGTTCTTTAAAATCTAATGATAGGAAAAACGTCATTTGTAAGTAGATGAACAGAAATAAACGGGAAATTTATTTACCACAAGTATGTGATAATCAATCTCTTACATTATTCATCGTTCATCATTTATCATTACTTATACAACGATTTACAAGATTTTTTCATAATTTTTCATTTTTAATGAAACCTACACAAACGCTTGTCTATTAAAATCAATCATATCCATATAAACTCAGTGATTCATGAAACTAAACATCACCGTAAACAACAAACCCACCACCGTCGAGGTGGATCCTAACATGCCTTTGCTGTGGGTTATCCGCGATGAGGTGAAACTCAAAGGAACAAAATTTGGCTGCGGCAAAGCCTTATGCGGGGCGTGTTCGATGCACGTGGACGGCGAATTGGTGCGCTCGTGTTCCTATCCTGCCCAATTAGCCGAGGGCAAAAAAATAACGACCATTGAAGGTCTGTCGCCCGATGAAGCACATTTGCACTCCGTTCAACAGGCTTGGATGGATATTCAAGTGCCGCAGTGCGGCTATTGTCAACCTGGGTTTATGATGGCGGCTGCCAAATTGTTGGAAGAAAAACCGAACCCGACGGAGGACGATATTAAAAACAGCATCACCAATATTTGTCGTTGCGGCACGCATCCACGCATCATAAAAGCCATTCAAAAAGCGGCTATTTTGAAGCAGCAAGGTCAATTTAAGTCATAGATTTTTTTGTCATTCTTTCATTGCGTTCAGAATGACAAAAAAATGTAAGTGATTTGCTAATAAATAGTTACAAATATAAAAATATTATGTCAACAGAAAATAATACACCTAAAAAGAAATTTTCAAGACGGAAATTTCTCACCCGCGCAGGTATCGGTTTGGCGGGTACGGCTGCTTTATTGTACTTCGGACGTTCGCCGATTCGACGTAAGATAAGCGGTTTTACGGCTGAAATGGACTTGCCTTCGGGCATCATGAATTTTGATGCGGGCATGTGGTTTGAAGTCAACGCCGACAATACGATTACCCTTAAATCGCCAAAAGTGGAGATGGGGCAAGGTATTTTTACAGGTTTTGCAATGCTCGCTGCCGAAGAATTGGATGTGGCTTTGGATAAAATCCAGGTCGTTCATGCCACTACTTTGAACGGTGCAGCAGATTTAGCGGGTACAGGTGGCAGTTCGACTACGACTTCTTTGTATAAAAATATTCGAGAAGTGGCGGCAACGCTGCGCGAAACCTTGAAGTTAGCCGCTTCAAAAATCTGGAACGTTGACCCCTCAGTAATTGCGACAAAAGAAGGCGTTTTGTCAACAGGCGATAAAAGTATGACCTATGCCGCATTAGCGAAGCAAACAACCGATTGGACGGCTGCCAAAACACCCGCTTTGCGCCCTGAATCGGGCTTTAAATATGTGGGGACAGAGCAAAAAAGGCAGGATTTGCAGGATAAAGTGATGGCAAAACCCATTTACGGCATTGATACGGACTTGCCAAATATGGTTTATGGTGCAGTGTTGTACAGCCCTTATATTGGTGGTACTTTGAAAAAAGTGGATACAACGGAAGCTCAAAAAACAGCTGGAACGATAGGCGTTTTTGCGTATGAAGACTGGGTAGGTGTGGTTGCCCATAGCCGTTATGCGGCTGAAATGGCGGTTGAAAAAATCCATGCAGAGTGGGATTATCCTACAAAATACGCCATGAAAGACGTGGTAGACACCATTACCGTAGGGAAAGGGAATGAAGTGAATGTCCAAAAGCACGGCGATACTGAGGGGGTGCTTGATGAGAAAGGGTCTCATTTTTTGCAAAGCGAATACCGTACCCCTTTGGGCGCACATGCGGGTATGGAGCCGAGCATAACGGTTGCCGATGTGGTGGGCGACAAAGCGACAATTTATACATCGTTTCAAATGACGAATAAAATACAAGGTGAAGTAGCCAGTGCGGTTGATTTGAGTACAAAAAACGTAGAGGTCAGGACCGCATATCTGGGTGGCGGTTTTGGCAGACGCGCCATGAAACACAATGCAGTGGAAGCGGCGAAACTCTCAAAAGCCGTTGGAAAACCTGTGCATTTGCTTTATACACGGCAGCAAGAGTTCCAAAACGGTTATTTTCGACCCAATACCCACCATGTACTGAGGGGTCAGTTGGACGGCAATGCCAAATTGGTGGCGATGAAACACGAATTGGCTACGGCGGATATGGTTTTGTGGGGTTTGTCTCCTGTGGCGATGACGGTTTTGGGGGCGGATTTTATTTCGGCGGGTCATGGTTCGCACATTCCTTATGCTATTTCGAACCGTAAAGCGACGATGTGGCAATGCGATTTGCCCATCAAAACGGGCATTTGGCGGGGTGTGGGTATGTTTGCGAATACCTTTGCTGTTGAATGTTTTATGGACGAAATGGCGCATAAAGCAGGGAAAGATGCCTTGGAATTTCGGATAAATCACTGTGATGATTCAGAATTATTGAAAAGACGCAAAGCCGTTTTAAACATGTTGGGCGAAAAAGCAGGGTGGGGGAGTGCAAAAGCGGAAGGTATTGGACGCGGTATTGCGGTTGGGGAGGATAGAAAAACGATTTCAGCCGCTATGGCAGAAGTAAAAATTGTGGACGGTCAAATCAAAGTAGTAAAAGTAACGCAAATCATTGATGCAGGTAAAATTGTCAATCCCGATGGCGTGCGGCAGCAAGTCGAAGGGGCAACGATGATGGCGATGAGTGCGGCTCTATTTGAAGAGGTGCAGATTGAAGACAGCCAAGTGGTGCAAACCAATTTTCACAATTACCAAGTGGCTAAACTCATAGATGCGCCTCAAATTGAAGTGATTATGCACGAGGGAACGATAAAACCATTAGGGGTGGGCGAGCCGCCGATGTCGCCTGTTGCTCCTGCGATTGCCAATGCGATTTTTGATTTGACAAAAAAACGGTTGCGGTTTTTACCTTTGCAGAAGGCACTTGATGAGTTTGATGAAAAGTGATTTTTTTTGAATACGGATAGGGCTGATTTGCTTGATTTGCGCTGATTTTTTCTTAATAAATTTATGGTTATGTTTTCAATTTTTGAACAAAACACGACTTTCCGCAAGGTTGAAACTTGCGGAAAGTTTTTTGCGTTTTTGCTCATTTTTTCCTTCATGTTTTGTAAAAATGATACAAAAATTAGTTCATCGCTTGTATTGACACCGACGATTACGGTTGTGAAAGATACAACCGTTAAAATAGAAACCCACTCAATTCCTGTTTTTGATACTCTATATAAAGGTATGATTTTAGTTAAGGGCGGCTACACTTTTGTCGGTTCTGATTCCAATGGTTTGCAAGTTGAAAACCCCCGTTTTTGGATTCATGTGCAGCCATTTTTGATGGATGTCAGCCCTGTGACGGTGGGTGAATTTCGAGAATTTGTGAAGGCAACAGGTTATAAAACCGAAGCAGAAAAATTCGGAAATGGTGGTTTTATTGACGAAACGTCTGATAAAACATGGATTTTGAAGGATGGCTGCACTTGGGCGTTTCCCGAAGGAAAGGACTATGCTGCGGCAACGGACAGTCTGCCCGTTACACAAGTCTCCTGGAATGATGCGGCGGCTTATGCGCAATGGGCAGGAAAACGGTTGCCGCATGAATTAGAATTTGAACATGCTGCCCGCAATGCGCGGAATGACCAAACGCTTTACTCGATTGGCAATAGTTTGAAAACGGCTGATGGCAAGTGGCGAGTGAATATTTGGCAAGGCAGTTTTCCGTATAAAAATTTTATTGAAGACGGCTATAAATTCGCTTCGCCAGTGGGTCATTTTGGCAAAACGCCTTTGGGTTTAACGGATATGACGGGCAATGTGTGGCAATGGTGCAGCAATGGCAAATTCAACTACTCGGATGTCGTCGAAACCTTGAAAAATAGTGGAAAAATAACAGAATTGGACATTGAAAAGGCTCAAAAAGGGGGGTCTTTCCTCTGTGAAGCGACTTGGTGTCATGGCTATAGGGTGTCGGGTCGGTCATTTACATCGCCTGAAACATCGCTTTTGCATGTGGGATTTAGGTGTGTAAAGGATTTTTGACCCCCGACCCCAGAGGGGAGACGACTCGGACATAAAGGGGTGTTTGTGGAACAATTCAACGAATAACAAACAGATGGAACAAAACGGCATTTGGTCAGAAGACCTCAAAATAAGGGCTTTTATGGTGGATAGAAACAGAGAAGCGAATCTGGTATCTATCCAAAATATGTGTCAAGAGGTGGCGGGCAACCATGCCAATTTTCGACAATTAGGTTTTGCAGCTATGCAGGCGCAAGGTATGGCTTGGGTGCTTAATCGTTTGAAAATTAAGGTTTTACAGTTTCCAAAATGGACAGAAACGGTGACTATTAAAACGTGGGTGAGCCAAATGTCGCCATTTTCGCATCGCCATTTTCAGATTTTATTGTCCAATTTAGAAGGAAATACTGAGGGGGTCGTTTTAGCTAATATTTATACGATTTGGATTCCGATTGATACAACAACAAAGCGACCAAAGCGATTGAATTATGACTTGCCTTTGAATACAGTGGATTATGATTGTGAAATACCTGAAAAACTGTTGCATACTGAGGGGTGTGTTTTTTCAAGTGAAAGGATTGTTCAATATTCGGATTTGGATATGTTGGGTCATGTCAATAATGCCAAATACGTAGAGTGGTTGCTCGATGATTTTTATAGAAATGGCAGCAATAGTAAACCCAATACCTTAGAAATCAATTATTTAGGTGAGGTTTTTATGGGTACAACGGTTCAGTTGTTTACTCAAAAAAAGGAAGGTATTGTTTTGTATGTTTTGACAAATAAAGAGAATGGGAAGGAGGTGTGTCGGGCTAAATTAGGGCTGTGATACGCTTTTTTTATGGTTTATACTGAGGGGATGCTTAGTTCAAATACGATTTCGTTAGAAATCAGTAAATCATACTCTTTTTCACGTAGTGATTTGTAAATCCAAAAGTATTTATGATGTGGCAAAATTGACATCATAAATACATTTGTATCTAATATGACTTTCAGATTATTGGTTATCATCTTCAAGCCATTTATCTAAATCATCGTCTATAATATTATTCTCGACAGCCCATTTAGCCATATTGGTTTCCAATTTATTGGAAAAATATTGAGCCAAAAGGTCTTTTATGTCTAATAATTCGGCATCAGATGGGCTGTATGTATAGAGCTTCAATAATTCTAATTGAAGGCTTGACAACCTCGAAGGTTCGGGTAATTTTGTCATATTTGATAAACCTGATTTTATGAAAAAACAAACGGAATCACTTGACAAACTTAGTGTTTTTTATTGAATTTAAGTCAGCATAAAGCCATAGTTTCATTTTATTCCTTCAAAAAACCGCTAATCTCTTTTCGGCGGCGGTCTTTTTCCCTCGTTTGGCATCAAAACCCGCTGCACCGCACCTGCCAACATTTTATCCAATTTTGCTTGTTGTTCAAGCGTACATATTTCACGCACCTTTGCGAAATGTTGATAGGTGATGCGTTCTATTTGCTCTTGTAACTGCCCAATATCGTGTATAATTGAGTCAAGAGTAGCGATTTTTTGAGCATATAAAACCTGTCGTTTTTCAGAAATGATTTGCAAAAGACTGTCATGTGTGCGGTGGTGTTGTTTCCGTAATGTAGTGAAAGCAGCTTGTTGTTCTTTACTAAAATCCAGTTCTTTTGATATTAAGTCACCTTTTCCTTTTTGAGGTCGCCCAGGGTGTGGCGGAGGGATGAACCAAAAGAATAAGAGGGTAGCGGCATTGACGAGCAAAGCAGCGATGACTAAGTATTTCAGTCCATTATTTTTCATTGAGAAAAAGGTATTTGATTGTCAAAATAGGTTTCGTACAGCATTTTTTCTGTATTTTGGGTGTCTGCTTGTGGTTGCTCATTCTTATAAAAAAGAATAATACTAATGTTGATAACGCCAACAATAAGTAATAAAGCAGAACCGACAGCAAGTTGTCGCCTTGTTTGTGCCATTTTGATACGTTCTAAAACAATGCGTTCACGTACTTGGCTATACATGCCCTCGGGTGCTGCTCGGCGGCTTTGTTTCAGATTTTTATTGTCGAAATTTTTCATATTTAGGTTAGTTTGGGAAATGATGAATTATAAATGATGGATTTGCAAAATGTTGATTATCAACAAACTAACAAAATAAAATTTGATAATTCATTTGTCCACGATTCCTTTATTATATAGAAACACTTTTTGACAAAAACTTGCGGTCAAGTTAAATATTTTTGTAAATTTTGTTTTGCCCTAAAAAGCAGTGATTCTACTGAGGGGATGGTTGTTTGCATCACTTCCGCAATTTCAGCGTAGGATAAGTCCTCTAATTGGCGCAAAATGAAGGCTGTTTTCTGTTTATCGGGCAATTTATCAATGGCATTGTGGAGCGATTCAGACAGTTCTTTGTTTTCTAACAAAATGCCTGGATGTATAAAATCGGGCGATTCGTCGGCGGGGGAGAGGTTGAAAATGGATAATAGAGTGCCAAAACGTTTCTTAGCTTTCTTAAAACGCTGATGATTCAAGGCTTTATTGACGGCTATGCGGTAAATCCACGTATAAAGTTGCGACTGTGCATTAAAGTTTTCGATGGATAAAAACACTTCGACAAAGACCTCTTGAGTCAAATCTTCTGCCTCTGCATTTGATTGCACCATGTACAAAATCGTATTGAAAATACGGTCTTTGTAGCTGTCAAAAACTTGTTTGAAAGCTGCTTCGTCTCCTTGGCGCAAAGCTACGATGATGTGTTTTTCGTTGTGCAATGGTTAAACGTTTTGAATAGGCGGCGTAAAAGGTGGGTGTTTGAAAGACATTTTCAACGTATGTTTTTAGTTTTTTATCGAAATGCAAATATAATTAAATCAATTCCGCATAAAAATCATTTCCTTTGACAAATTAACAATTCTCTTTACTCATTTCTAAACAACATCTTCAGAATGAAAAAAATAATGACTGCTACGGTTCTTGTCCTTTTTTTAATGAACTTAGCACATGCACAAGAGCCTAAATTAAAAAAGATATTTAATGGCAAAAACCTGAAAGGTTGGAAAGCGCCCGCAAACAATGTTTGGTGGACAGCTTCAAAAGGAGTGCTGTTTGTCAAAAGCACTGCCGAAAAGAAAGGCTCTATATTATGGACTGAAAAGAGTTACGCCAATTTCATCTTACAAGCCGATTTTTTGATGGGCGACGGCACGGTGGATTCAGGTTTTTTCCTACGTTCTGAAGATGACCAAGTACAAATCGGCATTTCTGGCTCTTTGAAACGCGATATGACGGGGTCCCCGTATATTCCAAAACTGCGTTATCCTGTAGAAGCGACAAAATCAAAAGACGTTTTGAAGCCGAAAGATTGGAACACGATGAAAATTAAATTGGTTGATAAAACCTATACTGTTTGGCTGAATGGTGTTGAAGTGATGAATTATACTTCCGAAAATATACCTGCTTCCGGCCCTATTGGCATTCAATTGCATCCCGGCAATGAAATGTCTATCAGCTATAAAAATATTAGGTTGGCAGAGTTGAAATAGCTAAAAAACTTTGTAACAAATAGATCAAACATGAATTTTCCCGAATTTCGTAACATCGAAATTCGGGATTTTTTATATTCAAAAAGGACGCTCTGATAACACGACCTGTATTTTTATTTTCACTTATCCATGTATCAAAATCAGACAGTGGGTGTATCAAAATCGAACACTTTTTGATATTTATTTTATTTAAATAATTGATAATCAATAACTTATTCGGTGGCACGACCTTTTTACTAAAACAGCCAGCCATCAACTAAAAGTGGCAAAAAAAAAAAGAAATTTTATGGATAGAGTGATTGAAAAAAAGAAATGGTCAACCAAACGCCTTTTAAGCATTGGTGGCGTAGTCGCTCTCATTGCGCTCATTGGCGCGAGTTATGTGATGACATCGGGCAAAAGCCGATTGAATGTAGATACCGAACGGATTACGATTAGTGAAATTAAAAAAGGAGCTTTTCAAGAAACAATACCCGTAAACGGAACGGTTTTGCCACAAACAACAATCTATTTGGATGCTTTGGAAGGTGGTCGCGTAGAAGAAAAATACGTCGAAGATGGGGCGATGATGAAGAAGGGACAAGCGATTTTGCGCTTATCGAATACCGACCTCGAATTGAGCCTTGCCAATCAAGAAACGCAGGTTTTTAATGTGTTGACGCAGATGAATATTTCTAAAAATGCGGCAACGCAAAATACCATTCGACAACTGAATCAATTGGCAGATGTGGACAATGCTTTGGCAGAAGCTGAACGGGTTTTTAATCTGAATAAAAAACTCTATGAAGACAAAGTCATTGGTTCTCAAGACTTTAAGCAAGCAGAAAACAATTATAACTATCAAGTGCGGCGGAAAAAATTGACAGAAGATATTTTAAGTCAAGACACGGAATCTGTCAATTTGATGGGTAAACAGGATAAAGAATCGCTAAAACGGATGCAAAACACGCTGTCTTTGATGCGCCGAAAAGTAGGTGATTTGGTTGTTCGATCACCTATTGATGGACAATTAACCTCTTTAGATGCAGAGATTGGGCAATCCATTAATCGAGGTGTGCGCTTAGGTCAAATTGATATGACAACAGGTTTTAAGGTGCGGGCGGATATTGATGAACACTATATCAGCCGCATTTATCCAAGCTTGAAAGGCACATTTAGTCTGGCGGGAAAAGACTTTAATTTGAGTATAAAAAAGGTCTATACACAAGTAACAGGCGGCCGTTTTCAAGTAGATATGGTCTTTGAAGGTAAAGTACCCGAAGGGATTCGGCGTGGACAAACGCTGCAAATACGCTTGGCTTTGAGCGATGAAACACAAGCAATTCTCTTGCCGCGTGGCGGTTTTTATCAGCAAACGGGCGGTAATTGGATTTTTAAAGTGAATGAAAAAGGCGATATTGCTTACAAAGTAGACATACAATTGGGTCGTCAAAGTCCTGATTATTATGAAGTCTTGCAAGGGGTCAATCCAGGCGATAAAGTGGTGACAAGTAGTTATGAAAACTATGGTACGATGCAAGAATTGGTTTTGAAAAAAGAGTAGGGTGCGACCCTTGCGGTCGCCCTCTAAATTTAGAATTATTATAAAGGGCAACCGCAAGGGTGGCACCCTACTATAAATAAAACATTGATTTTCAACTTTAAATAAAAAATACAGGCATGATTAAAATAACAGGTTTAGAAAAAATCTATCGTACCGAAGAGGTGGAAACGATTGCTTTGAACAAGCTCTCTTTTGATGTAAAAGAAGGGGAATTTGTCGCCGTTATGGGCCCTTCGGGTTGTGGCAAATCCACTTTGCTCAACATTGTAGGTTTACTCGATGACCCTGATGCAGGCAGTTTTGTATTCAACGGCATTGAAGTTGCCAAATACAATGAGCGCAAACGAGCGGATTTGCGGAAGCACAATATTGGTTTCGTTTTCCAAAGTTTTAACTTGATTGATGAATTGACGGTGTTTGAAAATGTCGAATTGCCTTTGATTTATACGGGTGTCAAGGCGGAAGACAGAAAAAAACGAGTCGAAGAGGTATTGGACAAAATGCAAATTATGCACCGCCGCAATCATTTTCCGCAACAACTAAGCGGTGGACAACAACAACGTGTTGCCGTTGCCCGTGCCGTTGTCAATAATCCCAAACTCATCCTCGCCGATGAGCCAACAGGTAATTTGGATTCGAGTAACGGCAATGAAGTGATGCAATTGTTGACAGATTTGAATGAAGCGGGTACAACCATCATCATGGTGACGCACTCCGAGCATGATGCACGGTATAGTCACCGTATTATCAGAATGTTGGATGGTCAGACGGTGACGGAGAATATCTTGCAATAAGTACCCCCTCAGTATTTTATGTCTTAAAAAAGCTTTGCACATGTTAAAATTTAACTTAAAAATAGCCTTACGGAATATATGGAAAAACAAGGTCTATTCTTCCGTCAATATTATCGGTTTGGCTTTGAGTATGGCGTGTTGCCTTGTCATCAGTGTATTTATTTGGAATGAATGGCAACATGATATTTTTCATTCTCATCGAGATAATATCTATCGGGTGACGGAAAAACAAAATCAAGCGGGGACTATTTATAATGTGGCGGTGACACCAGGTCCTTTAGCGCCTGCTTTGCAAAAAGATTTTCCAGAAGTTGTAAATACTGTTCGTTTTGGTCAATGGAGTGGAACATTGAAAAACGGCATCAACACTTTTCAAGAAAAGAAAATACTGATTACAGATAACAGTATTTTTGATGTATTCAATTTCCCTTTGCTTAAAGGAGATAGCAAAACTGCGCTGCAGTCGTTTGACGATATTGTGATTACAGAAAGAATGGCTGAAAAATATTTCGGTTCAGATTGGCGCAACAACCCCTCAGTAGTGGGGCAAATTTTCACGTTGAACAATGAACACATTTTCAAAGTAGCGGGTATTGCTCAAAATCCACCTGAGAATTCAAGCATTCAGTTTGATGTTTTATTACCAGTGCCTTTTTTATTAAAAATTGATGAATGGGCCAATAAATGGGGTGGTAATAGTTTTCACACCTACGTGCAATTGAAAACCGGTACAGATGTAGCGGCTTTTTCTGAAAAAATTAAAAATCAACTCCACGTTTATAACGCTAAAACGGAAGATTTGATGCAATTGCAACCCTTAAAAGCACAATATCTATACTCAAAATTTGATTTTCAAACTGATTGGGGCAAACGCAGCAATATCAAATACGTGAAAATATTTGCGGGTGTGGGCTTGCTTTTGTTGCTTATCGCTTGCGTCAATTTTATCAATCTTTCTACGGCGCGTTCTTTAAAAAGGTCGTTGGAAGTGGGCGTGCGTAAAGTCAATGGAGCTTCTCGCAAGCAATTGATTTTTCAGTTTTTATGTGAAAGTTTTTTAATGGCACTCATAGCGGGTGTGATAGCGGTCATTATTTTACAACTATTAAATTCAGCCATTCAAATTCTGACGGATAAAGCCATTGTGCTTGAATTTTCAAGTGCTTTATTCGGCGCCGCGTTTCTGTTTTTCATTTTTATAATCGGTATTGTGGCAGGTATTTACCCTGCGTTTGTTTTGTCTGGCTTTAAGCCCGTTAAAAATTTAAAAGCAATAAGTACTAAAAAGCCGCGCAATTATATACAGCAAAGTTTGGTTGTCTTTCAATTTGGCATCTCCATTACTTTGATGATTTGTTCTTTTATGATGTATCGCCAATTGCAATTTATTCAACAAAAAGACTTAGGTTTTGATAAAGAACAACTGATTTCGGTGCGATTGAATGGCGGTACAAGAGGAAAAGCCGATGTATTGAAACAGGATTTGGAAAACCAAACGGCTATTGTGTCCGTCGCACCCGCCACCATGTCGCTTGTAAATGTCGATAATTCGGCAGATTTTAAATGGGAAGGTATGCAAGCATCTGATTTATTTTTAGCCACACAAGCTAATATTGACCCCAGTTTCATACCCACACTCGGTATTCAATTGATGAATGGCTCTAATTTTCCACCACAGAAATTAACCGATACTTTCAACAATTATATTTTGAATGAAACAGCCGTAAAGCGGATGGGTTACTCGGTTGATAATGTGATTGGTAAAAAAGTAACTTTTTGGGGCGGAACAGGTTCCGTCATTGGCGTGGTAAAGGATTTTCATTTCAAATCACTCAATGCGACTATCGAGCCTTTCATTTTTCGCTATCAACCGTGGGCACCGTATTTTACTTTATTGGTTAAAACAGAAGAGGGTAAAACGACTGAAGCCATTCAGCAAATACAAAAAATCTATAAAAAATATGATGCTGAAACGCCCATAGAATTCAGTTTTGTGGATGAAGCCATTAATGATTTATATAAAAACGATAAACGCACGGCGACGATTATTGCCCTCTTTGCGGGACTGACAATTTTCGTCGGGTGTCTTGGGCTATTTGGTTTAGCCGTTTTTGCAGCCGAACAACGGATTAAAGAAATCGGTATCCGCAAGGTTTTAGGGGCAAGTGTTCCTCATATTGTTCGATTACTCTCCAAAGATTTTGTAAAACTTGTTTTGATAAGTATCCTTATTGCTACGCCTGTTGCTTATTATACAATGTACAATTGGCTTCAAGATTTCGCCTACCGTGTTGATATAAGTTGGTGGGTGTTTGGCTTGGCGGGTTTCGTTGCCTTGTTGATTGCCCTTTTGACAGTGAGTTTTCAAGCCATAAAAGCGGCGGTGGCGAATCCTGTAAAATCGTTACGGACCGAATGAAAATCCTTAAAAAAGGTATAAAAAGCCTTGTTTTATCATCCATTAAAAGCATAAAAGATGAATAATGAAAATCCAATATCAAGAAGAATGGTCGTTAAAAGCTCATTATTTGGCCTTTTAGTTGTACCCATTCCCAATGTCATATATGCTAAAAATATTGTAAAATTAGAAGATGCTGCACAAGCCAGAACAGCCGTCACCAATAGATATCCAGCTATTGCTGAAGACATGGTCTCCGAGGTTGTCGGCGTGTCGCATTTTAATTTGGATAGATTGAAAGAGTTGGTCAATAAAAGACCTGAATTGGCGTGTGCGACTTGGGATTGGGGTTTTGGTGATTGGGAAACAGCTATCGGTGCCGCTTCTCATGTCGGACGAAAAGACATTGTTGATTATTTATTGTCCATGGGTGCGCGACCTGATGTTTTTACATACGCCATGTTGGGTGCTTATGAAATAGTTAAGTCCATGATACTATTGTCTCCTGGACTACAACAGACAATGGGTCCTCATGGTATCAGTTTACTGCAACACGTCAAAAATGGCATGTCCGCTAAAAGCAGTAATCTGGACGAAGCCAATAAATTAGTGGATTATTTAGTCGCATTTGGCGATGCGGATGGGAAAAAATACCTGACTATGGAGGAAACAGATAAACAGCAATATTTAGGTGATTACAAATATGGAGACAGTGATTTGGAAGGCTTTTCAATCAAGTTGAATATGAAAAAATTGCTGTCATTGGGTAAACTTGGCAAGTTTGGTGGCTCACTTTTAAAAATTGACGACAATAAATTTACCTACAATGGAACACCATCTGTTCAAATTTCCTTTCAGTTTGAAAATAATAAAGTGATTTCTCTGACGGTTCGTGAGCCTGATTTGACTTTAATTGCCAGAAGATCGTGAAACTGTAATTCAATTCAAAGCCAAAATGCTCAAAATACTGAGGGGGTATAAATCCTAAACATCCTTAAAATCCAACGCATCCTAATTCAAAAAACAAAGTCATGATAAAGAACTATCTAAAAATTGCATTCAGAAACTTAGTAAAAGGCAAGTTTATTTCCTTCATCAATCTGTTTGGTTTAACAATGGGATTGACTTGTTGCCTCTTAATTGTTGCCTATATTTCTGATGAATTGAGTTTTGATACATTGAATGACAAAGCGGATAGAATTTACCGTGTGACACGCAGCTTTAATACGGCTGATGGCGCACAGGTTTTGCATTTGAGTGCCGTTGCACCGCCCGCAGGCCCTTTATTAAAAAATGATTTTCCAGATATTGAAAAAATGACGCGGATATTGTCCAATGGCAATATTGCGATGAAATATGGCGATAAGTTATTTAATGAAAACACAGCCTATTTTGCTGATGAAAATTTCTTTGATTTCTTTACTGTGCCTGTCTTAAAAGGCAATCCTAAAACAGCTTTGGCAAATCCGTTTACGATTATGTTGACGGAAAAAATGGCAAAAAAGTATTTTGGCAGCGAAGACCCTATGGATAAACTGATAAAACTTGACCAACAATATATATGTAAAGTAACAGGCGTTTTCAAGGCATTTCCAAGCAATGCACATTTCCATCCAGAGATTCTCATGTCTTTCAATACCTTGAAAGATACAGCGATTTATGGGGCAAACCGCTTGGAAACGAATTGGGGTAATAATGCTTTTTATACTTATTTGCTATTTCCAAAGAATTATCCTGTTGAAAAAATAACGGCTCAATTTCCTACTTTTTTGGACAATCATGTGCGCTTTCCGGGACCACCGCCGCCCTTTAAACCTTCAACACGCACCAAATTATATTTGCAAAAACTGACCGATATTCATCTTACTTCTCATTTAGACGATGAATTAGAAGCCAATGGCGACATCAAAAGAGTGTATATTTTTTCAGCCATTGCTTTATTTATTTTATTGATTGCGTGTATCAATTACATGAATTTATCAACCGCTCGTTCGGTATTGAGAGCCAAAGAAATTGGTATTCGCAAAGCTATTGGCGCAGAAAGAAAAGAGATTATTTTCCAATTTTTGAGCGAATCCGTCTTGGTTTCATGGTGTTCATTGATTGTTGCATTACTGTTTACATGGGCATTAATTCCTTATTTAAATAAACTTTCAGGACAAGAATTGTCTATCAGCATCTTATTCAAATGGTATATTTTAGTACCTGTTTTATTACTGCCGTTTGTTGTTGGATTGATTAGCGGCATTTATCCCGCCTTGTTTATGTCCTCTTTTCAACCTGTAAAAGTGTTGAAAGGCATCTTAAAAGTTGGTTCAGGCAGCGTTTCGTTCCGAAAAGCCCTTGTTGTGGCTCAGTTTTCCATTTCTATTATTTTAATCATAGCGACAGTCGTAGTCTTTCAGCAGTTGAGTTATTTGCAAAATGCCTCGCTCGGTTATGATAGGGAACAGGTTGTCAATATTCCTTACAACAATTCCTTGACCCCTCAGTATGAAGCCTTTAGAAATGAGTTGTTGCAAAATACGGCTATCAAAGACATGACCCGTTCTTCGCGTATCCCAACAGGGCGTTTGTTGGATGCAATGGGTACGAGTATCGCTGTCGGTGACTCGATGCAACCCCTCAGTGTGGACTTGAAATTCATAACTGTTGACCATGATTTTATGCCCACTTATGGCATAAGCATGAAAGCAGGCAGGAACTTTTCAAGGGATTTTTCAACAGATTCGACCAATTATGTTCTCAACGAGACCGCTTCAAAGGTTTTAGGATTTAAAAACGATGCCGATGCCATTGGAAAAGACATTCAATACGGCGGTATAAAAGGAAAGATAATCGGCATTTGTAATGACTTTCATTTTGAATCTATGCACCAAAAAATAGTGCCTTTATTGATGCGTATGCCGCCTTCCAATAATAGAGGTGGTTTTGGCAATTTATCCGTTAAAATAGGCGGCAACAACAGGGCTTCTGCCATCAGTGCTGTAGAGAAAACATGGTATAAATTTCTACCTGATGCCCCTTTTACCTACACTTTTTTGGATGAAAGTTATGGTCGTTTGTACGAAGCCGAACAAAAGCAAGGCACTATTTTTACGTTATTTGCCTTCATCGCCATTTTCATTGCTTGTTTGGGTTTGTTCGGTTTATCTGCTTTTTCCATCACACAGCGCATTAAAGAAATTGGTATTCGTAAAGTATTGGGTGCGAGTGTGCCTAATATCGTTGGTCTTCTTTCTAAAGACTTTTTAAAATTGGTCGGCATTGCGGCGGTCATTGCTTTTCCAGTGGCTTGGTATGTCATGTACAATTGGTTACAGGATTTTGCATACAGAACAAGTATTGCTTGGTGGGTATTTATTGTTGCTGGTGTTATGGCAGCAGCGATTGCCTTATTGACTATTAGTTTTCATGCGATTAAAGCGGCTATGTCGAATCCTGTGAAATCGCTGCGAACCGAGTAGGGTGTGACCCTTGCGGTCGCCCAATATGCGAATACCCCCCTCAGTATTTTCATCTTATTTCATTGAAAATCAAAACTTTAGTCATGATAAAGAACTATTTCAATATTGCTTTGCGTCAAATATGGCGAAATAAGACTTTTTCTCTTATCAATATCATCGGGCTTTCGGTGAGTATGTCGTTGGGTTTGCTCATTATTCTTATCATTAAAGAGCAATATTTATTTGACCGTTTTCATGTGGATGCTGACCGCATTTATCGCATCAATACGGCTGCTTTGCGGACAGATGGCGGCAGCGAAAATTATGCTTCTGCGCCTTTGCCATTGGCAACAGCAATAGAGCAAGATTATTCTTTTGCGGAAGATGTAGTGCGTATAAATAGTCAAGTAAACGGTGATGCAGTGTTTGAGAATGTGACTGTACCTATTCATGGTTTTTTTACAGGCCCTTCATTTTTAAAAATATTCAATTTTAAATTAGAAAAAGGGGATATAAACACCGCTTTGTCCTCGCCGGAAAGTCTTATTTTGACACAAGAGGCAGCAAAAAAAATATTTGGCAATGCAGATGCCTTTGGGAAAACCGTAAAAATAAAAGGGTATGGTGACTTCATCGTGAGTGGTATTTTAGAAGAAATACCTGATAATACACATTTTGATTTTGAAGTGTTAACTTCCACAACGGCTTTACCTGTTTTAGAAAAACAAAAGGTCGTGTTCGCTTCGTTGCAAAATTGGATGAATTATTACAGTGGTTATGTCTATTTCAAATTAAAAAAAGGGAAAACTGAAAGCGAAGTGAATACCGCTTTGGCAGCCATCAGTAAAAAGAACTATGCAGATGCCAAGTTTGAAACAAGGGATAAAGGTTATGAATTTTACTTGCAACCTTTACTTAAAATCAGCCCCGGCCCTGAATTATCTAATCAACTGGGCAAAGCTTTGCCCGAATTGGTCTCCATTTTTTTACTCGTTTTAGCCACGATAATTATCATTATGGCGGGTTTGAATTATACCAATTTGTTGATAGCTAAATCCTTGAAACGGGCAAGAGAAATTGGCGTTCGCAAGGTCATGGGTGCCAGTCGGTGGCAAGTTTTTCTTCAATTTATTGGTGAATCGGTCATTTTTTCACTCGCTGCCTTGGTGTGTTCTTATTTCGTTCTACAACTTTTGAAGTCTTCTTTTTTAAAATTGCATATAACCAAAGAGTTCGCCATTGACCTTAAAGAGGATATGGGTGTTTATTTTCTGTTTCTCCTTTTTTCTGTTGCCATTGGCATACTTGCTGGATTGCTGCCTGCTGCTTATTTATCGGCTTTCAAACCTGTATTGGTCTTGAAAAATATCATTGGTTCAAAAGTGAATTCAAAATTTAGTCTACGTAAAGTGCTGATTGTTGTACAGTTTACTTTGTCTTTGATGTTTGTCGTGTGTGTGTTATTCATTTATCAGCAAGTTCAATATATGCTTTCTGTAAATTATGGTATCAATGATAAAAACATTCTGAACATAAGGCTACAAGGTAATGATTTTGAAAAGTTGTCGAATGAGATAAACAATATTTCAGGGGTAAAAAGGATGGGCGCAGTGTCTCATAGTTTGGGTACATTCAGTGATTGGTCAAGTGATTATAAACGCCATAAAACCGATGAGCCTTTTGTCATGCGTGATTTTAGAGCGGATAATAACTATCTAACCAATATTGAAGTTCAGTTTTTAGCGGGTCGCAACTTTCAACCTGTTTTATCAAAAGAAACAGAAACAGAGGTAATTTTGAACGAAACGGCTTTAAAAAGTTTTGGCTTTAACGATGCCCCTTCTGCCATCAACCAAACGGTTTTTGCCGATGATTCTGTGCAATTGCAAGTTGTGGGCGTGGTGAAAGATTTTAATTTCCGTCCATTAAACTATGCCATTGGTCCATTGGCATTTCGCTATCGCCCTGCGGATTTTAGTATATTAAGTATTGCTATTGAGCCTTCTGCACAAGAGCGTATCATGGCGACGATTGAACCTATTTGGAAACAAATAGACCCTGTTCACCCGATACAATATAAAATGATGGCGGATGAACTCCAAGAAGCCTATACGACTTCGGGGTTTTTAGATGTCTTAAAAATTCTCACTTACATTACTTTTTTAGCCATTACACTTGCCTGTCTCGGTTTGCTGGGTATGGTGATGTACAGTACGCAATTGAAAGTGAAAGAGATTGGCGTTCGCAAAGTGTTGGGAGCCAGTGTAAAAGACATAACGGTTCTGTTGACAAAATCTTTTGCGCTACTCATCGGCATCAGTGTTTTAATTGGTGTGCCATTGGGTTATATTTTTGGCAATCTTTTTTTACAAAATTTTGCTTACAGAATTACCAATACGGTCTGGTTAGTGGTGTTGGCCGTCATCATTACAGGCATTGTTGGCTTGGCAACTATTTGTTCACAAACCATTAAAGCGGCTATGGCAAATCCTGTAAAATCGTTGCGAACGGAGTAGAAACAGGCAAAATACTGAGGGGGTATAAATCCTAAAACACCCTTAAAATCAGACAAATCCTAATTCAAAAAAAAAACAGAGTCATGATAAAGAACTATTTTAAAATCGCTTGGCGCAACTTACTTAAAAACAAAACCTTTTCGTTCATCAACATTGCTGGATTAGCAGTTGGGTTTAGTAGTTTTCTATTGATTGGCTTGTATGTTTTAGATGAAATTAGTTTTGACAAATTTCATGAAAAAAGGGATAGAATTTATCGCGTCAATGCCGATATCCGCTTTGGCGGTACGGATTTAAGGTTAGCCGTTAGTTCTGACCCAATGGGTGCCACACTCAAAAATGACTATCCACAAGTAGAGCAATTTGTCCGTATTTATGCCAGTGATGGCCCTAAATTTATTAAAAAAGGCAGTGAATATATCCGTGAAAATGATATTGTCTTTGCCGATTCTACGTTTTTTGATGTTTTTACTTTTCCTGTTTTGGCGGGCGATGCGAAAACCGCTTTGGATAAACCCAATACCGTTGTGATTAGTGAAACGGCAGCGCAGCGATATTTTGGTACGGTTGACGCGGTTGGCAAAACCCTTGAAGTAGGGCTTCAAGAGAAAATACTTTATAATGTGACGGCGGTGTATAAAGATATGCCAACCCATTCGCATTTTAATTTTAACATAATACTCTCCATGGATAATGTCGATTATAATTTTGGCAATTTTTTGAGCAATAATTTTCAAACATATATTGTCTTGAAAGAAGGAACGGATTATAAGGCTTTTGAAAAGAAATTCGACGAAGTGGTGGTGAAACACATTCTGCCGCAAGCCAAGCAATTTATGCAAATAAATAGCATGGATGAGTTTAAAAAAGCGGGCAATAGCCTTGAGTATTCTCTTATACCTTTGACGGATATTCACTTAAAATCGGATAGATTTCCAGAATTAGGCACGAATGGCAATATTCAGTATGTTTATATTTTTTCAATTGTGGCTTTGTTTGTTTTACTCTTGGCGTGTATCAATTTTATGAATTTGTCAACCGCCCGTTCTGCCAATAGAGCTAAAGAAGTCGGTATTCGCAAGGTTCTCGGCACTGAAAGACGTACTTTGATGGGACAATTCATTGCGGAATCAAGCTTGATGAGTTATCTTGCTTTTGTTGTTGCTTTGTTGATTACGGCACTTGTTTTACCTTATTTCAATGACATAGCCGCTAAAACTTTTGAATTTAAAGACTTATTTACTTTAAAAAGCCTGCCCGTTTTAGTTGTTTTGCCTTTGTTTGTCGGCATTTTAGCGGGTTATTATCCTGCTTTTTTCCTTTCTTCTTTCAAGCCGATTGCTGTTTTAAAAGGAAAACTGAATACAGGTTTTCAGCGCAGCAATTTTAGGAATGGTTTGGTCACGTTTCAGTTTGTTACGACTATTTTTTTAGTCATTAGCTCCATCATCGTCTTTCAACAACTCAACTATATTCAAACGAAAAATATTGGTTTTAACAAAGAACAAGTGCTGATAATCAATGGCTCTGGCGCGTTGAAACGAAATGCAGAAGTTTTTAAAGATGAAGTATTAAAAATATCGGGCGTTACAAAAGGCTCTTTTGCGGGTTATTTGCCCGTGGCTAATTCCTCTCGCAGCGACAACAGTTTTTCAAAAGAGGCGGTCATGGATATGAAAAATGGTTTCAATATGCAAGTTTGGAATATTGACCTTGATTATATCCCGACTTTAGGCATGGAAATCATCAAAGGCAGAAACTTTTCAAAAGAATTTCCTACGGATTCGAGCGGTGTCATTATCAATGAAACAACTGCAAAACTGCTGGGTTACGACGACCCAATCGGTCAAAGAATTTACACTTCAGACGGTAATAATGCAAAGCAGAAAATAGCCTTCCAGATAGTCGGCGTTGTCAAAAACTTTCATTACGAATCTTTACGACAAAATATTGGACCTTTGTGCATGAAATTGGGCAGGAGTAATTGGGCAATGGCTTTTAAAATAAATACCCAAGACATACCTACTTTGGTCAATAAAGTGAAAACAACTTGGAAAACGCTTGCGCCAGAAATGCCTTTCCGATACAGTTTTTTAGATGACAACTTTGATGATATGTATCGAACCGAGCAGCGTGTAGGTAAAGTTGCGCTTATATTCGCTGTTCTCACCATTTTCATCGCTTGTTTGGGACTTTTCGGCTTAGTCACTTATATTTCTGAACAACGCACCAAGGAAGTCGGTATCCGAAAAGTGTTGGGTGCATCAGTTGGCAATATTACAACCCTTCTTACCAAAGATTTTATTCAATTGGTCTTACTGGCTATTGTCATCGCTTCGCCGCTTGCATGGTGGGCCATGCACAGATGGCTTCAAGATTTTGTCTATCGCATTGATATCAGTGTGTGGGTCTTTGTTTCGGCAGGGATTATTGCGCTATTGATTGCTTTACTGACAGTGAGTTTTCAAGCCATAAAAGCAGCGGTAGCGAATCCTATAAAGTCGTTGCGGACGGAGTAATATACCCCCTCAGTATTTTTGTCTATTTTATTGAAAATCAAAATATTAGCTATGATAAAGAACTATTTTAAAATCGCTTGGCGAAACCTTATCCGTAATCGGGTTTATAGTTTTATCAATATTGCAGGATTGGCGATAGGATTGGCAGCGGCTATGCTGATAATGCTTTATGCAAAAGACGAAGTGAGTTATGACCAATTTCATGCAAATAATCCGAACATTTATCGGATTGTCAATCAGTGGTTAAACCCTGACGGCAGTTTAATGCACGGAGACGGTAATACGGGTAATTTTCAAGGACCAAAATTCACTGAAAAGATTCCTGAAATGCAGTCTTTTGTAAGGCTTAGAAGCCCTCGATGTGATATTCGGAACAAAACCGAAGTCAAAAGTTATGAAATGTTGAGTGTGGATAGCAATTTCTTTTCTGTTTTTACTTTCCCCCTTTTGAGTGGCAACCCGACGACGGCATTTCAAAACCCCAATTCGATTGTCATTTCAGAAGATATGGCGGAAAAGTTTTTTGGCACAAAGCAAGCTTTGGGTAAAACTTTAGATTTAAAGAAAGACAGCATCTTTGAACCCTATTTGATTACAGGCATTACAAAAAAATGTCCTCAAAATTCGTCAATCAAATTTGATTTTTTACTGCCGTTGCAAGTGCCAAAAGAAGAATTTGAGGACAATGAGAATTGGTTCAATTTCTTTCAAAATACGTTCGTCGTGCTGACACCAAAGGCAGATATTAAGGCTGTTGAAGCCAAAATGAAACAAATTTATGAATCGGATGCCGCAGAAATCATTAAATCCATGAGGGCAAAATATGATGTGAAAGAAACAGCCAAATACACCCTTCAACCTTTCACAGATATGCACTTGAGTACCGAATTTCAAGCAAATAATGGTCTAAGTGATGGCAGTAATCCTATGTATTCTTATATTTTAACCGGTATTGCGCTGTTTATTTTACTCATTGCGTGTATCAATTTTGTCAATCTGACAGTGGCGCGTTCTTTGAAACGGGCTAAAGAAATTGGCGTTAGAAAAGTTGTAGGCGGCGATAGAAAACAATTAATTATGCAATTTTTAGGCGAATCGTTTACGCTAAGTGCGATTTCTTTTCTTTTAGCTTTTGTATTGGTTGAGTTGGTTTTACCCGCTTTCAATCGTGTTGCCAATAAAGAATTGGCACTTTCCTATCTATTTGATTGGAAATTAATTTTGGGATTCATTGCTCTTTTCATCATAACAGGCTTATTAGCAGGGTTTTATCCTGCTTTGGTGATGTCCCGTTTCAATCCCGTTCAAACCTTGTATGGTCGTTTAAATTTATTGGGCAAAAACTACCTTCAAAAGAGTTTGGTGATTGTACAATTTGCGCTCGCTTCTTTTTTAATCATCGCAACGCTCACTATTCGTTCTCAATTCAACTATTTGATAAACAAGGACTTAGGTTATGATGATAAAAATGTTGTATTGGTTGAAAATATAGGAATGAAGAAAAATAAAGCCATTTTATTTAAAGAAGAATTATTAAAAAACAGCAACATCTTGACAGCGGCACCTAAAAACGGGGGTATGTGGGGTACCGTTGCAAAAATTAATGGCGAGGCGAAAATTGAATTTCAATATGAAACGGTAGATGAAGATTATTTGCCGTTGTTCAAAATCCCTTTGTTGCAAGGGCGCAATTTTTCAAAAGATTTTCCTTCCGATTCTTCTCATTGCGTATTGGTGAATGAATCGTTTGTAAAAAAAGCAGGTTGGACAAGCCCTATTGGGCAAACGATTGATTTTTTTGTTGATAAAAATAAAAAATACACTGTTGTTGGTGTCGTGAAAGACTATCATTTTGAGTCATTGACGCAAGAGATTAAGCCACAATTATTTACCATGAAAAAGGACAATAATTTTGGCGTGGTCTATATGAAAATCAAACCCAATTCTGAAACAGCCAGCTTAGAATATATCGGCAAAACGTTTAAAAGCATCTTTCCTTTCACACCCTATAGTTATGAATTCAAAGATTTAGCAAACATTCAAAACTACGAATCTGAAGCAAAATGGAAGCAAATTATGCTTTTTGGCGCACTATTGACCATTTTTATTTCCTGTATCGGCTTATTCGGGTTAGCCACATTATCGGCTGAAAAACGCACCAAGGAGATTGGTATTCGCAAAGTATTAGGCGCATCGGTCAGCAATGTCGTGCAATTATTGTCAACTGACTTCTTGAAATTGGTGAGCCTTTCTTTCATTTTTTCTTTTCCAGTGGCTTATTATGCTACTCAAAAATGGCTTCAAAACTATCCTTATCGAGCAGATTTTAGTTGGGGTATTTTTGGATTTACAGCTTTGATAACTATATGTGTTGCGCTTTTGACTGTTGGGTTTCAAGCCATCAAAGCAGCGGTGGCGAATCCTGTGAAATCGTTGCGAACGGAGTAGGGCGCGACCTTTACGGTCGCCCTAAAACCCCGTTTATACTGAGGGGGGTATATTTAATTTACAAAAAACTAAAAATCAAAGTCATGATAAAGAACTATATCAAAATCGCTTGGCGCAATATCTGGAAAAACAAAACATTTTCCTTTATCAATATAATGGGTTTGGCTTTAGGTATGGCGTGCAGTTTACTCATTATGTTATGGGTGCAAGATGAATTAAACATGGATGGGTTTCATACGAATAGCCCACAACTTTATACCGTTTATGAACGCCAATATCACGATGGTAAAGTACATGTCTATTACAGTACCCCCGTATTGATGGCGGATGAAATGAAAAAGGTCTTGCCAGAAGTAAAAAATGCGTGCAGCGTTGATTATGGCTATATCAATACGTTTGAAGTGGCAGAGAAAACCATTAAGATGGAAGGTATTTTTGCAGGGGCAGATTTTTTCAAAATGTTCAGTTTCCCTATTTTACAAGGCAATACTGAGGGGTCGCTTAATAACCCGAATAGTATAGCCATTTCGCGGAAAATGGCTGAAATATTCTTTGAAAGTCCTGAAAAAGCCTTAGGTAAAACGATAAATTATGAAGATACGACCGCTTTGACGATTTCTGCTGTTTTTGAAAATGTGCCTGAAGCAACTTCTAAAAAGTTTGATTATGTAATTAATTGGGATTTATTTGTGAAAGAAAATCCGTGGGGCAAAGACTGGGGGAACAATTCAGTAAACACCTATTTGCAATTGCGTTCTGATGCCGATGTGGCACAATTCAGCAGCAAAATTGAAAGTTTTATTGATAACTATAACAAAGAGCAAGACCCTAATTTTAAACTAAGATTAAGCCTACAACCTTATGCAGAGGGTTATTTGCATAATAAATTTAAAGAAGGTCAACTCGACGGCGGGCGCATTGAATATGTCCGTTTATTCAGCATTGTGGCTTTATTTATCCTTTTAATTGCGTGTATCAATTTTATGAATTTAGCAACGGCGCGCTCTTCTAAACGGGCTAAAGAGATTGGCATTCGGAAAGTTGTAGGGGCTATGCGTCGCTCTCTCATGGGTCAATTTATCGGAGAATCTTTATTGTTGACCGTTTTTTCAGTTGTCATTGCGCTGTTGTTTGTTATATTTATTTTACCCAATTTCAATATAATGACGGGTAAAAACCTTGTTTTGCCTATAACGCAACCTACATTTTGGTTGACTCTGTTGGGTTTAACTGTGATCACAAGTTTCATAGCTGGCAGTTATCCCGCTTTTTTTCTCTCTTCTTTCAATCCGATTCGTGTTTTAAAAGGCACCTTAAAATTTGATTCAAGCACCATTTTTTTAAGAAAAGGTTTAGTTGTCTTTCAATTTGGCTTGTCTATTTTGTTGATAATAGGGATGATTGTTATTTATAATCAAGTTGAATTTATTCAAAATAAAAACCTCGGTTATAATCGTGAAAACCTTATTTATGTGCCTTTAGAAGGCGAATTGTCTAAAAATTACGCGATTATCAAAGAAACATTGTCGAAAACGGGCAGTGTTAAAAGCACATCGCTTATCTCACAAGTACCCACCAATATCGGCAATACAACGGGCAGTGTGGGATGGTCGGGCAAAGACCCGAATGTGAACATTCAATTTACGTTTACCTCAACAAGCTATGATTTAGTTAAAACGATGGATTTACAATTGTTGGAAGGGCGTGATTTTTCAAAGGATTTTGTAACAGATTCCGTGGGTTTTATTGTCAATGAAGCCGCTTTGCAAAGAATTGGTTATAAGAATCCGATTGACCAGCCTCTTAGAATGTGGGAAAAACAAGGTAAAATCATCGGTGTTGTAAAAGATTTTCATTTCCAATCGCTCCATGACCCGATCAGTCCATTGATTATTTATTTAAGACCCAAATGGGTCAGTGGCAATATTTTAGTAAAAACGGAAAAAGGTAAAACCAAAGAAGCCCTCGCTGATTTAGAAAAAATCTGTAAAGAACTTAATCCGAAATTCCCTTTCACTTACAAATTTGCAGATGACGAATACGCTAAATTGTATAAAAGCGAACAAATGATCAGCAGTTTGTCGCGGTCATTTTCATTTCTCGCCATTTTCATTTCCTGTTTGGGCTTGTTTGGCTTAATCACTTTTACGGCAGAACAACGGATTAAAGAAATCGGTATTCGCAAAGTTTTGGGCGCAAGCGTCACAAATATTATCGGGATGTTGTCCAAGGACTTCTTGATTTTAGTTGCCTTTGCTGCCCTCATTGCCTTCCCAATAGCGTGGTGGTTGATGCACCGATGGCTGCAAGACTATGCTTATCAAGTACCCATTAGTTGGTGGATATTTGCTTTGGCGGGTATTATCGCTATGCTGATTGCGCTTTTGACGGTCAGTTTTCAAGCGATTAAAGCGGCGGTGGCGAATCCTGTGAAGTCGTTGCGAACGGAGTAAATCCTATTAAATCCTGGTAACTTCGGAAATCTCTGTAAATCTTATAAATCCGTTAGGATTTGCACGTTTGTAGAAGTAAAACGGCAGATAATTAATATGAATCCGTAGGATTCACACGTTATTTTTGATATAAAAGAACAATAAAAAAAGTGCGAATCCTATGGATTCGTAAGATACAGGTGCATTTATTTTCTACAAACGTGCAAATCCTAACGGATTTGTTTCTTTGATAAGATTTCCGAAGTTATCAGTAAATCTTAAAATTTTACAAATTCTAATTCAACTATTAAAAACAATGCTCTTAAATCTAAAAAACATCTATAAGTGGTACAACGTTGGCGGCAACCGTACCTTTATTTTAAAAGATATCAATCTTGAAGTCCGAGAAGGGGAATTCATTTCTATCATGGGGCCATCGGGTTCGGGCAAGTCAACACTGCTTAACATAATAGGGATGCTCGATGAACCGAATGAAGGCGAATACCAATTTTTGCATGAAAATGTTTTTAAATTGAAAGAAAAACAACGGGCGCAACTCTACAAACAATATATCGGTTTTGTCTTTCAACAATATCACCTGATTGATGAATTGACGGTGTATGAAAACATCGAAACGCCTTTGATTTATCAAGATGTGAAAAGCTCTGAGCGCAAGGCTTTGGTGGCGGATATGTTAGATAGATTCAATATTGTGGGCAAAAAAGACCTGTTTCCTGCGCAATTAAGTGGTGGACAACAACAAATGGTCGGTATTGCAAGAGCTTTAATTGCCAAACCCAAATTGATTTTAGCCGATGAACCCACAGGTAATCTCAACTCTAAACAAGGTGAGGAAATAATGGAACTGTTTAAACAACTGAATACTGAGGGGGTAACAATTATACAAGTGACGCACTCTGAAAAGAATGCAGCGTATGGTTCTAAAGTCATTCATTTATTGGATGGTCGGGTTGAGAAATAGTTGTTAAGCAACAAACATTATGTCAAATACAACAATGAAAAAGAACATCTTTATATATACAATCCTCTTTTTAACGCTGTTAAATAGAGGCATACATGCCCAAACATGGGACTTAAAACAATGTATTGAACAAGCCATTGCCAACAATATCAATGTCAAACAAACAGGTTTAGGTGTGGACAATGCGACGGTTAATTTGAGTCAAGCCAAGTCCAATCAATTGCCTGATTTGAATGGTAATTTCAATTACGGTTACAATCAAGGTCGCAGCGTTGACCCCATAACGAACAGTTATATCAATCAACAACTGTTTTCTTCAAATATCAATTTGAACTCGGGTATCATCATTTACAACGGTTTGCGCTTGAAAAATCTTATAAAACAAAATGCTTTCAATCTGGAGGCAGCGAAATTGGATTTGCAGCAAGCAAAAGACAATTTGACTTTGAATGTTATTTTAGCTTATCTACAAGTTTTAAGCAGTGAAGATGTATTAGCGATGTCCAAAAAACAATTAGAATCCACGCAGAAACAGGTGGAACGTATGGCTATTTTGGTCAAAGAAGGCACAATGGGCAATTATCAATTGGCGGATTTGAAAGGACAACAAGGCTTAGAACAGCTGTCAATCAACGACCTTGAAAATGCTTTACTGCAAGCAAAATTGACGTTAAGTCAACTGATGAATAGGGATTTTAATCCCAATATGCAATTAGAAAGAACAGATATGGATCTATTTTCTCAACCATTTGTCTCTACTTCTGCGGACGTTTACAGCAATGCTTTGCAAAATTTAGCGGTCATAAAAGCCAATGATTTTAAGATTAAAAGTGCGGAAAACGGCATACGCATTGCGGAATCGGGTTTTTATCCGATAGTCAGCTTTAATGCCAATTTGGGCAGTCGTTATTCGAGCCTTGCTCAAAAATTGTTGCCTACCAATATCAGCGAAAAGGCGACAGGTGATTATGTGCTCATCGGCAGCAATCAAAACCCTGTTTTAACGAAACAACAAAACTTCGATGCCCAAAATATTGGTTATGCGCAACAGTTAAACAACAACGTAGGTACGTTTGCGGGTATTAATGTGCAAATTCCAATTTTTAATAATTTTCAAACGAAAAACCGTGTAAAATTAGCTGAAATCAATCTAAAAAACAGTGAACTTCAATCAGATAATATCAAATGGCAACTCAAACAAAACATCGAACAGGCGTGGCTCAATCGGCAAACGTCCCTCAATCGGTATCAAATATTGGTCGAACAAGTAACACATTTTGAGGAATCATTCCGTGCCGCCGAAATTCGGTTTCAGAATGGTGTTATCAATGCCACAGAGTTTTTAATCGTTAAAAACAACCTCGACAGAGCTAAAACAAGTGTCACGCAAACAAAATACGAATCTATTTTCAGGACAAAGCTGCTTGATTTTTATCAAGGCAAGACATTGGAGTAAGGCAAAACGATGTATTTTGAAAAGCGAATTTCCCTACTAAATCGCAGCTATGGCTCGTTTGGGCAGGGAGAATACTTGTTTTGAAAAAAGAAGTATCCCACCATTTTTTCCCCTCGTGCGTCTAAACAGTGAAAGAGTAAACTAAACTTACAAATTCCGCTTTATTTCATCCAAAACTTATAATGCCGCTTTTTAAGTTTGAAAAAGAGAAAACCAAACTTATAATGCTACTTTTTAAGTTTGAAAAAGAGAAAACTAAACTTATAATGCTACTTTTTAAGTTTGAAAAAGACAAAACCAAACGTATAATGTCTTTTTAAGTTTGGGAAAGAGAAAACCAAACTTATAATGCTGCTTTTTAAGTTTGGGAAAGACAAAATCAAACATATAATGCTGCGTCCGAAGTTTCGGACGGACAAAATCAAACATATAATGCCGCTTTTTAAGTGTTAAAAGAGTAAAACCAAATTTTATTTGCCCACCCATGACACAGGGCATTTAAAACATTGAAAGACGAAGCAGATTTGTCGTGTATTTGGGCAATGGCAGTCGTCATCAGATATTTAAAGTACAATAAATGCGAAATATATAAACTGAAACCAAGATACACAGCAGTAGTAGGTTTTAAATATTTATAGAATTTATTTTCATAAAGCCCATAGGGCTGACACCGTTTATAGAAAAGTAAGTCGCAGCGTTTTAAGGTGCGTAGCACCGTCACCTCTCTGAAACGGGATCGGTGCTATGCACCTCAATAGCGTTATTTGGTTTAATTGGCTATAAACGGTGTCAACCCTAACGGGCTTATATTTTAACCCATTTTTTGGAAAAATACTGAGGGGTATCAAAATCAAAAAGCTTCTGCAAAACATATTGCAGGAGCTTTTTGACTGTTCAAAGGATTCTTATAGAGAGAGAAGTGTATTTTGCATAAAATATGTTCGTATGCGTATGTATTTTATACGGAATGCTACCAAATTGATAATCAGTTTTTAACAAATTGATTTTCTATTTATTTGGAAAATGTATTTTTGTGGATTGATGTGATATATGCGAAACTTATTGCTTGGAAGTTTAGTGTATGCACAAGTTCCATGAAATAAAAACAAAAAGCCTCGAAGCACATTCAAAATATCTTCAATAAGTAAAGGGAGATTTAACAGCTTTTGGGGCTTATTACGAGCTATAATAATATTAAAAAGTTTGTATCTTTGAAGATAATTTTTACTGAAAAAGATAAAAAGACATTAAAAATGCTAAAAAAAGGCTTTAAAGACTTCGTTTATGAAAAGGCTATAAAAATAATCGAAGAATATCGAGACAAAGAATTTGAGAATGTGAAAGAAGAAGAATTAGTGATTGAAGCAACGATGATTAAAGTCTTAATTGAGAAGTCAAGTGAACTAATCTTGAAAATTCAGCAAGACACAAATAATAATTTCAATGTTGAGACAAAAAAAATTCATGAAGATGAATTTATTGAATATGCATTGAAAAAAAATCGATTATTTGCAATCTCAAAGGTACTATTTGAGCAGATGAAAAATTTGAGTACACATATAACCATTAAGATAATATTTGACAATTGGAATAGCAATTTAGGACCACAAAAAGGGATTGAAAAATATTTTAACACACCTGATGATTTATTTAATACAAAAGCTTTCTATTGGCGATATGCCAATAAGAATAAAAAATTGTTCGATAATTTAGAAGTGTTTTACCAAATAATGATGAGGTATTTTGATTTTTTAGAAATGTATGAACAACCTATAACTTGTGCAGAATTGATAATAAATGATTGTAAAAAGCATAATCTCAATAAAGACCAAATAATATTTATTCTTGATAACTTTACAGAAATGCTTTTTCAAAGCGAAAACCCAGTTTTAAGTAATGTTTATATTGAACTTATAGATACAAGACATGAAATTTGTCCTTTTGATGAAGAAGAAGGTTTTTATGATAATATATGGAATATAGAACGATTAAGGGAAGAAGCAAATCAATATTCTACAATTTTAGAAAGAATTAGGTTTTTGAGGCATAAACAGTTAGAATATAAAAGAGAATCGGAGGAATTAAATGCAGATATTGGAATAAATGAAGAAATAGAAATTGAGGTAAAGTATTTAGAAGACCTATTGGAGCATACAAAAAAAATAAGTTTGACAGATAAACAAGAAAAAACTCAAATGCAAGATAAATTTAAAATATTATTTTTAGGTGCGAACCCTACATTATCTCGGCTACGGTTAGATGAAGAAGTAAGAGAAATTCAAACAAATCTAAAAATCGCCAAAGAACGGGATAAATTAGAATTAGTCCAAGAATGGGCTGTAACACCTCAAAACCTTATACAATCTGTCCTTGATAATTGTCCTAAAATAATACATTTTTCGGGTCATGGTCAGATAGAGGGAATCATTTTAGAGGATAATTCGGGAAAACCAAAAATCATTACAGGAGATGCTCTCGCAGGATTATTTGATTTGTTCAAAGATAGTATTGAATGTGTAGTTTTAAATTCGTGTTATTCCGAAGAACAAGCAATTGCAATAAAGAAAAAAGTTCCATATGTAATTGGTATGAATACAGCAATACCAGATAAAGCAGCAATAGCTTTTTCAGTTGGTTTTTATAAAGGAGTAGGTGCAGGTAAAAGTATTCCATTTTCTTTTAAATTAGGTATTTCAGCTATAATGCTTGAAGGCATAAGCGGAGATAAAATTCCGAAATTACTAGAAGATTGAGTGAATATAAAGCCTTTGTATGAGTAAAATACTGAGGGAATATTTATAAAAACATTGATAATCAAAATAATATAAAAAAAATACTTCATGGAACACCGCATTGCTGCCAACCCGCCGCAAAAGCCAATGCTCAAAGGCTCGAAGCGGCGGGTATGCGGCAGTGCAATCGTTCAGTAAAAGCGGTCGAGATAACGGAAATCTAAAAAACCGAGTCGAACAGCATAAGAAATAAACATTGATAATCAATTTATTAAAAGACTAAAATGAAAGTAGAAAATTTATTAAAACAAGTCCGTTTCATTAAAGAGATTGACAAACTTAAATACATTCAAAGGAAAACAAAACTGTTTAACAGCGACAGACATGAGAATGATGCGGAACACAGTTGGCATTTAGCTATGATGACTCTAATATTGGCTGAACATTCAGACCGACCGATAGATATACTTAAAGTTGTAAAAATGGTTCTGATACATGATATTGTAGAAATAGATGCAGGTGACACATTCATTTATGACACGACTAAGAATCACACAAATACCGACGAAGAATTGATGGCAGCCAAACGCATTTTTGGTCTTTTACCTAAAGAACAAGCTGACGAATATATTAATATTTGGGAAGAGTTTGAAGCAGGCGCAACAGATGAAGCCAAATTTGCAAAATCCATGGATAGATTTGAACCCCTTTTACAAAATACCTCCAATAAGGGTGGCACATGGGCAGAATTTGATGTGAAATATGATACAGTTTATTCAAAAAAGAAGGACATTGAAAAGGGTTCTACTTTGATTTGGCATTATGCTGAAAATTTAATCAATGAAAGTGTTGAAAAAGGCATTTTAAAAAAGTAAATAGGTAATAAGTAATGATGAATGATGAATGATGAATGATGAATGATGAATAACGCAAGATATTGACTATCAAATAATTGCAATAATTTGGGTAGATATTTGAAAAAAACAATAAAGCAAAATGAAAATCAGACCAGAAGAATTAACAAATAAGGGTTATACGCTATTAGACAATTTAGGACATAAGGAAATTATTCCTTTTGTCAGAACATACTTAAAAAAGCGAACGCCCATTTCATTGTTTTATACAATCAGTAATATCCTCATAGCGGGCATAATCGTTTTCTGGTTTTGGAAAAATTACGGAACAGACAACTTCGATTTAGGAAAAAGCTTTACTCATTTTTCTTATGGACTTGCCATAGCATTCGGACTCATACCGATACACGAATATATTCACGTATTAGCCTATAAATCGCAAGGTGCTGAAAACACGTCTTATGATGCGAACTTGAAAAAGTTTTATTTTATGGCAATAGCCGATAAGTTTGTAGCCAATAAAAAAGAATTTCAAATTGTGGCATTGGCACCATTTGTCGTTATATCTACAATCTTAATGCTCTTGCTATTTTTCGCTGGTCAACTATGGACTTTTACTATTCTGGGTGTATTAATGACGCATACGGCATTTTCATCTGGTGACTTTGGCATATTAAGTTACTTTGATTATCATAAAGATAAAGACATAGTCACTTATGATGACAAAGAAAACAGCATTTCTTATTTTTATGGTAGGACAAAATGAAAGCGGTAGCATTAAAAGCATTAATAAAATGTAAAAATACTGAGGGGTACTCTTTTTCTTAAATTGTCACCACCACTGAGTACATTTGCTTCCTTCAGATTCAATATTATTTTACTCATTACTCAAAACAATGCTTAATGGTGCAGACAAAGTACAAGCGTTCCATCATTTCATTTGCCCAAGTCGCTGCAATACTTTTGATTTTTGTAGCATCCATGATGGGGCAAAATAGGGTCAAAAAGTATCTTTATGTTGCCGAACCTGGCATTAGAAATTACCTCGAATATGGCGGACACGGCATACTTGTTTATGACATGGGAGATGATTATAAATTAATCAAACGCATACCAACGGGCAGCCTTGATGACAAAGGACATCCTTCAAATGTAAAAGGTATCTGTGTGAGCCTCGCGACACAATGTGTGTATGTCAGTACCATTAAATCGCTTATGTGTATCAGTTTGAAAACAGATAAGTTAGTGTGGGAAAAGGAATATAAAAAGGGCTGCGACCGTATGGCTATTTCGCCCGATGGCTTAACTATTTATCAATCTTCTTTTGAAAATGACGTATGGTATGTCGTCAATGCCCGCGATGGCGAGATTCTTAACCATATAATCCTAAACTCGAAAGCACATAACACAATTTATGCACCCGATGGCAAAGCGGTTTATTTAGAAGGTTTGGCTTCGCCCTATCTGACCGTCGTGAATCCAAAAGACTTAACAAAGAATTATGTGAATATCGGCCCTTTTTCAGCCCCCATCAGACCCTTTACAATCAATGGCAAACAATCACTCGTTTTTGCCAATGTCAATGATTTATTGGGTTTTGAAATCGGGGATTTGAAAACGGGTAAAATGATACAACGTGTTGAAATTCAAGGTTTTTCAAAAGGGATGATTAAACGGCACGGCTGCCCCAGTCATGGCATTGGGCTGACACCAAATGAAAAAGAACTGTGGGTAGCAGATGGCGCAAACCAACGGATGCATGTATTTGACGCAACTCAAATGCCGCCTAAACAGCTCACAAGTATTGCCTTGCGTGACCAGCCTGGTTGGATTACTTTTTCATTAGATGGTCGTTTTGCTTTTCCAAGTACGGGCGAAGTAATAGATGTGGCAACTAAAAAAATTATTAAAAGTCTTTCAGATGAAAAAGGCGACATTGTGCAAAGTGAAAAAGTCGTAGAAATCCACTTTAAGAAAGGTGTCGCAGTAAAAAAAGGCGACCAATTTGGATTGGGGATGAAGTAGCGTGAAAGACTAAAAGTATTTAAATTATGGTTCTAAAAAATACGCATATTCTCATTGTTGATGATGACCTCGACGTTTTAACAGCCGTGCGGTTGCTTCTGAAATCGGAAGTAAAGGAGGTGGTGACGGAAAAAAATCCCGAAAATCTGCGGTCGTTATTGAGCCAAAAGTCCTTTGATTTGTTGTTGTTGGATATGAATTTTAACAGCAGTATCAATACGGGCAATGAAGGTTTATTTTGGTTGAAAAAAGTAAAAATGCTTGCGCCTGAGATGGCAGTTATCATGATTACGGCTTATGGTGATATTGATTTGGCGGTGCGGTCGCTGAAAGAAGGGGCGGATGATTTTGTTGTGAAGCCGTGGCACAACGAAAAACTGATTGAGACGATAAAAGAAGCCTTAAAAAACAAGCAAAACCCCAAAAATACTGAGGGAACCTCTCCGAACAATCAAGATTCAATCGTGGGTAAATCCTTGTTGGGTGAATCGGTTGTGATGAAAGATATATTTTTAAAAATAAGAAAAATTGCGCCCACAGATGCCAATGTGTTGGTATTAGGTGAAAACGGAACGGGTAAAGAACTCGTTGCACAAGCCATTCACCAACAATCTTTAAGGCATAATAAGCCTTTTATCAAGGTGGACATCGGTGCTTTAACAGAGACTTTGTTTGAATCTGAATTATTTGGACATAAAAAAGGAGCGTTCACGGATGCCAAAGAAGACCGTCAAGGTCGGTTTGAAGAAGCCAACGGCGGCACACTTTTCCTCGACGAGATTGGCAATATTTCCATTCAACAACAAGCCAAATTATTGTCTGTTTTACAAAACAGACAGGTCATTCGCTTAGGGTCAAATCAACGGATTGCGATAGATATTCGCTTGATTTGTGCTACAAATATGCCTTTGAAAGACTTAGCCGACGAAAATATCTTTCGCAAAGATTTGATTTATCGCATCAATACGGTTGAAATCACCTTACCACCGCTTAGTGAACGGGTGAGCGATATAGACCTTTTAGCCCAGCATTTTACAAGTATTTATGGTGAAAAATACCGCAAACCCTATGTTACTTTGAGTAAAAATGCGCTTGACAAAATGCGTTCTTATCTCTTTCCAGGCAACGTGAGAGAATTGCAATACGCCATCGAAAGAGCCGTGATTATGAGCGAAGGCGATAGGATTGAAGCCGAAGACCTTATTTTTTCACCACTTGAAACAGCAAAATTCCGTGAAGCCGAAGAAAAGGATTTGCGTTTGAGCCATATTGAGAAAAAAACCATCATTAAAGTGATTGAAAAATACAATGGTAATATCACCAAAGCCGCTAAAGAATTGGGTCTAACCCGCACCGCTTTGTATCGAAAATTGAGTAAACACGATATCTAATGGTGAATATTTTAATGGTGAATGGTGAATTTTACTGAGGGGACTACCATTCACCATTAAAATATTCACCATTCACCATTCACCATTCACCATTAAAATAAGATGTTTAAAAAACCAGAAGCCCGTTTAGCGATTAAAGTACTGCTCTTATGTGTTGTACTTTATGCAACAGCTTTTCTGATGTTGAAAGGTCTGTATGTTTATTTATTGGTATGGCTACCTGTTACAACTTATGTGTTATATGACATTTATAAAATGCTTAGAAAAGCGCAAGATGAAGTTACGGAATTTGTAGAATCCATTCATTACCGTGATTTTTCCCGCAATTTTAATGTCCGACAAGCGCCTGCCGAATTGCAACCTTTGCGACAAGGGTTTAATGAAATCAACACCACTTTCCGCGTCATCAGTAAAGAAAAAGAAGTGCAATATCAATACCTCCAACAAATTTTGGAGTTGGTAGATACAGGCATTATCTCCTACGAACCTGCATCAGGCGAGATGAATTGGATGAACAATGCTTTTAAAAAAATGCTCAATATCCCTTATCTAAAAACGATTGACTCCTTAGAAAAACGCGATAAATACCTCTATGATGCCGTTATTGCCATTCGACCCGGGGAAACAGAGGTTGTCACCATTCATCGAGACAACAGGCAGTTAAAGATTGTTGTAGCGGCGACATTATTTCAAGTGGATGGTAAAACCAATAAACTGATTGCTTTTCAAAATATTCATGAGATTTTAGATGAAAATGAAGCCCTCGCTTGGCAAAAACTGCTGAGTGTGATGACGCATGAAATCATGAACTCCGTTGCGCCTATTTCTTCATTGGCGGATACATTGAAAAAACGCTTGTCAGCTTTCAGCATTCAGCAGTCAGCAGTCAGCTATCCACAATCAGCTATCAGTAGTGAATCCGTTACCGAGAGCTCAAAGCTGACAGCTGATGGCTCATTAGATGATTTGGAATTGGGACTTGAAACCATCAAGAAACGCAGCGAAGGCTTGTTGAAATTTGCAGAATCGTATCGTAATCTCAATAAAATTACAAAGCCCAATGTGTCTAAAATATATGTCCGCGATATTTTTGAAAACATAATGATTTTGATGCATCCCACGCTGGAAAAGAAAAATATTGAATTGGACATCATTTTGAAAGACCCACAATTGATAGCCGAATTGGATATCAATTTAGTGGAGCAGGTGTTAATCAATCTGTTAGTCAACGCCACCGAAGCCGTCAAAGACAAAATGAATCCCATAATTGTTCTGTCGGCTTATCAAGAACAAAACAAATTGCACATAAAAATAGCGGACAATGGTATAGGCATCTCCGATGAACTATTAGAAAAAATATTTATCCCTTTTTTCAGCACCAAAAAAACAGGCAGTGGCATCGGTTTGAGCCTGTGTAAACAAATCATGTTGTTGCATAAAGGAACGATTCAGGTGCAGAGTATAGTGGGAGAGGGGAGTGCGTTCGTTTTACAGTTTTCAAAGTCCAGCTTTCTATAGTCCTAAATGCCCCCCTCAGTATTCAGCTTCAGTTTTAGAAATTTGAGGGCTGTTTGACCCGCTGTCGTTATTTCCGCCGTGCCAAATCCAACCGATGCACAGGTTGATAAACCAACGGAATATCCTCAATAACCACATCGCTTTTGTCTAAACCAAAGGCTTTTTCATCGGATTGACCTAAATTTTTGAGTAAAAAATAGGAATTGAGTAAAATACCATCGCGAAGAGCAAATTCATTTTCCACGGAAAGGAATTTTTCAATCACCACAAATTTAAAATCGGGTTCGGGATTGTAACGGGTTGACCCGTCAGGACGAATGTGCAGATTGAGTTCCTTGTTGGCAACCAAATCTTGGACGATTTTCTTGAAATACAATTCGACCCGTGTTTGAATCCGAAAACCAATATTAATATCCACTCTGATAACCTTATCGTCTAAAAGTTCAGCGACCTCATAGTTCAAAGTATAAGGTTCATCTGTGCGGTTGATGTGCAGAAACCAATAGACATCAGCGCGTTTGGGCTTTTTAGAAAAAATAGATTTGACGATTTTTTCCTCAATTTGCAGCTTGTAATTGGCTTTTGTGAGATATATCAAATGCGTGGAAAATTTGGGTATCGCATCATCTTCACTTATGTCTTTGAGCAAAGTCGTGTATTGCTTCAAATCTTCAAATTTGACCAAACTGTTGTTGAGTTTTCGGGCATAATACCAAACATACATGACGGCAAAAATGAATAACTCAAAAAACAAAAACATCCATCTTTCTTTGATTTTTGCCACATTCGTGATGAAAAATGACATTTCTACCACAGAAAAGACTAATAGAATAGCCATGACCCATAGCCTATGCCATTTTTTGATATAAATTAAAAAATAAGCCAAAAGAATGGATGTCATCATCATAGCGATAGTGATTGAAAAACCATAAGCCGCTTCCATCGCCGATGAGGTTTTGAAATATAGAATCATAAGGATACAACCGAACCATAGGATGATGTTTACTGAGGGGATATAAATCTGTCCTTTGATGTTCGACGGTTGACGCACCGCCACGCGAGGCCAGAAATTGAGGCTCATCGCTTCGTTTATGAGCGTATAAGAGCCGCTTATCAAGGCTTGAGAAGCGATAATCGTTGCTGCCGTGGCGATTAAAACACCTGTGACGAGAAACCATTGCGGCATGATTTCATAGAATGGGTTACGCCCTTCGAGGGTGAGTTTTCCTTGTTGCAATACCCAAGCCGCTTGTCCGATATAATTGACCATTAATGCCGTTTTGACAAATATCCAAGTGATACGGATATTTTTTCTGCCGCAATGCCCCAAGTCAGAATACAAGGCTTCTGCACCTGTTGTGCATAAAAAGACAGCTCCTAACAACCAAAATCCATGTGGATATTGGGTTAAAAACGTATAAGCGTAATAAGGACTAATGGCTTTTAAAATATGTGGTGCATGAAAAATTTGATTTATACCTAATATAAAAAGCATTGAAAACCAAATAACCATGATAGGGCCAAAAGCACCGCCTACTTTTTGAGTGCCAAATCTTTGAAAGAAAAACAGCAAGGACAAAATAGCTATGACGATAGGAACGGTCGGTAAATGAGGAATGACTGCCTCCAAACCTTCAACTGCCGAAGCAACAGAAATGGGTGGTGTTATGATGCCATCTGCCAATAGGGTTGTAGCACCCAAAATGGTCGGAATGACCAATTTCCCTTTACCGAAGCGTTTGACCAAAGCATAGAGCGAAAAAATGCCGCCTTCGCCGTGATTATCAGCCATTAAAGTCAAGAGGATATATTTGAAGGTGGTTTGGAACAATAATGTCCAAAAAATGCAGGAAACGCCGCCAAAAACTAAGGTTTCTGAAATATCTCTTTCGCCGACAATGGCTTTTAAGACATAAAGAGGACTTGTGCCAATGTCACCATAAATGATGCCGAGTGCAACCAATAGGGTAGCCGTGGTTACGCGAGACGTAACGCCATTTTTAGTATTCATAAAATTTGTAAAAATTTTGTTGAAAAGAAAAATTATTATAGTTTTAAATAAAATACTGAGGGGTCAACTCCCCACGAAACGATAACCTACGCCCGATTCCGTCAATATCATCGTGGGTTGATTCGGGTTGTCTTCAATTTTTTTACGCAATTGACCGACGAAAACACGTGGGTATTCACTGTGTTCGATATAGCCAGGGCCCCATATTTCTCTTAAAATAAAGGCATGAGTCAATACTTTTCCTTCGTTTTTGACCAATAGCATCAATAAAGCGTATTCGGTTATGGTTAATTTGACGGGTTCGTTGTTCTTTTTTACTGTTCGGGTAGTAAAATCAATCGTTAAGTTTTTGATATTCAGAATAGGCTCAATATTAGGCGTTTGGGTCAGTCTGAAAGCAGAGCGAATCCGTGCCATCAATTCTCCTGTGCGGAAAGGTTTGACCAAATAATCGTTTGCACCACTGTCTAAGGCTTTGATTATCTCCGTTTCAGCGTGGCGTGCTGACAAAACGATAATAGGCTTCTGAAACCAACCCCTCAGTATTTTGAGCAAATTCTGCCCATCATCGTCGGGTAAACCCAAGTCTAATAATATTAAATCTGGTTGGTGCATGGCTGCAAACAATTCACCTTCCTTGGCAGTTGACGCTTGTAACACTTTATATTCGTGTGATTGCAGCGTGATATTCAACAATTTGCGAATAGCAGCCTCGTCGTCTATGATTAATATGCTCTCTCTATCCATGATGTATCGTTTGTAGTAGGATGGGTGTTGGTAGTTCGATGACGAATAAAGCACCGTTTTCTAACTTATTCATGGCTTTAATAGAGCCGCCTTGTGCTTCAACAAAACCTTTGGCGATGAATAAACCTAAGCCTGTTCCACCTGTTTTTGTATAGTCTAAGCGATAAAACTTAGTAAAAACAGCCTCAATTTCATCTATTAGAATCCCCTTGCCATTGTCTGAAATTTCGATTTTTAAAGTGTAGGATTTCAAATTTTCTTTTACTTTATCTTCATTTTCTTCCTCTTTTATCAAATATGCTTTAATGGTAATGAGCGATTGTTCGGGCGTATAATTGACAGCATTATTGATGAGATTCGTCAAAATTTGCTCCATCAATCCAAAGTCAAATTTGACCAATGGCAGGTTTTCGGCAATCTCTATATGTGTTTGATGATTGACTAATTTTTTTTCCAGTTTATTTAATGTGTTGTAAATCAATTCATTAACATCGCACCATTCAAAATTAGGTTTGATAAAACCAGATTCTAAACGGGAGGTATTGAGCAGGTTTTCAAGTTGATTGTTCAAACGCAAAGCAGCGGTTGTAATTTCGGAAGTCAGTTCTTGTTTGTCTTGTTTCGATAGTTTTTCCTCATTTTCTTGTAAGACATCAGTTGCCCCCAAAATGGTCGAGATGGGGGTTCTCAACTCATGCGAAAGCGAATCGAAAAGGGTGTTATAGAGTTTTATTGACGTTTCACGTTCTTCTTTTTGGCGCGTAATATGCTCAAATTGACGTAGTTTATAGTTAAAAATGCCATTGAGCAAAGCCACGACAAAATACATGATTAAGAGTAAAACATCTTCTTGACTGCTAATTATGAGGGTGAATTGAGGAGGAATAAAGAAAAAATCCCAAATCAATGCACTCAATGTGGCGGCCACTAAAACAGGATACAGTCTAAAACGCATCGCCAAAACCGAGACAGTGAGCAGCAATAGCAGGGCAACAGAGTGATAACCAATCCATTCTGTAAAAGGATAACACAGAGCCGCTACGCTCAAAACAATAAGAATACTGAAAAAATAATGTCTTCCACGCAGTTCGCTGCCCATTTTTCTAATGATTTATGCTGCAAAGATGGGTGCTTAATTGTAAAGACAAAGTAAAGATGTGGGCGAAGAGTGTAAAGATTTTATAAAGATGAGGGATACTCTTCTCATTGTACCCCCCTCAGTAAAAGGCGTTATTTTTTATAAAAAATTAATTATCAAGCCATTATCTATAAAAACCGCAACCATTTTATCTCTTTATGTTGCATTTTGTAAACACTATACCACCGACAAAGGGGGTAGAGCAAGGTTACTACCGTTATCCAAAGCAAATAAGTACCCACCAAATTCAAGCCACCACCATCTTTTGGGCGACCCAAACTAAAGCCTTCGTATTGAAAATCTGACCAATGATAGCCTTGTGCAAAAAACACTATCATCGTCAATACATGAATCAAATACCAATGAACGAGGTAATAGAATAAAGGCACTTTACCATAAATAGAAATGATGTCGGTCAGCGTGTTCTGCAGGGCGTCAAAAGCAGAAAGGAGCAAAAACATGATACCTAATGTCATTAAGGTATAAAGCAATGACGGAGGGTATTTTGAGGTGTTTATGAAGGATAACACATTAAAAACACCTGTTTTTTGGAAAGACCAAGGGGCAGGGTCACCATAAATATTGAATGTCCGCAACAGCACAAACACAGCTAACGCACCCATCCCAATTTGTAGAAACAGTTTTTTTCTTTTTTCGGAAGACAACATAAACAGTTCGCCACAACCATAACCTGCTAACATAATACCCAACCAGGGGATATAAGGATAGGTTGTAAAAAAAGTAAAATGGGGCGTTACGGGATAAAAACCTACACCCATCAGTAGCGACCAGATGACATCTAAAAGACCGCCTTTAGCAAAGGAAATCCCTTGAAAGAGGTCATGGCAAAAAATAATAATTAAGCCCACTATGCTTAAAGTTCGTGTCGAAAACCGTAACAAAAGAGCCAAACCGATGAAGCCAAAACCTATGGCTGCAATAACTTGTGAGAAAAGGATACTGAAACGCACATCGAAAAAAATACCTAAATTGACAATGGTAAAGTTTAATAACACGAGCCACATGCCGCGTGTGAATAGAAAGCGACGACTTGCGCTGAAATCTGTCTGATTTTTTAACGATAAATAAGCTGAAGTGCCTGACAGGAACACAAAAGTTGGTGCGCACAGATGCGTTATCCAACGAGTCATAAATAGGGTAGGTGTTGTGTTCGCTAAATCGGTCGGGTCAGGAGATGTCGAGACCATTACGAGGTCGCGTACATGGTCTAATGCCATGATTATCATAACTAATCCTCTGACAAAATCGATTGATTGGATGCGTTTCATGCCGTTGGGTTTTCAAAAATCAATAAAAATTAGGTTTTATACTGAGGGGGTAAATGTGTTGAATAACGCATAACGATTATCGAGTTGTAGGGACTTATCGATAATCGTCATGCGTTAATTGTTATTCAACATGCTCTGGGTCCATCCATAAGATTTCCCAAATATGCCCATCCAAATCGTTATAACTGCGTGTGTACATAAAGCCGTGGTCTTGGGCGGGGCGTGTTTCCGTTCCTCCTGCGGCAACAGCTTTGTTGACCAACTCATCTACTTCTGCGCGGCTATCGGTTGACAAAGCTATCAAAACCTCAGTGCTTTTGGTTGCATCAACAATGTCTTTATCAATAAAACCTTTGAAAAAAGGCTCAATTAAGAGCATGGCGTAGATGTCTTCGTTGATAACCATACAGGCGGCGTTCTCGTCCGTAAATTGCGGATTGAAGGTGTAACCGAGTGCAGAAAAGAATGTTTTTGTTTTGTCAAGGTCTTTAACAGGTAAGTTGACGAAAATTTTGGTTGCCATTATTTTTTGTTTTTAAAGTTGAATAATTATTATTTTATAATTATAACATCATGTTTTAAACGTTTTTACCCTATTTTATCCCCTTTAATCAGCCAAACGGATTTTATGGATTGTTCTTTCAAATGCAAAAACGTCTTGCGTTCCTCGTCTTGCATAAAATTTTGAAAATCAGTATCTGTCGCAAATACGACTAAATGGATTTCATATGGGTTATCAATATGACTTTCAACAATGTTCAGTTCAGACGGACGAACACGCAGCAGCAGTTGCCCATTGTATTTTGAAATCAAGGGAATAGCCACGTCTTCAAATTGATGAAAAGTGGCTTCTTGACCTTCTTTGATATAGATGAGTTGCGTGATGTATAGGCTCATTTTTTAGGCTTTTGGGTGGCTTTTATGCGTTGTTTTTCTTCATTTTGCGCCATCAGCCACCAAACAATTTTCTTCACCAATGCTGTTGGCAAAGGATTGTCTTCTGTGAAACTGATAGTACCCTTCGATGTTTTATAGGGCTTCAATTCCTCTTTAAATCGTTCAACCAAAGTGCCTCCTGGGAATAAACTGTAATGGTTTTTGAAAGCCGCAAAGTGGATTAAGGTGCCATGATATTTGAAGGTGGGCATCATATAACTAATCACTTCCTCAGCTTCGGGTGCGGCTTCTTTGATAGTTTGGCGCAAGGTTTCCAATATTTGACGTTTGTCTTTAGGCAGTGTTGCCAAATACTCGTCAATATTTGTAAAAGGAATGGCATTGTTTGATTTTTCCATGTCGATATTGATTTTCAATGATTTAAGTATTTGGTGTATTGTATTTGGTTTTTTGAATGCTTCGGAAATCATTGACAATCAATAGCTTCTGAATTTCCAAACATCCGAATACTAAACACCATACACTTAATGTGCAAAAATACTGAGGGGTCAATTGAGAAGAACACTGCATTCAAAGCCATTTAAAATAAGCAAAGTTATTGTTTTTTTAGGACACACATCATTCCCTGCGATTCTCAAAACACTGTCGCAATCTTCCAAATCAAAAGTTATACGACTGTTTGGAAAATGGTCGGTCAGGGCTTTAATCAGCCTTTCGGCTTGCGCTGCTTCTTGAACGTTGGTTTTGAAAACTTCTATCATGTTTTGTTATTGAACTACCTTCTCGAAAGTTTTAACCTTTCGAAAAGGTAGGACTCGAAAATAAAAATTAAAAATTATAGGCGTTCCGTTTCCAAACTTACTTCCCTTTTTTTATGATAATAAATATAAGAAACGGCTAATACGCCCAACACAACTAACGGGAAAATCGCCTCGCCCCCAAACCCATCTACGGCTGCATGGCTGACAGAAGCCGCAATGAAATCAAAAGTAAACCCTGCATAAGCCCATTCTTTGATGCGTGCGGGTATTTGTGGCAGAATCAAAGCCAAGGCACCGACGACTTTAAAAACGGTGAGCATCACACCAAAATAAGCGGGATAACCTAAGTGGCTGATGCCTTCTTTTGCCATTTCGGTTTGAGAAGTGAGGGCGGGCATAACGCCTTCGAACAAGAAGATGAGCGTGGTTGCTGTCCAATAAATGAGATTTGTCTTTTTCATTTTGTTGATGTTTTTAATAAGTGAATTTTATATCTTTAGTATACCAAAAAACAAACTACACTAAATACTCACTGTTTTTCTGCAAGCAGAAAAAGGCGTGCATTAAAAAACCTTTCGGAGCGAAGCCACATTTTGAG
>JANOAU010000172.1:0-2330 GCA_031411275.1 Saprospiraceae bacterium | reverse complement strand
TTCAGCACCTAAAGGCGCAACTGTTAGAGCCGCAGAGCTCCGTTAGGAGATAAACGTTGGTAGCTTTTTATACGAAATATCCTTCAAATCAGGGCGTAGCCCTAAAACAATGATGCCCCTTATTTTATAAGAAAACCCTATTTCAATCGGTGGTTGGGCGTGTTTTTTAAATTATTTTTATCAATACCATTAATAATTTCCTTGTTTTGTACACTATCCCCCAATATCAGATAGGAGCACCCCTCAGTATTTGATGTATATTTGGTATGTAATTTATTAAACTTATTTTTTTTATCTCTAAAACTCTGTAAAATGAAGCAGTCAATCAAAGTTTTCGCATCCGTTTTCTTAACCATCTTATCATTAACCCAACAAACATTTGCACAAAATGACATAATTAAAGCCACCTCAACACCCATAATAACCACCAACATAACGAATGTATCCCTATTAGCGGCACAAACAGCGTGGGTTGCCCATCACAATCTGACACCGCAGCAATACCAAGCCGATTTTGACAATCTACCGAAACAAGGTTATCGCCCAACTTCTATTTGTGGCTATACCGATAATGGTCAAGAGCGATATGCCGATATTTTTGAAAAAAAAGGTGGTGTGGCTTGGGCAGCGCGACATGGTTTAAATGCAGCGCAATACCAAGCGGCTTTTGATGATTTCACTAAACAAGGGTATCGTCCCACCATCATCAGCGGCTATTCTGTCGGTGGGCAAGTCAAATTTGCGGCCCTTTTCGAAAAGAAAGTGGGTAGTGAATGGATCGCACGCCATAATTTGACAGTGCAACAATATCAAGCGACTTTTGATGAATTTACTAAAAAAGGTTTTTATCCTGCTTTTATCAATGCCTATATGTCTGGCAATCAAGAGTTATTTGCCTGTGTATTTGAAAAAGGAAACAACCCTGCTTGGGCGGCTCGCCATGGTTTGAATGCGGCACAATATCAAGCTGCTTTCAATGAATTCACCGGACAAGGCTATTATCCCAAAGTAGTCAGTGGCTATAACAAAAACGGTATTGACCTGTACGCTGTAATTTTTGAGAAACCAGCAAAGGCGGCTTGGGCAAGTCGTCATGGCATCAATGGACAATTCTATCAAGGTATTTTTGACAATATGTTTTATCAAGGATACCGCCCTGTTTCTGTCAACGGTTATGCCAGTGGCAGCAATGAAAAGTTCAATGTTTTATGGGAAAATACCCAGATGAATGTCAATGATATTCAAAAAATAGACACTGAAATCAATAAATACCGCACCGAACAAGGTATCAGCGCGCTTTCTTTGGCAGTTTGCAAAGATGGTCGTTTGGTTTTTGCAAAAAGTTATGGTTTAGCCAACAAAACGACGGGCGAAGAGGTGAGTCCGAATCATTCAATGCGTATAATGAGTGTTTCTAAACCCGTTACTTCGGTCGGTATTATGACTTTGGTGCAACAAAACAAATTGTCATTGGACGCTAAAGTCTTCGCACCGGGCGGCATTTTAGCGACAAAATACCCCACAACGAATACGGATTTGCATAAAATAACGGTTAAACAAATGTTGTGGCATACATCGGGTCTAAGAACCTGTAATGGTGAATCCGAGTTTTGGAACAAAAACAGCACTGTTAAAGATGCGATGACGGTGTTGTTGAACGACCCCAACATTTTCCTTTACAAACCCGGTGCTGCCAACCTTCAATTCAATTATGCGAATACCAATTACTACTTTTTAGGTCGTGTCATCGAAGAAGTGAGTGGTCAGAGTTACGAAAATTTCATTCGCTCGCAGGTTTTAAACAAATGTGCTATCGGTGCTTCTATGTATCTGGGCAATGCCGATGGCACATCGAAAGCAGGAGAAGTGCAATATGTCCCCGAATCGAAACCCAATATGCAATTATGGGGTGCATTCGGTGGTTGGGTTGCGCGCCCCATTGATTTGCTCAAATTCTTAGTGCGTGTGGAAGGCGCGAATACCAAACCTGACATCATCACCAATACCACTCATACCACAATGGTGACAGGCTCTGCGCTCAGTGCTGGTTATGCCTTTGGTTGGGGCGTTTCGGGTGAGACGCAAAACCACAATGGTTGTCATGGTTCATCGCGTTCTTTTTTAGTCGAAATGTCAAATGGTATCAGTTACGCAATCATCATTTCGAATGCCCCGAATGACGATGGTTGCAGTTTCAAACTCAAAGCCGCACTTGAAGCAGGTTTAAAGAATGTTTCAAGTTTTCCAAGTTATGATTTGTTTGATTGATAGAAGCCCCCCTCAGTATAAAAGTACAAAAAGCCATTCAAACGAGCGTTTGAATGGCTTTT
>JANOAU010000171.1:0-9226 GCA_031411275.1 Saprospiraceae bacterium | reverse complement strand
AATCTATGATTTTTTCAAAAAAAACACACTGCCTCCTAAAAAAAACCATTTAAGCACGCTTTTCGAGCGTAGCGAGAAACAGTGAGTAATATTATATCAGATAATTTTGTCCATGCACTTATTTTTGAAATCCGCACTATTTCTAAAACCCATTGGAATGATTCAGCCTGTTCCCTCAATTGCCAAATGGAACAAATTTCTGGAAGTCAAAAAAGTTTAACTTTAAAACCGCAAGGTAGTGGATAGTTGGTAGTTGGTAGTTGGTAGTGCATAATGACTATAAATTATCCACTACTAGCTATCAACTACCAACTAATTACTTTGTTAAAGCCAATTTATCCATCAGTTCTGCTTTGCGTTGGGGGGAGACCTCTACTTCGTAACCGTCGGTGAGGTGCAAAACGCCGCCGTCACCTTTTTGGTATTTTGTAATTTCGTTCAAATTAACGAGTTGAGAACGATTGGCGCGGAAAAAATTGTAGGGGATTAAGACTTCTTCAAACTCTTTGAGCGTCCGAGAAACCACGATGCGTTGTTTATTCATCAAAAAGAAAGACGAATAATTGCTCATGGCTTCAACACGCAAAATGTCTTTGACAGGAATAAAAAGCACACCCTCTTGTGTGGAAAGGGCAATTTTTTCGGACAGTTGGTGGGCATTCATATTTTTTAAGGTATCAAAAAGATGTACAAAACGGCTTTCATACTGAGGGGGGGTATTTTTGATTTGGGAACGCAATGTATCAATCGTATTTTTAAGTTCGTCAATGTCAATGGGTTTCAATAAATAATCAACCGCACTGGCACGTAATGCACGAATCGCATACTGATTGTAAGCCGTGACAAAAACGACCGCAAAGTTATAAGGACGCAGTTTTTCCAAGAGTTGAAAACCATTCATAACTGGCATTTCAATGTCTAAAAACAAGACATCGGGCTGCAAGTCCTTGATTTGAGTAATGGCATCGTTGGGATTTTGAAACATCGCAATCACTTCCACATCTTCAGCCACGAGTTCCAACTTGGCGTGTAAAGCTGTGATGCTTTGGCGTTCGTCGTCAATAAGGATAGCTTTCATGTCTGTCAGTGTTAGATAGATGATTGAAAATGATAGACAAAGATTAAAAACTTTCCTTGTTTTTAGGAAAAAAATACCACATTCGTTTAAAATTAAAAATATGGTCAAACCCTTACTAACTAAATTTTTAAAGAGGTGTTTTTTGATGGTTTTGGTTTGCTGCCTTAGCCTCGGTATGACTATTGCCCAAAATCGTATTGCTAACCTTAAAGCACATCTGAAAGACTATCCCATCAATCGCATTCTGCCCGACCCAAAAGGCTTTTTGTGGGTTGCCACCGATAAAGGTTTAGTGCGTTACGATGGCAGTACCGTCAAAAACTATGTCCATGACCCCAACAATTCCCATTCGCTTGCGGGCAATTATGTCAATGACCTCGTGAGAGATAAAGAAGGACGGATTTGGCTCGCGACAGGGAATGCAGGATTAAGTTGCTTCGACTCCCGACTGCCTGATAATCAAGCCTTTACGAATTATCGCGCCGATATAAACAACCCCGAAGCCCTCATCAGCAATGAGATTTATGTGCTAACGATGGACGAAACAGGCGCGATTTGGTTAGGTGGCAACGAAAGCCATTTGGTTCGTTTTGACCCCAAAACCAGCAAATGTCAACGATTCGATAAGGCATTAACTTCGCCTAACAGTACCATCAATTCGATTTATTATGCTGGAAATGGCCAACTCTTTGTCGGTACAAACACGCGAGGTTTGGCTCTTTTTGATACTAAACAAGGGAAAGTGGTTCAAAGATGGTTGTTTCAAGATCGTTTGCCCAAAGACTTTACAGTACCCAATAACACTCTTTGCGACATGGCTTTTGACCCCAAACGAAAGCTGCTTTGGATGGCTTCTTTACCACTTGGTTTAACAGCTTTAGATGTGACGACAGGCAAAATAGCGTTCAACTTTAATTTTAATATGCCCACGTTTCAATTTACCAATTGGCAGAATGCCAACGCCTTACATATAGCAGCCGATGACAATATTTGGATAGCATACAGAAAAGACAGCGTTTTTATTTTTAATCCTGAAACCAAACAAATACTTAGAAATATAGCTGCCGAAAGTCCCACTCTTCAAAAAACGATGCCTCTTGAGTTCAAAAAAATACAATATGATTCAGCCACTGGTTTGACATGGCTTTTGAGTAACAAAGGTTTGTTTTCTTTCAATCCACAAACCAATCCTTTATCCGAATTTACCCCCCTCAGTATTTCCTTCAAAAATCTGCCTAAAACCGATAAAGAAACCAACGATGGCGTACTGTGGCTGATGGATGCTAAAAACCTCATTGCCATAGCACCACGCACAGGTATAAGACTTAAATCTTATCCCTTACCCACCGATGTAGGCGATATTATGGGCATAAAAACCTATTTTAAACACGTTTTTCTACGCGGCAGCAGCAACTTCTGGGTTTTTGAAAAAGATAAAAGACTTTTTAGAAAACTTAAAACAGAGGTGGATGCCAGTGACCTCGTGCAAGACACCTTATCCAATGGTCAGCCTGTGGTTTGGTTGGCGACTTATGGCAAAGGACTTTATTGCTTTTCTCACAATTTTGAAAAGATAGATTCTTTTTATGCAGGCTTAAAAATCATTGGTATTCAACGTGATATGTATGGCAATATTTGGCTGTGTACCGATGGACAAGGTGTATGGCGCATAACGAATAAGCAAAAAGGGACTTATCGGGCTTTCCAAAACGACCCTTCTGCATCCGTAGGCACTTTACCTGAAAATGTGATGATTCGCGCTTATTCCGATAAAAAAGGGCGACTTTGGTTGGGTTCTTTGAGCAACGGTTTGATACTTGTGGACAATCCGAACAGTGAACAACCCGTTTTTCATTCTTTTCCTTTGACACCGATTGCCAGTCCGACCATTATGGAATTTCGAGAAGATACCGATGGTCAGCTTTGGCTGATGGGTAGCGATGCAAAATGGTATTTGTTTAATCCCGAGAGCCACGAAAGTCTCGTCATGAATCCAGGCGAAGACATTTTACCTGACATTGATTTATCTTATTTGAATCTTATACAAGGACAAAACGGTATTTGGGCAATGACAACAAACGGTATACGCTTGTTGGATGCCACATCTGCTATTTTTAGACATAAAAAACTACACGTCGAGTTCTTAGATTTCAAAATTTTTGAACGCAACGCCAGCGAACGCCTTTTGCAATCCAATATTCGGCTGTCGCCAAAAGAGAACTATTTCACTGTGTCATTCAGCGCACCCGATTTTGAAAGCCACAAACGCATTCGTTATTACTACAAATTAGAGGGTTTAGAGGACAAATGGATAAACGGCGGCACACGACATGAAATCAATTATACCCACCTCGACGGCGGCACTTATACCTTTCGCGTCCGTGCTGTTTATGGCAACGATAACCCCAAAAATGCAGAAGAATCCACCTTAACCATCATCGTTGAGCCACCTTTTTGGAAAACAGGGTGGTTTATTTCGCTGATTGTTATTGCCTTAGCCACGATTGCTTATACGTTTTTTAGATTGAAAATCAATGCAGTGCGCCATGAAGCAGAACTCAAAACAGAGTTCAATAATCGCCTTGCAGAAGTCCGTATTTCAGCTTTGCGCGCACAAATGAATCCACATTTTATTTTTAATTGTCTCAATACGATTGAAGGTTTTGTGTTAGAAAATAAGAAATGGGAAGCCTCTGGTTTCTTGCAGAAATTCTCAAAACTCATCCGTTTGGTTCTCGAAAATGCTCAATACAACCTCGTGTCCCTTGAACAAGACTTGGAGGCTTTGAAAATGTATATTGACTTAGAAAAAGTCCGTTATGAGCATAGGTTTGAGGCTGAAATCATCGCCGATGAATCCTTGTTAGAACTCCCCTTTCCGCCGATGCTTTTACAGCCCTATGTCGAAAATGCCATTCTGCATGGTTTGAGACATCGAGATACTGAGGGGGGGTATTTGACAGTTTCAGTTTCAAAAAAAGATACCCATTGCGTCGAATGTGTGATTGAAGACAATGGCGTTGGTAGAGTCCATGCCCAAAGTATCAGCCATCAAACAGAGAATTTACATAAGACTTCCTTGGGATTGAAAGTAACCAAAGAACGACTGCATATCTTTTCGCCTACTGCCATATTAACAACGGAAGATGTGTATCCAAATGAAAAAAATACAGGTACAAGAGTGCGAATTTTGATACCGATTGAACCATAAAAAAAGCCTTCCCGACACAATCGAGAAGGCTTTAGTCTTAAACCTCATTTTTTTTAACCCTTAAACATTTTTTTTCTTAACTTATTGAATATCAATCGTTTTCAAAGCTTTTTTAATTTCCATTTTTGGTAATGCCAAATGCAAAACGCCATTGTCATAAGTGGCTTTGATGTTCGCAATATCAACCGTTTCAGGCAAAGTGAAGGAACGTTTAAAAGTGGTGTAACCAAACTCACGACGAAGGAATTTTTCACCTTCTTTTGTTTCATTTTCCATTTGCTTTTCAGCCGAAATGGTCAAAGTATTGTCTTCAATATTGACTTTAAAGTCCTCTTTTGCCAAGCCGGGCGCCGCCACTTCAAGGCGGAATTCGCCTTCATTTTCAGCCACATTTACTGAGGGGGTCGCTGTCCATGCTTTGGCATCGTCATTGAAAACAGGTGCCTTGAATACATCCGCAATAAATTTGTCCAAATTTTGGAAACGGATAGCGGGAGCCATTGGATTGAATCTTACGTGTGTCATAATTTAATAAATTTTAAAAAAGTTAAACCATATTTTGTTAAATATACAGCCAAAAGATTTTAAACATCTTTTGCCTGGCTATTCCCTCATTTGCAAGTGTTGTTCCAGTGTATTATAATCTGTCAAAAAGACATTTTTGCTAAATAAATCTGACATTATGTCAATATTACATGAAATAGCATGACATATTGTCAATAAATGATTTATTCACACCAAATAGCGTATCGTTTACATCTTTTAATACAAAACTTATCTAAGTGCTTTATGGCTGTTTTGAAGTTATATACCCATTTGAAAATGGTTTGCCTAAAATAATAGAATCAAATCATTCATAACCAACGTTATATATTTTTCACTTTTCGTTTTTCACTTTTCATTTAGTATATTTATTAAGATGGGAACAGGTTTGGAGGATACAATTAAGTTCGAAAGTAACAGATTGAAATATTTACATCTCCTTTACTCTCTTTTACAATTGAAAAAGCCCGAAAAAGGAACTTCACAATACCTTTGAAATATAATTACCCCCCTCAGTAATTTGGTTGTAAATTTTTATAGCAAACAACATTCTATATTTTTATTTGTCTTTATAACATTGAAAAAACCACGTTGGGAAATATTTCCTTTCGTCATTCACTCAACCACTTTAACTCATCTGAAATGAAGCAGCTCCAAACTCTTCTTGTTTTTCTCCTTTTATCAAGCATTGCTTTTTCACAAAATCCATCTAAGGTCACCATTCAAGGTTTCGTAACGGATTCCCTCGGGGAGGACTTGCCTTTTGCAACCGTCATGTTGTTGAACCCTAAGGATTCTGCCCTCATCAATTTCACGCGCAGCGATGATAAAGCAGCTTTTTCTTTTAAAAACATTAAAAATACGTCTTATTTACTCAAAATTTCTTATGTGGGATATTTACCGTATCAACTACATTTAGACCCCTCAGTATCTGAAGTGCATGACTTGGGGCACATTAAAATAAAGCCCATAACACAAGAATTGCTCGAAGTGGTGATTAAAACCGCCAAAGCCCCATTGTCTATTCGCGGCGATACAATTGAGTACAATGCGTCCTCATTCAAAGTGCCGCCTGGCTCGACGGTAGAGGATTTGTTGCGCCGTTTGCCTGGCATTGACGTAGATGCCGATGGCAATATCAAGGCTCAAGGCAAAGATGTAAAAAAATTATATGTGGATGGCAAAACCTTCTTCGGCGACGACCCAAAAGCCGCCACGAAAAACCTCGATGCCAAAATCATCTCAAAAGTTCAGGTTTTTACCGAAAAATCGGAACAAGCCAAACTGACGGGTATTGACGACGGTAAAAAGGACAAAGCCATGAATTTGGAGCTGAAAGAAGAGTTCAAAAAAGGAGCTTTTGGCAAAGTATCAGCTGCAGCTGGTACGTCGGATAGATGGGCGGCAAGAGGTAACTACAATCGTTTCAACAAAAAAGAACAGTTTTCTATTCTTGGTTTTGCCAATAATATCAATCAAACAGGCGTAAACTGGGAGGATTATGGCGAATTTAAAGGTCAAAATTCCTTCAATAACAACGATAATGGTGATTTTGGGTTCAACAGTGGCGGTAATTACCGATATTTCAACTCTGATGACAGCGAAATTCCTTTCAATAATTATGATGGTCGTGGCTTCACTAAAAATACAGGTACGGGTGTCAACTACAATTATGACAACAAAAAAACGAAGTTGAGTTCGAGCTATTTTTACAACCAAACACAACTGAATCTCGACCAGTTTTCAAAACGCCAAACGTTCTTAAAAGACAGCAGCTTTTACAGCACTGACACAACAGGTAAATCGGATTTTAGAAGCAACCACAGCGTTGCCGCCCGTTTTGAACATGAATTTGACTCAACTAATGTATTGATTGTCAAGGGTAATTTGCGTTTTAGTCAAAACAATGGCGTAACCATTCAGAATCAACTTTTTTCTAAAATTAACAATGTTCCGAACAATTCCCTTTATCTCAATAATGGGAATGACCTCAATTCTTTGCGGTTGACAAGTGCTGCTATTTTCCGTCATAAATTCAAGAAAAAAGGACGTTCATTAGCCATAAGCGGTGGCTATAACGACAGCAATTCGGACGGTACGGAGAACTTATTTTCAATAAATAAATTCTTTCAAGCCACAACTTTTACAGAACAAATACGGCAGCTCAATACGAATGACAACGCAACTAAACAGTTGAAATCCAGCGTTTTATTCACTGAACCTTTGTCAAAAAAATGGTTTTGGGAAAGTTTTTATAATTTTAGCAACACCAATACACAAGTCAATCGTCAAGTCAATGACCTCGAAAAGAACAATGAACGGGTAGACAATTTGAGCGTTTACTATGACAATACAATTCAATATAATCGGCTTGGGTCCAGCATGCGTTATGCACATCAAGGCATTAATATTACGGCGGGTTTGGCAGCACAACAATTGAGCTTAGGTGGTAAGTATTCGATTGATAAAAGTTCACCACTTTTAACAACGCCTATTGATAAAAAATATACGAATTTGACACCCCATGTCAATGCCAATTTTGAATTGCCGAAAAACAAGTACTTGAATTTCAGCTACGGTTACAATGTCCGTGAGCCACAAATCAATGATTTACAACCGATTCCAAATGTTAATAATCCAGCATTTCGCAGAGAAGGCAATCCCGATTTACGACCAGAACGCAGCCATAATGCATCTGTTGGTTTCAATTATTGGAATCCTGCGAATTTTTCCAATATGAATTTAAATGTAGAATATTCAAAATTTGATGAGCAAATTGTTTACAGTCAAACCATTGAAAATATTGATAAAGTAGGCATTCGGACAACCACACGACCAGAGAATTTGTCGGGCGGACAAACTGTCCAAACGTGGCTTTGGATGAATTATCCAATCATCAAAACGAAATTGACTGCAACTGCCAATGGTGGTATCAATTTCAGCAAAACACCTTCAAGAATCAATAATATTTTAAATGAAACATCTAATAACGGTGGCAATATTGGCGTAGGCATTAATTTAACACCCAATCAAAAGCTCATTTTGGGTGTGCGAGGCAATATTCGATTCAATAATATCGAATATTCGATCCAAAAAGAGCAGAACCAAAAAATACGAAATCAATCAATTGATGCCAGCGTGAAATGGAATTTTGCGACCAAATATTTTCTTGAATCGAATTTCAATTATGCCGCATTCAAAAATGAACGTTTTGGTTTTGACCAAAAAATACCGATTTGGAACTTGTCGGTTCGCCGTTTATTCTTAAAAGAAAATAAGTTAGAAATGCGCCTTGCTGCTTTCGATTTGTTGAATAAACAAGTCAATATTACACAATCGGGTACGCAAAATTATGTGATTACTAATACAGCAGAGACTTTAGCGCGGTACTTTATGCTCAGTTTGACGTATAATTTGCGTGGGCATGAAGCGAAGTTGAAAAAAGGGGGAAATTTTTAATTAGTAATCTTTTAATTAGGAATGAATAGCACTAATTCCTAATTCCTAATATTAAACACTTAAAAATAACATCATTTATGAAAAAAATAGGCTTCATTTTAATCATACTATTACCATCGGTAATTTGGGCGCAACAGTCTTTTGAAGGTGTGGCGCGATACCTCGTGACGCATAATTGGACTAAAAAATTGGCAGCTGTGCCTTACATCAGTAAACAACAAAAAGAACGTTCCGCTTATATGTGGGGCAATGATTCGGAGTGGAAACTCTATAACAATCTATATTTCAATGCCACAACAAGCAAGTTTGAAGATTCAGAAGAAAAAGCTGATCCCAATGATGATGACAGATGGGCAGGACGCAAAGTACTGTTTTTTATAAAACGCGATTTTACCAATAATACCATGACCGATGCGATGGATTTTCTGGGTAGGAGTTACTTAATTGAAGACGCCATACAGCCGATGGATTGGAAAATTCAAAACGATTTGAAGGAAGTGGCAGGGCATATCTGCATGAAAGCCTTTATGGAAGACACTTTAAAAAATCAAAAAATTGTCGCCTGGTTTGCCCAAGACATTCCGATAAGCGCAGGTCCTGACCGTTTTTCAGGCTTGCCGGGTATGATTCTCGAAATTGACATCAACGACGGCGCAATGATTATGTCTGCCGATAAAATTGAGTTGAAAAAACTTACAACTGAGTTAGATGTACCGAAAAAAATAAAAAGTAAAAAGATAAAATACGCTGACTACCACGACTTGGAGAAAAAGTTTATTTTAGAAAAACGAAAAGAAGAATCGTTCCCGTTTTGGGGTATTCGTTATTAGCTATTTGTTATTTGTTATTTGTTATTTGTTATTTGTTATTTGTTATTTGTTATTTGTTATTTGTTATTTGTTATTTGTTATTTGTTATTTGTTATTTGTTATTTG
>JANOAU010000170.1:0-4279 GCA_031411275.1 Saprospiraceae bacterium | reverse complement strand
GGTTTGTTTCAAATGCCATTGATTGCGGTGAATAAATTTACTTTTGCGTTCTCTCACCACCTCAGGATGGCAAAGCTCTACTTCGGGCAGGTCAAGCAAAGTCTCTGCGAGTTGGAATATTTCCAAGCCAGTTCCTTCGGGTGCTGATACGAAATAAGCATTGTCGGCATATTCTACTTTCTTTTTGATGTTCAGATTATGCGTTTTTAAAATAGCTTCACAGGTATCAAGGCTTATTGCATCCTTGAATTTGATGAATATATTTTCAGTGTATATCACGGGTTCGCCACTGTTGGCATCTTCAAGCGACCTCCCTGCAAATTTGAGTTCGGGTTCAGTTTTCAGTTGCTCTCGTGCCAAATCTCTATGGGCTATTTTGTCAGAAATATTGTGTTTGACTTTAAGCACTGTTACCTCTGCTTCGGGCAAATATTGCTCAACTTCAAAATCCTCCAAAGTTTCTTTACTTTTAGGATCAAACAAAGCATCGTTGAGAAGGCGTGTATTGCGCGTGCGCACCACAATACGATCATCGCTGATTTCTAAGTTTTGAACTTTACCGGTTTTACCACCAATGCGATAGTTGTACATGATTCATTTTTTTTAAGGGTAAAAAATATTTTTTAAGTCCATTCTACAAAAAGCATTTCTTTCATCCAGAGCAGCTTTATCATGCCGATACTCCACGGCAAACGGGAGAGTAAAATGTCTTCTGTTCGTTGCTCGATTTGCAATAATTGTCCTTTATCGGTTGTACTCAATTTGCCATCGCGGTTGAAAAAGCCTTCTCTGAGGGCTTCGATGGAAGCGTTGCCCAATGCACCCCAATGTTTTATCACGGCTTTCAGCAAGGCATCAGCTTCCTTTTTTTCTTTTTTCTTTAAAACGATTGTCCTTTCAATCGGTAAATCCAAACGCCAACCGCAGAGGAGTTTGGGCAATAATAGGCGGAACTCGGGCAAGCCTTCTTGACCACTTGCCAAATAATGTATCAGATAAATAGCGCGATGCCGTGCTGGCTCGTTGCGAAATTGTTTTTTATCGTTGATGAGTTTCAGTTCTTTAAAAAACATGGGTAAAAAGGCGTGAGTCAATACAACGCCAGCATTTTGAATATACTGCACACTGCTGTCACTATCTTTTTTATTAGATTCTTTGTCTTTATTTTGGATTGAAATAGGGGCTTTATTGTCCAATCCTGTTTTTTTGAGTTTTATAGAAGGTTGTGCAAAACGGGTTTCAATGATTTTTAAAATATCTGCCTGCAATTTCACCCAATTGGGTTTTGAGAGTGGTGAAAACCCTTCGGATACTGAGGGGGTAGGCAATTTTGTGCCGACAATAGAGTATGGGTTGATAGCTTCTATAAAAATATGTGCTTGTGGCGCATTTTTAAATGATCCTTGTTTTTCAAAAAACAGTTTAAGGGGTATCGAAACGGCGGCTTCTGCCTCTGTTTTGTATAAACTACCGTTGGCTATTTGTTGAAAAAGTATTGCCCAAAATGCCTGTTTTGAATAATTTAATTGAAGTATTTTAAGATACTTCTTCAAAATCGGTTCAGTTTGTAGGCTGATGACTTTATCTAAATAGTTAAAAAAACGCAGACGTAAAGCAGGCAGTTGTTCTACATTTGAACGGGTCAATATAGAAGTTATAGTAGCTAAAAAAGATTCGTCAAATTGTAATACCAAACGATTCAAAGGTATTCCAATCCCTTGATTTGGCTCCAATACTGAGGGAGATGTCTTAATGAGTTCCAAAAACTGTTGTTCCGCTGATTCAATCAATGTTAAAGTTTCAGCGATGGCTTTATGCCAAAATGCCTCGTCCAAAGCCGCAGATACTGAGGGGGGTAAGGCACCCGTTTTTAGAAAATACAGCCAAACCTCAAACAGCCTTTCGCGATACAAAACGGTGGTGGTAACATCTGCTTCTTGCCCTTCTTTTGGCGTGGAGGTTAACGATCGTGCTACTTGGTTTTTAAGGGCAATATGCAAGGCTTCTACCAATTTATCTGTTAAGGCTTGCTGCCAATTTGTAATGCCTATTTCACCCAAATCCAGTTCTAAAGTATTGATAATAAGGGTTTTATCTTTCAAATTGAGATTATCAAACACCTTATCAATAGCTTCTGCTATCTTCTGCCAAAACAGGTTGCTGAGGTCTTGCTGCAAAGCAATCCCATCGAAGGATTTGTCGGCGGTGACATTAAAAACTATTTTAGTAATAACGTGATTCATCTTTTTAAATAGGTAAAAAATAATAGGTAATGGGTGATAAGTAATGGGTAATCATAGCAAGATTTTGAATCTTCCTAAGATTGAGTATATTTTCTGCTATTCAAATATCTGCTTTAATTGCGCTATTATTTCCTTGCTCTCATCTGTTTCAATCGCTGCACTTTTCCAATCTGCTATAAATTGAGACTTATTAATACTTATTTTAATCATCAAATCTTTCACAGCAGTCAAGGCTTTTTCAGTCTGCTCTATTTGTTCATCTGAAGCAATGACTTTGTCTAAGTAAAAATGGGTAGCTGTTTGTAGCAAAGTCATGAATTTCTGTTGCTGCTCTATTTTTTTAGACCGATTGATAGCAGTACTCAAAGCTTTTATTGTCTCGTCAAAATTGGCGGTCATAGCTGCTTTGGGTTTAGGGAAAAGGACAAAAACTTTGGTCAGATTAAAAGCTTTATTGTCATTGATAGTCGGGTCTGTTTCAATGTCTGCAATGATTTTTTTATACGCTTCCTGTCGTTGATTGAAAGCTGCTACATTTTTGACCATCTCGCCGCCTATTATTAATTGAGGAATGGATACTGGTGAGGGACGAGGGCGAGGTTTATCGTCCAAAGGTAGTAGCACGATGACTTCTCCTTCCGCAGGCTTCACAATATTATCGGGTTTTACAGCATCCTCAGGTTTTGTAGTATCCGTTGTATGAGCAATATTATCGGTATCTGTATTATCTGGTTCTACAATAAAATCTGTATCAACAACATCTTCCGAACAAAAAGAGGCAGCTTTTAGAGTTGCTTTAAATGTTGCTTTGAGGTCGAAGCCTGTTTTTTTATGGGTTAAATTGGCAATACCTTCTGAATAGTCGAGCCTACTGTTCTTATCAAGGAATCTACCGATATACCATTCATACACTTGGCTATTTCCCAATTTGCCTTCAAACGTAAAGGTATTTCCCTGATCATTATTGTCTGTTATTTTAATATTTACTTCTGTCCTAGTTCCTTTTTCACCCACTACCTCGAAGGTTTCAAAAACAGGTTTTTCATCTAAAATACATTTAATAAAACCATCTTCCTCACAACAGAGGTAAGGCAGGGCAAACTCCGCCACCACAACATATTCAGAAGGTTTAGGTAGAATGATGGCAGCCGCTTTTGATTTAATATCGTCCTTGCCGCCATCTTGAATATTGTCCACATCTGTTTTCATCGTCACCAAAACCAATGTACCGCCTTCTGGTACGCCGCCACAATATGCCAAGCCTGTGTGTTTTTGAGCAAATTGGTAAAAAAGATAGTCTTTGAGCCGTTGTTCATAGGCAAAACAGAGTTCGTCTAAACTGTAAATCCAACCGCAAAATTGAGAGTTTGCCCTAAGCAGGTCTATCAGCTTTCTTAAGGCTATATCTGATTTTATAGTTGATCCTTCGGTTTGACAATATGTTTTTAAAAGTAGGGGCATATTTAATTCAGTGCGAACAACAACAGCTTTTCCTGTTTGGCTTGATAGTGTTGAAGCCGCTTGAAAAGCACATAAAACAAGCAAGCGAATTTGATGGTATTGCCTTTGTAAATCCTCAAAATAAGCAGAAATATCGGTCGTGTCTCTTGATAAAGTCACCACTTTTATGTCAAAAGCGGTATTCGAGGATTGTCTCTTTTGTATTAAATCTTTCAAAGCGGGTTTTATGGGTTTGCCCATCAAGCCTTCGATGCGGTAAAAATTACCCCCCTCAGTATAGCAGCCTTGAGCCGCCTCATACGTTGGTATCGCACTGACTCTGTTGGTTTGATACAATGGATAACTCCATTTGTTTTTGACATTTTCACTGAAAAAATAGTATGGAATCGCCTTTTTACTGAGGGGGGTGTTGTCGTTTGACAACGTAATCTTAATGTCTTTACCTGCTAAATTGGCAAAATTAAGGTTTGTTATAGTGGTCAAAGCAATCATTCTACTGGCATAAAATTGCGCTTCTTTCAAGGCAGCACCGTTAGTAAGGCTTGGATACCAGCCATGCCGACAGTCGCAATTTG
>JANOAU010000169.1:0-9968 GCA_031411275.1 Saprospiraceae bacterium | reverse complement strand
TTATTGCTAATCAAAGTCCCTGGGTCAAAAAAGCTGCCCGAACCATTGAGCGTTCCAAAGTAACGTTGAAAACCCCTTTGCAAAGGCCAATTGCTTTTATCACCTTTGTTTTTCATGCTTTTGGCGATATGCCATTTGCCCGTCATATAAGTTGCATAACCCGCTTGTTGAAAAACCTCTGCAATAGTCACAGCGTTTTTACTCAAATCGTCTTTATAACCGTCTTCTTTGTAATTTTCAGACGATAAATGCCCCATACCCGCTTGATGTGGATACAAACCAGTGAGCAAACTCGCCCGCGTCGGGCTACACCGCGCCGTATTGTAAAAATGCGTAAAACGCAAACCATTGGCAGCCAAACGGTCAATATTAGGCGTTCTGATTTCAGAACCAAAGCAACCGATATCTGAATACCCCATATCATCGGTGAGAATGACGAGGACGTTGGGCTTTTTTATGGGCTTATTTTGAGGTTTTGCCCATGATAAATTGAGTAAAATGCAAGCGGTTAAAAAAGAAATAAGACCTATTGAATATTTCATTGTCTGATTTTTGAACCTTAAAATGGCTAAAATACTGAGGGGGGTAAATTCCAAAAGCATTACTGATTTTTCACCTTTGTTTTAAAATAACCCACCATTTTACCGTATAAATCCTTAGAAATAGCTGCATATTGTTTATCATCTGCCACATTTACTTTTTCTAAAGGGTCTTTTTCATAATCATACAATTCTTTAAAATAAACTTTTTCTTCTTTAAAAGCATCATTGCTGGTAAAACTATTGACCCAAACGGTGTAGCGGTACTTATCTGTCCGCATAGAATAACCCATCAATTTGCCATCGGCATAACCCAGTTTCTCAAATTCTTTTTTCTTCAATTTGCGGGGATATTGGCTCATTGCAAACTCTTTGACGGTCGCTTTTGTGTCTTGCATCAACGGTTTTAGACTTTTACCATCTAAATTTTTAGGGATTGGTAAACCCGACAAATCGCACAAGGTTGGGAAAACATCTACAAATTCTGTCAATGAATTTGTCATGAGCCCCCCTTTCATATTGGGTGCAGCAAAAATCAAAGGTGCGCGGGTTGATTGCTCGAAATTGGTGTGTTTGCCCCACATATCATGGTCGCCTAAGTGCCAACCGTGGTCGCCCCAAAGGACTATAACGGTGTTGTTCAAAGTGCCTAAACTATCCAATGTATTGAGTAAAATGCCAATTTGGGCATCGGTATAAGATATAGCTGCATAATAGGCGTGTATCAATTCCTTTTGTTTTTCTTTTTTTAAGCCTACTCTATTGCCTTTATCTTTAATCGTCACAGCCCCTAAAATATCTGAATAGTTTTTCAATTCACCCGAACTTTGATAGGCAAAATCAAGGCTGTTTTTAGCCTGTTCTTGAAATTCTGCCAACGGCATATCTTCTCTTTTATATAAATTCCAATATTTTTTAGGTGAAACGAATGGCAAATGTGGCTTTTTGAAACCAACTGCCATAAAATAAGGCTGTTTTGATTTTGAAAAAGCGATTAATTGCTTTTTTGCAATCAAAGCATCCACACCGTCTTCGTAGGCATTGTCGGGCAAATCGAGACATTCAGAAGCAGGACCTCTTTGTCCTTTGCCATCTTCGTCTTCATCTTTTTCTTTTTCTTTTTTGGCTGCTTTATCTTTGGTATCGGTTGCTGCGGCTAATTCTTTTGCTTTTAATTCGGGCGATTGATAATGTTTTTGAACAGGTTCTCCATTGGCAAAATCCTTAGGTTTTGCCTTATAATAAGGTACTGTCCAAGAGGGTGCGTCGCTCTTTTTGTCCACACAACTGGGGTGATAAATCTTACCAACGCCCGAAGTCGCATAACCTTGACTGATGAAATACTGGGGAACGGTGACAATATCGGGGTTCATATCTCGCATTTGGGTTTTCAAATCCCATATTTTTGTATAGTCGGGACGCATACCTGTCATTATACTCGCTCGGGTAGGTCCACAAACGGCTTGCTGGCAATAATTGCTGCCGAAAACTGTCCCCATTCTCGCCAAGCGGTCAATATTGGGTGTTTTTATCATTTTATTCCCATAACAACCTAAGATGGGTTTTAAATCATCAACAGCTATAAAAAGAACATTGGGTTTAGATATTTGCTGGGCTAAAACCGGAACGCCAAACAGGGTAAAAAAGAAAAAAAATAGGCTATTTTTCATATTTTTTTAATAGGAATAATGATAAAAAAATTGTTATAAAACATTGATATACAATATTTTAGACTAAAAAAATGAAAAATTTAATTGTATTTTAAAAAATACCCCCTCAAAATTTGCATATACTGAGGGGGGTATATAAAACAACTAAACAACATCGTCTTGGAATAATGGACGATTATTTTTAATACTAACTATTGCGTATCAATACCCTGGATTTTGCTCAATTTTCAACCCTGTATTGGTATCAATCTCCCGTTGTGGAATAGGCAATAGTAAACGATTGGCATTGACATTTGATTGCAATTCAGCAAGCGTCAGTCTCGGTGCAGGGTAATTGGCGTAATGCTTGGCGTATTCTTTGGCAAAATGGTCTTTGATAGTCTGTTCCGCAGTGATGGTGGTCAAGGTTTTATTAAAGCGAATTAAGTCAAAGTGCCGTTGATTTTCAAAGGCAAACTCCAATCTTCTTTCATTGGACAGTGCTTGCTCGAATAAAGCAACGGTATTGACCGTGGCAGGCAAATTAGGCAAGCCAACTCTTGTTCTTATCTGATTGATTAAGCTAATACTGGCAGGTGTATAGCCTTGTGCTTCAGCCAATAGGAGTAAAACATCGGCATAACGCAGAACGGGCCAATCACTTTCACCATCATTGAGCAAAACAACAGGGGAAATATATTTTTTGATATACGGCACTTTATTAGCTCCAAAAAAACCAATATTTACATCCCTTCTGGCATCATAAGTCAAGGGTGTTCTCGTTGTTATAAAAGCCGTATCAAATTCATTGGTTGGATAATTCCAGCCTTGCCCCGAACCATTGATAATGGTAGCACCGCTGCTTGCAGCCGCAAAATCATTTCCAAAACTTGAGCCTAATCCAAGTCCCCCCGCTCTATATCGAATCGCGAAAATAATCTCGGAATTCATCTCTGTGTTCACTGAAAAGACATTGGCATAAGACGCTTGCAAGGCATGTCCACTGTTGGTTTGTACATCGGTCAGCTGTGTTATGGCATCTGTTTTTCTATTGAGGGTCAAATAGACTTTGCCTAATAAAGCTTTTGCTGCCCAACGGGTTACTCTGCCTACGTCATTTGCAGCAATTTGATTGACTTTTTTCGCACTTAAAAAACTGGATGCCGTTACCAAATCCGCTTCAATTATTTTATACATATCATTGACGGAAGACCTGTTCAACCCTTTAGCTTCCGTGGCTGTTACAGGATTGTGGACGATAAAAACACCCCCAAACAAACGCACCAAGTTAAAATAATGATAACCCCGAATAAAAAGGGCTTCGCCCGCTAACTGCTTTCGGACGGAGTCCGTCACTATAACATCTGTTTTACCCAAAGTATTAGTTCCTGCTGCGGGGTCATAAGTGACACCCAATTTTTGCAAGATGATATTGGCGTTATAGATATTATTATAGCTATCCAACCAATATAAATAAATCGCTTGATTATTGGGTGAGGGAAAAAACATATCCAAATCACTTAAATCTCTATTTACGGAACTTTGGCTGCCTGTTTCCCCTTGTTTTGAGTTATCGCTTCTTAGTTCTGTAAACTGCCATTCACGATACATGGGTCTTTGAAGCCCATTATAACAGCCATTAAGCCCTGTTCTAACTTCTGCTTCTGTTTTATAGTAGGTATCCGTATTCAAATTAGATGCTGGATACAAATCAATGACATCATTGCAGGCGCATAAAGCCAAGCAAAAAATAAGCGTTATATATTGTAAATATTTCATTATTGTTGAATTTAGAAGTTTAAATCAATACCAAATAAAAATGCTTTATTAACAGGGAAACTGCCTCTTTGATAGCCATCTATCAATGGTGTATTATAAGGACCAGTTGAAAAACGGGCTTCTGGGTTGAGTGCTCTAAAGCCAGAAGCTGTATTAAAGAATAGATTTTGTGCTGAAAAATACAAACGTAAAGATTTTAAATGCGCTCTTTTCGTCCAATTTTCAGGTATTTTATAGCCCAAAACGACTTCTCTTACCGTCCAATACGAGGCATCTTCAACCGCATAATCCGTTAGCAACCAGTTTTGAAAACCTACATTGGCAACAGGCGTTTTGCCATCACCGGGGAACATAGGGCTGACCCATCTGTCTTTGCTATAAATGCGAGTGGTTCGTTTTATTTCAAGGTAATTCGCATCGCCATTTATCACGTCCCCCCCTTGAACACCTTGTAGTAAAAAACTCAAATCAAAACCTGCATATTTAATATTATTGGTCAGACCCCATGTAAAATCGGGATATGGATTACCGATAACGGTTCGGTCATTGGCATCTATTTTTTTATCGCCATTTATATCTGCTAACTTCAAGCCACCGGATACAAAATAAGGCGTTAAGGCTGTGTTTAAACCATCTGCTCGTGCTGCATCAATTTCAGCTTGAGACACCCATACCCCTGTGGTTTTATAGCCCAAAAACTCTACTAAAGGCGCACCTACCTTGTTCATATAGAGTTCGGTCCGTTCTCCTTGATTGAGTATAAGGGCTTCATTGCCCAATTCAATGACTTTGTTATTGTTGTGTGAAATATTGGCAGTGGTTGACCAAGAGAAATTTTTCCTTCTAAGATTGTGCGTTGTAATGTCTAATTCCACACCTCTATTTTGAAGGCTGCCGATATTGTTCCACGTAAAAGGAACGCCTGAAAACGCCATAGTAGATTGTCTAAGCAATAGTTGCTCGGTTTTAGATTGGTAAACATCAAGGGTAACTTCAACAGCGTTTTTAACGACGGATAAATCCAAGCCGCCATTATACTGAAATGTCCGTTCCCAAGTAATATCTCTATTTGAGAGCACATCTCTTGATGGTATCTGCCCGATAGTGGAAGTGCCGTTACCCGGACCAAACGGATAATTGGCGTTGTATAAAAGGTCAACAAAGGCAAAATCTAAAATACGGTTGTTTCCAGAAGCCCCGTAGCTACCTCTGAATTTCAAATTATTCAACCAGCCAACGGTTTTCAAAAAATTTTCATTACTGGCTATCCAACCGACTGAAACGGAAGGGAAATAACCCCATTTTTTGCCCGGTGCAAAATAAGAACTACCATCTGCTCTGAAACTGGCTGCTAAGAGGTATTTACTATCAAAAGCGTATGTCAAACGACCTAAATAAGAGATTAAGCCGATATTATTAATGGTGTTGAATGAACCTGATTTATCAACGGTCAGAGCCGTATTCAAGGTCGAAATCTCATCACTTGGATAATCCAATCCCGTTACCCGTTGGTCTTTAACATTCGTTTTTTGAGCCGTAAACCCTGCTAAAAGAGAAAGACTATGTTTCTTAATCTCTTGTTTATAGTTCAAGGTACTTTCACTCAATAGGTCAATATTAATGCGGTCGTCATAAACGCCTTTGTTCACATCGCCTGCACGCGTGGCATCTCTTTTAGAGAAATTTAAACCCTTTGAATAGCTGGTATAAGCACTCGCTAACGTTTTGAAATCAAGTCCTTTAAAAAGATTGATGGTTAAATCCCCAGAGCTTAATGCCCTATAATCGTCTGTTGTGATGCGCTGTTGTTCAATTGAAAATATAGGCGTTTGATTGGCTGTATTGAATGGATTGATGGCTGTCCCACTTGTCCATGCGCTGCCATCGGGCATTGTGCCGCTGTAAATTCTGCCACTAAAATAACGTGCCTGCGACCAATCGCCTGGTTTTAGGTCAGCGTAAAGAGGATTTGCACTGACCCACGCTGCCGTTTTTTCATCTAAACGAGTGGGCAACCATGACCTAAACCGCACAAAATCTTGAAATAACTCGGCAGGTCTTTCTCTTTTAATATAAGAAGGATTAATATTGAAACTCAATTTCATTTTTTTATTGAGTTGAGCATCAATTTTACTCCTAATATTAAACCGTTCATATTCGCTGTGTATCATCATGCCTTGGTCGTTTTGATAACTACCTGAAACATAATACTTCAAATCTTTATTACCGCCTGATACACCAAACTCAACATTCATGACATTGGCATCTCTGATAGCCACATCTTGCCAATCCGTTGATTGCCCTCCCCTCAATTCTTGTTCAATGACATAACCTGCTCTATCTTCTAATGGGGCAATTTGAATAGCCGTAAGGGGTGGAACGCTGGGGTCTTTCGATTTTAAAGCCGCTTCATCGAAGAGTAATTTTACCCAATCGGAAGCCGTCATTATATCGTAGAGTTTGTAAGCAGATTTAACCCCTCTTGACATCTTGACCGTATAGTTGGGTTTTGAAGCCTTCCCGCCTTTGGTCGTAATCAAAATAACACCACTGGCTCCCCTTGAACCATATATAGCCGCAGAAGCCGCATCTTTTAAGACCTCAACCGACTCTACATCGGCAGCATTGACAAAAGATAAGCCATCGGGTACGGGGTGTCCATCTACCACAACCAAAGGGTTGGCACCAGCATTAATAGAACTCAATCCCCGAACACGAATTCTGGGCGTTGACCCCGCTTCTGACGAAATGTTTTGTATTTGTACCCCTGCAATTTTTCCTTGTAAGGCTTGGTCGAGCCTTGATACAGGAGCTTCGTCCAATCGCTCATTTTTAAATTTGGAAACGGCACCCGTCACATCGCTTCTTTTTTGAGTGCCATAACCCACGACAACGACCTCACTCAATGTACCCGCTTCTTTTAATGCGATACTGATATTAGTGCGCCCTTCAAGAGCGATACTCTGTTTTTCATAGCCGACATAACTGATAACCAAAGTGCCGTTTTTTTCATTATCCGCTAATTCCAATTTGAAATTGCCGTTTTCATCTGAAATTGTACCTTGGTTTGTGCCTTCAAGCACTATACTTGCGCCCACGAGCGGTTCTTTGGTTGTTTCATCGGTAATTGTACCATTCACAACAAATGCAATCACTTGCACGGGTTTGACGATTTCAGGTATAACAACTTCCGATGTTTCTTCCACTGAACCTGTTCGTATGTCCATTTTTTTCAATAAAATCCTTGACCCCACCACTTCATACGAAATACTGAGGGGGGTCAATAATTTGGTGAGTACGAGAGATAGTCGTTCCGAATAAGCACTAAATGTGATTTTATGAGCGGCTTTTATCGTGCTATTGCTAAAAATGAATTTAGCCGTTGTCTGTTTTTCTATATCGGTGAGAATTTTTTTTATCTCCACCGATTGAGCATTTATTGAAACGGGTTGGTTCAGTATATCCTGACTAAAACTATCGTGAGCGTAGGATATACTACCAAACAGTACCAATAAAGCCATTTGAACATATGTAAAGCGCATGATTTTACATAAAACATTTGTGATTCGTAATGTTTTTTCCATAAATTTGATTGTTGTTTAAAATGACAATTGAAATATTGTTGTTTTTCTTCTTGTTGAAGGTTTGGGTAACGGTTGTCAGACCAAAAACCCCAAAACCTTGATAAGTGCAATATAGAACTGTGAATGGTACGAACATTCATGGTTCTTTTTTTAATGGCAGCCTTCGCCTCTTACTAAAATATTGGTTTCCTGTTTTTCATATTTTGCACCGGATGATTTACAAATCAAATCCAATTGCGTGTAAAGTTCCAAACCATTCAAATCGCCTGTAAAAACACAGTCTTTCAAATTGGCACTGGGGATTATTTTTAGACCATACACCTCTTGTAGTCTATGCAATACTTCAAATATAGGCACTTCCTGAAAAATAAAACTTTCAGATGATTTTGGCGGGTTCAAAACAAGCGGTTTTTCAACCACTTCTGATGTAATATGTTGCGTCGTTTTTTCAAATACGACCTTTTGGTTTGGCGTTAAAACCGTTGGGGTTACTTCCTTTTTACCCCCCTCAGTATTTTTAGAATTATAAACCATTACTATACCACTGACGACTATAACTTCTGATATACGCTCTTTTTCATACGATTTTACTGTAAAACTCGTACCCAAAACCTCCGTTACCAAACTACCAGCATACACATAAAATGGCTTTGTGGTATCTCGTTTTACATTGAAAAAACCTTCCCCTTTAAGGTATACAATGCGGTTATGATCGCCAAATCTTTCAGGAAAAGTAAGGGTGCTATTGGGTTGCAAATTGACCGTTGTGCCATCATTTAGGGTGATGGTTTGGGTTTTACCTGTCGTGTTGGTCATTTCCACACCCGCTTGTTTTTCATTATTACTGTCTATTGTTTTAGCTTGAAAAATACCACTATACCAAGCACCCATTGAAAAAATAAAGACCAAAGAAGCAGCTATGCCCAATTTAGCCCACGAAAGCCATTTTATACTGAGGGGGTGAGCATTTGGCAAAGCACTCTGTTTGATGCGTTTCCAAAGTTTCTTTTTCACTGTTTTTGTTTCCTGTTCAGAAAAAACAGCCGTTTCAGATGTCATTTGCCTATTCGCCCATTCATCTAACAACAATTCTTCCTGTGGTGAACAAGCACCTTGCAGATATTTTTCGAGCAATTTATCAAAATCGTATTGCGTCATTTTCTTTTAATTTTAATATAAAAAATGGGTGTCGGGTTAGTTATTATTGTGTTGAAAATATTTCAAATGTTCTTTAAAGACTTTCAAAGACTTTGTAATATGGTATTCTACCGCTTTTTCTGAAAGCTGTAAATGTTCAGCAATTTCGCGCACAGATTTTTTATCAAAACGGCTCATTTTAAAGACTTCTACCGTTTTTTCGGGCAATGTTTTCATGGCTTTTTCTACCGCTTTTTGCAAATCAGCGAAGTTGATAATATCCTCGGTAGAAGTGGTGCGGTTTATTTCTTGAAATATCAAATACTCTTGATACTTCCGTAAATTGATTTGCGATTTGATATAAGCCACCGATAAATATTTGACAGAAGCAATCAAATAAGTCGTCAGATTGCGAATAGCCAATTCGCTGCGTTTTTTCCAAAGGCTTTCAAAAAGGTTGTGAATCAAATCTTCCGCCTCTTCCTTTGTGCCAATTTGCGTAAAAGCCAACGAATAGAGTTTCAACCAATAACGGTCGTAGATTTCTTCAAACGCTTTCGTATCGCCCGATTGAAAACGCTGCACCAATTGTTCATTGTCCAAAGTGTTGTAACTCATTTCTTTCTTGTTGTTTGTTTATAGTGGGTTGAATTTGCAAAACCCCTAAATAAATTATAGTATTTTTTTGTTCTGCAAAAATGTATTATACTAATACAATAGACTCTCGTATTAAACCTTTTTTAGGATGATAATGGTAAGAATGTAGACAATATCTAACTGCAATGTGCTAACTATAACACTCAACTACAACTGTTATAGTAAAATGTTTTTGTTGTTGTTTTATTTAATTTTATACTCAATTTTTTTAGGGTGACACAGGTTTATGAAATTTATAACTTATTGAAAATCAATAAGTTATAAATTTATTTTAACATAATATGGATTATGGATTGAATTAAGATGTGTGTATAATGGGATTTTCCAAGCACAATATAATCCTATTAAATTTTTCAAATTATAGAAACTTCGATTCTAATAACCAACCCCAATCAAATAATTTTCCCCTCTTTCAACAACTCTCTATCAATTCCCTCTTGCAAAATAGCCGAGGAAATGACCTGACTATCGAGAGACAAAATTTTGATACAACAGTATTGAACAACATTCACAATATTAGACCCTGAAAACTCGTACTTAGCAGCGATTCGAGCGAGGTCAATGTCGGGTGCTAATGATATGGCTGAGGGAATTATTTTCTGCCACAAGACCAACCGCTCTGG
>JANOAU010000168.1:0-33529 GCA_031411275.1 Saprospiraceae bacterium | reverse complement strand
AATAGAAAAATACATTTGCATTATTATAGTATTACTCAATAATAATGTAGTATAAATTTCTAAACAATGAGACTAAACTCTATCTCTCTACCAAATCGGTTCTTGTGGGCATTGCTATGGTTATGCGCCGTTTCTGCTTCGTAGGCTATGACAATCAACGTATTGGAATTGGGACACGCTCTTTAATTGTTGACGTTTTGAAAGACGAGTCGGCATAAATATTTTCATACATTCTTGTTGGGGTTAAAGGCAATTTTTCTTTGATAAATTACCTTTTTTTTAAATACTGAGGGGGTACTGATTGCTATACATTCATAAAATATTAAAAACGATGCCTATATTATTGTTCTATAAAAAACTATTGTTTGCCATTGCATGTCTAATAACATACGCATCGGCTAATGCCCAAAAGGCAACAACAAATGTTAAAATCACCAAAGTGAGTACAGGCAAAGTTATTCACCGCTTTTTTGATACGTCTCCTTTGAGTCCATCGGGGCGGTATTTAGCATTATTTCGTTTTCCTGATGAAGACCATTCACCGAAACCAGGCGATGCGGGCGATGTTGTTTTAGTAGATATGAAAACGGGAAAAGAGCGTGTTGTCGCGCAGTCACGTGGTTGGGAAATGCAATTAGGTGCGCAAGTGCAGTGGGGACGAAATGATAAAGAATTGTATTTCAATGATGTGGACACCACCACTTGGCAAGCGTATGCCGTTCAGTTAAATCCCTTGACGGGCATTTCTCGGCTCATGGGCGGCACAGTGTTTATGGTATCGCCCGATGGTCAGTATTTGGCAAGTCATAACCTTTTAAATTCTCGATATGCCCAAGTAGGTTATGGCGTTATTGTACCTAAAGCATTGGCAATCAAGAATATAGGTGCTGTTGAAACGGACGGTGTTTACGTAACAAATACGACAACAGGTAAGTCTAAAATGATTGTTTCAATAAAAGATATATACGAAAAAACAATTCCAAGTATCGCTATTCCTAACCCTAAAGACTTCAATTACTATTGCTTTCAAACCAAATGGAATCCACAAGGAACACGCCTCTTGACAACTATTCAATGGTCGCCTGTGAAGGGTGGCGCACGTCTGCGGGCTGTTATTACGATGAATTCTGACGGGTCTAATATACGCACTGCTATAACGTGTGAACAATGGGCAAAAGGTGGACACCACGTCAATTGGATGCCTGATGGCGAACATATTTCGATGAATTTGGATGTGGAAGGAGATAAAGTATTGGAATTGATTACCGCTAAATATGACGGTACAGACCTGAAAGTAGTCTTTAAACCCGGATCGGGGCATCCTTCTTATCACCCCAAAGGCTTACCTTTTATCATCACCGATGCCTACCCTGGAGAGCCTATTACGGTCGGCAATGGCACAGCACCGCTTCGATTATTGAACGTTAAAACAGGAAAAGAGACGACAATTACGCAGGTTTTTCTTTCCAATACTGAGGGGGAGTTCCGCATTGATGCACATCCTGCGTGGGATTATTCAGGGAGATATGTGATTTTTAATGGCTATGAAGGCAATACGAGAAGCGTTTTTGTAGCGGATTTGAAAGAGGTTTTAAAGGGCTATCAGCAATGAGCTATCAGCTATCAGCCATCAGTCGTCAGCTCATTGCTGAAAGCTGATAGCTGACGGCTAAATAAAAAAAATAAAAAAATGATAAAACGGTTAGCTTGCTTTTTAATAACAATTACATTGTTTTCATGCCTTTTACAAGCACAAACGTCGAAAGTAGGCACTAATAACACTGTTTGCTTAACCGATGCTAATTGGCAAAAACTACCAGAACACCCGCGTTTATGGGCGAATAAAGAGCGCATCAATGCGTTGAAAAACCAAAATGATGACGTATCAAAACAACTTTTAGCATTGCTAAAAAATGGGGCTGAACAAACGCTTTTAGCTGAAAAAATCGTCTATCCGACCACAGGTTTCAAATTCGGAGCCGTTCGGAATGTGCAAGGGCGCATACTGACTTTGGCATTGAGCTATCGCGTTTTTGGCGATAAACGCTATTTGGAACGTGCTCGACAAGAACTCATTCAGTTGGCTGAATTGCCTGATTGGTGTCCATCGCACTTTCTCGATGTTGGCGAAGCTGCCTTAGCAGCAGGCATCGGTTTGGATTGGTTATATGATGAATTAACTGCTGATGAAAAGGAAAAAATCACGCAAGCTATTCTCAAAAATGCGTTATTGCCTTCATTGGAAGCTAAGGAAGTGGCAAATAATAAAAGTTGGGTCAATGGCAATTTCAATTGGAACCCTGTTTGTCATGCTGGATTGAGCGTTGCTGCTTTGGCAATTGCCGAAAAAGAACCACAACTGGCTCGACAAATTGTCGAACGAGGCATTAAAAACTTACCGTTTGCAGGTGAGGCGTATGCACCCGATGGAGCGTATCCCGAAGGTATGAGTTATTGGTCGTATGGAACGACTTTTTATATTTTTGAAATTGAAACCTTACGCAGTGTATTTGGGACGACGTGCGACTTAGAAAAAATGAGCGGGTTTCTAAAAACAGCCGATTATAAAAATCAAATGTTGGCACCGACAGGACGAGATTTTAATTACTCTGATTATCACTCCCAAGATCAACATGAGCCGATTTTGCTGTGGTTTGGGCGTGAAACAGGGCGTTTAGACTTAGTTGAAAGCGAATTGAGCTATATTGAGCAAGCGCACAAGATGATAATTACAGAAAAAAACAGCAAAAAAGGAACGGGAAGCCGACATTTTCCGCTTGAATCTTTGTGGTGGCAACCTGCTTTAAAATCAAAAAGCAGTACAGCTGCGCCTTTACATTGGATAGCAAAAGGCGGTTTGCCGATGGCGTTCATGCGCTCATCTTGGAAAGACCCAACCGCAAGTTTTATAGCAATTAAAGGTGGAACACCGAACAATTCTCATGCTCACATGGACGTAGGCAGCTTTATTTTGGAAGCTGACAGCGTCCGTTGGGCAATTGATTTAGGCACTGAAAGTTACGATAAAATGCGCGCCGCCAAACTCGATTTGTGGAATTACGGACAAAACAGTGACCGTTGGACGACCTTCCGTTGTGGCCCCGAAGGACACAATATCATGCGTTTTGATACCGCTCGACAAGACATTTCAGGCTTCGGCACGATTGAAAAACGCCCTAATACTGAGGGGGCCATTGGCAGCAATAAAGTTGACTTGACATCGCTCTATAAATCGCAAGTGGAAAAGGCAAGTCGTAGTGTCACTTTGTCTCAAAATAAGTCTATTTTGATTGAAGATGCTTGGAAAACAGGCGAAAAAAGCGTTGAATACACCTTTCAGTGGCTCACCTATGCTAAAGCTACCCTCACAAAAGACGGTTTTGTGCTGGCACAAAACGGTAAGGTTTTAAGGGTTACAGTAAGTAATTCTCAAGGGAAAACAGTCCCACAAATAGTTGTTGAAGACGTATCAAAAGCTAAAAATATGCAGGACTCCGATAACCCGAATGTGAGCCGTATCGTGATAAAATTAAAAACGGCAGCCCATACTGAGGGGGGTCTAAAAGTTAAAGCCTATCCAAACGGCGTGAAATAACAAAAAATTACGGAATACTGAGGGGGGTAATTTTTAATAAAAATTTGATTTTCAATATTTTAAATAAAATGAAAAAAACTAATTTCATACTTTTTCTTTTGCTAATAAGCGGCATCGCAAATGCCCAATCTGAAAAAGCGCAAAGCACTGAAGCCATTGCAGAACTTGCTATGGAAAGAGGATTGAAAGAAGTGGATTTGGGCATTTATGGCGGTGTGCTTTTTATGCACGGTATGAGCGAATTAGCCGTTTTGCAAAAAGACCCTAAAACACTTAACCGAGCCTTAGAGATATTCAATAAATTTAAGACCAAAGAAATAAAAGGACGAGGTAGTTTTATCAGCTATGAAGCAGGAGGAACAGGTGTAGCATATTTAAATTATTTGAAGAAATCGGACAAGCTCACAGAACAAGTGGAAGAGTATGCCGACAAAATGTATAAAAACCAAAAACGCACTTCGGAAGGGCTAATGACTGCCCCGTGGCTTAAAGACAGTCTCGACCAATTTATGATTGACTGTGCCTTTGCGGTGACACCTTATATGTTGTATGCAGGTTTGAGCATGAAGAAACCCGATTATGTGGATTTTGCGGTATTTGAAACGATGGAAATGTTTAAAATTCTAAAAGATACCAATGGTTTAATACATCAGGGGCGGGGTTTTCAAGGCTTAGGCAAAATTTCAGAAGATAATTGGAGTCGCGGCAATGGTTGGGGTGCATTTGCCTTGGCATTCTTAGTAAGAGATTTACCTGATACGCATCCTCAAAAGAAAGCAGTGAATGAATTGGCTAAAAAATTTGCTGTTGCAATTCTAAAATACCAAAATCAAGAAGGATTGTGGAATCAAGAAATGACCGAACACACGTCTTTTGTAGAGACTTCGGGGAGTGGTTTGATGCTCTTTTTCTTAGGTATTTGCCTTGAAAAAGGGATTATTGATAAGTCCTTTTTACCCCAATTTGTCAAAGGATTAAGCGGTTATACTTCCTATATTGCTCCCGATGGTGCGATTAGCCATGTGACAATCGGCTGCCTCTGCCCCGGCAAAGGCACTAAAAAAGACTATATCAAACACGCTTGGAAACGCAACGATATTCATGCATTTGGTCCTGTGGTTCTGGCATTTACGCAAGCCGCTAAAATGGGTATCAAAGAGATTACGCCTGCTAAAAAAATGGGTTGCTATGTTGCAGATTTTGGAAAACCTATTGTAAATCAAACGATTGTACGCTATATGCCCGAAGCCAACAGCAATATTTGTTGGGAAAACGACCGCATCGCTTTTAGGGTCTATGGACCTCCCGTAAAAAATCGGGTGAGTAGCGGTATCGATATTTGGACAAAATCGGTGGATTATCCCATTATTTCAAAATGGTATAACGATAATAGCATGGGCAAATCATACCACGAAGACCATGGAGAAGGCAATGATTTTTACCATGTTGCCTATGGCAGAGGCTTGGGCGGCACCGCTATTTGGCGAAAGGACAAACCTTATATTTCTCAACCCTACGCAACGCACCGAATTATAAAAAATACGGTTGATGAAATCGCTTTCGAACTCAATTTTGAAGCATGGGATGCAGGTGGGATAAAAGTGAGTGAGAAAAAAGTGATAAGCCTCAAAATGGGGACAAACTTTTGTAAAGTCGTTAGCACATTTACGACTGATTCAAAGGAGTCATTAATCGTAGCGATGGGCGTTTCTTACACCAAAAAACCGGAGATTTTGACCGATGCCAAACGCGGTTTGTTGAGTGTTTGGGAATCTTATCTACCTCAAAATGGCGAATTAGGCACAACAATTATGGTTAAACCGTCTGATATCAAAGATTTTATAGATTATGAAACAGAAAAATATGTATTGGTAAAAGCAAAATCAGGGAAACCTATTACTTATTACGTGGGTGCTGGTTGGACAAAAGCACCACAATTTAAAACCAAGCAGGATTGGTTGGATTATGTCAATGGTGAATTGATTAAATTAAAATTTTAAGTTATTTCAGCACAAAATACTGAGGGGTATAACTTTAAAAAAAAAATTAAAATGCGGTTTTTCAATGGGTTAATAGTCATGCTTTGGGCAGCGCAAACCATTACAGCTCAACCGATTGCCTCTAAAAAGCAATTTCACCTCTATTTGTTAGCGGGGCAATCGAATATGGCAGGGCGTGGAAAGGTGGAAGCAGAAGATACAACGCATCATGCGCGAGTGTGGAGGCTGACAAAAGACAACACATGGGTATTTGCTACTGAACCGTTGCATTTCGATAAACCTACGATCGTGGGCGTTGGTCCGGGTTTGGCTTTTGCAAAAATGATGGCAGATTTAGATACAAACATCGTCATTGGGCTGATTCCCTGTTCAGTTGGCGGCTCACCGATTGAGGTGTGGCAACCGACAAAATACTATGAACCCACTAAAAGTTATCCGTATGATGATGCTTTGAAACGAACAAAAACAGCGATGCAAACAGGCACTTTGAAAGGTATTTTATGGCAACAAGGCGAGTCAGACAGTGATCCAATTCGAGCAAATATTTATGGTCAACGATTGGTCGTATTGGTCAAAAAGTTTAGAAAAGACTTAAAAATGAAGCGTTTGTCCTTTGTTGCAGGTACAATAGCAGAATTTTATATAGCAAATCATCCCTATGCTAAAACGGTTAATGAAGGTATTGAACAACTACCAAAACGTTTGAAAAAGACGGCATTCGTAAATGCTTTGGGGTTGATTCATAAAGGTGATGATACACATTTTGATAGTTCTTCAGCACGTGAATTAGGTAAGCGTTATGCCCTTGTTTTTCAAAAATTTTAAAAAAATACTGAGGGGTAAGAAAGCTCAAATTCTAAATATAATGACTGGATTTTAGCGATTTATAAGATTTATAAATCACTGATTTTTATCAACACGCATACATATTACTGTTTTAAAATATAAAAATAATGTTAAAAAAAATATTAAGGAAGAATGAAAAAGTAAAATACAAGACGTTGAAATTCAATGTTTTGCAGATTAATAATTCTTTTTGTCGTTCTTTTTGTCTTTTGTTAATGGGTTGTTTTGTTTTAACAAATACCTATTCAAAAAACTATTATGTCGCTACAAATGGTAACGATTCGCAATTGGGTACAAAAGAACAACCTTTTTTAACGATTGGCAAAGCGGCAGCAATGGCACAATCGGGTGATTCGGTCATCATTAAATCTGGTACTTACACGCTGACTGCCAATATCAAACCTGCCAATTCGGGAACCGCCTTGGCTCCAATTGTTTATCGCGCAGAAGTAGCTGGACAAGCGATTATTGACGGACAATCCAGCGTACCGACTATTGCTTCCCGCGAAGGGCTTATTCATGTTTCAGGTAAAAATTGGCTTGTTTTTGATGGTTTACGTCTCATCAATTCAGGCTTTTTCGGCATTTTGATGAAAGACAATGCGGCGAATATTACAGTAAAAAACTGCTCAACTTTTATGACGGGTGCATCGGGTATTTGTGGCGCACAGGCTTCGGATATAACTGTTTTAAACAATACCGTTCAAAAAGCCTGTCAAGCACCTGGTGGGTCGAACGTAAACACAAGTGAGTGTATTACGATGGCTTCCGTTAATCGGTTTGAAGTAGCTTACAACACGGTCTTCGATAGATTGGTGGATGTCAATAACGGCGGGGAAGGCATAGATGCCAAAAATGCTTGTAATGATGGCAAAATACACCATAATGTGGTCTATGACCTTGCACGTGTAGGGATTTACATAGATGCCTATTCCATGAATTTGAACAATATTGAAGTATATGCCAACCTCATTTATAATGGCTCGTCGGGTATTAACGTAGCGAGTGAAGTCGGTGCAACCCTAACTAGTGTCCAAATTCATGACAATATCGTGCGTGATATGAATGCCGTAGGCATCAGGTTAGCAGGTTATTTGGATAATGGACCCCTTCAAGACGTGGACATTTATAATAATACGATTGTCCGTTGTGGTAAAACGAAAACCATAAGTCAATGGGAAAACTGCGGCATTTTGGTCGAAGCGACGAATACCGCTAATCGCAATTTCAATATCAGAAACAATATTATCACTGAATGTACCAATGGTATCCGTACAAATGGTCAGACTTACCCCGTTATTGACAACAATTTGATTTTTGGAACAACGACGTTTACGGGTACAAATAGGCTAAACAGCAATCCGCTTTTTGTTAATTCGGCAGCCAATGATTTTCGTTTGCAACGTGGTTCTCCCACGATTGATAAAGCAGTTGGCAGCACTATTTCAATGATTGATTTTGTAGGTGTCGTGCGTCCAGTAGATGGTGATGGGAATGGGAGTAAGGTGTCGGATATAGGAGCTTATGAATATATACCGACAACGGGCATTTTTACGCTCAATGAAGCCCCTATTTTGCAAATATATCCCAATCCTGCTCACAACTATATTGTTTTAGAACAAATAACTATAAATGCACAAATTGAAATATACGATGCTTTGGGTAAAAAAGTATTAAGCCAAAAAGCAGAAGAAAGCACTGTTAGAGTGGATGTATCACAACTGAGTAAAGGTATGTATGTAATCAAACTATGGAACAAAAACGCGGGCGTTCAAACGGGAAAATTAATAAAACAATAAAAAGTGAGATATTTACTGAGGGGGGCATTTTCAAATGAGTATATCCTTCACTAACATTCGCAACGTGCATTAAATAAAGTTTATATAATCAGAAAAAATGCAATTAAAATCGTGTAAATTATTAGTTATTTTATGTTTATATATAGCTGTTAATGGTTATTCACAAACATTAAATCCACTGCCACCGGCATTAAAGGCATTACATCCAGTTAATATTTTTCCTCAAAATCTTGAAAAAGGTTATGAGCATAAAGATAAAAATAAGGATATAAAAGCATCTGTTTTTGAGTTAAAATCAGGTGTATCGCCGCTCTTTGTGACGGAGGTTTTTTCGGCAACCAAAAGTCATTATGATGTACAAGCGAATTGGAAAAGTAGCGCACCCATTAAAAAAGGGGATATTTTGTTAGCCCGTTTTTCAATTCGTTCCATATACGCAAAACAGGAATCAGGTGAGGCGGTTGTGTATTTTTTCGTGCAACAAGGTGCGCCCTCCTTCGAGAAAAGTGTGATTGTTGACATCAGCGCAGGTCCAGAATGGAAACCAATAGAAATACCTTTCAAGGCTTTACACAGCATGAATATAGGGGAATGCACGATGGCGTTTACGTTTGGTGCGTTGCCACAAAAGGTTGAAATTGCCAATGTTCAAGTTTTGAATTTTGAACAAAAAATTACTTTGGAAAACTTGCCTGTGACTCGTTTTACCTATCAAGGACGGGAGGAAAATGCGGCATGGCGAAAGGTGGCTTTACAAAGGATTGAGGAGATTCGGACAGCACCCCTCAGTATAAAAGTGATAGATTCGGACGGAAAACCTGTTGTAGGGGCAGTCGTATCGGCGCGACTCAAACAATCACAGTTTATTTGGGGAACTGCTGTAAACGAAGCTCTATTGGCTAATAAACTGCCTGATTCTAATAATTATATGCGTATTCTGAAAGAATTATTCAATACTGCAGTCATTGAAAATGGCTTCAAAGCGGCATCTTGGCAAGGTAAACCCGACAGAAAACCCATAACAATGCATGCTTTTGAGTGGTTGCAACAAGAAGGTTTTCGACAACGTGGACATAATTTGGTCTGGCCAGGTTGGAAATTTAATTCCGCTTTGACTAAGACATTGGCTCAAAAAGATACGGTTGCTTTTAGACAATTTATAGAAGAAGATATTAAAAGTAAAATGACTGCAACAAAAGGTAAAGTCATTGCTTGGGACGTGATAAATGAGTATCTGCATGAACGCGATTTTTTCCCTTTTTTAGCCCAAGATGCCGCTGTTCGGTGGTTTCAAATGGCAAAAAGCCTCGATTCATCGGCACAATTGTTCATCAATGATTATTCGATGCTTAACAGTATTGTAAGTCCTCGAAATATAAAAGAATATATTGATACTATTAACAGTTTACGGCAGCGGGGCGCACCGATTGAAGCAATTGGCATACAAGGTCATGTGGGTCGGCAACCACGCAATCCAGCTCAAATCATCAGCGATTTGGATTTATTTACGCCCGTTGGGTTGCCTGTTCAAATTACAGAATTTGATATAAATATGACCGATGATACCTTACAAGCGGACTATACAAAGGATTTTTTGATTGCTTGTTACAGTCACCCTATTGTTACGGGTTTTACGATTTGGGGTTTTTGGCAAGGCGCACATTGGAAGCCCGATGCAGCTATGTTTAGAAAAGATTGGACCGCCAAACCCAATGCCGCCGTTTGGCGAGAATGGGTAACGGGCAAATGGCAAACATCCATTAAAGAAAAATCAGATGCTAAAGGCTTGATTACTAGTCGTGGGCATTTGGGCGAATATGAAATTTTAGTAACTTATAAGGACAAATCTATCAAGGTTAATTATCAATTAACCAAAAATGAGAAGCTGCTTGAAATTAAGTTATAATATTGAAAACTATTAGTACATAAAATTGTAAAAAATGCAATTCAAAAAAGCCATTGGTCTATTTGTTATGTCCCTTATCGGGCTGATGAATACCCCCATTTTTGCTCAAAAAATAGACACCTCTATCAACCGTGTCAAAACGGATTTGAAGCTGCCTTATAAGCGGATTGGTACGATTAAATACCGCACAACGGACGAGATTAAATCCTCCAATTGGATTATCGGGTGCGAAACGCTTGACCGTGATTTAACCGATTATGAGCAATATAAAGAATATATTAAACCATTGGGAATCAAACGTTTGCGCATGCAAGCGGGTTGGGCGAAGACTGAAAAAGTGAAAGGCATATATGATTGGGCATGGCTTGATAAAATCATCAATGATGCCGTCAAACGCGGTTATCAGCCTTGGTTAGAAACGGGTTATGGCAATCCGATTTATAAAGGCGGCGGCGGCATCAATTTGAGCGCAGGTCTGCCAACTTCGCCAGAAGCCCTTGCAGCATGGGATAAATGGGTGGAAGCCTTAGTGAAAAGATATAAAGACAAAGTGACGGATTGGGAAGTTTGGAACGAACCCAATTTTGGAGACAATGATTTTAATACGCCTGAACTTGTTGCCGATTTGAATATTAGAACGGCTGAAATCATCAAACGCCTACAACCAAAAGCGAAAATTTCAGGCTTGGCATTGGGGCATATTGACTTGAAATATGCCGATGTTTTCTTTAAAATACTGCATAAAAAAGGCAAAATGGGCTTATTTGATAATATGACGTATCACGATTATGTCTATAATCCCGATGCCAATTATGAAATAGTCGCTGAGTTAAGACGGGTTTTAGACAAATATTCGACGACGGTGAAATTGCGGCAAGGTGAGAATGGCTGCCCTGCGTTTAGCGGCGGCGGGCGAGGCGCAATTGCTGATTACGATTGGTCGGAACTCTCGCAAGCCAAATGGATTACACGGCGCATGTTGGGCAATTTGGGGCATGGCATCGAGTGCAGTATTCTCGGTATCATTGATATGAACTATGGTGCTACAAATGGACCGATTCATAGAATGAATGTGAAAGGCATCATCGAATCCGATTCACTGCTGCGGGCTGTGCGTCCTAAAATGGCTTATTATGCGATGCAAAATGTTGCGTCTGTTTTCGACGATAATCTGTTGAGAATTAAAGATTTACATGATGTACATAATACGAATAAGAAAATTATTAACAACGAAGTTCGCTACAATAAAGGAACGGATAGAAGCATGTCCGTCTATGCTTTTGAACATAAAACGACTAAAAAACAAGTCTTTACAATTTGGAATGATGAGTATATTCCGACCAATGTGAACACACCTAAAAATCTGACTTTTACCATCTTAAATGGCAATTTTGATGTGCCTGTTTATGTGGATATACTGACGGGCGCGGTGTATGAAATAGCAACAAGTGATTGGTCTAAAACAGGTAACAAATATGTTTTTAAAAATATACCTATTTATGATGCGCCGATTTTGATTGCTGATAAATCGGTTTTGAAAATGGATTGATGTGTTCCAAAAAAAATGAAGGTTGAATTAATGGAAAATAGTATGTCTCGTCGTCAAATGCTGGCTGCTTCTGCCTTATTGGCTACAGCTACGACATTTGAAAAGTGGATGAAAAAAGTATCATATAGCTATGTTTTAGCATCCGTTGCAGGTGCAAAAGCCGTGTTGCCCGTTGATAAATACATACCGTTTGAGTGGGCTTTTGGTGAAATTAAAGAAAATACTGAGGGGGTGAAATTGACTTGGCAACAAGGCATTTTTAAGCCAAAACAAAGCGTGCGCCTACGCCTAACAAGCGCAACAGACGTGCGGGAAGTGCTTATTTTAGAGGTAAAAACAGCCGTTACACATAAGAAAATAGCCGATTGGGATATGCGTTTTGCGGCGTATATGCAGCCTTTTGACTTAGAAATCAAAGCCGAAGATGTAAAAACCGTTTTTACTGAGGGGGTCATTTTGACGATGAAACAAGGCACTAAACCCTTTTGGTTTTTCCTGAATGAAGGCGCACACAAAGCACCGCAAGCCTTTTTGCCGCATCTGTTGGTGTATGATGAAAAAATTGAAAAAGACGCTTGGAAAGAACGCCTTTTATCCATGGAATCATTACAATCTTTTGGCTGGATGCAAGGCGTTGTTTGGGATGGATTGTTAGAAATGAGCAACACCTCAAAACGGGCAAAAACCGTTTTAACACAACAATTGGACTTGTTTTTCAAGGAAAATAGCTTGGTTTATGCCAATCTGAACAATATAAAATCGGTCGGAAAAATCAGCACCGTTGAGTCTATTTTGCCTTTTGCCATTTTAGCGCAAACAAATCCAACACACCCATTACTAAAAACGGCTATCGAATTTTGTGAAAAACACGCCAATACTGAGGGGGTCATTGCCGACGGAACAGACGATAACAGAATGGTCAAAACTGAAGAATGTTATACGGCGAGTTATCCGTTAGCGGTTTTAGCGAAAACTTTAAACCGTCCTGAATTAGCAAATTTGGCTATTAAAACTTTGAAATCAAGAATTTATACATTAGAAAAAAATAACAGTATTTATCAACGTGGTACTGAAAAAGGTGAATTGTTTTTTGAAAATTGGGGTAGGGGTGTCGCCTGGTATTTGTTAGGATTGGTCAAAACATTGGTGCATTTGCCTGACAACGAAGAGACAAAAACGATTAAAATATCGCTGCAAAAATCGGTTGAAAAAGTTATTGCATACCAACAAAACAATGGTTTGTGGTTCAACTTTTTTCATAGACCCGAAACAGGCTTTGAAACCTCTGGAACGGCAGGTATTGCAGCCGCTTTGTCGTATGGTTTTGCACACAATTTGCTTGGCGAAAATGCTAAAAATGCCGCTACAAAAGCCCAAAATACTTTGTTAAATTATATGACGCCCGATGGTTTTTTGACGGGTACAGCACAAGTCAACAAAGGCGGTAATGCTTTACAAGAGAACGGATTTAGGGTTATTTCGCCTTATACGCTTGGTTTTTTAGCACATTTTAAAACAAAACGAAAATGAATAATACGCTACAAACCCTCGATTATGCAGCTATTGTCTTATAGATAATGATGATGTCGGGTATTGGTATTTTTTTGGGCAAATTATTAAACGGCAATTTAGAAATAAAATAAAGTTAGAATTCAAATGAAGTTATTGATGCACATTTTTTTGTTAATTGGAGGCGTGGTGTTAGCCAATTTTGGGTTAGCTCAAACTTCTTCTTTTAAAATATATAATGACCAGAGGATTGCTCGCCCGGTGGGTTTGCCATTGGTTAAAATCAATGAATTCGAAGTGGATTTAAATCATATTTTATCTTATCCGATGGGCATGATTTATGGCGACCAACAGGCATTATTGACATTAGGAAACTATTTAAAAAACAATCCAGAAGGCAAAGAACTGTGGCACAAACAAAGTGAAATGGCTACAGAAGTGTTGAATAAATGGGATTTTCTTAGAAATAAAAGTTTTTCTTCTAACCGCTATATTTACAGTCTTGGTGAATTAGAAGATTTATCATTCATATATTTATTTACGAAGCATCCCGTTCTTGGGCAATTTATTAAAGCGCATTTGCTTCAAGTTGCTTCACTGCCGATGGATTTTTGGGTACACGCAGAGCTACGGGGCTTAAATCCTGACCAACCATCGGGTATGTTAGAAACTTCGGTGGTTGCTACAGGCGTTGCCACAGCGTTGTCCGTTTCAGACACCTTATTAACAAAAAACGAAAAAGCGTTAATCGAAACAGCTTTGATGCAAAGAGGGCTTATTCCTATGCTCAATTGGCTAAAAAACCCACATGTCAGCAATTTTACTGCCGTCATTGGGTCGGGTACACTGGTAGCAGCCCACTATCTAAAAGATAATGACGGTAAAGAAAAGGCTAAAAGCGCAATAACGCGTTTTGTCAATGAATCTATTGAAAAAGATGGTAGTTATGGAGAAGGCTTGAGTTATTTTAATTTTCCGATTGGTTCTTTGCTTTCTGGTATTCTTTGTTTATCAAATGAAGAACGGCAAACGGTTTTTTCTAATTCTGAATTAAAAAAATCAGCGGCTTGGAGCATATATGCCTATTTGTTTAATACAAATAAGGACAATAAAATAAATCCTCATATGGTTCATTTTGGCGATAATTCTTATTCTGACGAACACAGTTATTTTACGACACCCAACACCGCCACAAATAGGATTATTGCTAATTTGTATCAAGATTCATTGGCTCATTGGCTTCTAAACAAGCTGAATAGTAAACCAACTTTCAAAGAAATCCTCTTAACGTATACGTCAAAGGCGGAGCAACTAAAACCACTATCACCAAATGACAAGCATCTACCGTTACTCAAAGTTTTCGATAGCGGCGATTGTTATATGCGCTCTACTTGGCAAGACAACGGTATTGTACTGGGTTTGCGAGCGGGCGATGGCTCACGTATTCAATTCAGTCATCAAAGACCAGAATTAAATTCAATTTGCATGGGTGCTTATGGCGAATATTTTATCGTTTCGCCGGGTTCCGCCTCTTACAGAAGTCCGATTCATACACTTTATGACCTTTCTACAAGAGCGGCAAACACAATTTCGATAGATGATAAAAACCAACTATTTCCCGGCAAGGGCTTAAATCCATGGAATAAAACAATAGATAATTCTAATTTTTGGATAGAAGGCAAACCAAAAGCGGACATTATTTTTAGCCACATTGGACAATTAGCAAATGTGTTGGTAAGCGAAGCGGCGGCGGCGTACTCTCCAAAAATGAAAAATGCAACTCGAACAATCATTTTTGTGAAAGACCCTGGCTATTTCGTGATGATGGACAAACTGGAAACGGCGGAGCATACGCAACATAAATTTTCATGGAGGCTACACCTTAATAACCGAGACGATAAAGGATTACTACAAAAACGCAACGAAAATCGCTGGAATTTAGACCGCCCCTTAGCAGATTTAGATATTCATGTTTTTTCCGATAAAAAGATGAACTCAAAAATTGCCAAAGGATATATGCATGGAGAAGACCGTGATTATAGCCCAGGAGGAAAATATGAAGGAAAAGAAGGTAGTTCAATCGAATTAGAAATTTATAATACAGAAAAAACCAATACGATTGTTTACTACGCTGTTTTATACCCAATAAAGAATGGAATGACATTGCCGAAAGTGACATACAAAAAAAATACAATCCTTGTTGGTAACGATAAAATATCTTTTAATGAGAAGCATTTTATCATTAAAACAAAAGGGAAAATTGAGAAAATTGATATTAATTGATGAAAGTAAAGCGATAATTTAGGGTCATTTCACCCTATACGCTTAGATTTTTTGCACATTTTCAAAAGAAACAAATATGAATCAACTAAAAGCAGGACAAGACATCCCGTACAAGTTGCCGTTTTAGGCTCTCGCCATAAAATATTCGTTTTGAACCGTTTACCATCTTTTCCACTTTTACGGGTCAACTAAAACCAGGATAAGACATTAGGGTATTTTTCATATACAAACATAATATCCATTAAGTAGATAAATATATTGTCCTGAAATAGGTTGACAATAGTCCGATAAAAGTATGACAATCAAAGATTTAAAAAATCAACGATTCCCTTTTTAAATAGCTTCAATACACCTTTTCAGCAATATGTTGCAAACTATCCGCTTGGACTTCTGAAAGACTGCCTCGTGGTTTTCCCTCTTTCATCAATTGAAGGGCAATTTCAAAGCACTTTTTCTACTTAAAGAGCGATAAATGACACTCCCTACCAAATAGCTGCCTTTTAAATTAGGATGCCGACCATCAGAACCATGTAAATCCATGCCTTTGTCCAAGGCTATTTGCCAAGCATCGCCAACAGGTGCTAGCTCTATTCGGTTTAATGCAAGATACTAAACAGCCAATAACTAAGTAAAATATGCAGACAATGAGTGTATCGTTTTTCATTAAATTCATTTTTAAAACACAGTTAAAGTTTTGGTTTATAAGGTATTATGAAACAATACCCCTCAGTATTTTATCCTTAAAAATCACTTTACTGAATAAAAATATAAGCCAAAGCTATTTTTTTCTGCTAATTCAAACACCACTTTTCCATCTTCTAAAACCGTCGTTTCAAAAGCTTTTCCATTGCCTGCAATCGGTTTAAAGCTTACCTTTTGACCTACCGAAAACCACGTTTTTACCGCTTTTTTAACGTCCGCGTTGTCTTCTCTGAACATCAAAACATACCCCTCAGTATTAGAGACAATTGATTGAAAACCTGTCCAATCTATCCCATTTGGTTCGTCGCCAATAGGGAAAATTTGCCCTGAATGGATTTTTGTATTGTGCTGCCGATACATTTTTATCAATTTACTCGTCGCAAAGGCTTCTTCGGGCAGTCCTGTTCCTTCAAACCAAGCTAAGGGTTGTGCCATCATTGTTATTGCAAAAAGATAGTCAAAAGAGTAGTTTTTAGGCGCGAACCGGTCATTTGCAAGGTATTTATCGGCATTGCGACCTTTGTTCAAAAACTCAATTTGCAGGTTTTGAGCAGGGACATATTTTGACAACATCCACAAATTGCGGAGCGTTGTATAAGGATAATAATTAGTCCAATCGGTATAGCGGTTTTCAAGGAAAATATTGCCGTACTCATTCAAATAGTGATAGCCACCACGCCTTGCAGCTGTAACGTCCAAGTTGAAAACAACATTTTGATTGGTTTCAAAGCTCACTTTATCTAAAAACTTCCTAAAATTGACTTCCGCTAACTTAGTCGGCAGATTAACACCGTCAATTTTGAAAGTGCGTATGCCATATTTTTTATATAAACCAATTAGTGTATTGGCATCTTTTTCCCAATTTTCATTGCTGTTGTCGGGACTTGGATTAAACCACAAACAGACTTCAATACCGAGTTCTTTTCCTTTTTTCACAACAGGATCAAGACCGTTTGGAAATTTTTCAGGGTTAGGTTCCCAATAATTTGGGTTGCGCCAAATATTTTCTAATGACCCGCCTTTTTGCGCCGAATTTGACGACCGCCCCGATTGCCAACCGTCATCTAATTGAAAATGCGTGATGCCCAATTTTGCGCCTGCGGCGAGTTCTTCTAAAGCAAATTTTTCTCTTACGCGCGAGTCCTGTCCCCTATCACCCCATGTGTTCATCAGTATCATTTCATCTCTACCAGGCTTTTGGATTCTAATATTTTTTTGATATGTGCGCAGGGTTTTGTATCGGTTTTTTTCATCACCTGCATACACGCCCGTCACAAAACCATAACCCCGCCGCCATTCTGTTGGGTGCAAATCTGATGTATTCAAACCGGCACCAATTACTCTAAAAGTGCCAAATTCAGTCAAAAAATCACTGCCAGGGTATGCCAATTGCACATTAGAAGTAGGGGCTTCTTTCAATATGAAAACACCACTATTGCTTATATTGTCATGGGCAAACAATATATTTCCTTTATAAAAATTAGGACGATAAGAAAATGTTTCTACTTTGCTCACTAAATTATTGTAGCGGTCTGTAATGTCTGAAAATTCAATAGCGTTCAGTCGCCAATGTTTGCCTGGGAGTTCCAATTTTTCAATCACAGGCGTATTATTGCCTGCATTACTCGGTGTGAGTTTTTCGAGATTGACCATATCGGCAAGGTTCGTTCCTGCTTGCAACCAAACAGCTTTTGATTCGCCTCTAAAATATAAATCGCAAGCAAGGGCAGCACAATTCGGATACAAACGAAATATCCGTTTTACTTCCAATTTATCAAGGAAATACGTGATTTCTGCTTCCAAATGCTCAGGTGTGACAGCCGTTTCTGCAACAACTTTTGATGAAAAAAATGCTTTTTCTGCTTTTTCTCCTTGGTTCGGAAACGCCAAATCGGGCTTTGTGCTGTTCATTGTCCATACTTTGCCGCTTGACTTGTCGGTCAAAGAAAGGGTGATGATATTGCCATTGTTCCACTTGTAAACACGAGAAATTTTACTGTTTTCAAGTGTCAAAATGTCGTTCTCCAACTTTGCGGAACAACTGTAAGTAGCTTGTTTACTTTGCCCTTTTAATGGCAATATGCCCACAATTAGGACAAATAATAGTAGAGATTTGATAGTAATTTTCATAAATTTTTAATGCCTATTAATTTTAAAAAAGGTAATAACCGCTCATTATGTCAATAGGTAATTTTATTTTGAGCAATGGATAAGAGTGAAAAATGGATAATCACAAACAGTCCTGCCACTCTTTTACAGTTTGTCATAAATATTCGATTTAATTGTTAATTCAAGCGATAAAGTTACCCCCTCAGTATTTTATATAAAAATGGCTATAATGCGCTTTTAAAAACTAATAGCCAAATTTGTAGAAAATACAGAATGAGAAATGTGTAAAATAAGCCTAAATGCCCTAACTGAATTGATGTTTTTAAATGGAAATAAAAGCATTTTCCTGTTCTATTTCCCTTGCGGTTTACTTGCTTTTTCGACCACTTTCATTGATTTTCGATGCAGTCCTTGAGCAAATTTTTTACCTTTTAGGGCTTTTGCCTTTGCTTTTTTAGTGTCTTTTGCCATCGCCAAAACGGTCGGTACAAAACGTAGTATGTCTGCCTCTTTATCGAAATCAAAAAGCCATTCATCTAAGCCAATATCTTTCCACATAATGCCTTTCCTACTTTGTTCTTCCCACCTGACAACGATAGCAGGAATACCGTGTGCAATACACATAATGGGGCTGTGCATTTCATTGCCAAATAGTCCTGCCGAACGTTTGTAAATACTAATTGCTTCATCGGTCAACCAAGGTGTATTGCGCCAAACGACTTTCGGTTTAACATCTTCGGGCAATTTGTCCAACAACCATTCTTTGCCGATACTCATTTCGGTTTCATCTTCATTACAAATCAATATTTTATGGTCGGTATTGCGGATAATTGCTGTGATAGCTTCGCGTAAAGGGACGTGATCATGTTCCTTCATTTCTTCATTTCGCGCATTTTTGCTCGCATCCAAAGGACGATTTTTCTGGGGATGCAACCACATCGGTGTATGGCGGTGTTTAGGTATGCAACAGATAAATTTGCCTGTTTCTAAAGCATTTGCCTTTAAAAAAGCGTCCGCTTTCGCGTCGTCAGTCACATCAATAGAAAAAACAGCATCGGGCGTAAACGTCATAATAGGTGCGTTTATACCTACATCTTTTGCTTTTTGCAGCGACACCGAATCTCTGAAATAGACAAAATCGGCTTGACTCAAAATGTCTTTTTCGGGCGTACCATACAAGCCATAAGTGACCCCAAAAACGCCAAATGGTTTACCCATTTTTTTGAAATGCACCAAATCTGCCCAACCAATTGTAGCAGGTCCTGAATTGTGCAACATGAAATCAGCTTCTGTAAAGGCTTGTTGCAATTCTTTTGAAGCCGTTTTGCCATCGGCATCTAATTTACCTTCAACGATTTTTAAGGTCGGAAAGCGTTTTTGCAACATTTTAACCTCATTGTTAGGCAAATAATGATAGTAGGGCCAGAAAGTTACAAGCGCATTAGGTATGTACTTTTCGATTAAATGGAGCATAGCGGGCGTATGTGCAATGTCACCAATATTTTCTACTTGCCAACCCGAACGCAATAAAATATGGCGCTGCCTTTTGGAAAAGCTTTCTAAATTTGGCAAATTGAGCAAATGATTAGCAAAAACAGACTCAAATAACAGCGTACCCGCTGTTGCCAATGTGGTTTGTTTTATGAAATTTCTGCGCGTGGACATGAATTGATAATTAAAAAATGAATAAAAATATTTGAGTGAATAGACAATTATGAAATTAAGGTATGTTTTAGGATAAACAACATAATCAGCGACGTGTGTAAAATCAATACTATTATCTTTTAAAACACAATGCCAAATCTTAAAATAATACTGAGGGGGTAGTTTAATTTATCTTAACAACTATTGTTTGCTCATCGCTACTCAGAACAGCTTTTTGAATCACTTTTTTATCGCCTTTTTTTACAACAATTTCATAATTACCCTTGAAAGCACGGGTTTTATATAGTCCATTCTTTTGAGTCATACCGTTTTCATGCGTTGCCCAAGTCTTAGTGATAAGTTCCGTAAATACTTGTCCTTGTGGTTTGATATGCCAGTCTTTATCCCAAAGCGCAGAAGCGGGTATCCAATGCGACCCTGCCCAAAAACCCCATTGCATGAAGCCAATTGTGGACGGATGACTGTACACAGCCGTCATAAAATCACGCATATAACGGGATTTAAAATCATCATCTTCACTTGTAATATCAAATTCTGAAATTTGTATCGGTAAGCCCAATTCGGCAAAATGGTTGAGTTTTTCAATCACATACTCTATACTTGGAGGTGTTCCGCCGATATGAGCTTGTTCGCCAATCGCATCAATAGGGGCTTTGTTTTCCTTTAAATATTTGACAGTATTGTAAAAACTTTCGCTGCCCGACCCCTCAGTATGAAACATCGTATAGTCGTTTAAGAACAATGTGACCCCCTCAGTATTTTGCCTTGCCGCGCGAAACCATTGAAGTAAATTGTCTTTTCCACCCAACGAATCCATGATATTATGGTGGGCATAGGGTTCATTCACCACATCCCATTCCGCAAATTGACCACGCATAACGGTTGTTTGCTCTTGAATTTTCTTAAAAATAGTAGCTCTTAAAGCGGCTGTATCATTTTTAAATTTGACCAAATGCGGCGAATGTTGCCACGAAGGCCAGACCATAACGTGACCCCGCACAGGAATATCGTGGTTTTTGAACCAATTAACGGCTTTTTTAGTCTTCTGAGCGTCAAATTTTGCCCAATTCTTTGCCTTCATTTCGTTTTCAAAAACGACTTTATTAAAGTATTTTAACAAAGTATCGCGGTAAATTTTAGCGTCAGCATTCGTAGAATCCAATATCAATTGCGAATTTGTGGCCGTTCCCCATGCAAAAGCACTGCTTTTCATATTGACAGAAACGCTGGCGTCCGAGACCGTTTTACCGTTTTTATCCAACACTTTTATGGTCAAATTGCCTTTTCTGTATTTTTCAATACGGTCTGTTGCGACTTTACGCCAAGCGGCATCGGGCGCATCACCACCGTAATGCACTGTGCTGCGGGGCAAGTCATTGAGTTTGATAGATTGTTGATAGTTAACAAGTGTAATATCTGCTATTTCAAATACTTGTGGAAACTTTCCACATTTTATCATCAAAGCCATTTCACCCACCGCCACATCTCGACTTGCTGTAAAAGGCATTTCTGTTAATGTCCATTTTGTGCCAAAGGAGATACCGCGCTCAAAAACAGGGGGCCAATCGTACTTGCCTTCAATGAATCTATCCAATGCAATTTCCATAAATGACTCGCCTGTTTCGCTCTTGCTTTGCAGACTCCGACTATAAAAAGAGAACATCAAAACGTCACCTTTTTGAACTGTCGCTTCTATTGGATACTTTAAAATCAAGCTTTCGTTTGCCGTTTGATTGAGCGTCGAAATGCGATAAGCCTGTGTAAAAGATTGATTATCAACGCTTACAGATTCAAAAGGTATAGCAGATGAACCTTTCACATTGGTTTTAAAAGGAAGGACATTCTTGGGCAACAAGACAATGCCCTTTGGATTTTGGGCCTTTAAAGAAGCCATTTGTATCGCTGCAATGAAAATGAGTAGAAGGTATTTGAGCATTTTTATAGATTTAAAATAAAGACTAACGCCTGTCACAAAGGCAATCAAGTAAATAGACTTTATTTGCTAAAAAAATACTTATTCTCAACTGCGTTTAACCTTTCTGTACCCCTCAGTATTTGCTTATTTTCTATCTATTGCTTTTACTACTTTTATAAAATCTGTTTTCATGCCTTGAACATCTATTTTAGCATAAATTTTAATCAAGCGGTGCGTATTTTCAGGCGGTGTCAAAACGGCTTTTAAGGTCGCAAATTCGGGTTTTACAAAGGCTTCAACCAAAGCTAAATCCCATAAAGTACGCACAGTATCTTGCGGATTTGTCTCTTCCCAACGCTGTTTGAGCATTTTTTTAAGCGGCAGAGCGTCATTTAATGCCTTATAGGTTTCATTTTTTCCAAATCTGAAAGGTGCAGCGGCATCAATTGGCATAATGACCAAATTTACTGAGGGGTTGTCCAACAGATAATCAAAAGCGTTCAAATCATTGCGGATATTGAACTCGCTTTTGTTCCAATACCCTTTCTCAACATTGTATTTTGCACCTAAGGCATAACAAATAAGGTGCTTGGCAATAGCCGTATCTAAGGCAATTGCCGAAGCAATATTTGTCAACGCACCGAGACTAATAACCACTAATTTTTCTTCTTTTTCTAATTTTTTTACTGCTGCGATGAGAGTTGCTGTCATTGCAGAAGGTCGGGGTTGTCGTCCGCCCCACGCCCGTCCCATTTGTCTATCTGCCCCCAACGGATGCGGAATAGACCATTTGCCCATGACTTTTAGTAAGTCTTCATTCAATTGTTGTGAAATATGTAAAGTATTGATTTCTTTGGTATTATATTGATTCCATTTGTCAAAAGCTACTAAATCAGGGTTGTTGAAATGCGCTGAGCTCAAGCCGATAACGTCAATAGTCGTATCGCCTAAAATACGGGCAAGGGCATAAATATCGTCCATTTCATTGCCTGTATCGGCATCAAGCCACACCTTTTGTTTTTGAGCATTCAGGCTTGTGTCAATACATAAAAAGCACAAGCAGTGCAATAATAGGATTCTTAATTTCTTCATTAATTCCGTTTTTTTAATGTACTGTTATTTCAAACTTGTTCCTGACGTGGCAACATTGCCACCGCCAAACAACCGATGACCGATAAAACAATTAAAGCCGTAAAACCCGTTGCATAACTGCCTGTTTTGTCGCGCAAAGCACCTGCTAAAATAGGACCTAAGGCTTCAGCAATGCCATCAACCGTTAGCACAAGCCCCATGACACGACCCATAACTTTTACACCAAACAGCTCTGCTGCCATCAAGGGAATAATCATATAATCGCCGCCCAATCCAATACCGAATATAAAAGCAAATACATAAATAGCTGTGGGTGAAGACGTTGAATAGAGCAATAAAATCGCCAGCGTAACAAGCGAATAAATCAACAACATCACATATTTCTTTGGATATCTATCTGCCAACCACCCCATCATTAAACGACCAATAATACTTGCACCTAAAACCAATGAAAGAATATTAGCCGCTTCTATTTGCGTATATTTTAAATCCAAACTTAAAAACAATTTGAGGTTTTGAGCCACACCCGCCACCGCCCCAATCGAACACATACTGCCAATAGCTAATAAATAAAAGGATTTGTTTTTTAAAACATTGGTTAACAATAGCTTATGTTCATTCGGTTTATTATTTTCCACAACATCAGAAGGATTTTCCTTTACAAACCACGCCATCGGAAAAGCAATGGCAATGATAATAACGCCCAATGCCACCAACGAATAACGCCAACCCCATTGCACATTGAACCACCGCGCAATTTGCGGCACCAACATACCGCCTACGCCAATACCTAAGTACGCAATACCCATTGCCTTACCACGTGCTTTGTCAAACCACCTTGAAATCAGCACTTGATTCGGCAACGGTCCGCCGCACATATAGCCCAAGGCAATGAGGAAATAGAAAAAATAGAATTGTAACATAGAAGTCATCATGCCCAAACCCATGACCGCTACGCCCACCATCGTAATGCCCGCCAACATCAGCCGCCGAGGGCCAAAACGGTCAATAAACCAACCCGCAACGAAGCCAAAAAGAGGTCCTACAATCAATTTGCCGACAATATTGCCCGAAGTCACCGTTGCCCGAGACCAACCAAATTCTTTAACCCAAAAATCAAAGAAAAACGGCAGCCCATAAAACATAATGCCTACAATGGAAAAGAGACTCAAAAAGCCTGTGGCAGTGACTTTATATTGTCCTGAACTTAATTTTTCTGTTTGCATCTTGTTGTGTTGAGCGTTCAGCTATGAGCTTTCAGCCGTCAGCTTTCAGCTATGAGCTATGAGTTATAAAATATTATTTCAATATTTAAGTAGAATATTAGTAACTTCGGAAAGCTGATAGTTGATAGCTCAAAGCTCATACCTACAAACGCGGCAGCGTCAAACCGCCATCTACCATAAAAACTTGTCCTGTTGAATACATAAAACTGCCCATTGCCAAAGCACCGACCACTTTTCCAACATCTTCTGGCGTTCCCCAACGTTGTTGAATGGTTAAGCCTTGCGCTATCAAATTATCATATTTTTCCTTTACGCCTGCGGTCATATCCGTAGCAATGATGCCAGGACGTACTTCATAAACAGGTATATCAAATGCGCCCAAACGGGCAGCAAATAGCTGTGTAACCATACTAATCCCTGCTTTCGAAACACAATATTCGCCCCGATTGACAGAAGCCACTGTTGCTGAAATAGAGGATATATTAATGATACAACTTGAAAAGTCAGTATCTTTTTGCTTTTGCTCAATCATCCAATTCGCTGCCGCTTGTGTAAGGAAATAATTGCTTTTCAAGTTGGTATTCATCACATCATCATAGCTTTCTTCTGTCGTTTCCAAGACATCACGTCTTTCTTTTGGGGCAATACCCGCATTATTGACCAGGATATTGAGTTGATTAAAATGTTCTTTGACCCCCCTCAGTATTTTATGTCTATCTGCGGTCAAAGCGACATTACCCGGGCAATAAAGGACATCAATGCCTAAGGCTTTGATACTTTTTATAACATCTTGAACATCTGCTTCGGGTCTTACACCATTGATAGCAATGTCAAAACCTTGCATGGCGAGTTGCTTTACAATGCCTAAGCCTATGCCTCTACTACCGCCTGTAATTAATGCGACTTTTTTCATATTTCATTTTAGTTTAATATGTTAATTATGGGTTAGAATGCCGTTAGGCCTGGCATATCGGTAGAAAGTTGTAAAGAAATGTTCAAAAGTGGCGTAGCCACGACATATTGGAATAGAAATATGCCATCCCTTTGGGATTTAAAGTCGTTTTTTAATGCTTTTCTACCGATATATCATGCCTAACGGCATTTTTAACCTCAGAGCATAGCTTTTTATTCTGTCATTTTACAAGGGAAAAAGCTGTGTATCTTATATGTCTATATATTTCAAAAAATAGGTATTAATTATAATTCAGGTATATCAATCCAACATCTTTTTGCCGAACTTTCCAAACCTTTTTCTGCTAATTGAACACCTTTTGCGCCCGCCTTTAAATCCCAAGGAAAAGGGTCATTTTTGACGACATGTTTTAGGAATAATACCCATTGCGCTTTAAAAGCATTGTCGTGAACTTCTTGTTCAGGCACTTTTGACCAACCGCCGAAGAAGTCAATAGGTTGCACAATATCGGGATTCCAAACAGGCTTCGGCGTATTACCATAATGCTGAATATAACACTCTCGAAGCCCTGCCACCGCAGAGCCTTTTGTACCATCCACTTGCAAAGTCAACAAATCATCACGCCTGACGCGGACTGCCCACGAAGAGTTGAAATGGGCTATAATGCCGTTTTCCAATTCAAAAGTAGCGTAAGCGGCATCGTCGGCAGTGCAATCATAAGGGTTACCTTGTTCATCAACACGTTTGGAAATATGCGTTGCACCCAAACAAGACACCGCTTTGACTTTGCCAAAAACGTCATCTAACACATACCGCCAATGGCACAACATATCTACAATGATGCCGCCGTCATCTTCTTTCCGATAGTTCCAAGAAGGACGTTGTGCAGCTATATTATCGCCTTCAAAAACCCAATATCCGAACTCGCCACGCACAGACATAATATCGCCAAAAAAACCTTGTTGAATAAGCCGTTTTATCTTAACAATGCCCGGCAACCATAATTTGTCTTGCACAACACCATTTTTAAGCCCTGCTTTTGTACATAAATCGTACAATTCCAAAGCCGATTCGGTACTCACAGCAATCGGTTTTTCGCAATAAATATGCTTCCCTGCTTTGATAGCGGCTTTGACGGCATCTGCCCGTCTCCCTGTCGTTTGTGCATCAAAATAAATGCTGTATTGCGGGTCATTCAAGGCAGCATCCAAGTCGGTACTCATTTTTTTGATACCCGTCAAAGCGCACAATGCTTTTAATTTATGTTCATTTCTGCCAATCAAAATAGGATCAGGCATAATTGTTTCGCCATCACCCAATTTAATACCGCCTTGTTTGATGATTTCGACAATCGAACGCAACAAATGTTGATTTGTCCCCATGCGCCCTGTTACGCCGTTCATGATGATGCCTACTATGTGTTGTTTCATTTTTTTATTTTAGTTTGATTTTTAAATGTACCCCTCAGTATTTTAGTCCTTTTTATTATTATTTTAAATTCCATTATTGTTTTCTAATTTAGGCTGTAAATCATTGCCAAACATAAAAAGGAATTGTTCAATTTTTTCTTCTTTCTTATCTTCTAATTCCAATTGTTTTGATAATTCTTTCATTAACTTTAAATAATTAAGGTATAATGATACTTTGTTATGCTCTGTAATTTTATCAATTGTATTTGACTTGTAATCTTTTAATTTTAATTCTTTAAATACATTATTGTTAAAAACATCAATAATGCGTTGGTCTAATATTAAACATGGACAATTATTGAATTTAATGTCAAGAAAATACAATAATTTACTATAAGTTGATAAGCCAAGTCCTTTAATAGCTTTAAACTCCTTTGCAGCATCTTCAAAATCATCTTTATTTAAATTATTTTCTTTTAAATTATTTTTATTTTTTAATTTATTTAAAATAGATTCAATTTTGTCTATTTCAGATAAAATATCTATAAAATGATACCCACGTGTACCGCTTGAATAACCCCAATAAATTGTTTTTAAGATAAATTCTTTTAAACAAGTTGAATTATTGCAATTAAATATGTCTTGTCGGCTAATTGTGAAAGTCTGTACTTCTGCTTTTTTAGTACTTAAAGCGTTATTTTTAGTAAACCACGTCTCATTATATTTTTTTAACCAACTAAACTTTTCTTCTAAATTTATTTTTTGTTTTTCTTCTTTGTTCTTGCCTTCATTTACCCATTGCCAAGTTGTGCGTTTTGTTGTAAAACATTGTTCTCTAACAGGCAAGTGTACAATTAAATCTTTATAGGTACTAATGTTCATAATTGTATTATTTTTAAATGTTAAAACACTTTTACGAATGCTCTTTATAAGCCCTAACAATCTTTTCCAAAAACACACTTTGGTCTTGCTGCCAATAATGATTAGAAAATATCTCTACTTCATTAAACCCATTAAAATCTGTTGCTTCTACCCACGACCTTATTTGTGGGATAGGAATACATCCTTCGCCCATCAAACCTCTATCATTGAGTATATCAATAGTCGGCGATTTCCAATCACAAATATGAAAAGCGAGCAATGCTTTATTATCGCCACAGCGTTTTATTTCTCTTTCTAAATCGGCATCCCACCACAAATGATAGACATCAACTGCTACGCCAACCCACGGAGAATTTATGGATTCGGTCATATCATTGGCTTGTGCCAGCGTATTTATTGCCGAACGCGTATCGGCATACATCGGATGTAAAGGCTCAATTGCAAACTGAACACCCGCCGCCGCCGCTTCAGGAATGAGCGTTTCAATACCTTCTTGAATCTGTTGCCTTGAATCCGTCAACGGTTGAGCAGGGTCGGCACCACAGACTAAAACAATAAGTTTTGTACCCAATTCGTAGGCTTCTTCAATCGCTTTTCGATTGTCGTCAATAGCCGCTTGCCTTTGTTTTTTATCAATACTTGGAAAAAACCCACCTCTACAAAGCGAAACGATTGACAAATCATACCCCCTCAGTATATCGCCTGTTTTTTTGATATTTCGACCCGCCAAAGCATCACGCCAAACGGTAATACCTTTGACACCCGCTGCAGCATAGTTTTTAGCAGCCGTTTCAATATCCCAAGGCTTTGTGGTAATTGTATGAACACAGAGTTTAGAAAGGTCGGTCATTAATGGTGAATGGTGAATGGTGAATTATTTTATCCCTTTAAAAAAAGTGTAATAAGGTTCATTATTTATAATCCGTTGCAAATAAAGGCACACTTCTCTAAAATGATAATCGCCCCACATACTTGATTCGCCATTCGCTATTTTACTGCCTTTTGGTACATAATCCCAACCATTCGGTTGATGATAAATGGAGTGCAATAACAAGCCTTGATGATTGTCATTCGTACTTAAATAAGGTGCGTCTAACAATGTATTGAGAACCGTTAAACCTGCTTGTCCATATTTTTTAGACTCCTCAGTATTTCCCTTATTTTGAAGGTATTTACCCAAACGCAACAAACCTTGCGCTGCAATAGCGGCTGCCGAACTGTCAACGGGTTCAAAATCATTGTAAGGATTAGCGGGTTTGCTTAGATAATCGCCTAATTTATAAAGGTTTGGCGCGCCTGTATCCCAATATGGAATACCATCAATCGGTGTGTGTTCGATATAAAAATCGCAGGTCGCTTGAGCGGCTTTTAACATCATCCTTTCAAGCGTTTCTTTGCCGCCAAAAGACTGTAACAATTTTTCGTCGGCTGTTTGCAACCATTCTAATTGTTCTGCAAAACCACACATTGCCCACGCCAAACCACGTGTCCACGTTGTGAAACCCGCATAACCTTGTTGTGAATTGGAACAACGGAAATTGCCATCTTTGACATTAAAAATGCTTTCATGCGCCGTGCGTCCCCATATATCGTAGCTATCACGTCCTTCGCCATAGAAAACAGAATATTGTGCCGTTGCTTCGATGTGTTGCAAAGCCCGTTCTAATAAATTGATTTTAACATCGCCTTCGCCTTGAAAAACATGACCTAATTCATGACTTATTATCAAAGCCCGACACGACCGGATTGTATCTACAAACAAAGAATGTGCGCCATTGAAAGAATGAATAAAACCACCTGTTTTGATGGTTGTCCAACGCGAAGCCTGCACTGCACCCGATATTTTCAAAGCCAATTCATAGAAGTTTTTTTCCCATTCATTGAATGGTATTTTGCCTTCATTCATCAAACGCAAGAGGTTGCCGTAGGTGCTGACATTGTTAAATCCATGATCATGCACGCCGATATGACTGACATGCGGTGCCATTTTCGTTACGGTTTGGCGTTTAGCCATTGCTAAAATCGCTTCATCGCCTGTTACATCATATTGCAGAATAGCCGAACCATATTGAAAGCCTTGCGTCCATTCCGTCCAACCGCGAGTCGTGTATTTGCCCCCCTCAGTAAAAACGGGTGACCCTTTCGATTCATCGTATTGCGCCGTTATAAGATTGATTTTCTGCTCAGAAAGCGTCCAAAAGCGATTGAGTTTACTTGATAAATCGCTTGGTTTTAGGTTTTCGTTCGTTTTAATCATTATTCTTGTTGTTGTTCACTATGTCTTAGATAAAGACGCCCTAACTTTTTAACAACTTAGTCGTGGTAGGCACACAAGTGCGCGCTCCGACTAAACCATTACTTAATTTTTAACAAACCGTACCACTTCATCAGCCGTCTTGATAAAATAAACCCCGTTTTCTAAATGTGCGATATTAAAAGTCGAGCGGGTGCAATTCTTTTCTAATAAAACAATTTGACCCAAAATATTGACAATTTTAAAGTTTTTTCCTTGAATATTGTCAATAGTCAAGACATTATTTGCAGGATTTGGATAAATTTTTAACAGCGCAACAGGTGATAATTCTACCGAAGGATTGGTGAGTGTGCCATCCGCTACATTGACCAAATTCGTTGCTGTCAAATAAGCTAAAACGGCACTTTGCGCCCCATTTTCACTTGCCGAACCCCATGACGGAATGTTGGTCGTTGGTATCGCATTACCACCCACATTGGCACGACCCACCATAACAACACCGTTTTGCGTTTTCCAAACACCGAACAAATTGACGTTGCTACCACCCGCACCTGTCGCTGTATTCCATTGACCCGTCAGTAAAGAACTGTACAATGGCACACTCAAATCGGGTTTGTAAACTCGTACAAACTCGTTCCACGACCCTGTTAAATTGGTGGCAGGCAAAGGCATTTTTTGAAAAGCATTAGCCGTTGTAATCGTCCGCCGTCCTGCCGCAATCACGCAAACCGAGCCATCCGCCGTTATTTTTAGCGCATTTTTGGTAATTTTTGTTGTGTTTATGTTAGGCCAGCCGCCGTTTGGATTCGGAAAACCGTCGAGATTAGGGTCGGGGTGCGCTGCGCCATAAGTGTTTGCGCCTTCGACATATTCGCCAAGATAGGTACTGCGTTGCAACTGTCCATCCATCAAACGCAACTTACCGAGCCACTGCAAATGAATGTTGCCATTGGTGCCTGTAAACTGATTTTGAAAGCCCGAAGCCGTTGGATTTGCCTTGATCTTATTGCCTTGCCAAAAATTTTCAACATTATTGCCATGACAACGTGCCGCCACAACGAGCGTATTTGCCGCATAATCCACCGCCAAAGCATCCACATATTGGTCGGGCGAGGAATTGGCATAAGCACCCGCGGGTGTAATTTCATGATACAAACGCGACCACCAACGAATGGCACCATCAGTATTAAAAGCGATAACAGTTGGTTCAAAATCGGGTTCACCGCTTGGCAGCGTTGACTTGATGTTCATGCCCAAATAAAAACGATTGTCACGACGGTCAATGGCTACGGACGTTGCGCCCAAAGATTGCGTCGCAATCGCATAACCCGTGTAACCGCGCCCCATTGTTGGTCCCACATTGGGTGTACAGGGCGTATTGTAGAACACATCCAGGGGCATTTTACCTTTTTTAGTGCCACCGTTTTCATCGGGAGTGATAGCGTCAAAATCAACCTGTGTCCACGACCGCAAGCTGCAACGGTTACCTGTTTTCAACACCACGCCACTGTACAACAAGCCCGCTGCGCCTGTTGTTGGATTCGAGGAAGTGGTGCCAATGTATTCGCCGCCGCCCGTTTTCCAATGTGTTGTAAAATTTTCGACGACTTCATCGACACCTACAGTATTCGTGCGGTGCAAAGCTGCCCAATCATAGCCGTTGTATTGCCCTGTGATATAGACAACTTTACCATCTGAACCCACGTCCCAGGGTTGTGCCGCTTGGATTTCGGCTTCTGCCCAAATGGGTCGCACCCATGTTAAGGCGTTTGGTTTGCCGTTGATGAAATTGTTGTTGAGTTTGGCAATAAAATAGCCGCCGTTGTTGGCTTTTGTGTCTTTTGTCGTACCTGAAATAAAAACATCGCCCGTTGCTGCGCCCGCACGAGAGCTTAATTTGATAAATCTAATGTCTTCAACTGCGCCTTGCGGGAAATGCACAACTTGCAAAATAGTGGTCAAATCGCTGCTAAATTGCAATAAAAAGCCAAAAATATTTGTTCCTGAGCCGTTGTTTATCGTGCCAACAGGCAACATTGTCTTTGATACTGAGGGGGGTAGCCAAGCCAAATCCGTTGCTGTTCCCGATACCAAAAAAGTTCCGTTTGACAATTGAACGACATCGTAAAAGGTCTCGCTACCGCTACCACCTGCGTAAGTGACACGGTTTTGAGCGAAGGTTATATCTGTACAAAAGAAAAAAAGTGTAGCAAAAATGAGTTTTTTCATGCGCGATTTATACAATTAATTGGTTAGCGCGGGCTTCATTCCGTGCTGAGATTAGAGTTCTTACTGTTTCAAACCTTTCAAATAGGCTATCGTTATAGGCACTTGGGTCGCATAACTTGGGCTTTCGTCTTCAATGTAATAATGTTCGATTTTCGATTTTCGTGCCGCTTTCAAAATAGCCGGGATGTCCAACTGCCCCGTTCCCAACGCCACATCATTTTCGACAGCCGTACCACCCGACATATTGCCGACAATACCCTTTCGTAAGTCTTTCATATGCATTAATTTGTACCGTTTCGGATATTTTTTAAGCCATGCCGCAGGGTCTTGCCCTGGGAAAAAAGCCCATAAAATGTCTAATTCAAAGCTGACATAGTTTGGGTTGGTATTTTGAATAATGTAATCCATCAATGTTTCGCCCGCTTTGCCCCCTTCATATTTCTCATATTCGTAGCCGTGATTGTGATAGCAAAAAGTGAGGTTGAAACTGTCTTTCAAGTGCTTGCCGATGCGGTTGAAGGTCTCGACGGCTTTTTGAGCATCTGCTAAGGTGAAAGGCGGTTTTGTCATAATCCAAGCGACTCTCACATAATTGGCACCCAGTGTTTTGGCATTTTGCCCCACTTCCGCTGTTTTGTTTTGAGCATCGGCATAACTCACGCCAAAAGATGAGCATTTCATGCCCCTTTCGTCCAATAAAGCCCGAATTTCGCTTGCCTTTTTACCAAAAAGATTAGAAAATTCGATGTCTCTAATACCCAAACCTTTGAGGGTATCGAGGGTAGCCACCATATTTTTTGCAAAACTATTGCGGTATGTGTAGGACACCATGCCTGGTGTTTGAGGAAAAAGAAGCTTGCCTTTTTGAGCAAAAAGGGCATTTGTGATGAATAAAATACAGACAATTGCTGTAATTTGATACTTGATTTTTGACATAAGAGATATTTTTTTGTGCAAGTTTAATTATACTAAATGAAAAGTGAAAAACGAAAAGTGAAAAATATAAAACATTGTTTATGAATAATTTGAGTCTATTATTTTAGACAAACCATTTTCAAATAAGTACAATTTTTGAAAATGAAGTTTTTATTGACTCTTGTTTTTAATCTAATAATTCGACTATAGCATTTCAACGGACTAAATTCACATATCCTTGCGTATAAATAGTTTGTTTAGTAGGTGTTATATATTGCACTTTATATAGATAAACACCTTCGGGCAGTTGTTCGCCTGTATTATTTTTTGCGCCATTCCACCCCTCAGTATAGTCATTGGTTTTAAAAATACATTCGCCCCAACGGTTGTAAATGTGCATTTGAAATTGTGTCATACCACTTGTATAGCCTACACCCTTAAATTCATCATTTCTTGCATCATTATTGGGCGTAAAAGTATTGGGCATAAAGAAAGTAACAACAGGTTCTACATAAATTAACTTAATAAGACTATCAGTACACCCCTCAGTATTTCGGACATTTAATTGGACTTTATATACGCCTGTATCTTTAAGAGTTTGTCTAAAAATTAATTGTGTTAAAAAAGAGGTAATCAGAGCATAATTTTGTGTTGCTTAAAACATAAAAAAGATGCAAACTCAATTCAAAAAATTGACTGATTCCCAGTGGGAAGGTATAAAGATTATTTTA
>JANOAU010000167.1:0-5101 GCA_031411275.1 Saprospiraceae bacterium | reverse complement strand
ATCCAACCACCATATCAAAAGGAACGCCAAACGTTGGGGGACATTCAGAGGCATCAACTACGCCCAAACGTCCGCTCGTTCCCGCACCTATGTAAAACAATCTTCCACCTTCTTTCATTCTTGGAACTATGTGGTTTACAAGCGCTTCTATTTGTGGAATTGCCCTTTCAACGGCATAGGGAACAGTTTTGTCTTCATTATTGATTCCTTCCAAAATCTCTTTTACCGACATTTTATCTAAATTGTCGTAATGCGAGGTTTCTTCGGTAGTAAGTAAATCTAAGTTAATGTCAGCCATTCTGGTTATTAGTTATTTGTTATTAATTGTCAGGTTTATGCCAAAACGAGAACTAAAATACTCGTAAAGATAATGACAAATTTAAGAATTGAGGTCATTTTTAGTGTCGGGAAATCTAATAACTGATTACTAATAACCAATTTCCCAATAACCAATCAACCAATAACCAATCACCAATCAACCAATCAAAAGGCTTTCTTCTCTGCATGATTGATGCCCATTAATTCATAAATCGGACACCAACCAATTATGGCTGTGATGAATAAAAAAGGTGCGATAGGCACGAGTATGAAGAAGATAGAGGCTACATAAAAGCCTAAAAAGCCACCGACAATGGCGATAATCATACCCGCAAAAAGACGGACGATGTTTTCCATCATACTGAGATTCGTCATGAATTTCATTTTTATTATCTTTTAAATCGTTGAATAATTTATTTTTGATGCCACAAAGTTAAGTGTATACTGAGGGGGGCATAATGAGGGAGGTCATCGTACAAGGTGATGTGAATCAGTACAACATTTTAATTGCCGTAAGAAAAATAAGAACTGCTTTGGAAATTGGGATAACATTAAAACAAATACTATTTTTATCCCACTGTACTCAAATGAAAAATGGTTTGCCTAAAAGTATTGTAGCAACAAATTGATTTTCAACGCTTTGAATCATCCATTATTAAATATCCATTAAGTATAAATCTTTAAATCATGGAAAATAACAACAACAAATACAAAGGCTTTGCGAATGCCGCAGAATATGTTCAAGATATTCAGACACGTTACGCCGCCTTTGAAGCTGAAAATGCAGCGTATCTCGCTGATCTTAAACAAAGGGAAGAAAGTGGTGAGTTAGATGAAGGAAACTATGACCCGCAAGATGTGATGAACATCGGCAAAATGATAAAAAGCTTAGACACCCCCGAACATGAGGCACTGCTTAATAAAGATCCAGAATTAGCTCATGCCTTCAAAAGAATGAAATCTTCCAGTGAGTTCTATCAAAAAAATGATGCTTTTCGTAAAGAAATGAATGAAGGTATGGCGCTTTTGTACGCCGATAAGATAGAGGCTGCCCAAAATATGGTCACTCAAATGTCACACATTATTGAAGCCATCAAAGAGTATATCACAGAAAATGGTTCGACACTTGAACTCGTTGACCGTTTAAAACAACTCGAAACAGCTATTATGTATTTAAATCAAGATATGGCACTTAGTCAATTACAAATGAATGCTCTACAAACTGAATTGCAGAATTAATTTAATGGTGAATGGTGAATGGTGAATAATTTAATGGTGGATCGTTAAACCCATTCACCATTAAATTATTCACCATCCACCATTAAACTAATACTCAAAAGAATAGACGCCCGAACCTACTTCAAACTTTATAAAATTCCCTTCCGCTCTCATATTCTGTAAGACTGTATTCTTAGAGGCAGGTTGTCCCCCCTCAGTAATGTGGCTAATTTCTGTATTTTTCAAAACAATTGTCGCTGTTGTATTGGCTGGAATACGGACATTGAGGGTCGTTTTACCACTCTTACGTACCCAACCCGATTCTATTTTGCCGTATTCACTGTCATAATAGGCTTTTGCATAGCTCAATTTGTCCGTCGGTTGTGGCTGAATCAAAATATGTTTATAGCCTGCCTTGCCAATCTCTATTCCTGCAACGACTCGATACAACCAATCTCCAATCGCGCCATAAGCATAGTGATTGAACGAGTTCATGCCGTCCGATTGGAAAGTGCTGTCCACTTTCATACCATCCCAACGTTCCCAAATCGTTGTTGCACCATGTTTAACAGGGTACAACCACGATGGATAGGTGTCTTGAAACAATAAATCATACGCCACATCTGTACGTCCATTGTCAGACAAAACATGACATAAATAAGGTGTGCCGAGAAAACCAGTTGACAAGTGATTTCTGCGGCTTTTAATATCCTCTACCAAGTAATCTGTCGCTTTTGCACGTAAATTTGATGGTAAAAGGTCAAACATTAAAGCCAAAACATAAGACGTTTGCGAGTCAGAAGCGGTACGCCCCGATTTAGTTATGTATTCATCATTAAAGACCTTTTTAATTTTTTCAAACAAGGTATTATAGAACTTCGCATCGGCTGTTTTACCTAAAACTTCAGCCGATTGTGCTAAAAGTTTACATGAATAAGCAAAAAAAGCGGTTGAAATGTACTCTCTGCTCGTGTGACCATCGGGTTCGCTCGCTTTGTCAGGTGAAGGCAAGTAGAAAAGCCAATCGCCAAAGATGCTGCCGCCTTTCCATATCAGGCTTTCTCCCGATTTTTTGTGTATATAATCCACCCACGCCTTCATGCTGGGGTATTGGACTGCCAAAATCTTTTTATCACCATACACTTGATAGATTGTCCACGGTGCAATCGTCACGACATCGCCCCACCCTGCCGACGTCCCCTTGGGTACTGAGGGGTTTGGATTGAGAACATCGGGAATGACAAATGGAATTTCGCCGTCCTTACCTTGGTCAGCAGCCACATCTTGCAGCCATTTCGTAAAGAAGCTCGCCACGTCTTTATTGAAAGCAGCCGTCCGCACAAACGCTTGGGCATCGCCTGTCCAACCGAGTCGCTCATCTCGTTGTGGGCAGTCTGTGGGTACATCCAGAAAGTTGCCTTTTTGTCCCCATACGATATTGCGTTGCAATTGATTAATGTCTTTATTGGAACACTCAAAATCCCCTGAAATCGGCATATCGGAATGAATCACCACGCCCGTCAAGTTCGATGCCTTGAGTTCAGCTTCTGTTAAACCCTCAATGGCGACATAACGGAAACCGAAAAAAGAAAAACGCGGTTCATATGTTTCGCCGTTGGCATCACCCCTCAGTATATATTGTGCCTCAGAGGTGGCTTTGCGATAATTGGCAGTATAAAATTCGCCAAATTTGTCCAACACCTCGGCGTGCCGAATCGTTATTGTCTTCCCTGCTGCCCCTTTTACTGTCAATCGCACCCAACCGACCATGTTTTGACCCAAATCTGCGACCCATGTACCTTTGGGTGTCTTGAAAATACTGAGGGGTTTGATTTCTTCAACCTTGCGCATCGGCACACTGACCGAAGCCACTAAGTTGTCCATTGAATAGTTACCCACTTGTACCGCCGACCACGCCGCATCATTATAAGCCGCTTCCGACCAACCGTTTAAAGTCTTTCTGGCGTCATAGGTTTCGCCTTCATAAATGCCATTCATCCGAATCGGACCGTCTTGATTGGCTTTCCAACTACCATCGGTTTTAATGATTTCTTCGCTGCCATCGCTGTATTTGACATGGATTTGGCACAACAAACCCTTGCGTTTGCCATAAATACCCCATTGAGATACCCAGCCGAGTGTACCAATATACCAACCATCGCCAAGCATCGCACCGACGACATTTTTTCCTTCTGTCAATAAAGGCATTACATCATACACTTGATATTGCAAACGTTTAATGTAACTTGTCCAACCAGGCGTAAGGACATCTGTGCTGACTTTTTTGCCATTCAGATACAGTTCATAGAAGCCATGTGCCGTCACATAAGCCCTTGCAGACACCATTTTCTTCTTCAATTCAAAGGCTTTACGCACACTGACGGCGGGCGCATAACGATTGGTGTCGTTCGACAATTCAATCCATTGTGCTTGCCAATTTGCTTTAGACATCAAGCCCGTTTCAAATGTCGCCGTCGGACTCCACCCCCACTCTACACCATTGGCATCCCATATTTTGACTTGCCAAAAATACTTTTGACGGGCTGCTAAAGGCGTACCCGCATACGTTTGTAAAATAGACGCATCAGAAGCCATCTTTTTAGTATCCCAAACAAGGGATTTCGCCGTAAAATCAGCCGTTGTTGCCACTCGAATGTGATAAGCTGCTTGTTTTACATTGCGGGCATCACTTTCTAATTGCCAACTCAAGCGAGGTTCTTTGATATCCATACCCATCGGGTTGGTTAAGTGTTCGCATGTCAGGTTAATAAGGTTGCGTGTTTGCGCTTGCGCTTGATAGGCGACAAATAAGAAGAGTAAAAGGTTGGTGAGTCTTTTCATTTTGTTATTGTTTAGTTGAAAATAAATAATTCTCCATCTAAAGATGGAGGCAATGGATACAATAATACAAAGCCTGTATCCATTGCCGCCATCTTTAGAGGGGGGATTAGATATAATCCTTAAATCTTTTAAATCCATAGCGCAGCACAAATTCATCATATTCATCTTGAAATGTTTTTTTACTATGGTGCTGTTCTTGGTTTTTGATATAATTTCGTACTCTTTGCAATTGAGATTGAGAGACAGACACCGCAAAATATTCATCCTGCCATTCAAATTTTTGAGCACACAATTGGACTTTATTGATCCAAAAGGAGGATTCTCCTTTTATCAATTGCATCACCTTACTCATCGTTTGGTCAGCATCCAGAGACACCAAACAATGGCAATGATCGGTATAACCGTTCACAAAATCAATATAAATGTTTTTTTCTTCACCGTGGTATTTAATATGATGCCATAAGGTTTGCCTTTGTTCTTGGGTAGCTAAAAAAGGCATTCTATTCTTTGTTGACCAGACAAAATGTATGTTTACACTGATATAAGGCATGATTGTTCTCTATATCTTCGTTATTGAATTGAGTTTGAGTGGGTAATATCTCAATATTTTGCTTATCGCTATCAAAAAGGGGGATTTTTTTTTCTCACACTATAAAAATTATCCTCCATCTAAAGATGGAGGCAATGGCTACATTTGTCTGTATCCTTTGCCTCCATCTTTAGA
>JANOAU010000166.1:0-14632 GCA_031411275.1 Saprospiraceae bacterium | reverse complement strand
CAACTTTTGAGGCAAAAAGCCTCAAAAGTTGGCTTCGCTCCGAAAGAAACATTTCAAAGTACGCTTTTTTCTGCTTGCAGAAAAACAGTGAGAAATGGTGTAGTTTGTTTTTCTCGCTTTACTAATGGTTTTCTTACAATTTACTATTGCTCACAAAAGCAATTCGTTTGCTATCAGGCGACCACGAAGGCACATTAATCGTTCCTTGCCCACCATATATATAAGCGATATTGCGAGCAATGCCACCCGAAGCAGGCATCAAACGCAAGTATATTTTCTGATACCAAGGGTGGTCAGTGGGATTGATTTCTTTTGGAAATGACAAGTAAACAAGCCATTTGCCATCAGGTGAAATGTGCGGAAACCAGTCGTTGTATTCGTCAAAAGTCACTTGCTCTTGACCACTGCCGTCGGGTTTCATGCGCCAGAGTTTCATCGTGCCTGTGCGGACGGAATTGAAATAAATCCACTTGCCATCGGGTGTGTATTCAGGGCTGTCGTCAAGTGTGAGCGTATTGGTGAGTTGCGTTTCCTTTTTGGTGGCAATGTCCACTGACCAAATATCATATTGTTTGTTGCGCTGTCCAGTGAAAATCAACTTTTTACCATCGGGCGACCATGTATGCAAATAGGAATGACCTGAATCTGGCGAAGTAATCATCGTCGGTTTGTCCGAACCGCCAATGGGCAACGTGAACAACGTTGAAATGCGTTTTTCGCCGACATGATTGCTCAAAGCCATCATTTTGCCGTCAAAAGAAATGACATGGTCGTTGTTGTTATTGATGATTGTACCTGTGTTCATGGGTGAAATTGTGCCTTTCGCTAAGTCGTAATTATACATCCGACCTTCGGAATTGTAAATCAACGTTTTACCGTCTTTTGTCCAGTTGGGTGCTTGTAATGAATTGGGTGCAGAGTGTAAAATCTTTCTTGCACCTGTTTTTACATCCATCACTTCGATATGGCTACCGATATAATCTCGATACGGTCTGAAATCTTTGGCAGCCGGAATGATGACGCGTACATTGCTGAAAACGGCTTTTTCCATGACTTTATCATTGTGTGAACAAATAAAAAGCCCCGCAAAAACCTCCTCGTTGAGGTCTATTTCCTTTGAAACAGATTTATAATTTTCACCAAAAACAGCCGAAGAAAACATGAATTTGTTGCCAATTCGTTGAAATTCAATCTCTGTTGGGTTAAAAACAGACATTTCAATCTGCGCCGTTGCGCCTGTGTCTGTTGTTCGGTATTGCAAAGAAGTCAAATCCACACCATGCACACACGCATCGGCGTAAGGCGAATTGGGTGTCAATTCATTGCGTGCAATGATACCGATTTTGCGATGTGGGTCAACGCCTTTACCGACAAAATGAACCGTTGCGGAGATGATAAAATCGCCTTTTATTTTTTTCCAAAGGAAATGGAATTGGTCGGTTTTTGCCCACATATTGACGCTTTGGCTCTCCATCGTGTATTCCTGAGTAGCCGCATTGTACGTTGCAGAGCCTTTTACTAAGGGGTTGCCAATGTCTTCATGGTTGTCAAAAACACCTAACTTTTGTTGTGCAAAGGTTGTTGGGGTTAATGTGCGTTGTGGTTGTTGGGCATGAGCATTTTGACAAATGATTGCCAAAATAAAATAGAGGGTAATTAGTTTTTTCATTTTTATATTATTTTTCATTAAATGTTTGATAAAATACTGAGGGATATATCATCCTGTAAACGCTTCCGTTTTTATTCTTTTGAAAACTACACCTCTTTCCAAACTACTTAATTCTTTATCAATTTTAAATACCCCTTTAAACCTATAAAATACAAATCCTAAATTATCTTTCACTCTTGGAAAAGTAAGGCGTTCTATTTCTTCATTCATAATCTTATCTAAATATTTGGCTCTTAAATGAGGTATTTTACATAGCGATGTTATTTTCAATCCATCATGTGATATTTTGTTATCCCAATCCTTATTTTCGTAAAATTTAGGAAACCATAAGTATTGTGTTTTATCAAGATTGTTAATTGCCATAGCTTTTTGAAATCCATCATAATTATGACCAAAGCAATTGCAAGCATGCGCTATCTTTTTAAACATTGCCCCTTCTTCTACGCTAATTTTTCCTTTATTTTTATAGTAATTTGGGTCAAATTCTTTATCAAAATCCCAATTTTCAAATTTATTTTCTTTTTTTAACCCACCTATAATGTGTAAAATATCACTAACAGTATCTCTAATTTGATTGTTAATATCGTACAAATCTTCTAAAATGGCTATTCGTTTGATACGATGGTTAGTAGCATCAATAATATCTGTTTCTCTCGTCAAATCATTTTCAATATTCCATTTATGATGTGGTTCATCAATTTCAACATGAAAATTAATCTGCGGAAAATACATATCTGTCAATGCAAATCCATTAGGTCGAGTTACATATTGTTGCGTTATAAACTTAATATTCAAATCATTCAACTTATGCCAAATACCAGTCACTACATAATTTTCATAATTCTTTTTGTTGGTTTTGCTTATTTGCCTTATGATGTATTCTTTTTTATTCATACTCAATGTTAAATTTTAATTTGTTTGAAACTTCTTAACATGCTCTGCCACATCAATCATAGGCGCCACCCATATATCATTTTCATTATTTTTTAAAAACTCTAAGAGTTGCTTGTGGGCGGGTAAGGACACATTCAAACCATGCTCGCCGCCGACACCGTGAAATAGAAAGACCAATAATTTGCCCACATCCCTTGCTTTTTTCACCAATTCAATCATTTGGTCACCTGTTTCGGCATTTATGGCGTAACAATCCACGCTGTATAAATCCACTTGGTCAAGTGTGTGCATTTCATTTCTGACAGCTCGGGCAGCAACAAAATCATTGTGCAAACTATCCATAAAATTTTTACCATCAATGGTCATATCGCCGCACGTATAGGCGAAGGTGCGCTTGGTTTTACCGTCAATAGCTTCGAGTAAAATATTGGTGGCTTTGATTTCGTCGGTCATGCGTTGCACGCTGTATTTGCTCATATCACGCTCGGGAATGAGCCAACTGCGACCCCCTTTTGAAGCATCACAAGGGTGAAACAAGGTGTGGTTGCCCAATTCATGCCCTGTTTGAGCTGCTTTGCGCCAATCTTTTAAACGCCTTTTACACGCATCAGCAGTACCAATTAAGTAAAAAGAACCCTTCATGCCCAAAGAATCCAACAACGGAATGGCATTGTCAAGGTGTACATTGAGGGCATCGTCATAGGTCAACACAACGGCGCATTTTTTGCCTTGCCAAATTTTATTCGGGTCATTGGTTTGGCGTTCAGTTGTGAAAGGCGAAGCCGGTAAGCCTTCTTTGTTGTAAAAATTGACACCCATAGGATTGTCTTGCCACGCATAGCGCACATGCTGAGGGGTCGGTACGCGCTCACTCGACACGACAACGGTATTGTTTTCAATGATGGCATTTGCCCAAACGAACTTTTTATCCACACCCGCAATGGCAAACCACCGCAAAGGCTCATTGTCGTTTGATACTAAACCACTACCAATATGGTCAAAATTTAAGCGAATTTGATAGTTTTCAAGGGTTGCCGTCTTGAAAATGGGTCCAGAATGAACGACAGCTTTATCACCATAAGCTATATTTTCAGCCGCCACTGCCAAACGCTGCCCGACCTCTTTTTTACTAAGGGGGTGTATGTCGTTCCATTCGCCCATGTCAATCGTTACAGCCATGCCTGTATTGGGTAAGGTAAGGGCTTGCCGTTGCGCTTCGCGTAAAACTGCCCATGAACTTTCTGTTGGTAAATAATTGACATCCAAATAATTTGCTAATTGGACATATAAAAACGGTAAATTCGGCTGTTGCCACTGCTTGCGGTAGTCATTTATCAAGGCTTTTAAATAATCCGCATAAAGTTCAGGACGCCCCGTATTGCTCTCGCCTTGATACCATAAAACGCCTTTGATAGGAAAGGGCACAACAGGGGCAGTCATGGCGTTGAACAAAGCAGAAGGTTGGTTTTGGGCAGAAAACCCAAAGCCGCCGCCACCCCGCGTTGGCTCAAAAACTTCCCCAACTTTATATTGCCAATCGCCTTTTAAGTCAATGTTTTGACCATTGGCAGTTAGAAAATAAGGTTTATCAGGCACGAAACCGCCTTTTCCACTGAAATTGGTCACTTTTATGACGATTGTATTTTTACCTGCTTTTAAAATACCTGCCTGCACATTGTAGCGTCTCGGTGGATATTGATAGGTGATATTACCTACTTGAACGCCGTTGACATAGGCAAAATCCGCATCTACGATTCTACCCAAAAAGAGTTTGGCAGCCGTGCCTACCATGGTCGCGGGTACGTCAATGTCTTTGCGATACCACACCACGCCGTCCAAATCCTTGATGCCTTGGTCTTCCCAATAGCCAGGGATATTGATATTGCGCCAACCTTTGGGCGTGTAATGGGGGTCAAACCATTTTTCTTTTAAGCCAATATCATTGGATTTGGGGGGAGATACTGAGGGGGGTATCAAAGACTTAATAAAAGCGGTGTCCTTGTTTTTTTGAATGATTTTTGTTAAATCATCAAAGTTTTTCAAACCTTCTTCACTGATCCATGCCTCAATCGGTGTGCCGCCTACGCTCGGATTGATTAAACCGATAGGTACTTTATATTTGTCATAAATCTGTTTAGCAAAAAAATAAGAGACGGCTGAAAAGGTCATAACATCCGTGGGGTTCGCTTTTTTCCAAGCCCCTGAAGGCAAGTCCTCTTGTGGTTTTTGCAGATTCGTCAATGTTGGAATAAAAAAGAAACGGATATCGGGATAGTTCGCTGCCGCAATGTCATCGCCGTATTTCTCTTTCACCCTTTCCATGGGCAATACCATGTTGGATTGCCCCGTGCATAGCCACACATCACCAAACAGCACATCACTGACTTTTACTTCATTTTTGCCTTTAAAAACCAAATCATAGGTGCCGCCCGCTTTGTACGGCGACAAAGGCAACGTCCATTTCCCCGTTGCATCTGCTTGGGTTTTGTAGGTTTTGTTGTCCAATTGAAGGGTAATAGCTTCGTTTGGCGATGCCCAACCCCATAATTTTATGTTTTGGTCGCGTTGCAGCACCATACCGTCACTAATCAAACGGGGCAGTTTGATTTGAGCAATACTTGGCAAAGTGAACGCTATACATAAGCATATAAAGAGGTGTTTAAAAGGCAGGAGTGGGTATTTGACCCATTTCAAATTCTGTTTCATTTCTTAGTTCTTAAATCTCTAAACTTGCATTATTTTCAAAATACTGAGGGGTGGTTTTTTTGCCCTTCTTAACGCAGTGAAAGAACCTGACAATCAATCATTTAGTTTCTTTCACTGCGTTCAGAAGGGCAAAATTGCGTTTTATCTATAAGCGTCAATCGTCTTAATCGTCCCATCGGCATTGTATTTCAACTCCGTTACTTTCACGTTGCGCAAATGGGTTTTGCCTGAGAGTTGCACATCGTGGTAAAACAAATACCATTTGCCTTGATGCTGTATGATGGAATGGTGATTTGTCCAACCTTGAACGGGTTTCAACAAAATGCCTTTGTAGGTAAAAGGGCCATAAGGATTGTTGCCAATGGCGTAACATAGGTTGTGTGTATCGCCTGTGGAGTATGAAAAATAGTATTTCCCCTTGTATGTATGCACCCAAGAGGCTTCAAAAAAGCGTTTCTCGGCGTTGTCTTCCATAAAAAGTTTACCTTTTTCGTCAAGGATTTTGACCTCTTTGGGTTCTTCAGCAAAGCTTTTCAAGTCCGCACTCATTTTGGCGATGCGGGGCAAACGGGCGACTTCACCTTTTTTAGGATTGTCTGATTTGCCTTGATAGTCATTGCCTTTATACCGTTGCAACTGTCCGCCCCAAATGCCCCCAAAATACATATACACTTGACCATCTTTATCCTTGAATACTGAGGGGTCAATGCTGTAACTGCCTTTAATCGGCTCGGGTTCAGCTTTGAACGGGCCTTCGGGCTTTGTACTCGTGGCTACGCCCATACGAAAGATATCTTGCTTGTCTTTGACAGGGAAATAGAGATAATAAGTACCATTTTTCCAAACAGCATCGGGTGCCCACATTTGACGACCTGCCCATGGCACGTCTTTGATATCGAGGGCAACGCCATGGTCAGTTACTTTGCCACCGACTTTGTCCATGGACAAAACGTGGTAATCTCTCATATCAAAATGTCCGCCTTCGTCGTCTTCTTTTGTACCCGCATCAATATCGTGAGAGGGATATATGTAAATGCGCCCATTAAATACGTGTGCCGACGGGTCTGCGGTGTAAATATTGGTCACCAAAGGTTGAGAAATAGGCATTTTGCCTTGTTTCAAACTTTTGAGATAAGCAATGCTTTTAGGAATATTTTCAAACTCCTTATTGCTTTCGTCTTCGATAAAGAAGTGTTTGATGCCGATTTCATTGGCGCGTTTGATGATTTGTGGCCAATCTGCTTGACCTTCGCCTACTGGTACATCATTTTCAGCAGGGGTGCCGCCCGTTAAGTCGCCGACGATGCCTTTTTTGAGGTCTTTGACGTGCATCAGTTTCCAACGATTACCATACTTATTGAGTAAACCCACAGGGTCGCCGCCGCCGTGCGTTATCCACAATACATCCATTTCAAAAGATACATAAGCAGGGTTTGTGTTTTGAATGATATAATCCAAAAGCGTTCCGTCTCCGTATTTCTGAAATTCAAAACCATGGGCGTGGTAGCAAAAGGTGAGTCCGTTTTCTTTCATAGTTTTACCTATTGCATTGAAATCGGTCACTGCTTTTTTGGCATTTTCAAGCGAAAAATTGCCTTTTGTATGCGGAATCCAAGCACACATGACATATTTAGAGCCATAGATTTTTGCTTTTTTGATGACTTCTGTGGGATCTTTCACCAATTGATTGTAGTCACCACCTGTTGCAGGGATGCTGATGCCACGCCACGTACACGCCTTTTTGAACTCTTCGGGTGTCATCTCTTTGGGGTTGCCGCCTTCGATTTCAGTGAAACCCATACCTTTTATGGTATCCAAAGTCCACATAATATCTTTCGGAAAACTGTTCCTAAAAGTGTAAGCCTGTACACCCAAAGCAGCTTTGAAAAGTGGTTTATTTGCTTGGGCAGAAGCCAAAATAGAGAAGGTCAAGAAGAATAAAGAGATGGTTAGTTTTTTCATTTTTTTAAAATTCTAATTGTAAGATATTGTTTAGTTGATATTAGGAAATAATGGTGAATGGTGAATTTACAAAATATAGTTTGACAATTTGGTTGTTTTATTATTTCTTAGAAAATAGGGATAATACAATCTAAATAACGAGCAAATAATACCGTGGTCAAAATGGTAGGGGCAACCTTTACGGTTGCCCTATGGTTAGTGGTGATTTTTATTGTAAAACAACCCTTTTCACGTTAGGGCAACCGTAAAGGTTGCCCCTACAAAAAACAAAAAAGACCATGTTATTCTTTACTCATTACTAAGGCTGTCAATCCGTCCTCATACTGAGGGGGGTGATGTCAACGTAGATTCTGGAAATTTAAATATTTTGTTAGAAGTAGGGACACCTCCAAAAGTAAAGCAATTCTATCCTCCCAACGATAAGTTCATCCTCTCAACGATAATACTATCTTCCCAACGATAATTCTATCCTCCCAACGATAATTTTATCTTCCCAACGATAGATGCCATCCTCTCAACGATAAATTTATCCTTCCAACGATAATTCTATCCTCCCAACGATAATTTTATCTTCCCAACGATAATTATACTCATTCGAAAATGGTTTGCCTAAAATAATTGAATCAAATTATTCATTATCAACGTTTTATATTTTCCCCTTTTCATTTAGTATAATATAGCAGATAAAACACTTATGCGCATAATGGGTTAAAAATGCCGTTAGGTATGGTCTATCGGTAGAAAAGCTATAAAAACGGCTTTAAATCCCAGAGGGATGGCATATGCTGATTTCGATATGTCGTGGCTATGCCACTTTTGAACATCTTTTTACCATTTTCTACCGATAGACCATACCTAACGGCATTTTTAACCCATTATGCGCATCACTTATAAATTCCTCTTTTTACCATTTTCTACCAATAGGACATGCCTAACGGCATTTTTAACCCATTATTCGCACCACTTATAAATTCCTCTTTTTCAATTCTTCAACCGCATGATTCGCGGCACGAGCCGTCAGTGCCATATAAGTCAATGATGGATTTTGCGTACCTGTCGAAGTCATACATGCTCCATCCGTCACAAAGACGTTTTTACAGGCGTGTAACTGATTCCACTCATTGAGCAAGGACGTTTTAGGGTCTTTACCCATCCGAACGCCACCCATTTCGTGAATATCAGAACCGGGATTAGAATGAGAATCGTTGGCTTTGATGTTTTGAAAGCCTGCTAAAGTAAACATCTCAGTTACTTGCTGATTAAAATCATTGACCATTTTATCGTCATTGTCTGTCCATTTTGCCGATAAAATGACTTGTGGAATGCCGTATTTGTCTTTTAGGTCTTTCGACAAACGAATGTGATTGGCTTCAATGGGTATACATTCGCCCATCATCCATGCCCCGATATACCATTTGCCGTATTGCGGATTGAGCAGCGACGTTTTTAAGTCTTCGCCAATATCGTCACGTTTAGCCGATAAAGAACGACCCGCACTCACGCCAATCGCATAACCCCGTAAGAAGTCTGTTTCTTGCTTGAGTATATTTCTAAACCGTGGCATATAGCCATTGCTTGGGTTTTTACCGTCAGTTCGCGTATCTTGAAAACCATCGTATTCTGCACTGGCTTTGCCCCTGTAATTGTGCCAAGACAAATATTTACCTAATAAACCATTGTCGTTGCCCAAACCATTTGCGAAGCGCTTCGACGTGGAATTGAGCAAAATAGCATTAGAATTAAGCGCACCTGCATTAACAAATATGATTTTTGCGTAGTATTCCGTCATTTCCATCGTTTGCGTATCAATGACGCGCACTCCTTTTGCATCGTTTTTTCTTTCGTCATAAATGATGGAATGCACCACAGAATTGGGACGTAAAGTCATTTTCTTTGTCTTTGCTGCCCAAGGCAAAGTAGAGGCATTGCTGCTAAAATAGCCGCCATACGGACAACCCCTCACACATAAATTTCGGTGTTGACACTTGCCACGTCCTTGGTCATAGTGGATTTGTTGCGGCTCCGTGATGTGAGCGCAACGACCTTGAATGAGTTGACGGTCGGTATAATTCTTTGACAATGAATCTTTTAGATGCGCTTCGACGCAACTCAACTCGATAGGTGGTAGAAACTCACCATCGGGCAGATGTGGCAAACCGTCTTTATTGCCTGAAACCCCTGCGAAACGCTCCACAAGGCTGTACCAAGGCGCAATATCTTTGTAGCGAATGGGCCAATCTATGGCAAAACCATCGCGCTGAGGCCCTTCAAAATCGAAGTCACTCCATCGTTGCGTTTGCCTTGCCCAGAGCAATGACTTGCCGCCCACATGATAACCCCGCGTCCAAGTAAAGGGTTGCTCTTGGATGAAAGGCTGTTCGTCGGGTTTGATAGCCCAATGAAGGGTTTCTTCGCGCAAGAAGGAGCGACTCCCTGCATATTGATTTCTGATTTCAATCGGCACTTGTCCGCGATGCTCAAATTCCCAAGGGTTTTTCATCGCCGTTGGGTAATCTTTTACGTGTTGGACATCTCTACCACGCTCCAAAACGAGGGTTTCGAGACCTTTTTCACAGAGTTCTTTGGCTGCCCAACCGCCACTGATGCCTGAGCCAATGACGATGGCATCGTATCTTTTTCTTCTTTGACTTTCCATATTGAAATTTACCATCTTATTGTTTAGTTGATAATGGATAACGGAGCGCTTATAGTAAATATCAGATACTGTAAATTATTACTATCCTTTATTCACTATAAGTTATAAACTACACAGGCATACAGCCGTTGAAATGACCGGGCGCCATGTCGTATTTATAATGATTGACCAAAACATACTCCGAAGACGTGTAGCCTTGAATCGTTAGGCTTTTAAGTGATGCAAAAAACTCTTTGAGTTTTATGTTTTCGGAAACAGATACCCCCCTCAGTAATTCGACCTTTTGAAGCGTTGTCAATGCACTAAATGATTGACTGTACATCTGTTGAGCCGTTTTTTCTATATTCTCTAAACCTATTTTAAAGTCATCTTGCGCCAATTTTTCATAACAATCGGCGACCATTTTCTGAATAAAGGAAGGGACGCCCAAGGATTTTGCTCCAGGTTTTTCCCCTTCGGGAATGATGGTACTGACTAATTCGGTCAATAAATCTTCTTGTGCCGCACTCAAAAAAGGCGTTTCGAGCCTAACGGATTGCAGATTCCAGCCGCTTGCCCAGGCGGGCAGGGCAACTAATGCGCCGAATGATGTGGCGAGGCTTTTGAGGACATGTCGTCTGTTCATCGTATGTGGATTGAATGATTTGTTTTTAAATTCCTTTCTAAATAAATCGCATGAATTTATACTATTTAGTTTGGATACCTATTCACGAATGCTATTTTTTATCCTGTTTTTCGGCAAATTAAATAAAAAAACTGCCTAATAGGGACATGAGCCTGCATCAGTTGATTCTAATAAAATACCTAAAGTTTGCCTTAAATACTGAGGGGGTAAAAAAAACACTGCCAAGTGTGAATTGGCAGTGCCATTCAACATAAACTTATCTGGTATGACATGAAAAAAAACGTATTATTTCAATCAGAGTACTTGCATTCACCCCAATAGCGGCAAGCCCACGCAATCCATGTACTCCAATTCGGTCCCGTACTGTGACCGCCCGCGTGTTGACGGAAGGCAATGTCGCCTTCAACCAAAGGCGTTCCTATTTTTGGAAAATCCATCGTCCCTAAGTCTTTTTTTCCGAGCAACCGATAGACCGAACCCGCGTATACTGCGCCGAGAAACATACCTTTTGCATCTACCCATTGCCCTTCTACCTGTGGCGAACCTGAACTAATAAATACGGGACGTGGCGCACAAAGAGCGACCAATTCGTGGGCATCAACGGGCATATCGTCTCCCGTAAGCGTACTGCCGTATTTGATGAAATTACCACAAAACCAATGGTATTCACCTGAAGATGTTAAGTTTTCGACCTGTTCACCAAAGACACGTCTCAATATTTTGACCCCACCTGCACCCGATGAACCAATAAAACCGAGCGAAAAACGAGGCTCAAAAGCCATTGCAACGACTGCTGCTTTGCCGTAACGGGATAAACCTTCAATCGCCACACGTTTCGCATCCACCTCTTTATCCGTTTCAAAATAATCCAATGCTCGACTTGCCCCCCACGCCCAAGCTCTTAATGCGCCCCAGTCATCTGCTTTCCGAAAACTACCTTTGTTTACTAAGCCGATAATACCTTCTGTCAATCCTGCGCCATTGTCCGCTTGGATACTGGAAGGTACGATTATCGCATACCCCCAACCTCTCGAAATCAACTGTTCTTTCCAAGTCGGTTCTCCCGCCCCGCCTAAACCAAGCGGTGTAATAGGCGCATTATTGCCAAAAGGAGAACGGATAAAGCCAAATTCCATCACCACAGGCACAGCTTTGTTGGCATTCAATGGTGTAGCCAAAAGCAGTTCTATCTCCACTTTTAGGGAGGGGTATGCTGCATTATCCACCACGCCTTTCAAAGTTTTTTCTCTGATAGGCAAATTGCCCACGACTGTATCTTTAACGGAAATGACTTGCCAACTGACACGTGGGATGTTTTTAGGCAAACGCCCATAGATTTCATTTTCAAAATCTTCTACAATTTCAGGTCTTCTTTTTTGCCACCAATCAGCCGCCTTTTCAACCTTTTTGCCATTTTTTAACACCAAAGGATCAGGCAAAGTGTATTTATTGACTTTGCTTTCATCTCGATTCGCCGCATTTGGGGCTTGCGGATTACCCGATACCCCTGGTCGTAAGTGGGTGATTTTGAGCAATTTCAACATTTCTTGATGGTCTGCTTGCGTCTTGCGTTGCAGACGGGCGATGGCACTGTCCTGCTCTGGCGTGCGTTGCGGTTGCTGGGCAAAAGCACTTTGATAAATGATAGCGTATATAAAACAGAGAATAATTATATTTTTCATTTTTACATTACATTATTCTTTAAAAAGCAATTGAGCAAAATTGTACAGATTATTCCGCCATACAGGCCACGTATGCCCACCCCGATATTCGCTGTACGAATACTTGATATTCATTTCATCAAACTTTGAAAGCATGATTTTACAGTTAGCGTGGGCTATATCTTCCTTGCCACCCATCGCAATCCAAAATTGTTTTAGGTTGCTATTGATGATTGCAGCATTTTTTTTCATAAAATCATATTGCGGGTCAGAGAGTTTCGGATTATTAGCCCACCAACCCGAACTGAATACGCCCAAATAAGCAAACATATCTGAATTTCTTACGCCTGCATGAAGCGTTTGTAACCCGCCCATTGAAAGCCCTGCCAAAGCCCTACTTTTAGCGTCTGTAAGGACTCTAAAATTACTTTCTACGAAGGGCATAGCCCCATTTTTGAGCTCATTTTCAAAGGCTTTCAAAGCATTTTCATTAAATCCTGCTACACCGCCTTGCATACCGATATTGCCATCGAGCATAGCAATAATCATTGGTTTGGCTTTGTTTTCAGCGATTAAATTATCTAATATCAAATCCGTTTTGCCTTGTGTTGCCCAACCGCGTTGGTCTTCGCCGCCGCCGTGCAAGATGTATAAAATAGGATTTTTTCCGTAGAATTATCATAGCCTGGCGGCGTATAAACATACATTTCACGCCAAGTATTCATCGCTTTTGAAAAGTATTTTTTGATATGGATATCGCCATGAGGCACATCTTTCAAAGCATAATACCCCCCCTCAGTAAATGGAATTTCAATACCGCTTGCCATGCGCCCCATGCCATAAAAAGCTTCACTCGCAGGGTCAACGACCGCTACACCATCAATAATTAAGGAATAATAATGAAAACCTTCGCTAATTGAGTCGGTTGTTACTGTCCAATAACCGCCTGTATCGCGCTGCATATCGTATTTTTTACCCAAATCAATCTGCATTTTTTGGGCATCGGGTGCTTTTGTGCGGAAAACAACCCGATTATCGGGTAAAATTTGAGGATATTTCGCCGACCTCACATTACTCGCTGCAGGTGAACCTAAAACAGTATATTTTTGCAAATTGGGAACATCTACAGGCTTGAATAAAAACTGTGAAAACATGTACAAGCCATTTTTCCAAACCTTGAAATCATGCCCGCCTGCCTCGACATAATAAATGTGCGGAACGCCTTTTTCATACAAATAATCATGCGTTTGTTTGCTGATTCTGATAAGCCCATCGGCATCACCGCATGAAATCCACAGGAGTTTAAGTTTCTTTTTAGCTTCTTCTGGATTGGGTACTAATTCAGTCGGCTTTTTTGTATTCGGTGCAGAGGAAAAACCACCTACCCAAGCGAATTTATCGAGATTACCCAAGCCAAAATTCAAAGATTGACCGCCACCCATTGACAATCCTGCAATTGCCCGATTCTCCCGATTGGTTAATACAGGATAATTTTTTTCAATAAAAGGAATTAAATCCGTCAATAAATCCTTTTCAAAAGTGGCAAAGGCTTGCACTTTTAGGCTATCAAAAACATTCCCGATGGCTCGGTCATCTTTCATTGCTCTGCCGTTTGGCATGACGACAATCATGGGTTCAATTTTATTTTCAGCATAGAGATTATCTAAAATCTGTTGCGGTTTGCCGCCATTGAACCACTCTTTTTCATCGCCACCGATACCATGCAAAAGATATAAAACAGGGTATTTTTTTGATTTTGAAAAATTGGGCGGCGTATAAATTAAGGTTTTTCGTTTTGTTCCCACTGTTTTAGAGTCATAAGTAATCGTATCAATTTTGCCTTGTGGGATATTGATACGCAAAGAGTCAAAGCCTTTAGGAGCTTCTTTTAAAATACTTTGAGCATTTAAAGATGTATATAAAATGATACTAAAAAGGACGCTTGAAAACAGCTTTTTCATAACTATTGCTTGTTTTAATTTAAAAATTAAGGGTGAAAAATCTCAAAATACTGAGGGGGTAGCTATTTCAGATTTCGGTATTCTTCTTCTCGAAATCCGAAATCTCACATCCGAAATCTAAAGAGGGGGGTTTATTTAAAAATCTCTTGCAAAGTGGTAGCGAGATATTGCTTACAATTCATCCAAGTATGCCCGCCTGACACAATATAAGGCTTGACTTTTATCTTCTTTTCTTCAAAAAAAGCAATATTTTGTTTGCAACTTTCATATAAAAAGTCTTCCGTACCGACATGGATTGTAAATAATTTTAATTGCTTATTCATCGCATCAGCATTGGGCGACCAATTTGTAAAATTCTTCTAAGTACATGACAAAAAAGACTTTTCCGCCCAAACTGCTATCTTGTGGGTCACCACAACTCAAAAGATATGGCAAAGAAGGCGAAAAAGTTGGCTAAATATAGCGACTTACAAGACTATTTGGGTAAAGAATTACCCA
>JANOAU010000165.1:0-85771 GCA_031411275.1 Saprospiraceae bacterium | reverse complement strand
CGTCACATCATTCGATCTTGCTATCACTGCTCACTGCCTGTGCGTCACATCATTCGATCTTGCTCTAACTGTTCACTGCCTGTGCGTCACATTCGATCTTGCTCTCACTGCCCGCGCGTTGCCTCTGACACGGCAGGCAATGTTCTCGGCCGATCTGCTGAAGAGTCTTGCGCCGACAGTTTTCGAGGATTTAGCCGTAGAATTTATTCAAAAATTCTATCCCGAAATGTACCCTTATCTTGACCCAAAGAGACCTATTGAGTTCTTAGATAAAGAACTGGCGCAATTGACTCCAGAATCAGAAGATGGTAAACGCGCTGTTGATAAACTGATGAAAGTTTATTTGGTTGGTATGATAGAGCCACGTATTATTTATATTCATGGCGAAGTTCAGGGCTATCCAGAAAAAGTTTTTGATGAACGTAATTTCATCTATTTTTATCGTCTTTTTGACCGTTTTAAAGGTAATATTGCTGTTAATGTCATTTATACGGACGATAACCCGAATTACAAACCCTCAGTTTTCAACTATAATTGCATGGGTACGAAATTACTATATTCTTTCCCATTTTGCAAAGTCATGGATCAAGACCCTGAACAACTTGCCAATTCAGAAAACTTATTCGATACAGCCCTGTTAACGACTTATTGGGCGATTCAAAGAAAGAAAAACTTGGTGAGTGACGAGGATTTGGTCGGTTTGAAAATTGATTTAATGCGTCGTCTTTTGTCTAAAAATGTAGATAAAAATAAAATTAGACGACTGTGTGATTTCATAAATGGCTATATTCGTTTTGAAAAACCAGAGAATAAACTTAATTTTGAGAAAAAATTTGATGAACTAACAAAATTTGAAAAAAATATGGGTATCACTGAAATCCTTCTCAGACAAGCGCATGAAGAAGCGCAAGAAAGTATAGCTAAAGCACAAGAAGAAGCAAAGGCTAAAGCGCAACAAGACATAGCGGAAGCTAAAGCGGAAGCTAAGGCAGAAGCGCAAGAAGAAGTAAATAAAGAAAGAAAAAATGCCGTCCGCAATATGCGTCAACTCGGTTTTTCTGCTGAAAAAATAGCGGATATTTTGGGGCATCCACAAAACCTCGTTTTAGCTCTTTTTAAGGAATTAGACGCAGAAAAGTAATATTTCCCCTATTTTTAAAGGGTTAAATAGGGCAACGATACGGTAAACGTTGCCCCTTTCCCTTGCTCACTTTCACAAGTTACTTGCCCCCTCAGTATTTCCACATATTCTTTAACAACAGACAATCCTAAACCCGTTGACGCTTCGTCAGCTGTCGGTCTTGCGGAGAGTTGCTGAAAACGACGATACAACAAAGGCATTTCTGCAGGTTTGAAACCCTGTCCTTTATCGGCAACTATAATTTTAACGCCCTCATCCCTATTTTTCTGTAATGAGACCTTAACGGTTTGACCTTTGTATGAATATTTTATGGCGTTTGATACTAAATTTTCAAGTATTTGAATCAAATAATTAGGTTCTGTCATAAAACGCCAATCTTCTTTTTCCTCCATATCTTGCTGAATCGTTATATTTTTCCGACTTGCAAAAATGTGAAAACGATTCACTGTATCCCAGACATAGGATTTAAGATTAACTTCTCGATAATCGTTACTGACAACACCTCTTTCAATCCGATTGAGATTCAACATATCTGTCACAAGGTAGTGCATACGTTGTGCGGAAGCGTTCATATTAGTCAACAACTTTTTCTGTATAGGCGTGAAATTCGCTCCCGTTTTTTGAAGTAACTCGACGGACATCGAAATAGCCGTTATCGGATTTTGTAAATCATGCGAAGCCATGCCAATAAAACGATTTTTGTCTTGATTGGCTTGAAAAAGGTCTTCCGAAGTTTTACGCAAGTTTTCTTCTAACTTTTTCTTTTCTGTTATATCCCAAATCACTGTCCGTGTCGAAAGAAATTGATTGTTTTCATCATATATAACAGATGTATTGAGCAAAACAGGAAAAGTTGTGCCGTCTTTGCGTTTGAGCAAAATTTCTGAATTTTCATGATAACCTTCTTGTTTGAGGCGTTCAAATTGTTCTTCAAAACGCTGATGACCTTCTTCAGGTAGTAAAGCGCGTACATTCATTTTGCCTTCCACTTCTTCGCGTGTATAACCTATCCATTTTAAATGAATGTTATTGATGCGGGTTATAAACCCATTTTTATCAATAGAATGATAACCTACAGGCGCATTGTCATATAAGTCTTGTATCTCAAAAAGTGCTTTTGACAGATTTATTTCTTCAGAATTTGCCATTGCCATTTTAATTTGTAATATTTGTCACAAAGATACATTGCTTTGAACCTTTGAATGAACAATATCCTTTCATTCATGTAACCAGATTCATCAAAGTGCGTCAAAACAGAGATTTGCGTATCGTCATTTTTTATTGACAAACCGATACGCAACCTATTTTGAAACCCTAACGTGTTGATAGTGTTTGGTTTTAGAAACATAGAAAGTTCGATTATGAAGATAACGGCGGTTATTATTACCAAAAATGAAGAACTCAACATCGCACGTTGCCTCGATTCCCTGCAAGAAGTTGCAGATGAAATTATTGTCGTGGATGCTTTAAGTAAGGACAAAACAGAAGAGACTTGTCGCCAATATCCAAACGTGGTGTTTATTTCTCGAGAGTGGGCAGGCTATGCAGCCAGTAAAAATTATGGTAATAGTTTGGCACACCATCCTTACATTTTATCTATTGATGCTGATGAGGTATTGTCCGAAAATTTAAGACTTGAAATACAGAAAGAGAAGCCCATACTGAGGGGTGCTTATTCGATGCCTCGCCTCAATCATATGGGTCAAAAGGCTATTCGGTTTTCAGGTTGGTATCCCGATAGGAAAATAAGATTATTTCCAAAAGCGGAAACCAAATGGACAGGAGACTTCGTACATGAACGTATAATTTATGATGGGGAAGTGAAACCCCTTAAGAATGATCTATTACATTATACATACAGTTCTTTTGAACAATACGATAAAAAAATGCGTCATTATGGAACTTTGGGCGCAAAAGATATGTTTTCAAAAGAAAAACATTTAACTTGGGGTTTCATGGTTTTGAAAGTATTTTTTAAGTTTTTCAGTGTTTATATTTTGAAATTAGGCTTTTTAGATGGTTTACAAGGTCTTAGCATTGCTTATGAATCCGCTAAAACCATCTATTGGAAATATGATGTTTTGCAAGAGCTTTATAAAAATAAAGCGATGAAAGACAAGGGGATAGTGCAAAACATCTCATCAAAAAGTAAGTGAGTAAGGTTTTTTCATACATTCTAAGTTGAGGGGAAGTCACATCAGTGACTCCCTTTTTTATTCAAAAAGGTATATAATGACTCCTTTACTTAAAAAGTTAAATTTTAAAGACCATAAACAGGTCGTTTTACTAAATTTACCTATTGATTTAGCTGATTTAGCTAATTCCATTGCTTTACTTTCACAAGTGCATCAGGATTTTAAAACGGTCGAAAAAGCTGATTTTACGATTGTTTTTGCGACAAAACAAGAAGAAGTGAATGTCGCAGCCGATATGATTGCCGAAAATACTGAGGGGGATACATCTATCTGGTTTGCTTATCCAAAAGGTTCATCTAAACGTTATAAATGTGATTTTAATCGCGACAATGGTTGGACGAGGCTGGGTGAATTGGGTTTTGAACCTGTGCGTCAAGTCGCTATTGACGATGATTGGTCGGCTTTACGTTTTCGGCGTGTAGGATTTATTAAAACGATGACGCGTGCCTCGGCTATCACAGATGAAGGAAAAGAACGCATTAAAAAGCCTTGAAAAAGATCTTAAAAAAGGCTCCCTCAGTGAAAGGAAAATAATTAAGGTTATTTATGTTTTTTGTCGGTGAAAAGAGCCTATTTATTGTTTTCTTAAAATTGTCTCTATGTTTGTGAAATTTTATTTCATTCAACAACAAACAACTCATTATAGAAATGACAGAAGAAGATAAAATTTTTATGCGCGAAGCCATCGCCCAATCATTTGAAGGTATGAGAAAAGGAGAAGGCGGCCCTTTCGGATGCGTCATTGTGAAAAATGGCGAAATAATAGGACGGGGCAACAACCGTGTTTTGATAAATAATGATCCAACGGCTCATGCAGAAGTAACAGCCATACGCGATGCTTGCCACAATATTCAGCATTTCCAACTCGAAGGATGTGTTGTTTACACGTCTTGTGAGCCTTGTCCGATGTGCCTTGGTGCGATTTATTGGGCGCGACCCGACCGCATTGTGTATGCCTGTACCCGCCAAGATGCTGCTGCGATTGATTTTGATGATGAGTTTCTTTATGGGGAATTTACGAAACCCATGTCAGAACGGCAGATTCCTATTCAACCTCTTTTAAGAGAAGAGGGTTTAGCAGCCTTTGAAGAATGGCAAAACAAGCACGATAAAACTGTGTATTAGTGGATAATGGATAGTGGATAATGAAAAATTATTATCCATTATCAACTATCCATTATCATTTTACTTGCCTTCCTTTCCACGTATATGTTTTTTTAAAATTGGCAAGAGAACCGACGACGATGATGTATAATATGTGCAAATACTGAGGGGTCAAAAAAGGGCGCATTAAATCGGTGCGCTTGAAAAAACGAGACATTGTGTTTAGGAAAAAGTAGTCAGAAAAGGCTTTAGCTGAAAATTGTAGAATGAAAAGAGTAATGAATGTCGCATCATAAAATATTGATAAACAAAGACTTAGGAGAATATTCCAGCAAAATACAAAAACGGTTACTAATTGAAAGACTGTAAAAAACTCAGTATAACTCGACGATTTTGATGCCCATCTTAAGCGTTGGCTCAGAAAATCAGTTATGGTGGCTTTGGCTTTTGTATAAACGGTGGCTTCAGGATTTTTCAAAAAACCAAGGGAATCAGGGTAAAATCGAGCTATTTTTTGCATCAATAACATATCGTCACCACTGGCTACATGGTCAATGCCTTTGAAACCGCCGACTTCATAGAATAGTTTTTTTTGATAAGCTAAATTCGCGCCGTTACACATATTTGTGAATTTGCCTTCCACGCCTGCCCCTGTAATGCCCATCATACCGATATAGTCCAGAGATTGGAAACGCTCGAAATACGATTTTTCTTCATGAAAATTAACGGGTGCAGCGATGAAGCGTTTGCCTGTTTTTTCATAAAATTCAGCAATTAAGTTAAGCCAGTTCGGTTGTGCCAAGCAATCAGCATCAGTCGTTACGATGAGTTCACCTTTGGCTTCGCCAATAGCGGCTTCGATGGCACGTTTTTTAAAAGGTTGATTTTCAGATAGTTTTACATAGTTTTTTAATTCGATGAGACGAATATTGTGATGTATGGCTGCAAAATCGCGGACATACTGAGGGGTCATGTCGTCGGAATGGTCGTCAATGACAATGATTTCAAACAATGTTTGTGGATAGTTACCCTGAACAATAGCTGTCAAACAAGGCACAATATAATCTTGCTCGTTGCGTGCAGGAATGAGTACAGAAATAACTGTTTTCAGAGGATACCCCTCAGTAAATTGGAAAAAGGGTAGGTTTTTCCAACATTTTGCATACAAAAAAATGAAGGCAACATAGAGGCAAATTAAGAGCAGCGAGGCAGCCCAATAGAGCGTATAAAACACAAAGGCGTACTTATTTTAGTTGGTCGTTTTTAGTTGGGCGTATGTCCAAAAAGGCAATATCCAACACAAAACCGTCATAATAATTATTTAAATAGTTGGTCAAAATCGTCTCGAAGCGGGTCTTTTGGCTTCGGTAATTCAATGATAATAGGTGTTTCAGGTTTTTTTTGAGATGTTTTTTTAGGTGGTTCATCTGTATTCAAATCCGAGCTAATTTCTTCATAATCTGTAACTTCTGTAATGCTTTTTTCAGTACTAAGACCCATTTGTTGTTCCAAATCTTTTTGTATTTTAGTCACTTTTCTATAAAACATAGCTTTTGCAAAAAGCCAACCGATGACAAAAGGATAGCAAAAAACAGAAAAGACGACTTTAACAATGCCGAAAACAATGTCTGTTTTAAACGTTTCAAAAACGCCCATTACATAGTCTGCAACAAGACGATAGTTAATGAGCAGTGTAGCAATGAGCAATACGGGTGCGACGAGGTACAGCAACTTGATAAAACCAGTTACCATAAAAATTAATAAAATGAAGATACCGATGATAATCAGCAACGAAAAAATCGAACCAAAAGGATTGTTTGGTTTGCCACCGACTTGAAAAGAACGCTGAAAAGGCATTGAAAATGTGTTTTTTATGAATGAAATAAAATAACAAAACTATTTAAGAAGCTGATTTTAAGGAGACATGTTCCGAAAAAAATGTCAATTTTTTCACAATCAGTTACACTTTAATCTGCTTCTAACATTGTAAATCAAATACTTATATATGCCACAGAGACACGATGACGTATTGAACGCCCGTCACAAAAGTAATCATTTTTGGATTTAAAGAGAGTGAAAATGGCAGTATTATTGTATCTATAAATCAAATAGAACACAATAATCTAAATTAAAAGTAACATACAATGAAATTTCAAGAGACGAGAAGCTTATTAACAAAATTCTTTTATAATGCAAATCATCTTCATTTCCAAATTTTAATTCAAACGGAAAATGATTTAGAGCTTTATGGTGAATACAGCGATTATAAACTTTATAAATCAGAGTTCGACCAAATTTTTGAGAGTTTAAACATCGGAAAAAAACTGAAAAGTTTAACAGAAAAAAAAATTCAATTAGAAATACCTTTAGCAAATGTGGCATGATTTTAGTAAGAAGAAGTTTGTATTTATAATTGAAAATAACAAATATTTAAAAATATAAAGATGTAGAGTCAAATGCGGCTCTAATAAGGGAGACCGGAGCAGTTCATCGGGGGGTAGAGCTGCTCCACAAGTCTCCCGATTTTTTTTGATTCTTTTTTTCTTCATTAACGAAGTAACATATTATAATTAGAACCACAAACCTTTCGTGCTACTGTACGAAAGGTTTTTTTCTTTTATACCGTTTCGTTTTTTTTTGTTTTCTTTGAGACAAAAAAACGAAAACACCATGTCAATACTTTTACTCGTTGGCAGCATTGCCTTCTTACTACTTCTCATCGCCGTTGTTCGGCTGAATGCCTTTGTGGCGTTGACTATCACTGCTTTTTTAGTAGGCATTTTGAAAGGGATGCCCTTTGAAAAAATAGTTGAATCTGTCCAAAAAGGGATTGGGTCGACTTTAGGCGGTCTTGTTTTAATCATTGGTTTTGGCGTTATGCTCGGCAGTTTGCTCGCAGAATCAGGGGCAGCGCAACAAATTTCAAGTAGTCTTATCCGCATTTTTGGAGCGCACCGTGCAAAATGGGCATTGGCTATCACCAGTTTTACAGTCGGTTTAGCGATGTTTTACAATGCTGGTTTTGTCATACTTATACCCCTTGTCTTCTCCGTTGCCGCCGCAACAGGTTTACCATTGGTGTATTTAGGGCTTGCTATGGCATCGGGCTTGTCTGTCACCCATGGTTTTTTGCCGCCCCATCCCGGTCCAACGGCAATAGCGATATTGTTTAAGGCGGATTTAGGCAAAACATTGGTTTATGGCATCCCCATTGCTTTGGTTGCCATCGTGGTTTCTGGTATTATATTCCCAGAATTTGCGAAAAAAATAGTTGCTAATCCGCCTAAGGGATTGGTGGAAATTAAAAATATGCCTGAAAACCAATTACCTTCTTTCTTTCTCAGCTTGGGCATCGCTTTGTCGCCTGTATTGCTTATGGCAGCAGGCACATTTGCCGAATTCTTTTTACCCAAGGAAAGTATAGCTCTTCAAATATTAAAATTTGTAGGGGATGCCTCCACTTCCATGATTATTTCTTTCGGATTAGCCGTTGTTTTTTTGGGTATTTTGAGAGGTCAAAAAATGGCAGACATTACAGAAAAAACGACTGCTTCCTTGACGGCAACAACGATGATATTATTGATAGTAGCTTCTGGCGGTGCTTTCAAACAAGTCTTGCAAGACAGTGGTATTGGCGGGGATATAACATTGATTTTCAAAGACTTATCTCTATCACCACTATTCCTCGGTTGGCTTGTAGCAACCGTTATACGCATAACAATTGGGTCGGCAACGGTGGCAGGATTGACGGCAGCGGGTATCGTTCAACCCCTTTTGAGCGACCCCTCAGTAGCAGCAACTATTTCACCCGAACTCATGGTATTGAGCGTGGGTGCAGGCAGTTTGATGTGCAGCCATGTCAATGATACAGGGTTTTGGATGTTCAAAGAATATTTTGGTTTAAGCCTAAAGGATACCTTTAAAACTTGGACAATCATGGAAACCATAGTGGGGATAGTGGGCTTATTAGGTGTATTGATATTAAATTGGATATTAGGGTTTTAATTCTAAATGAGCGGAAAAATAAGTTATTTGGCGAAAAACAGGGACTTCTTTACCTTAAAACAATTAATATTTTTGACATTACGCCATTAAATTTCATCTAAATCAATAACAAAATGAGACCTACCTTACAATTTTTCATAGCCCTACTCTTGGTGGCTATCGTTCTGCCCCCCCTCAGTATGGCGCAAAAAACTTTTCCACAAAACGGCGTTTTTGATGAACGTGATGGCTTATTTGCCTTTACAAACGCGACAATAGTTAAATCGTGGAAAGAAAAAGTGGAGAATGCCACACTCCTTATCCGCGACGGGCGCATTGAAGCCGTGGGTACGAATATCAAAATTCCGACGGATGCGGTAGTAATTGATGTCAAAAAGAAATTCATTTACCCATCATTTATCGAAGCCTTTGGCAATTATGGTCTGCCCGAATTGCCAACAGCAAGCGGTCAAGGCGGTCGTGGTGGCGGTCGTTCAGAACAGTTTATCTCAAACAAAAAAGGGGCTTATTCATGGAATGAAGCCTTCAAAACGGAATTTAAGGCATTCGAGGCTTTTAATCCAAACGAAAAAGACGCAGAAATACTGAGGGGTGCTGGTTTTGGTTCAGTCATCACGCACCAACAAGATGGCATCAGTCGCGGCTCGGCAGCGGTAGTCAGTCTCGGCAATGAACGGGCAAATAATGTGTTGATAAAACCCATTGCTGCCAACGTCTTGTCGTTCTCAAAAGGCACTTCAACACAACTATACCCAACTTCACTCATGGGTTGCATTGCTTTAATTCGCCAAACCTACCTCGACGGGCAGTGGTATGCGGCGGGCGGTTCAAAAGAGGAAAAAAACCTCTCGCTCGAAGCCTGGAATGCCTTACAAAATGTGCCGCAAGTTTTTGATGTTGGCGACAAACTTGAAGCACTACGTGCTGCTAAAATAGGCGTTGAATTTGGCAAAAAATTCATCATCAAAGGACGAGGTGACGATTATCAACGCCTTTCTGAAATAAAAGCAACTGGAAGTCCTTTGATTTTACCTTTGAATTTCCCCGATGCTTTTGATGTAGAAGACCCCATTGATGCCTTACAAGTGTCTCTAACAGACCTAAAACATTGGGAATTGGCACCGACAAATCCATCAAGAGTGGCAGGTGTAGGTATTGAATTTGCTTTTACGACAACAGGTTTAAAGAACAAAGCCGACTTTTTGAAGCAAATGCAAAAGGCTATCGAAATGGGTCTTACTGAGGGGGACGCCTTGAAAGCTCTGACAGCTACTCCTGCCAAATTGTTTGGCTTGGAAGCCGATTTAGGAAGTTTAGAGAAAGGGAAAATCGCTAATTTTTTCATTTCTGATAAAGATGTCTTTACAAAAGATGCTAAAATTCTGCATAATTGGGTACAAGGCAAGCCCTATATTCTCACTGATTTGGACAAAACAGAGTTAAAAGGCGGCTATAATCTAAGTATTGGCGACCAAAATTATAACCTTGTTTTGGGTGCGAAGGGCGAAAATACAGTCTCGAAATCGAGTGATACAAGCAAAGCAAAATTAGAAATGGTAAACGTCAAAAATACAGTCAGTTTGATGTTTACGCCCACTGGCGAAAAAGGTGTCGTGAGATTAACAGGTGTGATTGAAAACGGTAATATGACGGGTCGTGGTCAGCTCATTGACGGTACTTGGGTGACTTGGAAAGCGGAAAGCAAAGGCGCATCGGCTGGCAATACCGACGAAGAGAAAAAAGCAGACCCCTCAGTATCCGCATCCAATAGAACTGTTGGTGACGTTATTTATCCATTTATAGCCTTCGGCAAAAAAGATTTGCCAAAAGCCGAGCGTATTTTGTTTAAAAATGCAACCGTTTGGACGAATGAAACAGCAGGTGTTTTAGAAAATACAGATGTCCTGATAGAAGGCGGAAAAATCGTTCAAGTCGGTAAAAATGTATCTGCACCGACGGCTAAAACTATTGATGCCACAGGCAAACACTTAACGGCTGGCATTATTGATGAACATTCACATATAACAGTGGCGCGTGGTGTCAACGAAGCCGCACAATCAAGCACTGCCGAAGTACGGATTGCAGATGTTATCAATTCCGATGACATTAATATTTACCGTCAACTCGCAGGGGGCGTCACCTCAAGCCATATTTTACACGGTTCAGCCAATGCGATTGGTGGTCAAACACAGCTGATAAAACTCCGTTTCGGCTATGAACCCGAAAAAATGAAGTTTGAGAACTGGCCAGGCTTTATCAAGTTTGCCCTTGGCGAAAATGTTAAAAGAGCAAATGGTGATGCAGTTTCTACACGTTTTCCTTTGACCCGTATGGGTGTAGAACAAGTTTTTGATGACCATTTTACGAGAGCCAAAGAATACCTCGCCGATTTGAAATCGGGTAAATTGGTACGTCGCGACCTTGAATTGGAGGCTTTAGGCGAAATTTTGGAGGGCAAACGCCACATCACTTGCCACAGCTACGTGCAATCTGAAATCAATATGCTCTTGAAAACGGCTGACCGACATGGTTTCAAAGTCAACACATTTACACATATATTAGAGGGTTACAAGGTGGCAGATAAAATGGCTAAACATGGTGCAGCAGGTGCTGGTTTTGCGGATTGGTGGGATTACAAATACGAAGTATATGATGCGATTCCACAAAATGCCAAATTGATGCAAGACGCTGGTGTTTTATCCACTATCAATTCAGATGATGCTGAAATGGCAAGGCGACTCAATCAAGAAGCTGCAAAATCGGTCATGTATGCGGGTATGGACGAAGTGGCGGCTTGGAAACTGGTGACTTTAAATCCCGCTAAAACGCTGAAAGTGGATAGCCGTGTGGGTTCTGTGAAAGTAGGTAAAGATGCAGACTTAGTTTTATGGTCAACGAACCCCCTCAGTATTTACGCCAAAGCAGAACAAACTTATGTGGACGGTACGAAGTTTTTTGACCGTGAAGAAGACTTGAAAATGCAAGACGAAGTGCGTAAAGAGCGCGCTCGATTGATTCAAAAAGTGCTCGTTTCTAAGAAAAGTGGTATGCCGACACAAGCCATTCAAAGACGGGCGCAACGGCTTTATGATTGTGAAGACGATGATGATGAAATGCACTAAGTTAATGATGAATGATAAATTATGAATGATAAATCATGTATTTATAAAACTTTGATTTTTAAAAGATTCATCATTCATCTAATCGTTTATTTGAAAAATTTTAAATAAAAAAAAATGAAAAAACTAATCATATTATTCGCCTTATTTCAATCACTAATAGTGAGTTCTTCGGCTCAATCCATACCGTTACCCGCTGTTGCACAATCAGAAGCTATATTGATAATGAATGCAAAGGCACATCTCGGAAATGGTAAAGTCATAGAAAATGCCCTCATCGCTTTTGAAGCGGGCAAAATTACGGTCGTCGCTGATGCAACAACGGTACGTATAGATATGACTAAATATAAAAAAGTCATCAATGCCGAAGGCAAACACGTTTATCCAGGTTTAATTTCGATGAATACTGACTTGGGTTTGGTCGAAATCAGTGCTGTCCGTCAAACAGTTGACCATACAGAAATTGGGGAAATGAACCCCTCAGTACGCAGCGTTGTGGCGTATAATACGGACTCACAAGTGCCGCCAACAGTGCGCTCAAATGGTATTTTGCTGGCGCAAATAACGCCTAATGGGGCGACGATATCAGGACAATCATCCGTTGTTGAACTCGATGGTTGGAACTGGGAGGATGCGGCTTACAAGTTTGATGAAGGGATTTACATGAACTTTCCCTCTTTGTTTTCAGGTAGTTTCGATTTTTTGGCTGGCACTTTTGCACAACGTAAAAACGAAAACTTTACGAAGCAAATCGCAGAACTCGAACAGTTTTTTAGTGAAGCCAAAGCCTATACTGAAAAAGGGGCGGTATCGCCAAAAAACCTAAAATTCGAAGCCATGCGCGACCTTTTTTCTCAAAAAAAGACGCTATATATCCGCGCGAACTTGGCGAAGGAAATTACTGAGGGGGTACTTTTTGGCAAAAAATACGGTTGCAAAACGATTATTGTAGGTGGCAAAGATGCTTATTTAGTGACCGATGTTTTGAAAAACAATAACGTTGCTGTCGTTTTAGACGAAACCCAAGCCTTGCCTGCAAGAGTAGATGACGATATTGATCAACCTTTTAAAAGCCCCGCCATGTTGAAAAAAGCAGGTGTTACTTTCTGCCTCTCGGTCAATGGCAACTGGCAACAACGCAATTTGCCTCTGATGGCAGGTCAAGCAGTGGCGTTTGGGTTGGCTTATGAAGATGCTGTGGCGGCACTGACTTCGATACCTGCAAAAATGCTGGGCATTGATAAAACCGTTGGGACGCTTGAAACCTCAAAAGACGCTACACTCATTATTACTGAGGGGGATGTGTTCGATATGCGGACTTCAAAAGTGACTCATGCTTTCATTCGCGGTAAGGAAATTGACTTGAATAACAAGCAAAAAGACCTTTATCGGCGATTTAAAACGAAATACGAGCGTATGGGAGGGAAGTAAATTGGGTTAATATATAAATATGAATCATCCCGAACAAGCTAACTAAGCCTGTTCGGGATGATTCATATTTACAAGGATTAAAATGACTCTTAGGAATAATGAAAAAATAAATTGCCAAACTTGATTTTACAATTCGTTGAAAATCAAAGTTTTGAAAATTCATCTTTCATCGTTTATCATTCATTATTTGCTTAAACAGTTAAACTGTCATTATCTCTTTTTCCTTTATTTCGATAATTTTATCTACTTTTTCGATAAAGGTTTTGGTCAATGTATCCACATGGGCTTCTTCTTTTTTACCAATATCTTCCGACAAACCCGCTTTAACAGCTTTTTTCAGTTCCTCCATCGCCTTTTGACGGGCAGCGCGGACGCCTACTTTGGATTCCTCGCCACTGTGTTTGGCTTTTCTTACAAGGTCTTTACGGCGTTCCTCGGTGACAGGAGGGATGATGAGACGAATGATTTGTCCATCATTTTGCGGTGTCATGCCGAGTTGTGCTTCAAACAAACCTTTTTCAATCGCTCCAAGCATATTTCTCTCCCAAGGCTGGATGATGAGTGTCCGAGCGTCGCCTGTAGAAATATTTGCAATTTGATGAATAGGAGTGGGCGAGCCATAGTACGGCACCATAATGCCATTCAGAAGGTCGGTTGAGGCTTTGCCTGTACGCAGTTTGACGAGTTCGTGTTGGAGATGCTCAATGGCACCGACCATTTTCTCTTCTGCAATCTCAATAATCAGACTAATTTCTTCTAAGTCCATGATTGTTAATTAAAATTAGGAATGAGCAGTTTCAATATGTTTTTAGTTAAAAAAAAACTTCAAAAACAACAGTTGTTTTTGAAGTTCTGCAAAAATAAACGTTTTTTAGAAAAATAAAGATATCACAAGCTTCATTGATCAAAAATTATACTCTACCGCTTCGTTGCGCAGTTCTATTTCTCTTGAATCTTTCAAACGATTGATGATTTTATCCACATCACCATGCAGAGACAACTCTTGGTTGTGGAGTAAAATATAATTTCGCAACATCATAATATTCTGTGGACGATTGCCCGAACGAACAAGACGGCGGACGGTTTCCCGTGCCGTTTCCTCAATGAGTGTATGCTCGCCATTGGCTTGTGCTTTTTCATCATCGTCGGTTTCGCTGATATGTTCCCCAAAAAGTCGTGCATTGAGGGATTCGAGTACGGAATGGGGTTCGGAATGAGTTTCAACGACTTTTTGCTCTTGATGACTCGTTATAGAGTCTTGAACGCCCGTGGACAGAGGGGTATCCGATTCTGTTTTTGGCGACACTGTTTTTTCTGATAAAGAACTTTTTATTCGCAAACAACTTCTGCCCGTGGCATTGATGAAATTGACCAATGGATCGAAAGCCGCATCATTGGATAAAATAGCAAATTCGACATCGCCGCTTATTTTCTCATGCAATTTGCCCATTAAAAAGCAAATATGATAATTCAAATCATGTGTTAAAGATTCACCAACATCTATCCATTTGATGGCATTACCCATGCCTTGCATGTCGCGGACAAGCGTGAAGGGAACATCGGTGATGTCAGATCCAACAAAAACGAAAATTTTGTCGCAAACTTTTTCTAATTTTTTGAATTTAATATGGACTAATGTATCAAAATCCAAAAACACATAGCGGCGTGAATGGGTAGTCATAGTTGATATTGTTGTAAGTTTTGAGCTAAAAGATTCGTTCAAAGTCTTTATCTCAGATAACAAGGCAATTTTAAGATTCAGAATCGCTAAGTTACACGCCTTGTTTTTTAAATTCAAAGGTTTTCAAGTTTTTGTTTGATTTTTTTTGTTTTTTCTATAAAAATCACTTCCACTCATTTTTTGTTTCACAATACATCTTTTTTCCGCTTCCTATTTGCTTTTCGCTTTGCTTATTGATTCAACGAGTCCATGATTTGCGCTGCATGATTTTTGGTATTTACTTTTTCAAAAACCTGTTCAATATGCCCTTTTTCATCAATAAGAAAAGTAGTGCGGTGAACGCCGTCGTATTCACGTCCCATAAATTTTTTCCAACCCCAAACGCCATAAGCTTTCAAAATGGTTAAGTCTTCATCAGCGATAAGACTGAAAGGGAATTGATATTTTTGAATGAATTTGCCATGTTTTTTTGCAGAATCGGGACTAATCCCAAGCATTTCGATGCCCTGTGCTTGTAAATCAGCATAATTGTCCCGCAGACTACATGCTGCTGCCGTACAACTCGGTGTATCGTCAGCAGGATAAAAAAACAGAGCTAATTTTTTGCCTCGAAAATCAGAGAGAGTGATTCTTTTACCTTCTTCATTCAGTGCTGAAAAATCGGGTGCAGGGTCTCCTACTTTTAGATGTGTCATATCGTTTGTGGATTGGCTTTCGTTTCCAAAAAACGAAGTAATACTTTTTAAAATTCCATTATTCATGTAAGTTCTAACAATCCGTTGTCTAAATTGTTCATAAGATTGTAAAAACTAATAAGAAACAATCGGATTCATACCATTGGTGGGGTCTTGATGAAACATATTGCTTAATAACTGAAACAAATCGGGTGAAAAGGATTTAAACAAATCAGGAAAAGTGAAAAAATGATGGACTAAAATGCCAAAATCATCAAATTCGGACAACCCGACAACTTTTGAAATGGTTTCCGTATTCATACCACTCATTTTTTCAAGGACAGACCAATCGTTTTGGGTCAAAGTCGGTAGAGATACTGAGGGGGTCGTTTTCTTGAAAATTTTTGCAAATTCGTAAAGACCAATGCTGAAAAAAGCCTGTGGATTGTTCAAACCAATCATCAACGGGTCGGCAGAAAAAAGGACAACGCCATCTTCATCATAGATTTCAGAGGTGTGCAAGTACGGATACTGAGGGGTCGGAAAAGGATGCGGATAAAGGATAAAATGCTCATATTTACTGGTCGGCACATCGGTTTTGCCAAAAAAAACCTGTGTCGCCAGCGCTGCAACTGCCGCTTTTAGGTCTTCAGGTACATTATTTCGCATACTTTGCGCTTCGGAATCGTCGGCACGAACAGGGCGAATGAACTCATTACCCAATATAAACAGAGCTACTCTGTTCTGAAAACGGGTTTTAAGTTCAGGCGATAATCTTTTGTAATACAAAAAATGCGTTTCGAGCAATTTAGTAGCGGCTATACTGAGGGGGGGTGGATTGCGCCGATACCACCACCAATTGATTTGCGGACTCAGCACATAGGCAGCAGCCAAAACAATGAATCCTGGAGTCGCCCAAATGGCTAAATGCCCCGCATCTTTGAAGATAGCCATACCGAAAAAAACAACAGCCCACAGACCAAATGGAACGGCGATTACTTGCCAAGGTTGAAGTCTCATTTTTACAAATTTTCCGAAAGGTAAAATTATTTTTTAAATCGTTTTGATAATTCATAAACAGACGTATCTTTGCACCGCTTTTTGAAGGAAGGGCTGGCGAGTTAAGCCACTTGGTATTTTAAAAGTATAAGTCGTTGGTGATGTAGCTCAGTTGGTAGAGCAATGGACTGAAAATCCATGTGTCGGCGGTTCGATTCCGTCCATCACCACAAAACGCCACAAATTATTGATTATCAATAGTTTGTGGCATTTCTTTTTTAAGTCGTTTTAGCTCCGCGCACCATGCGCGACAACAAAAGAGGCATAAATCGCTTCAAGTACGTGGCTAAACGTTCTCTACCTTTGGCTATCACGATTTCTTCTTTTCCTTGATGTAAGGCTTTTATAATTTTTGCCGCCACTTCTTGGGGTGTAAAACCGTTTAGCGTGGCTTCGTCCATTGTCCCTTGTGCCTTGCCATCTGCTTTCAGTGCGTTGATACTGATATTTGTTCGTACATAACCCGGGACAACGAGCAAAACACGAATACCATCCTTGTAAGTTTCCGCACGAAGCGTATCAAAATAGCCGTGCAAACCATGTTTAGCCGCCGCATAAGACGAGCGTAAAGGTGCGCCTAATTTGCCCATAATGCTTGTTACGACTACAATTTGCCCTGATTTTTGCTTAATCATCGGGGTTAAAACAGATTTAGTCACTGCAATAGTGCCTATTAAATCCACATCCAATAAATGTTTGGTGACAGATAAATCAGTCTCCACTGCCAAGGAACGTTGGCTCAATCCTGCATTATTTATCAGAATATCAACGGCACCAATACGGCTCAATAATGTTTCCGCTTTTGCACAAATTGCCTCATGGTCCCCAATATCTAAGTGTAAAACTTCAACAGAAATAGCATCTTGACAATTATATTTAACCCGTTCCAATTCTGTTTCATTCCTTGCGGATAAGATAAGTTGCGCGCCTTCTTTTGCAAATGCATACGCCAGAGCTTCGCCTATGCCAGATGATGCCCCTGTTATCCAAATTTTTTTATTCTTAAAAATCATGATTTTGTTTGAATTATTGGTAATAGTTTAGTCTCACACAAATTTCACTAATTAACACGAAATTTTTTCTAACACATATTTTAAGTAAACACGAATATCGCTAATTAATATAAAATTTTTTCTAACACATATTTTAAGTGAACACGAATATCGCTAATTGATACGAAATTATGTCTAACCAATGTTTTATATTTTTCACTTTTTGTTTTTCATTTTTAATTAAGTATAAAACACAAAGGGCAAAACACGTTTAACCGCATTTTGCCCTTTGTATTTTGTACAAGTATATAGGAATCAATCTACAACTTCTTCTTGCATAATTGTATCTTCAACCAAAATACGACCACAATGCTCACAAGCGACAATCTTTTTATGTAGTCCAATTTCCAAATGCAACTGTGGTGGAATATGGTTGAAACAACCGCCGCAAGAACTCCGATGAACAGACACAACCGCCAAACCATTGCGGTAAGAAGTACGGATTCTATCATACGATTTCAACAAACGGTCTTCTATAGTTTTACGGGCTTTATCCGATTTTTTACGCAGTTTTTCCTCTTCTTTTTCTGTTTTTTCAAGAATCTTCTGCAATTCTACTTTTTTCGTTTCCAGTTCTTTGAGCTTGGCATCGAGTCGTTTGCGGGCAACATCTGAAGTCTCTTTTTTAGCTTCGATGTTGCGTTGTGATTCACGAATCCGTTTATCAGCCAATTGGATATCCAATTGTTGCAGTTCGATTTCTTTATTCAAAGCATCAAATTCACGGTTATTTTTCACGTTATCCAGCTGTTTTTTATAACGCTCAATCAACGCTTCCGCCATTTTAATATTTTCTTTTTGCTTTTTGACATCTCCATCTAACTCGGCAATGCCTTGGTCTGCTTTCTGAGTCCGCGTTTCCAAACCAGCGATGTCGTCCTCTAAATCGTTCACTTCCATAGGCAATTCGCCTTTCATGTTTTGAAGTTCATCGAGTTCCGAGTCAATCAATTGAAGTTCATAGAGTTGGCGAAGCTTTTCTGCCGTCGTCAGTTCTTTCGTATTTTTTGCTGTTGCCATATTTTTTTTAATTTTTTTTGTCGTTGAAGCACAGAGATAAGTAATGATGAATGATAAATAATGAACGATGAATGATTTTGCAAAGGACTTGTAAATCAATGTTTTGCAAATTTATCATTCATTATTTATCATTCATCATTTCTTCAAAAACCTATGAGTCTGAAAAAGCCCGCAAATTTACAGATAATTCACGGGGTTTGTGATTTTTTTTGTAGAAAAAACATTTAATTTCTCAAATTGTTTTTGTAAAACATCTTTTAACAAATCAATTGTAAACTGTTCGCTTTCAAAATGACCTATATCGGCTATCACAATTTTGCCATCGGCATCAAAAAATTCGTGGTACTTGTAATCGGCTGTTACGAAAACATCAGCACCCGCCGCAACAGCATGATGTAGCAAAAAACCACCCGCACCGCCACAAACAGCTACTTTTTTAACCTTTTTTTCTAAAAGTGCTGTGTGTTTGACGCACGAAACATGCATACTCATTTTCAAAAGCAACAGAAAATCTGTCTCTGTCAAGTCTTCAATATCCCCAATCATACCACTGCCGACTTCCAGATTTTCATTTTCTAAAACATGTAGATAGTAAGCAACTTCTTCATAAGGATGTGCTTTTTTCAAGGCAGCAATGAGTTTTTTCTCTAAAAAATAGTCAAAAATGACTTCAATACGGGCTTCTGCAACAGCTTCATCTTTATCTAAAACGCCAATTTTTGGGTTTGCTGCGCCTGTTGGACAGAATGTCCCGACCCCCTCAGTACGGAAGCTACAATTTTTATAATTACTAATTTGACCTGCTCCTGCCGCAAAGAGAGCGTTTAACACCTCTTGCGTGTGTGGTGAAGGCACAAATGTGGTTAGTTTCATCAACGTTTGCCGTTTTGGCGCAAGCACTCGGCAATTCGTCAAACCCAAACGCTCACAAATCCTTGTGTTTACGCCCGAATGTAAAACGTTGTCTAAATTGGTATGAATGGCATAAATGGCTATATCGTTTTTGATGGCTTTAATAACCGTCCGTTCCACATAATTTTTGCCTGTAAAACGCTTTAAACCCTTGAAAACGATCGGGTGATGCGCTACAACGAGGTTGCAACCACGCTCAATAGCTTCGTCAATTATGCTTTCGATGGAGTCGAGGCAGACTAAAACACCTGTAATTTCCGTCATTGGGTCGCCCACTATAAGCCCTGCATTGTCGTAAACTTCTTGGTACTGAGGGGGCGCTATTGTTTCTAAAAACTGCGTTATATCTTTGATTTTCATTGAATTGTGATTTATAACAAGAAAAATGAGGTGTAAAATTACGTTTTTAAATCACTTTTTCAAGGCAGCCGCATAAGTCGCCAAACACTTTTCCCTTGCCATTTTATGGTCAACAATTGGACGTGGATACTGAGAGGTCAACCATTCGGGTACCCAATGACGTGTATATGCGCCCTCTTTATCAAATTTTTGCAATTGCGCTTCTGGATTAAAAATGCGGAAATACGGTGCGGCATCTGTGCCACAACCCGCTGCCCATTGCCAACCACCATTATTAGAAGCGAAATCATAGTCTAATAATTTCTTTGCAAAATAGGCTTCACCCCAACGCCAATCTATCAACAAGTGTTTTGTTAAAAAACTGGAAACGACCATACGCACACGATTGTGCATGTGTCCCGTAGCGTTCAGTTCACGCATCCCTGCATCTACAAGTGGATAGCCCGTTTTGCCTTCGCACCATTTTTGGAACTTATTTTCGTCATTTTCCCATTGAATCAACTCATATTCTGGTCGAAATGCCCTCCCTGCGCCAATGTGTGGGAAATGTTGGATAATCATGGAATAGAAATCACGCCATATCAACTCATTGAAATAAGTCTCGTTCAAGCCTTGCGCTGCCAACGCTTTTTCACGAATCGAAATCGTTCCAAAGCGAAAATGAATGCCCAAACGTGATGTGCCTTGCGCCAAAGCTGGAAAATCACGGGTTTTATCATAATTTTTAACAATACCTCTGGCTATCGTTTTTGAAGGAATATCGATGCTTGACCGCTTGAAATTCATGCTTTCAAGCGTTGGCATTTCAAAATTACTGAGGGGAGCATTTAATGATGTATGATGAGTGATGAATGATGAATGGTAAATTTCTGTTGGATAAGGCTTCAAATAAAATGATATGTATTGCCCATTATGGTCTGTCATTTGACTTTCCAACTTCGCCCGCCACTTACGACTGTAAGGTGTAAAAACGGTGTAAGGCAAACCATCATCTTTTGTTACTTCCGAATATTCAAAAATAACGTGGTCTTTAAATGTTTGAAAATCAATGTTTTTTGAAATCAAAAAATCTTTAATTGACGTGTCACGTTGCAAAGCATACGGTTCATAATCATGGTTTGTAAAGACTTTTTCGATGTCAAATCGTTTGGTTAAGTCTTGCCAAATGTCCAAAGGTTTGCCGTAGGCGACAAATAAAGTTGAGCCTAATTTTTCTAAATCTGTTTTTAATTCCGTCAAAGTATCGTGCAGAAAAGTGACTCGTGCGTCGGTGCGGTCTTCCAAATCATCGAGTATATATTTGTCAAAAATAAAAATAGGTAAGACAGGTTTGCCGCTTTTCAAGGCATGGTAAAGTCCTGCATTATCTTTGAGTCGTAGGTCTCGGCGAAACCAAAAGATGTTGATTTTCATAAAATACAATTCGTGCAATTCGTGAAATTCGTGTCAAACGAAATTATTTAATCTCTTGAAAACAAAATACTGAGGGGGTAGTTTTGGCAAAGCCAAAAAAAAGCGGACATTTCCGTTCTAAAACAAAACGAGACATGACATCTTCTAAAATCGCTTACATCGTCTGCATCGCTTTTTTGGCTTATGCCAACTTGTTTTTTTATCCAAAATGGCAAAAACCACAAGGCGAAGCAACTTTGAGCTACGATGTTTGCGGCTATTACTACTATTTACCCGCCATTTTCATTTATAAAGATTTGAAAAAAGTTGCTTTTAGCAAGGCTGTGGATGATAAATATCAACCACAAGGCGGTGGGTTTTACGCTGCTTTGCCTTCCACAAATGGCAATTTGGTGATGAAATACACGTCAGGCATGGCAATTATGTACGCCCCTGCGTTTTTTGTTGCTCATGCTTTGGCAAAACCTTTGAGCTTTGTTGCCGATGGTTTTTCTGCACCTTATCAGTTTGCGATTAGTTTTTGGAGTCTGTTGTGGTCGTTTGTGGGGTTGTGGTATTTGAGAAAATTGTTGCTCAAAATCCTTCCAAATCCAAACTTGTCATTCAGTAGGAATACTGAGGGGGTGGTTGCGACTGTTTTGTTACTCTATGTTTTCACGACAAACTACTTGGAATATGCGGCAATCAGTTCCGCCATGACGCATACTTATATTTTTACGCTTTATACAGGAATGCTTTGGCAAACGATAAAGTTTTATGAACGTCCTAAAATGAGTACGGCGGCAAGTATTGGTTTGTGCATCGGTTTAGCGGCTTTGGCTCGTCCGACGGAGTTGATTGTGGTCATAGTGCCTACGTTATGGGGCGTTTTTGATAGAAAATCGCTTGAAAATCGCTTAATTTTTATAAAAAATCATTTTCCTAAATTTCTAATTACAGCTATTATTATCGGTTTGTTGGGCGCGATTCAATTGATTTATTGGAAATGGTCGTCGGGTCATTTTCTGTACAACAGTTATGGTAAGGATGATTGGATGGAATGGGGGCACCCGCATATTATGGACGGATTGTTCAGTTCAAGGCGTGGATGGCTTGTTTATACGCCTATAATGCTGTTTTCGCTGGTTGGGTTTTACTCTTTATACAAAAAACGGAAGGATTTGTTTTGGGCGAATTTTCTATTTATCCTCCTATTTATATACGTGTCGTTTGCCCACAATATTTGGTGGTACGGCGGCAGTCTCGGACAACGCCAAATGATACAAGTGATGCCGATGCTTGCCTTGCCGTTTGCTTGTTTTTTAGAATCCGTTTTTGAAAAAAAATTACGCAAAATTTTATTTGGTGGTGTGATTGCCCTCTGTCTTTATCTCAATTTATGGTGGGTTTATCAAGCACATCAAGGCGGTTTGTGGCGCGACGAAACCACTCAAGCTTATTTGAGGCGCATCATCGGGCGTTGGGATGTGCCGCTTGAAGTGCAAAAATTGCTCGATAATAAATATGATTTGCCGTTTATGTTGACTGATGCAACGGATTTAGAAACCGTCTTTGAACATCATTTTGATACAGATTCCTTAAAAAACACGGAAATAATAGACGGAAATCGTTGGCTTTTCCTCGATGCCGGGAATCAAATATCTGAAAATTACAATTTACCCCCCCTCAGTATATCAAGTATAAAAAGCAAAAAATGGCTGCGCGCCCAAGCAACTTTCCGCACCACCAGCAAAGAATGGAATTTTTGGACTATGACACAATTCATCATAGAATTTAAAAAAGGCAATGAGGTTATCAGAATCAATATGGTTAGACCGCATCGTTTGATGGGCGACAACGAAACACGAACGGTTTGGCTCGATGCAAAAGTGCCGAAAGGCGATTTTGATAGCATTATTATACATTTTTGGAATGCGGGTGGCGATAAGAAGATGTTCATTGATGATTTGACAGTCCAAACCTTTAATCAGTAAAAACTTACATGATAATGGACAGTGGATAATGGATTTCTATTTTTCATTATCCACTATCCACTATTCATTGATAACATCTATTTGCCAAATCATTAAGGAACGGTCATCGCTTGCTGAAATCAAATAGTCCTTGTAATTTGACCAAAAGAGGCGATTTATCGAGCGAAGATGGCAACCATGGCGAATGGTGTCAATGACTTTTAATAAATGAATGTTAGCATTTCGGGCATCTAATTGCCAAATTTTTAGGGTTTTATCACGGCTGGCAGTTGCAAAAAGGGTAGGATTTTTAGGATGAAAAACAAGGGAATTGATGGTAAAAAGATGCGCGGGCAGCGATACAATAACAGGTGAAACATCCTTTTTTTTGTCCAAAAGCACCCCCTCAGTATTATCACTCAAAATACTTAATTTCAAATGAGCATCACGACCACCTGTTAACAAATAGGCATTGTCGGGCGTATAACGAATAGAAAAAATAGAATTATCATGGGTTTTTTGCCAAACATCTTTTAAGTCTAAACTCGGGGCATCCACAAAATAAACACTGCCGTCACTTGCGCCAATCGCCCATTCATTTCTTTCTTTTGAATAATCAAAACAACGCAAACTCTTGTGCGACAACTGAATACTTTCCAATGAACGGTTTTCAGTCAAAGACCAACGAGTCAAAACGCCATCGCCACCAATCGTAAGTAGTTGATTATCAATGATTTTAAGGTCAAAGCAGCCTTTACCCCCATGATGCGCTATATTGCGTATCTGAGTGGGTTCAGCCAGATCCACAAAACGCACGCCGCCATCCATATCACCTGCAATAATTTTGTTTTGATTTTTATGAAAAAGGAGAGAAAAGATATTCCGTTCTACTTTAGCCACCAAACGCCCCACATCAGGCTTCGCTAAATCCCATTCGACAACCCAACCATCGCCTGCACCGCTCAAAATGTGTTGTTCATCACTGCCTTCAGTTATAGCGAAAATGGCACCTGTATGCCCTGTCAAGTGTGCTATTTTGGTTACATTCACTTCAATATTCAATATTTATTCATTTAATATAAAAGTCTAATTTATATTCATAAAATATTGATTGTCAATATATTATCTAATATTCGCCATTCATCATTCATCATTATATTAAGGTCTTTTCCGCGAAGCCAAATAATCCAACAAATCAGGATATTTAGTCGTCCAACGCCGTGCGACTTCATCTGATACACGCAATCCGTCAATATACGGAATGATAAGTGCATCGAACTGATTGTCTTTCAAAAGCAAATCTCTACGCATTTTTTCTATCGAAGCGAAGTCTTGAAACAAGCCCACCGAGTAAGCGTATGACCCCTCAGTACCCGCAGCCTCTATCATTGCATCGCCATATTTGACGAGTATATCGTTGTCATAAATTCGTTTTGTTGTAACAATTTGAATTTTATAGCTCAACCCTTTAGCATGAATTTTCAAGCGGTCTCCAGAAGGGTTTGTCATAAAAGCCGAAACAACGGGTAAATTGTTATGCGTTATCACTGGCGCAGAGGGTATATCTAAATCCCCCATTGTCATATCCACGCGCCGATTCAGCTTTTCACCCGCTGGATTAGCCAAGCCATTGAGAAACGTTTGGGCAATCGGGTATTGGCTACCTACGGCTTTTAAGACGATATTTTCATTTTTTAAACCGTTGTCTATCAAATACTTAGCAATTTTTTCCAATCTTTTCATAGAAAAATATAAATCGAAAGATACCTTTTCACCTTCTACATTATTACCCGTCAAGACGATTTTTAAGTTTGGAAATTGCTTTACCAAATCCAAAGCCTTACGCAATTGTTGCACATTTGTCCCCTTTATTAAATCATCATCATTGTCATAAAAAAGCGGCTCTAACGTGATTTCTACTATCTTTTGTTCTTTTGGTTTATCGGCGTTAGCCAATGCTTCCTCTTTTTTCATCTCCTCAATGAGGTGAAAAGCAATGGGTACTGAGGGGTTCTGTTCAGACTGAAAATTTTTGAAAAGAGCTGTATAAATATCGCGTTCGCCAAAACCTTCTTTCCGACTTGAACAAAAATAAGCTCTCATACCATCGGTTGTGAGCCTGAAAAACATATCATCCCCTGCTGAATTTATGGGTTTACCGAGATTGGTTGCAGGCATAAAACGGAGGCTATCTGGGTCAAAAACGGATTTAAAGACATCAAAACCGCCAATAGAAGCGGTTGAATTGGTAGAAAAATACAAGGTTCTTCCATCAATTGCCAAAAAAGGTGTTGTTTCGTCAAAAGCCGAATTCACGCCTTTGCCCAAATTTTTAGGCGCATGCCAACCACCGTCTGCAAAAACAGAATAATATAAATCCAAACCACCAAAACCCTCCGCTCGCCTTGCTGCAAAAATAAGAATCGAGTCATTAAAAAAGTATAGGGAATTATCCCCATTTTCGGGCTGCATCGGGACGACAAGATGGGGTGGTAAGCTGCGGGTTTCATTCGCTGCTTTGAAAGTATCAACCAGTATATCACCGCTAAAACCATTCAAACTACGGAAAAAAACCAGAGAATTGCCTTCATTTGTAATATCCAAAAGCCATTCGTCTCGCGCTGAATTGATGAGAATATTGTCCAAGCGTGTAGGTATTCGCCAATCGCCGCCGTCGAAATCGGTCAAATAAATATCATTGAAATAACGCCCGTTTTTCAAGTCCGAAAAACCCTGTTCGTTGCGCAAACCACCCTCTGAATCTGCCCGAGCCGATGAAAAATAGATACGGTCATCAATCGTTGCACTTTGAATGGGTGCAAACTCGTCGAAACGGCTGTTGACAGCTTCGCCCAAATTTTCAACCAAAGCCAATTCAGATTGTGAAATGATTTTCAAACCAGAAGCACATCTTAGTACATCACCCACAACCCGGCGGCGTTCAGGGTGCTTTTCGTCTGTAACACTCAAAAAACGCTTGTAATTCTTTATAGCTTCCTTGAAATTCAGTTCCTCGTGGTAAGTTCGCGCCAAGTATAACCATACTGAGGGGTCTGGATTTTTAGCATTTAAAGCAATGGGAGACAAATATTGCTTTGCTTTGGGCAACTGATTGGCATGATAGGCGGCAATACCTATCGCTTGAGTAACTTCTAAATCACCGTTTTTTTGTTCATCGTAGCGCGTTAAAAGCTCTAAAGCTTGGCGGTAATTGCCACGTTCATACAGTTTCATCCCATCTTCTTTGAGCCTACCCAAAGGTTGTGCGCTGATTGTTTGAGTGAACAATAAGAGTGTTGTTGATATGATCCAAAACCGTAAATTCATGTTATATAAAGTAAAGAAGCAAAGATTTTAAAAAAAAAAGTTCATAATCTGCTGGATTCGTTTAGTTTATATGCGTTCAATATTTGCAAAAATAGTAAATCCATTCAAACCCCTGTAATAGCTAAGACGTTAAAACCCATTTTAGATAACACTTTTTTTGCATCAACAATATTATTACAAAATCCAAGTATAAAGCCACCTCCTCCGGCACCGCATAATTTTAATTTGAAAACATCGCTTGACAAACCTTCGAGCCAGACATTTTTGACGGCTAAGGGTATCATTTCAGTAAAAAAACGATATTGGAAAAAACTTATTTGATGCGCTATGTCAAAAAGTAGTCCTGTTTTATTTTGTAAAAACGCTACAATCGCATCGTCCACATAAGCCACTAACTCGTTCTCAATCAAAGCATTATACGGAGGGGTCTTGTCACATTTATTCATGAAAAAATGAACAAGCGGCTCTGTTTTGCGCGGCTGGTGTGTATCGAGTAAAAACATTTGTGCATCGCTTTTTAAACTATCTAAAACGGCGATTGATTTGTCTTTTTTTATCAATACTGGTTTTTTAAGGTAGCTTACCAAAGGGTCAAGGCCCGAACTGGAGCCGTGAAAAAAACTTTCTATTTTTCCTAAAACTGCTTTTAACTCATTGATAGACAAGTTTTTATTTAAACCATAAACATCATACATGGCAGCTACCAATGCGCCTGAACTGCCTGCGCCATAACCTCGCGGTATGTTAGAATTAAAAAATATACCCTTCTTTATTTCTCGAAGCACCCCCTCAGTATCCAAGGCAATTTCACTGTTTTCAACTAATTTTGTTAAATAAACGAGCCATTTCGATAAGTCCATTTGCTTTGATATATCCGTAGAATATGCCCAGTGTCCACCCAATTGTGGATATGGGATTGCTAATGCTTGAGAGCCACGCAAGACTGAATATTCGCCAAAAAGAAGGAGTTTTGATGGATATTGCACTGTTTTTGATTGATTATTTACTGATATGTCATGTATAATATGACGTTACTTTACTACACATCCATTCTGAAAACTTTCGGGAGGCGTAACCAAAGCCAATTTTCCTTCCGCATTTTCAGCCATCAAGACCATCCCGTTTGACTCGATGCCCATCATTTTACGAGGCGCGAGATTTGCTAAAATGACGACCTGTTTGCCGACCATTTCTTCAGGTGTAAAATGTTTGGCGATGCCTGAAAGAATTGTACGTGTTTCAAAACCCAAATCAACACTTAATTTCAAGAGTTTATCGGATTTTGGCATTTTTTCAGCCGTCAAAACGGTACCTGTACGGATGTCCATTTTGGCAAAATCATCATACATAATTGTTTCTGCAAGCGGTACATACTGAGGGGTCGCCTCAACCTCAGCAACTGTTGACTGTTGACTGTTGACTGTTCCCTGATTTTCTAAATCTGTCATTTCCAATTTTTTTATTTGTGCTTCAATCACCTCATCTGTAATGCGAGTGAATAGGTGTTCGGTTTCGTTCAATGACGTATCGGCAGCAATAAGTGTTGCACTCCTGCGTAGTGTGTCAAGCATGGTTTGCCAATCGCCATTTTTTAAATCGTTGATATTCAATATTTTAATTAATTTTGACGACGTAAACGGAATAAACGGTTGACTAACAACGGCTATGGCGGCAACGATTTGAATACCTATATTCAAGGTTGCTGCTGCGGCATCAGGATTCGTTTTAACCGTTTTCCAAGGCTCATTGAACTGTAAAAATTGGTTGCCATGGGTCGAAATGTCCATCAAAGTTTGCAGCGCATTTCTGAAATCAAACTTTTCTATGAAATCGCTTAAAGTTTCTAATTCTTTAAGCAATTTTTCGATTTCTACTGAGGGGTCAACTTTTGCAGTTGCATTGTCGCTTGACGCAACGGTAACGCCTTCTACAATCGGTGGCACTTTTCCGTCGAAGTTTTTATGAATGAGAACGATAACGCGGTTGATAAAATTAGCCAAATTGCCCACCAATTCATTGTTGTTCGATTCTTGAAAACGCTTCCACGTAAACTCTGAATCTTGTAATTCGGGCATATTTTTAATCATATTGTAGCGCAAAACGTCTTGTTTGCCTTCAAAATCGGTGTCTTCCAAGTATTCATGCACCCAAACGGCCCAGTTTTTTGAGGTCGAAATTTTACGTCCTTCGAGGTTCATAAACTGATTGGCAGGTACATTAACAGGCAGCACGTAATCACCATGTTCGCGCAGCAAAGCAGGGAAAATCAAACAATGAAATACAATATTGTCCTTGCCAATGAAGTGAATCAGAGCGGTATCATCTTTTTGCCAATAGTCTTTCCAGCGTTCAGGTTGTCCTTTGTCAATTGCCCATTGTTTAGTCGCTGAAATATAACCAATTGGTGCATCGAGCCAGACATATAGTTTTTTCATGCCTGTTTCATCAATTTCTGGTGGCACGGGAATACCCCAATCGAGGTCGCGCGTCATTGCTCGCGGCTGCAAACCGCCATCGAGCCATGATTTGCATTGACCCATAACGTGGTTTTTCCAATCGGCTGGTTTGTGGGTTTTGGTGACAATTTCTGGATTGTATTCATTTTCAAGCTCCCCCTCAGTAATCCAGCGTCTCAACCAGTGTTCGTACTTATCAAGCTTCAAAAACCAATGTTTTGTCGGCTTTTTGATTGGAAATGAAGCAGAAAGTGTGGAACGAATGGGTGGTTTTAAGTCATTTGGACTCAATGAAGAGCCGCATTTTTCGCATTGGTCGCCATACGCATCAGGGTTCTCGCATATAGGACACGTGCCGATGATGTAGCGGTCAGCGAGAAAGGCCTGTTTTTCTTCATCAAAATATTGTTCACTTTCCATGACTTCAAACTCTCCATTTTTGTAGAGTTGACGGAAAAAATCTTGTGACGTTTCATAGTGCAAGGGTTCGCTTGTCCGATGAAAAATATCGAACGCTATACCCATACCGTCAAAGGATTTGCGGAACATGGCATCGTACTTATCTATAATTTCACGCGGTGTTAAACCTTCTTTCATGGCTTTAATCGTAATGGCTGCCCCGTGTTCGTCACTGCCACAAACCCATACTACATCCTTGCCCATTAAGCGTAAGTAACGCACATATACGTCAGCACTCAAATATGCACCCGCCAAATGTCCAATGTGTAGCGGTCCATTGGCATAAGGGAGGGCAGAAGTCACTAAATATCTCTTTTTCGCTTGCATATTTTTGATTGATTGTGAGTGGTTGAGAATTTTGAGGGGCGAAATTAAGCATTTACAAACAAAGAGCCACGAATTGCACAGATTTTACGAATTTACTAATTATGACTTATGGATTAGTAAAATTCGTAAAATCTGTGCAATTCGTGGCTCTGTCAATCTTTATAAACGAAAAGTGTCTTAATAAGTTCGTGACGCTTTTTCTAATGCTTCATTTTTTTCTACGGCAATTTTTTTGCAAATACAACAGATACTTTGGGCGTTGCAGCTGAAATAGTACCTTTGCGCGGATTTTTAGGGAAAATTAATTGACTAATTAAAAAATAGAGTGTTTGATCATGGTTGATGTTAAAAATTTTGTCGCTGTAGGCGGCATAGGGGGTGTTCAAAAGCTGATTGCTGTGCGCCAAAACGGACTGATTATTGAAAATTTTGATACCAAAGTGCGCAAATTTGTGCCTGTACGCTCACATGAATTTTCTCCTTTTGAAACTGTTTCTGTATATACAGACAACAACGAAACGGTACAATTGGCTGTCGTTTTGACCAATATGCGCGACCAGTTTGCAGAGAATCCACCGCCTAATGAAAAGGCAGATTCGGCAACGCTACGGGCGTATTTTGCGGCTATTTTACCAGAGTTTGACCGCGACCGTGTGCATGTTTCGGACATCAAAAAAGCCATCAAATGGTTTACTTTCTTGCAAAGCCGTGACCTTTTGAAGGATAAGGTTGAAGAAGTTACTGAGGGGTCTGAAGAAGCTATTGAAGTTTCTAATGAAGTTACTGAGGGGTCTGTAGAAACTACTGAAGTTTCTGAAACGTCAGAAAATGTTGAAAATTAATGTTTTATGTATGTTAATAGGCGTCAAGACCTGTACTTGATGCCTATTGTTTTCATACTTCATATTTTATATTTCATACTTAAAATATATGTACAAGGGCAAAAAAGTCATCGTCGTGATGCCTGCTTACAATGCAGCAAAAACGTTGGAAAAAACCTATAAGGAAATACCCTTTCCGCTTGTGGATGAGGTGGTATTGTGCGACGATGCCAGTAAGGACAATACTAAAGACTTGGCACGTGAAATCGGTATCAACTATGTCATTGTGCATGAAAAAAATAAAGGTTATGGTGGCAATCAGAAGTCATTGTACAACAAGGCTTTAGAGCTGGGGGGCGACATTGTTATCATGTTGCATCCTGACTATCAATACACGCCAAAATTGATTCCCGCTATGGTCAATATCATTGGCGATGAGTTATATCCTGTCGTTTTAGGCTCTCGGATATTGGGTAAAGGGGCTTTGAAAGGTGGAATGCCTATGTATAAATATATCGCTAATCGGTTTTTGACTTTGACGCAAAACATATTGATTAATTATAAATTGTCGGAGTATCACACAGGTTATCGCGCTTTTTCGAGCGATGTACTGAGGGGTATCAATTTTAATAGAAACTCCGATGATTTTGTTTTTGACAATGAAATGTTGTCTCAAATCGTCTTTGCAGGTTTTGATATTGCCGAAGTGACTTGCCCAACTAAGTATTTTGAAGAAGCCTCGTCCATCAATTTCACACGGAGTTCAAAATATGGCTTGGGCGTTTTGCGTGTTTCGATGTCGCATTGGTTGCAACGTATGGGTTTAGCGAAGTTCAAGATGTATGAAAATTAAGTTTAAAACAAAAGGGGAGAAGGTTTTTGTAAATTTCTGACTATTTAATATCAGATTTTGCATTCGACAGCCCTCTATAACGCCTACTTTATTCAGTATTTTCTGAATGGATGTGAAAAATAGGACAAGATGAGATGAGCCTAAAATGCGTGACTCTGTATCCAATCCAATGAGACAAAATTTTACATTTATACTTTAAACAACATTAACTTATTGTTAATTACAAACTAAGTCTTAAAAAGAAATGGTACAAAATATATTATTTTAAATTCTTAATTATTACTTTAAAATTGAATTAAGCTAAATAAAATATATTCATAAAAAAATGATAATCAATTATTTAGATGAATTTAAAATGTATTAATATTTAAATAAAGTGTTTTATACCCTAATAAAAAAATACGATTATGGGAAAGATATTAATTTACTGTACTTGGAAAAGTAACAGACAAGGACTACCTTGCACCAAACTTACAACTATTAATAACTATTTTCCCACTTGAAAACGAAATTTACATGAATTATGAAATCCTTTTATTCAGCCTCTTACTTGTTTGTTCTTTACTCATTGCAGTACCTGACAATAAATCTAACAAACCCAAAACTTATCCTTAAATCCAAGGTCTGTTACATTTAAACTAAGAATCAAATAAACAATTCAATAACATTTTCTGCTATTTTTATAATATATACCCCATTTTAAGGATGATGAAAATGGGGTTAAAGATTGTCGTGTGTACAGATTACTACGACGATTTTCCTTTCTATGCAGTTGTAGGAGGATTTAAAGCTTGGTCATACTGCTTATTTTTGTCGGATTTACCGCTAACAGCCTGTCTGTTAAAAGGTTTTTTTTATTTTTCATAAAAAAAAGTATAAAAAACAAACTATGACTTTTTCCAAAGGAAAAAAAGTTCTACATTTGCACCGCAATTTTGAGCAGTCATTTTATTCAATTGAAAAAAATATAATTATGAAAAAAGATATTCATCCGAAAAATTATCGCTTGGTCGTTTTTAAAGACATTTCAAGTGACGATATGTTTTTGACCCGTTCAGCGGCATCCACAAGAGAAACAACAGTCTGGGAAGATGGTAATACTTATCCCCTTATAAAAATGGAGATTTCTGCCTTTTCACACCCTTTCTTCACTGGAAAAATGAAATTTGTTGATACGGCTGGTCGTATTGATAAATTCAACAAAAAATTCTCTAAGTTCGCTAAGACGGAGGCTTGAACTGAATGATTTTACATCATGGTTCAAAAAGTCCTGTACGAAAGTTCAGGACTTTTTTTGTGGCTAATTCAAAAATTCCCCCCTCAGTATTTTGTTGTGTACGCACTATCAAGATACCTTAGCGGTCAAATTGCGTGCATTCTTAACTTTGATAGTTGAATATATTAAGTTTAAATCATCTGTAATGAAAAACATTATTCTTTTTGACCCAGATACCCGTGAGCAACTTTTGCCTTTGACATTCACACGCCCTGTTAGCGAACTCCGTGTGGGCATTACAACTATTAGTGAAAAATGGGCGCAGCAGTTTGTTGGAAAGATTTCTTATATCACCCAAGACTATCTTTCTGAAAAATATGTGATTGATATTAGCAATGATAATTATGTCATCAACGGTGCTGTTTTACCTAATCATCAATTATGCAATTTGATTGAGGGTTTGAATAATAATGAAGCTCTTCTTAAAGATGGTGAACTCATTGCCGCCAGGCTTGACCGCATGCAATTTCACAATTTGATGGAAGATAATGATATTGAAGAGCTTATCGGGTATGAATTAGAAGAAATTTCATTCGATGTCATCAATAATGTATGGGATATTTTTTCGATGAATAACAAAGTCCTACATAATGATTTTGCTTTTATAACATCTGGGCGCACTTCTGCCCCCCTCAGTAAAACCAACCAAATTGTAGGCGATGCGTCACTTATTTTTCTTGAAGAAGGGGCGAAGGTAGAATACGCTATTCTAAATACGCAAAAAGGACCCATTTACATCGGAAAAGGTGCAGAAATTATGGAAGGTTGTATCATTCGAGGTGCCTTAGCGATGTGTGACTACAGTCTTTTGAAAATGGGCGCAAAAATATACGGCGCAACAACACTCGGACCCTATTGCAAAGTAGGGGGAGAAGTGAATAATGCTGTTCTGTTTGGTTATTCCAGCAAAGCCCATGAAGGTTATCTTGGCAATTCTGTTATTGGCGAATGGTGCAATTTAGGTGCTGATACGAATACATCCAACCTTAAAAACACATATGAAGAAGTGAAGTTATGGGATTATATGAAGAGTAGTTTTGCTAAAACGGGCTTGCAATTTTTAGGACTAATCATGGGCGACCATTCCAAATGTGGCATCAATACCATGTTTAATACGGGTACAGTCGTTGGTGTATCAGCCAATATCTTTGGAGCGGGTTTTCCACGCAATTTCATTCCTTCTTATAGTTGGGGCGGCCCACAAGGCTATGAAACTTATGATATAAAAAAGGCATTTCATACAGCAGAACGTGTTTTGGCACGCCGAAATATATCTTTGTCACAAGACGATAAAGCCATTTTGAGCCATATTTATGACATCACAGCGCAATATCGTTCGTGGGAAAAAGGTTGATTGTGAACCTTTTAGACATTAATTACAAAGGCGATATGATTCCTCAATGAATCATATCGCCTTTGTAATTAATATCTAAAAAACTAACGCATTAATGCTACATCACCTTTAAAAACCAGTATTTCGCCGTCCTCAAACTCAACTTCAGCAATCCAAATATAGACATCAGACTGCAATAATTGTCCGTTATACATACCGTCCCACCCATCAGAATCATCGGACATGACGGGGTTTTGACGCGCAAATAAGAGGCTTCCCCAGCGATTGAATATCTTGACATTCAAAATTCGGCGTGTACCATTGCCGCCAAAAACGCTAAATCGGTCATTTTGTCCATCTTGATTCGGGGAAAAAGCAGTAGGTGCAAATATTTTTCGATTTTTATCAACCTGTATGATAATGTCTTTTTTTATAGAACAACCAAATGTATCCGTCATTAACACATGGAAAATAGTCGTTTTTAGAGGAGAAGCGGTTGTTATACCGCAATTATCGCAAGTCAAACCAACCGAATCACGGCTTGTCGTCCATTTTATAGTGCCTAATACTGAGGGGGGTAAAAGTCCAGCATACAATGAAATATCGTCACCAAAATGAATCAAGGTATCGGCAGTGGTTGCTGAAACCATTTTTGGCGGCTCGGTCAAACGGATACTGTCTGTTGTTTGGCATTGATTCCCGTCTGTTACTTGCAATAAATAATTACCTGCGGCAAGGGTTTCAAAACGTGCCAATGAATCGCTTACTGTTTTCTCATTAAACTTAATCAGATAAGGTTTGACACCGCCCGAAACACCTTTCAGTGAGACTATCCCGTTTTTTTCGCCAAAACAGCGGAGGTTCTGCACTTGATAAGCCGTTTTTAATGCCGAAGGTGCTGTCAGAGTAACTGATGCAGAATCTTTACAGCCTTTTTCATCTGTGACAATAACGTTATATGAACCTGCCGTCAAGCCTGAAATAGTGGATGAACCCAAATTGGGTATGCCCTGCCATCTGTAAATAAAATTGCCATTGCCCCCTATTGTTGAAGCGGCCACCGCCCCATTGTTTGAATCAAAACAGGAGACATTAAACCCATTGAATTGAGTTGTTGCCACTGCCTTAACGGTCATTTTAGGTGGTTCAGCCAGTGTGGCTTCCGATGTTATTTTACAGCCTTTGGCATCCGTCACCGTCATTTTGTAGTTGCCTGCACACAGGTTTTGAGTTGTATTTGTCGTCCAATTATAAGTGTAAGTCGAGTCAAAACCACCTGTTGTTAACGGCACTATTGAGCCGTTGCATTGGGCAAAACAGGTGGGATTGACAGCCGTTAGCGTCGTTTGTAGGAGATTTTTAGGCATGTCAATCTGTATCGTATCCGCAACGGCGCACCCCTCAGTAGAAGTGACAGTTACGACATAAGTGCCTGATTTTGTAACAGTTAGAGTGGCATTTGATGTGTTGTTGCTCCAAGTATAAGTGGACGTTACGGTTGTTCCAGCGTTGAGTGTTAGTGACTTGGGTTCACAATACAATGTGTCTTTGCCGAGGTTAACTTTTGGCTTTTGACGGATGCGCACATTAACAGTTTGGTCAACCGATTGGCAAGCGTTAAATCGCGTTTTTAAAGAATAAGTGCCGCCCGTCGAGAGATCGGTTTTTGGGATGACCACCTGTGGATTGTTTGACGCAAACCCATTGGGTCCAGCCCACTCAAACGTGGCGGCACGATTTGTTGTTGTCGTTAAGCGCAGCGTATCGCCTTCGCAGGGTGAATTGGCAGCTATGTTTACAGTGGGTATTTGGCAAGCCGTTGCATCAGGGCTTTGGACATTGTTGCAGTTTGTAAAATCTTCGAAATAAGCAAGTGAGTTGTTGTCCAAGTTAGTCACTTTTATCCAATCAATCGAACCACTGCCTTTGAACCAAAATTTGAGTTTACTTATAGTGCAAATTTGACCAATATAAGGTAGAGAAAGCAACAAGGTATCATTATGAAAAAAAGACGCGATGTTATTGCTACATCTGACTTTTAGGACAGAATATTCACGTAAATTTCTAACCAAAAACGGTAGATTCGACTGCCGTAACCCATTGACACTGATAAAAGTCCACGGCAAACCACTGATATCATTGCTCATCATTGAGGCACTGATATCGCCTTGTGGCAATGTCAAACCAAAACCGACATCATAAGCGGCTTGCCCGCCATACTGAGGGGCATTGCGGACACGATATTCAAACGTGAAATTATTGGTGACACAAATAGGGCTGTTAAATTCGATATTCGTAAAATAGTTGTTGGTATTGTAGGGCAAGCGCAATGCCCCATTATTGATATAATTGCAAACAGGCGCGTCGGGAATGGTGCGGTTTGTACCCGTTGAAAAGTCTGAAACGTAAGCCCTCCAAGCAGATGCTTGAGAAAAAATAGTGTTATTGATAAAAAACAAGGATAAAACGACTGAAATATAAAAATTTTTCATCTGTCGGTTTGGTTTTAGAAAGCATTTGTTGTTTTGTTAAAAAATAGGGAAAAATACTGAGGGGGGTAATGATGTGAGAAGCAAATGAGTGATTCGGATTAGGGATGCCAAATTTGACGTTTTTAATAGGTAAGTATTGTCTCAAAATCAGAATTGACATTAGATTAACAGTTTATATGGGTTCGGTTAACAAATAGACGCTGCATCGTTTTATCTTTTTCACAACTAAAAAGGTCATACTCCTATTTAGAAATAAAGCTTTAAATATATTTTTTAGTAATAAATAACGTTAAATATCTATTTTTCAACAAATAAGGCATGAAAAATGTAGTAATATTTTTATCTATATTTTAAACGTGCCCATTAACCGATACTCATAAAATTCTCCTAATTTTGCAGGACTGAAAAAAAACTCAAACTGATGGCTCGTAAACTCATTTTTCACCTAATTGTTTTATTATCAACCACTTATAGTTCACTTTCGGCACAGCGATATATTGTCGAAAAGCTCGATTCGTCTATCAACTCCAAAGAGTTTGACGAAGTGACGCCCATTGTGACACATGACGGTGGTACGATATACTTCACCCGCGTCGGTAGCAGCGATTTTGTCAAAACGATATGGATTGACGGAAAGGATGTTTCCGAAGATTACAAATACCAAGAGTACTTGCAAAACCTCCGTGAAATTTACTCTGAAATATCAGGTAAAAAAGTGTCTGGTAATCCTGAAAAATCGGATTTTAACCAAGATATATGGTATGCCGAAACCCGGGACAACACTTTTGACCACCTTGTGCATCCGCCTTCGCCGCTAAACAACGCCTTGCCTAATTCAATCTGTTCATTGACACCCGATGGCGACATGTATGTTGTTGTCAATCAATTTTCAAAAGATGGAGGCATGAATAGAGGTTTCAGCCTTGTTCAACAACTACCCGATGGCTCGTGGAGCGACCCTGAACCGATGCAAATAGACGACTATAATATATCGTCTGCTGCTATCAGTTTAACGATGAGTAACGATGCGAGCGTACTGATTATGTCTTTGCCTAAATTTCAAGGCTCAGACGACAATGACCTCTTTATTTCCTTCAAAATTGGTGAAAAGCATTGGTCTAAACCTAAAAATATGGGTGAGCAGGTTAACACCACCTATAAGGAACTGACCCCTTACCTGTCGCCTGATAGTAAAGAACTGTATTTTGCTTCCAATCGCCCCCTTTCGGTAGGTGGTCTTGATTTGTTTTTTATTTCGAAATTGGGCGAAGGATGGGACAATTGGTCGAAGCCACGGCGCTTTGTTGAACCCATTAATACGCGCGGTGACGAAAGTCAACCTTATTTTAATATGACCACTGGACAGCTTTATTTTTCGTCAAAACGGGACGGCACGCATGATATTTATCGCGTCAAAATTGCGCCTGACGTAGAACAAGAGTTGACCCTCAAAGGACGTATCATCAACACTGCCACTGGGCTACCGCTTGATGGGCGCGTGATGTATGGCGATGCTGATGCGCCGTTTTATGAAAAATATGTCGAAACCATTGAGGGATACTTCATGATTCGTGTCAAACAAGGCAAACCGATAAAAATGATTGCGTACAAGCCCGGTTACATCAACCATGAAGTCGTTTTAAATTATGACAAACGGGTCTTTTTTGGCAAATCACAAGACATCACTTTGTACCTCGATTCGGTTGCTATTGGAGGCACGATTTCCTTGAATCCCATTTATTTTAAGCGGTCAACGCCTGTTATTTTGCAAGAATCGTATGCAGAACTCGATTATTTAGTTGAAATTATGCGCCAATTTACTGAAATAACAATCACAGTTGAAGGGCATACGGACAGCAATGGGACACCTGACATTTTGCTCAAACTCTCGGAAGACCGCGCTAACGAAGTGCGTAAGTATTTGATTAAAAATAAGATAAATCCAAACCGCATTGCGACAGTCGGCTTTGGTGCAACAAAACCCCTCAGTAGTGGCAGTAATGATGAAGAAACTCAAAGGTTGAATAGACGGGTCGAATTTAGGATTACGAAGATTGCTTATTAATTATATTTCTGTATTGTTGTATTGCTATATTGCTGAATAACAATAAAGCCATATAACAATACAACAATATAGCAATATAGCAATACAACAATATAATACTAAACCATCTCCAAAAACTCGGATAACATCATTGCTGTTGCGCCCCATACAACCCGACCATATACATCAAAATAAGGCACATTGGGCAAGTGCATTCCTCTAAGCGTCATATCCACACTTTTCTGGTTGTCAGGATTCATCAATATACTGAGGGGGGCTTCTATAATCTCTTTTACCTCAGTGGCTTGCGGTTGATAGTGCGGTTGAGCAGCCGTCCAACCTATAAATGGATGCACATGAAAATTGCTGACGGGAATGTATAAATCTGTCATTTTGCCAATAATATTAATCGTTTGAGGTGGAATACCGACTTCTTCATAAGTTTCACGCAAAGCACAAGCCTCTAAAGACACATCACTGGCATCGAGCGAACCACCTGGGAAACTGATTTGATGACTGTGCGGGTCATTGGCACTACCCACCCTTTCCGTCAAAACAATCTGCCATTCATTTGCTTTTGGAAATAACAAAATAAGCACAGCCGATTGACGTGCAGTAGGCGGTGCTTCAAAAAGGTGTCGCCGCGACAAAGCAGCTTTTTTGAGTTGAAATTCCCTGCCAGGCAAGCCTTGGCTGTGGCGTTCAATGAGGTGGTCAATAAAAGAAGTAATCATGGCAAAAGCGTTTTATTGAAAAATTGCCATAAAACGTCGCTGGGCAATGCAGCGGTCAAGTCTATTTTTTTGTTCAAAAACGGATGCCAAAAAGAGAATTGCCAAGCATGTAAATGTATGGAACGGTCTTTATTAGCACGTCTTGCACCATATTTCACATCGCCTTTTACGGGACAACCAATGGCTGCTAATTGCGCTCGAATTTGATGATGTCGTCCTGTTTTCAAGGCAATTTCTAAGAGATGATAGCGGTCACTTGACCCCCTCAGTATATAGTGCAATTCAGCCCGTTTTGCTTGTTTCTTATTCGGTTCTGCAATATAGCTCTTGTTTTTTTCTTTGTTTTCGATTAAAAAATGTGTCAAATCAGCTGTTTTACTGAGGGGTGCATTTTCGACAATAGCGAGATACAATTTTTGCGTTTCTCTATTTTGAAACTGTTGACTCAGATGACCGGCTGCTATTTCATTTTTTGCAAACAAAACAATACCGCTTGTTGGACGGTCAATGCGATGCAATAAATAGGTTTTTGACCCCACATAATTATCCGCCCATTCCAAGAGCGACACATCGCCTGTGGGGTCAGGTTGAGTAGGCAACATAGCCTGTTTATTGAAGGCAATAAACGCATCATCTTCATAGACTATCCAATCAGTGATGTTCATTTGACCTCTTCATAATCGGTGAGTTCAGCGTCTGGACGTTGCTTTTTGTCGCTCTCTTTCGGCTTTTTATCCGTAAAATGACGATGTTCCACTATCACTTTGGGACGAAACAGTGTACGATATATAAAGATAATGACCACAATATAAAACAAATATTTCATGTCAAAATTAAGTAAAATTGAATAAAAAATGAATTGAAAATCGGCTGCAAGTTAGCCGTTTTTAATGGGAAATAGAATTATTATAAGTCATCTAACCAATCTAAGCCATCGAAGGTAGCAGAATCCAAGCCTTTTAATGTAACTTTGCACCGAATCATAGTTTATGAATATCATGCTGAAAGATAAAATCCGCGCACTCGCAACCACCTACTTCCCAGATGTCGTCTCGATACGCCGCTACTTGCACGAAAATCCAGAATTGAGCTACGAAGAAGTCGAGACAGGCAAATATGTCGCTCGAAAACTCTCTGAATACGGTATTCCTCATCAACATGGCGTTGCTGACAACGGGGTTGTGGGTCTTATCGAAGGTAAAAATCCATCGAAAAAAACCATTGCTTTACGTGCCGATATGGACGCTTTGCCCATTTTTGAAAAAAATGATGTGCCTTATAAATCCAAGAATGAGGGTAAAATGCACGCTTGTGGTCACGATGCCCATACATCGAGTCTGCTCGGTGCAGCTCGTATTTTGAATGAATTAAAATCTGAATTTGAAGGCACTATAAAACTTATTTTTCAACCTGCGGAAGAAAAAACGCCTGGCGGCGCAAGCATTATGATTGCCGAAGGTGTTTTAGAAAATCCTATACCCCTCAGTATCATCGGGCAACATGTGCATCCACCACTTGAAGCGGGAAAGGTCGGCTTGAAAGGAGGTATTTATATGGCTTCGAGTGATGAATTGTATTTGACCATCAGAGGAAAAGGGGGTCACGGGGCGATGCCCCAAGAAGGTATTGATACGATTTTAGTGGCGAGTCATATCGTCGTAGCGTTGCAACAAATCGTTAGCCGCCATGCAAACCCCGCTGTACCAACTGTCTTAACATTAGGCAAAATAAACTCAACGGGGGGTGCGACGAATATCATTCCCGACGAGGTGAAAATAGAAGGCACTTTCCGTACATTAGATGAAAAATGGCGTGCAGAAGCTAAAAAACGGATGAAAAAAATAGCCACAGGTGTTGCCGAAGCGATGGGTGCAACGTGTGAATTTACAATTCAACACGGCTATCCCGTTCTTTTCAATGATGAAAACCTAACGGCTAAGGTCAAAGATTTTATGATAGAATATTGTGGTGCGGACAATGTGGTGGACTTGCCAATGCGTATGACTTCTGAAGATTTTGCCTACTATTCACAAGAGATGCCCGCTTGTTTTTACCGCCTGGGTACTGGCAATCGGGAAAGAGGCATTACATCGGGCTTACATACCGATACGTTTGATATTGAAGAAAAAAGTTTGGAATTGTCTATTGGCTTGATGGCGTGGTTGGCATATAAGGAATTGGATAATTGAAAATACTGAGGGGTCTCCTCAAATAACAAAGTCTCACACCAAACAGCGTGAGACTTCTTCAATCTATTGTTAATCAATATTTTACATTACTTTCATAATCGTCCGAACTTGTGAAATGGCTTCGTTTTGCAGTCTTGCGTAATACGTTCCTGCTGGTAAATGACCGCCGTTGAAATAGACTTTGTACTTGCCTTCCGTGTATTGACCAGCAATTGGTGTGGCAATTAATTGACCTTCAACGTCGAAAATTTGAACAGATGTATAGCCGCCTTTTGTTTCAAATTCAATCGTTGTCGCAAAACTGAATGGATTTGGATAGTTTGAAATCAGTCTCAATCCTGCCGCTACGTTCAAATCATGTGTATCGGTGATACAATTTGGCGAATTGACAATGGGCAATTTTTGATAATTTCGTAGCATAATACTGTTCAAATCCGTCGAATTGACGCAGAACCAATCCGCCAAAATAGACGCATAAATGGAACGGAAATCATATTGCATTGGTACTGTATCGCCTGTACCCACAGTGGCACTGATAGTAGGGTTGGCGCCCAACATACCACCAAAAAGGCGTGTACCAAAAATGAATGAGGCATACGAAGCACCATGATCCGTACCAAACGAACCATTGGACTTAATACGGCGACCAAATTCAGAAAATGTCATACCTAAAACACGGTCTTGAATCCGCATCGCTTCGCAGTCGCGCTGGAAGGCTGTAATGGCATCTGACAATTGTGCCATCAAATTGGCATAACCACCAATGGCATGGTTTGTTTGGTCTGTTTGATTGGCGTGGGTATCAAAACCGCCAATTTGTACCATATAAACCCGTGTTTTCAAGCCCCCTTTGATGAGGCGTGAAACGATTTTGAGTTGATTGGCTAAACTGGTGTTTGGATAAGTAACCAAGTTCGTCGCCTTGCCATAAGCTGTTTTGATGACTTCACCGTATTTATCGGCTTGTCTTGCGATGTTGCGTAAGTAAGTCAACTCTTTACCCATTTTGCCTGTCAAAGTGTTGCCATTATCATCGAGGAAATTGTACGGATTGTTAGGGTCACTGACGGTCACGCCCATAGTTTGAGCCACGCCTTGAAAAGTCATGGTCATCTCGTTCAATTGAATCGCCAAAGGGTCTGGTACTTGCGTATTCGGATAGCCCACAGGATAGTTGGCATATTCATTTGAAAGATAGCGACCCATCCATCCTGTTGTGATATTTTCTGTCGCATTGGATGCAGACATATAAATATCTGTCGAACGGAAATGCGAGAAATTCTGATTTGGATAGCCGACACCTTGTATGATTTTCACCTTTCCTTCATTGAAAAGAGATTGCATACCTGTCATAGCAGGGTGCAGACCCGTCCCTGTAAGCCCATTGAGCTTCAAAACTTGGCTTTCGTTGATAAGGATATTAGAGCGGGCCGCCGAAAGATTTGTATATTGGTCAAGCGGAATGACCATTTGCAGCGCATCGTTACCACCATTGAGGCGGATAATAACGAGTACGTGGTCGGTTTCGGTAGCAGAATTCGTCAATGCCGAAAGCCAAGGCGACAAACCAACTGCCTCAACATTGTACCGACCAAACAGCGACGGAAGAACTACTGCCGCAGCCGCGTTTTGTATGAAGTTACGTCTTTTCATTTTCGGATTTTGTTTAAAAGTCATCAGTCATGAGGTCATTCGTTATTTTTACTGAGGGGGTATAATAACAGATGACAAAATAATAATTGACCCATTTGTTAAGCCAATTGATATTCTGGATTACGGGTGATGAATAAATAAAATTGTTGCAAACGTGTTTTAACGATATTTATATTGGCTGTTGTTGGGTTCGCTTTATAAGCTGCCCAAGCATCCGTCCAATAGTGGTCGCTCGCTTGTCCGCCGAGCAAAATCGTCGTTTTCAAATACGTCAACATGGCTTGAGTGGGCGGGACGCGATACAAAATTTCCAGTGTACGTGCAATCAACGTATTCGGGTCTTCAGCATCTGTTCCAAATTGGTCTGTAAACTTCAGTACATCAACGAGAACCCCAGAACGACCAGTGAGGAATAAAGAATCGGAATAAGCCAATCGTTTTGGAAAAGTATCTGTATTTATCCAATTTTCATGAAATATAGGCTCTTGATAGTAAGCAGGCCAACCCGATACGTTTGGTGGGTCTCCTATATTTTGAGCTTGCGTTGCCAAAGTAGATGCCATAGACAAATAGGCAGTATAACTTGGAATTTCGTAATAAGTAATAGAACCAGAAACACGTGTTGTGAGGGTATTTGTGGGCATTGGCACATCAAATTCACGAATGAAACCTATGACATTCTCAACGGGACTTTTGATTAAACAGGCTTTCAGACCTGTTTCAAAAAAGTGTTCGCTTGTAAATAAGGCTTTCAAAACGGGTTTAATATCATAATTGGATTGACGGAACAAAGTTGCCATAGACGTAATGATCTCTGTCTCAATCGTTGCATCAATATCATAATAGACAAAAAAGCGATAGATTCGACGGCATATATACATAGAGACTTCGTCTTTTGCAAAAATCATATCCAGCATATCATCGAGTTCTTTCAATGCACCAGCTTCTGTATTGGCTGTATTCGTAATGACTTTATTGCCATAAAAAGCACTGAATGTTTTGGCTGTTGTATCGTGGTTCGATGTTGATAATGTTGATACCCATTTGTATTTCCCAGAGCCAGCAGGACTTTGTACTTGGCTGACTTTCCAACCTGTCAATACTTTAGCCGCTGCTTTAACATCATTTTCAGTATATTGAGAATTCGGACCTTTACCCAATGTGAATAATTCCTGCAACTCACGGGCATAATTTTCATCTGGTGCCGTTTTACTATTCAGATAACCGTTGAGATAGCGAAGCATATTAGGGTCAAGTGTTATTGCCCGTGTAAAAGATTTAAAATTACCCAAAGCATATTGACGCAATAGTTCCATGTGATTATAAAAATAGCTTGAATTCGTATCTATCATTTCAGTTGCAAAATGATTGTGCCAAAACAAGACCATTTTTTCAAAAATACTACGGGGTTGATTGACCATATTGCCTATCCACCAAGCCTTGAGAGAGTTGCGGCGTTCACCGTCAAAATTGCCATCTTGAATAGCATAAACCCAAGTACTGCCTGCTGGAACGGCTGCGTCGAGTTTATCGCTTCTATTATAATTGTTTAAAGGCAATTGTAAATCTGTCAATGCCGGTGGCTCTGTCAGAAGCGTATTAATTGCTTCTGTTAGGGTTTTGCTCGCAAAAAAATCAATATCCGATTTTTTGGCACCGAACATCGTTCGTTTCAGCAAATGGGTAATTTGCTCTCTGCCAAACGTCCCTGTGTAAGGTGTCAACCCTGCCACAACTCGCGGACGGCGCGTTTTTTCCTTTACTGTCGTCGTGCTCATTGACGTTCTATGTTTAAAATGTATTAGAAAATAAGGTTTTTTCAGTTCAATAGGGGCTATTTAAGCTTAAATATAAAACTATTATGGGAATTGGAAGACATGTGAAGGGGAAAAAAATCAAAATACTGAGGGGGCTAAATCTGAAAATTTAGACAAAACACGTTCTGAAAAGTTTAATAACGTGTTAAAGAATGTTAAAATTTTTTAGGATTATTTTTTGTAAGTAGATGAACAGAAATAAACGGGAAATTGATTTTGTGGAGATATTTGATAATCAACGTTTTACGCTATTCATCGTTTATCATTCATCATTACTTAGCACGAACTTATGAATATCCTTACTGCTTCATCGCTTCATAAAGCAAGTTCTGAATACGTGTACGGTAATTGCCATTAATTAATTTATTGCTACCTTCAGGGTAGGTTCGGTTGGAAAGAAAAATATAAATCAGTTTTTTATCTGGGTCAACATAAGCAGCATTGCCTGTAAAACCTGTATGACCATAAATAGTATCTGATGCTAATACACTCATATTCAAGTGTTTAGAAGAGTCCAATTCTTTCATGTCCCAACCAAAGCCACGTCTTGAAGAGCCACCTTGTCTACTCGTAAACAACTTTATTGTTTCAGATTTCAAACAACGAACACCGTTGTATTCGCCGCCATTCACGAGCATTTGAAACAAAACTGCCAAGTCACCTGTGGTTGAAAACAGCCCTGCATGTCCACTGACACCCCCCAACATAGCAGCGGCCATATCGTGAACCGTGCCACGCACACGTGCCATACGGAAGTAATTGTCTTCTTCAGTCGGAGTGCAGACACTTTCTGAAAACTTTGTCAAGGGATTGAACAAAGTATGTGTCATACTGAGGGGGGTATAAAAATTTTCATCGGCATACACATCAAGCGTTTTACCTGTAATATTTTTGATGACATCTGCCATGAGTATCAAGCCTAAATCGGAGTACAAGTAGCTGCGGCTGTCGCGCAAAGGTGAGGCAGCAATCAGCATTTTCATCGTGTCCACATAATCTTTTCGCATATACAGATTGGGCATAACGGCAATAGTAAAATCGCCTTGCGGTGTTTTAGAATACCATTGGGAGGATGGAAAATACCTTATTTGCCCATTAACGACTTCGGAATCAAGCGTTTGTTTATAGAAAGGTATCCATGCCAACAAGCCTGCTTCATGAATCAACACATCTTTCAGTTGTATATTTTCTTTGTTCGACCCCCTCAGTATGGGGAGATAATCGCCAAAAGTTTTGTTCATATCAAACTTTCCTTCTTCATATAACTTCATCAGACTGACCGTTGTAGCTGCACATTTTGTGATGGAGGCGAGGTCGTAAAGGTCATCGGTGGTTGTCTCTTGTATTTTTTCATAGGTATGATGTCCAAAGGCTTTGTGATATACCACCTGACCATTGCGCGCCACTAAAATCTGACAGCCTGGTGCCGCTTTATCGGCAATCAACTCATTGGCAATTACGTCAATCCGATTTAAGATTTTAGCATCCATGTTCGCTACTTCGGGCGTTTCGGTATTCCATTCCAAACCGTTCATTTTTTTTAAAGACATATCAAACCCACCTTTTGAACTTTCAGAAGCCGTTACAGGCAATTTCCCTTTAAATTCAAAAACGCCAAACAGACCTTGTGCTGCAAACTGCTGCGTTTCTATATCATCGTTGTAACATTCAACGATGTTTTTAACGCCGTCAAAATATTTCAAAATATATGGATTGCCAAACACTACGAGGATAACTTGCGTTTTTTGCGCCAATTCGTTCACAAAATCGCGTGTACTTTGTGTGATACCAAAATTTTCGGAAGCCTTGGGTCTTAAGCCATTTAGGCTGATAATAACTGTTTTTTTCTTTGAAAAATAGTCCAGCATTTGCGCCTTTTTTTCATCAGTAAAACTTTTAGGCACATTGAATTGATTGAACAAACCGAGGCTATTGAGTTGATATTGAAACTTTGTCCAATTACTCGCACCTATGGCCAAAGTAGCCAATGAGTCAGGTTGATAGGTTTTGAAAGGAATGAGTTTGTCTTCATTTCGCACCAATGTCAAGGCGTTTTTTATCAATTCACGCTTTAATTGTTGACTTTCCAATGAATTGATGTCCCAACGGACATTGGCAGGGTCGTTATACTGAGGGGTGCTTAAACCATAACGGAACTTGGCATGGAGGATACGTTTAACGCTTTCTTCGATGTCTTTCACATCAATACGACCATCGGCGATGTATTGTTGAATGGCTTCAAAAGCATCAGGTGTACTTTCGGGCAGACATAAAATATCACAACCTGCCTCCAAGGCTTTTGCCGACACTTCGCCTCTTTGAAAATATTTGGTCACGCCCCGCATCTCTAAACCATCGGTAAATATCAAGCCATCGAAGCCAATTTGATTACGCAACAATTCGCGCACAGCATTTTTACTCAATGAAGTCGGCAAATGCAGCGTCTTATCAATAGATGGAACAGACAAATGAGCGACCATCATAGAAGCCACACCATGTTGACTCAAAACGCGGAAAGGCATCATTTCGTAAGCCGATAGATGCGCCAAATCGTGGCTCACGACGGGTAAATCGTAATGACTATCGAGGTCAGTGTCGCCATGTCCAGGGAAGTGTTTGGCACACGCCATCACACCGTTGTCTTGCATCCCTTTTGCATAAGCAAAACCTTTGGCAGCAACATTATACATATTGTCACCAAAACTGCGCTCGTTGATAACAGGATTGTTCGGATTATTATTGATGTCAATAGAGGGCGCAAAATTGATATGCACACCGAGGCGACGACATTCTTTGGCAATGGCGACACCAAACTGATAAATAAGTTGATTGTCTGTAATTGCACCGAGCATCATCTGTTTAGGATAAGCAATAGCGGCACTTTTCAAGCGCATATTTAAGCCCCATTCGGCATCCATAGCGATAAAAAGCGGTATGTTGCTGATTTCTTGATAGTGATTCGTCAATTCCAATTGCTTTTCAGGCGTTCCTTGAAAGAAACAAAGGCTACCAATATGGTATTTTTTTATGAGATATTCGACATGTTCGATGTGTTCAGACCCCAGATTGGAGTGCGCTCGAATCATAATGAGCTGCCCAATGCGCTGCGTGTCATTGAGGGTTTGATAGACGCTGTCCACCCAACAGTCTTCAACCCATGTTTTTTGAGCCGAAAGGAAAGGATGTAAAATGAAGAGCATACAAAGCGTAAAAACGTAGTTTCTCATTATCGAAAGGCATTATTTTTAGATTCTTGGGGTAAAATTACGATTTTTATTGTGTTTTGCGGTATTTCGACTTTACAACTTTGATTTGAAAAGTGATGACTCTTTATCTACCAAAATACTTGCCATATCGTGAAAAAAGTTGGTATCAGAAGTTGCCAAATGCCGCATCCTTTAGCGGTTACTTTGTGTTGTTTTCAAAAGAGTTAGAAGCAAATAAAAAAATAGAATCATGTTTATTAAACAAGATTCTATTTCTACATTAAGTTAATATTACTAAAAAATATATCAATTCTATTTTCAAAACATTCCTAATTATAGACAACCGTACATGTCTAAAAATCACGTAAATCTATAAAATCAAGTCATCCTGTCTCCTTATTTAATTACCATCACGCCGCAGATTTTTTTTCATTTGCCGCATTTCTTGCAATTGTTTCAGCATTTCACCTTTAAAATCTTGTTCTGCTTTGTACAATTTAGCAATTTTTTTAACAGAAATGATTTTTTTAAATTTTTGATAATATTCTTTACGCACGTCTAATATACGGGATTCCTTGTCCATTTGAGACACAATCATCTTTTCAATATCTGCGTCACCCATATCATCAAAAGACGTATCCATTTTAGTTGAAGTTCGGATTTGCTGCATTTTGTCCGTATATTGATTGTAAATGGGCCAAAACTGCTGCGACTCTTCAGGTGTTAAATTCACGCGTTGTGTAATAAATCCGATACGCTGTGCTTCAACCCGTTCTTTCAAGCGATTTTGAATAGGTTGTTGTGCCATTACATTTGCTACCATAAAGAGGCAGACAAAGGCAAAAAATATCTTCTTCATGTTTCTATTTTTAAGTAGTTCAATAATTATATATCGTTCAAAGCATATATATCTCGTTCATCAAGATTTTCTAAGAGATATTGTTCAATTTCTGCTTCTGTCAAACCTGATTGTGGATGCTTGAGCACTTTTTCGAGTTTTGGTACTGAGGGGAGAAGATTTGTCGTTTGGGTATCCAACAATTTTTCTTCTTTCTCAATTTTTTTAGGCTCTTCAAAAGCGTTAGCAATGTCTTCTTCTTTGAAATCCTCAATGTTTTCCTTGACATAGTTTTGCGCTTCTTCATGCGTTACCACCATAGGCTGTACTCCTGAAATCGCTGTCGATTTTTGTTGTTGAACAGCATACCAACCTGCACCCAATACCAAGGCAAAAGCTAAGGCAGATAATGCCCATTTTGGTTTAAAAAGGATTGATAACCAAGTATTTATGCGATGCGCAAGACTCGGAGTTCGATAATACTGAGGGGGTACTTTGACCGTGTTTGTTTCACCTTTTGCTTTTTCTATAATCTGGTCTGCCAAGTTATCGAAGTACAAACGTGGTGTTTTATACGGCTCGTCTTTCTGCTGTTTTTTCAAATCAGCAAGGAAAGGGGACAGGTCTTGTAGTTCTTTTTCAAATTCTCTTTTCATGTTGTCTGAATATTTAATCTTGTTCTATTCCTTTAAAAAATGCTTCTACTTTTTTTGCGGCATGGTGATAAGAAGCTTTTAGCGCACCGACCGAGGTTTCTAAAACCACCGACATTTCCTCATAAGGCATTTCATCGTAATACCGAAGGTTAAAAACCGCCCGTTGTTTATCGGGTAATGAGGCAATCGCTTGTTGCAATTTCAACTGAATGTAGTCGCCGTCAAAAAACGTATCCGCGGTCAATTGATTCGCTATACGAGCATTATCAGGGTTGTCAATCGTATCGGTCTCTTTGCGATTTCGGCTGTTCAAAAACGTTATCGCTTCGTTTGTCGCTATGCGATAAAGCCATGTAAACAGCTTCGATTTGCCTTCAAAACGCTCAATATTTCTAAAAACCTTGATAAAAGTGTTCTGAATCACATCATTCGCATCATCATGGTCAAAAACCATTCGGCGCACATGTCGGTACAAAGGCTCTTGATAAGTCTGCATCAATAGCCGAAACCCACGTTCATGAGTCGCATCTGTTGACAGCAGTTCCATAATGTATTCGTCTGAAAATTGTTCCTTCACGCTTTAACTGATTTTAGTTTTTTGACTTCATTTTGAAAACAAGGTTTAATTTCGCCGTCAAAATTTGTCCCTAATCACATGTTATGACACGAATTTCACGAATGGCACGAATTTAATGATAAAGGTTCTATAAGAATAAACAAATACAACAATCTAAAAATGACGCATACCATATTAATAGATTGCTCTGATGCTAAGGGCTTAGTACATAAAGTTTCAGGTGTTTTGTACCACAATGACTTGAACCTCATCAGCAACCATGAATTTGTAGAAGCCAAAACGGGTCGCTTTTTTATGCGGACAGAAATTGATGGTGTTCTGGATGCTGCCCGTATTCGCAACGGTTTGATGGGTATTTTGCCCGATGATGCACATATTTCGATTTCAGAAAATCGGAAAAAGCGCATTGTTTTGTTAGTTACTAAAGAACATCATGCCTTGGGCGAGTTGCTCGTTCGACATCAATTTGATGAATTGAACGCTGAGATTCTGGCAGTTATTGGCAACCACGATATACTGAGGGGGTTCGTTGAGCAATTTGGTTTGCCCTTTTTTCATATTTCTCATGAAAATATAACGAGAGAAGAACATGAAACGGAGATATTATTTAAAATTAATGAGTTAAAACCCGATTATCTTATCTTAGCAAAATACATGCGTGTTCTCACATCTACTTTTGTTGAACATTATAACAATCGAATTATCAACATACACCACTCTTTTTTACCTGCTTTTATGGGTGCTAATCCTTACCGTCAGGCGTGGTCACGCGGCGTAAAAATCATTGGTGCAACGGCACATTTTGTCAACGACAACCTCGACGAAGGACCGATTATTATGCAACAAGTGATACCCACTGACCATTCACACTCGCCGCAAGAGATGGCGCAAATGGGACGTGATGTGGAGAAAATTACCTTAGCCAAGGCTTTGAAATTGGTTTTTGACGACCGTGTTTTTGTTAGTGGGAATAAGACGATTATTTTTGATTAAGGAGTCCAATCACCCCCTCAGTATCAAAACGTGAAAAACGTTGCCAAAAATCATTTTTCCGAAACCAAGTCATTTGTCGTTTAGCATAATTACGAGTATGTTGTTTTATTTTATCAACCGCTTCATCCAGCGTCATTTCACCATCAAAATGAGCAAAAAGTTCTGTGTAACCGACTGTTTGTAAAGCATTTAAGTGTTTGAAAGGATGCAAACTTTTAGCTTCTTCGAGCAAACCTTCTGTCATCATCAAGTCAACACGGCGATTGATGCGGTCATAGAGGACTTCACGCGGCAAATCGAGAGCTATATAGATAGGTGTAAAATTGCGCTCCACCTTGTTGCCTGACCTAAAACTTGAAAACGGTTGACCGCTTGCTTTCCAAACCGATAAGGCACGTATGAGACGCATGGGATTGCCCATGTCAACTTGTGTAAAATATTCATAATCAACTTCTTGTAATAGTTTTTGTAACGGTTCAATGCCTTCATTTTTAAAAATATCTTCAAATTCGTTGCGGATATGGGGGAGCACTTCTGGAAACTCATCAAGCCCCTCACAGACTGCCCGAATGTACAAACCAGTGCCACCAACCAGGATAGCCATATCATGTTTTTCAAAAATCGTTTCCAAAACGGCAAGGGCATCGCGCTCAAAATCACCTACCGAATAAGCATCGTGAATGGAAAGATTACTGATAAAATGATGCTTTACTTTCGCTAAATCACTAAGTTGCGGCTTCGCAGTGCCGATAGACATTTCTTTGTAGAACTGACGAGAATCGGCAGACAGGATTTCCGTGCCGAAGTGTTGGGCAAGTTGAATCGCACAATCGGTTTTGCCGCTTGCCGTCGGACCGCCAATAATGATGAGTTTCTTTTTGACTGACATGAGGGGCGAAATTAGGAAACTTTTTAATTTTGCGTTGAACGCAATTCAAAAATGACGAAAATGAGTGGAATTGCCCTTAATAATAGGCAAAAAAGACAAACGGATAATAAAAACCAGCTATGAAATTATACCATATCGTGCGTCCTGTTGTGACGTTGGCATTTAAAATTTATTTTAAAAAAATATATTTTACGGGTGCCGAAAACATACCACAAGGGAAACCTGTAATTTTTTCGGTCAATCATCCGACTGGTTTTTTTGAACCGACGCTGTTGGCATGTGTATTTTGGGAATGTGACTTTTATTTTATCACACGAGGCGATATGTTTAAAAAAGCGTTTTATAGGCGTATATTAGAAAATTTATTAATGATTCCGATTTATCGTTTTCGGGATGGTTTTGAAAATTTGCGGCAAAATGCGGCTATCATGGACAAAATTCGTGATATGTTGAGCGAAAACAAAGCGATTATGATTTTCAGCGAAGGCACGACGATAACGGCTAAACGTTTGCACCCGCTTCAAAAAGGTTTGGGGCGCATGGCTTTTAGCAATTATGAAAAATATGGCGACCTGGATTTGCAAATCGTACCGATTGGTTTGACTTACTGCGACCCACATACGCCACGCGGCGAAGTAATGATAAAAGTTGGTGCGCCGATACCCCTCAGTAATTATTATGATATTCATGCCCAAAATGCATCAAAAGCGATTAACCTATTGACGGCAGATGTGGAAGCGGCGATGAAACCATGTCTCGTACATATTGCAAAAAAAGAAGATGACGATTTAGCTGAAAAACTACTTTTGTTGTACCGTAATTCATTTCCACAACCTACTTTTCCTATCATGGTACACTCTACGCGTAGGCTTTTAGCGCAACAGGAAATGGTTAATAATCTTAATGAAATGACTGATAGTCAACATCTTATAGTGAATGAAAAATCAGATAGTTATTTTTCAGAATTAGAATCAATAGGCTTAAAAGATGTGGCTGTGGCGCAACCGTATCATGCTCGATTTAAAAACACCTTAGCACTCATCATCGGATTTGTGCCGTTTTTAATTGGGTGGTATGGACATTATTTGCCGAATTGGTACAGCCGAAAAATACGTGACGAGCGGGTGTCTGATTTAGAATTTAAAGGTCCCGTAATGGCAGGAGTGGCTTTAGGAGCGACTTTGGTTCAGTATTTTATTTTAGTCCTTCTTGGGCTTATTGTCGGGAGCTGGGCGTTCTGGTTATTTATATTAATTTTGCCATTTTTAGGCTATTACTCCTTGATTTACAATGAGTTAGAATATAACTATAGGGCTTGTATGCGCTTGAATAAAATGGCTCAAAATGCAGGAGGTGATGACTATATTTTGGCATTAAGAGCCGAAAGAGAAGACATTTTAGGTATGGTAAGGATGATGCCTAAAATTTAATAAAAATAAAAAATCTGTAATTGACATGAAACATCAAGAGAAAACGCATATCGCTATTTTCTTATCTGGATCAGGCAGTAATGCCCGCAAAATCATTCAACATTTTCAAGAACACCCCTCAGTATCAGTGGCTCTTTTGGTCTCCAACAAACCTGAGTTGGGGGCTAATGATATAGCAGCTGAAAACAATATTCCGCTTTTAAGTATTACAAAATCAATACTTTATGATGAACAGCTATTTTTAAAGTCATTGAAACAAGCAGGTGTGGATTTCATTGTTTTGGCAGGGTTTTTGCTACTTATTCCACCGTATTTAGTCAAACATTTTGAAAAAAAGATAGTCAATATTCATCCTGCTTTGTTACCAAAATTTGGTGGAAAAGGGATGTATGGACACCATGTTCACGAAGCTGTCAAAGCAGCGGGCGAAACAGAATCGGGCATAACCATTCATTTTTGCAATGCTTATTACGACGAAGGCGATATTATTTTTCAAGCAAAAACCGCAATCACGGCGGCCGATTCGCCGAAAGATATAGCGCGAAAAGTATTGGCTTTAGAACATGCCCATTTTTCAAAAATCGTGGAACAATGTCTTATGAGTTAAAATGCCTTTGACGACGATACCTAAAACATAAAATATCCATACCGTATGTCTTATAAATTGGTCGTTGTCATCCTGTTTTTTGTTCTTTTGACCCCCTCAGTATTGTGGGCGCAAAATACGCTTACACCTTCTGCACCCAAAAAATACAACCCCCTTGTACGTGCAGCCAAAAAACTCATTGATCAAGATAAACTTGTAGAGGCGGCGGCTTACCTTGAAATGGCGTATCAATTGAAGCCGAAAAATGCAGAAATTGCCTACCAATCTGCTTTACTTTACTTAAGTAGTCGTGATTATCGAAAGGCGATTGCCTTATTTCGTCCGATTTTGGACGCTCAAAAATTTCCTGACATCCATTTAGAATTGGCACAAGCCCTACAACAAGCTGGCGAATGGGACGAAGCTGTACCAGAGTTTTTGTTTTATTTGAACAACTACAAAGGCAAAGATCAGGAGAAAATGGCTGAAAAAATAGGCGATTACCTCGCAGGTTGTGCCTTGGGCATTAAAGAATCGGAATCCACAAAAACGAAAGATATTTTTGTGGAACACTTGAACGAAAATGTCAATACGCAAGAAAATGATATTGCGCCCGTGCCATTTGGTGACAATATTTTGTACTTTACTTCACGCTGGCAAGATGCGGCAAAACTGTTGCGGACTCGATTTTTGGGCAATGAATGGTCGGCAGCAGAACCCTTAATAAGTCTGCCGATTCCAGAATCTACGCCTATTGGAAATGGAACTTTTTCGCCCGATGGCTCCCGATTTTACTGTACAATGTGTCGTGAAGTCGGCAAAAAAAAGCAAAAAACCTGTGGTATTTATTATCTAAAACGCATAAAAGACGGTTGGACGCCACCAATTCGGCTCTCTGACCGCATCAACCACGACAGTTCTGATGCGAGTGGCATGACGACACAGCCTTATGTGATTCACAAAGGCAACAGCGAAATTTTGTTTTTTACGAGCAATCGCAAAGGTGGACGGGGCGGTATGGATATTTGGATGTCGTCGCGTGCGCGCAACAAAGAAAATTCGGATTTTGATAACCCTATGAATCTCGGTGCTATCATTAATACTGAGGGGGATGAGGTAACGCCTTTTTATGACGACGAAGAACAAATGCTTTACTTCGCCTCAAATGGACGGGCGACGATGGGTGGTCTGGATATTTTTAAGTCTTATGGGTCTTTACAATATTGGACACCGCCTCAAAATATAGGTGCGCCCTTCAATTCGGGGGCTGATGATTGGTATTTTGTCAAAAATAAATCGAAAACGGGCGGTTTTTTTGTTTCTAACAGAGCCTATGGTATGGAAAAAATCAGCTCCCGAGATGATGATATTTATAGTTTTGTCGTCAACATCAAGCGTGAATTGCTTGTTTCGGGGCGAATTTTTGATAAAACCACTAAAAGTCTTTTAGAAAACGTTCGCTTATCACTTTATGAAAAACGTTCAAATGATGAGAGTGATTTGCGGCTGTTGTCGTCTGTGATGTGTACAGAAGGGAGTTACCAGTTCACCGTTTTACCTGAAAAAACTTATACTTTAGAAGTTGAAAAAGACGGTTTTCGGGTGGGAAGTAGGGTGCTTTCAACCAAAGACAGCTTGAAAAATGACATCCATGATTTTTATCTTGAACGATATGCAGCATTGGTTTCAAACCGAACGCGCGCACCTAAAGAAACCCCTTCCACAGAGCCAGCACTGCTAAAAGCAACGGTAACGGATGCTCAACTGACCCCAACAAAAACTGTTGGAAAGACGGATTTGAAACAAAAAGATACGCCAAAGGAAAATATGCCAATAGCTGAAAAGCCGAAACACGCTATAGAATCCATCAAATTCAAAATCCAAGTCATGGCTTATGAAACTGATTTAGACAATGTCAATGTCAAAAGATTGAAACGTGTGGAAGACTTAGGTGATTTTGAGACAGAAATCGCTACCATCAATGGGAAACGTTTTACGCGCGTGTTATTGTCATTTGACACTTATGAGGCGGCTGTAGCAGCTTTGCGTAAGGCGAAAGAACGGTTGCTCAATGATGCCTTCCTTGTGCGTTATGAAAATGGGAATCGCATATTGGGTAATCGTTAAAATAGCCTGTCACATATTTCGCTCATTTTTTTCTCCTTATTTCTCCTATTTCTCTTGAAAACTTGCTGAAAAAACCTGCTTCCCTTGATGGATTAATCTGATTGTCTTCTTTCGTGCAGCCTTCAAAAGGGTATGTTTCTATACCCGTTTATGCTATAATAGACATACTTAAAAATTATATTACAAGAAAGAGGCATTGCAATTTATTGATTTTCAATTAACTAAAAATATAAATAAAATAATTGCGAAATTTAACCTTGACTTCACTTAGTCAGGATACTAACTTTGTATCATCAAACCGAAAGAATGTCACAAGTTTAATAGAGCTTCATTAAAGCAAATCTTACAAATTTTTTCGATAACGCGATTCTAAGGTGACGCATTTTATAGGGCAAAACATACACACACACTTAACTGAACGAATTCTTATAGGGCAAAACTTATACTAACACTAATTGAACAACTTTAATAATTGGACAAGACATATACATAACACTCAATGAACTAAATCACTTTTAATTTTTACAAAAAACATTAGAAATAACAAACACTAAGAATATAATAAACACTTAGTATTAGCAACAAACTTAATAATTTCCTTTCACCCCTTAAACTTAACTTTTCTGCACTCATGCACGAATCCCGACATCGCTCGATGTCGGGATTCGGCTTTTTTATTAAGAGAATATTGGATAAGGGGTAATTTTGTACGAAATTATCCATTATCGTCTATCCACTATTAAAAAATACGGGTCGGTGTTTTTGTTTTGAAGAATTTGTTTAATTTTGCCTAAATAAATTGTTTGAAATAAGCGTAAATGGCAAATCCAAATATTGATCCCACGGGGAAAACCCAATCAAGTGAAGAAAAAATCATAGAACGTGCCTTACGTCCAAAGGCATTAGATGATTTTAGTGGGCAGTCCAAAATTGTAAGTAATCTTAAAATTTTTATTGGTGCCGCCAAATTGAGGGGAGAAGCACTCGATCATGTGCTTTTGCATGGGCCACCAGGTCTTGGAAAAACGACTTTAGCTCATATTATTTCCAATGAATTGGGCGCAACTTTAAAAATGACTTCAGGTCCTGTTTTAGAAAAACCGGGTGACTTGGCGGGCCTTTTGACCAATTTAGACGCTGGAGATGTTTTGTTTATTGACGAAATCCACCGTTTAAATACTGTTGTTGAAGAATATCTTTATTCTGCAATGGAGGATTATCGGATTGATATTATGATTGATTCGGGTCCGAATGCACGGTCTATTCAGTTAACATTAAGCCCTTTTACCCTTGTGGGTGCCACTACACGCATGGGTTTATTGACCTCTCCGATGCGGGCGCGCTTTGGTATCAATTGCCTTTTGGATTATTATGATGTCGAGACCTTGAAAAAAATCCTTTTTCGCTCCGCCGAGATTCTAAACCTGCCGATTACTGAGGGGGGCGCTTTGGAAATTGCACGGCGGTCGCGGGGAACACCGCGTATTGCAAATGCTCTTTTGCGTCGGGTGCGTGACTTTGCACAAATGAAAGGCGATGGTAAAATTGAAATTGAAATCGCTAAATTTGGTTTGAATGCGCTCAACGTGGATGAAAGCGGATTAGACGAAATGGATAACCGCATTTTGTCAACGATAATTCACAAATTTAAAGGTGGTCCGGTAGGTCTTACAACCATAGCAACGGCAGTGGGTGAGGAGGCTGGCACGATAGAAGAAGTACATGAGCCGTTTTTGATAATGGAAGGTTACCTACATAGAACGCCGAGGGGTCGAGAAGCCACGGAAAAAGCTTTTTTGCATTTAGGTCTTATACCGCCGTCTTCAACGCAAGGCATGTTGTTTTAATGTAAAATTGTATAGAAAAAGTCCTGATTTGGCGTTTTGCGTCAAGTCAGGACTTTTTTATTTGCTTAAAAGTACCTCGTTGGTAACTTTAGGTTTCCTTTTGCAGTTTAAGATAAAGATTATGAAAACTTTAACTTGTTAGAATATTTATTTATGTTTTCTTTTTTGATAATTAAATATTTTATATTTTATATATTTTTGTTTATTTTGATTGGCATACCTTTTGTAGCGATTTTTTAAAAAAATAATTTTTAATAAAAAAATTATTTAAAAAATTGATAATCAACTATTTAAATGAATTTTTTTAAAATTTAAATTAAATATCGAAAATTTAATTTAAAAAAAATTTGCATTTATCAATCAAATATCCTTAAACTTGCAAGCGTAAAGCAAAAAAATAAATTTATTTTCTTTACTTTATAACCGATATTTACACCAAACCGTTCTAACTATGAAAAGTGGATTAACCAAGCATCAGTCGTTTTTTATTAACTTAATTCCGTGAACACATAAAGTATTAAACTATGCTTGGACAAAGAAATGTACTAATCATTACACCTGGTCTTTCGCCTCAACAAATTCAGTTAATGAAATTGTTGCAATTACCTACAACGGCACTTGAACAACGTATTCAAGAGGAAATGGAAATTAATCCTGTTTTGGAAGCAGGCGATGAATATGAAGACCCTTACAGTACCGAAGACCCACAGACAGACACTGAGTCAGAAAAAGATGAATTAGCAGATGATACCGCAGAAGATTTTCGAGAAGAGGAGGAAGTGCCGCTTCGTGAAGATGACTACGAACTCGATGAGTACCTCGAACGATATGCCGAAGATGACCCTTCGGAATACAAGACGAAAGGAGAAAGCCGTAATACAGATGATGATGAAAAGACCATTCCGATTGCCCTTGAAAACAGTTTTCATGAGTTTTTAGAAGAGCAATTAGGGTTACTTGACCTCAAAACAGAGCGTGAAATTCAAATTGCCAAACAAATCATTGGTTCTATTGATGAAGATGGGTATTTGCGCCGTGAACCCGTGAATATTTGTGATGACATCCTGTTTTTGCAAAATATTCATACCGATGAAAAAGAAGTAGTGGCTATTTTAGAAAAGATACAACGTTTTGACCCGCCCGGTATTGGTGCGCGTACTTTACAAGAGTGCTTATTGATTCAGATTCGGCAAAAGTTGGAAAATCAGTCCTCAGATGCTGAAATTGTAAAAAACCTGCGTTTGGCAGCCCGGTTGGTCTATGATTTATTCGATGAGTTTACAAAAAAGCATTATCAAAAAATGCAAAAACATCTGAATATTACAGAAGAGCAACTGAAAGATATATTAGACGAAATTTTGAAACTTAACCCGAAACCAGCGAGCGGTCATGCCAGTATACGTGAGCGTAATATGCAATATGTTGTTCCTGACTTTTCGATTGAAACAAAAGAAGGTAATCGCCTTGAGTTGAGCGTAGATAGCCGTAATGTTCCAGATTTACGTATTAGCGAACATTATCGGGAAATGCTTAAATCGTACAAGAATCAAAGGAATAGAAACACATCCGTGCGTATGCAAAGGGAAGCCGTGATGTTTATTAAACAAAAAATAGATTCAGCAAAGTGGTTTATTGATGCTATTAGGCAACGTGAACAGACAATGTTCAAGACAATGTACGCCATTATGACTTATCAACAAGATTTTTTCATGACAGGCGATGACAAAAGGCTGAAACCGATGATTCTGAGAGATATTGCTGATGTTACAGGTTTGGATATTTCGACGGTGTCGCGTGTTGCCAATTCTAAATATGTCCAAACTGAATTTGGTACGAAACGGTTGAAAGATTTTTTCTCTGAATCGCTGCAAACCAGTGAAGGCGATGAAGTGTCTACTTTAGAAGTCAAAAAGATTTTGACCGATATTATCAAAATAGAGAGCAATAGAAAGCCGTTTTCTGATGAAAAACTGAAATCTATGCTTCAAGATAAAGGCTACAATATTGCTCGTCGGACGGTGGCAAAATATCGCGAACAACTGAATATTCCAGTGGCACGTTTAAGGAAATCTCTATGATGAAAAACAGTACTTTTTGATAATTTATAATTTAAAATAAGCCTAATACTGAGGGGTGTCCGATTAACTTCGTGACACCCCTCAGTATTAAAGGCGTTAAGGATTCATTAAAAAGAATTTTGGATGACATTTTATACACTACAGTTTGTTTGCCCATCGTTTATTAACTACCGATTAATCGGATATGTCGTTCAAGTAAAAGTATTTTAATTATTATAAAATATTGACTGTGATAATTTTAGGAATCTTCTTTATTAAAACAACATATCTTTGTGGTTAATTTGACATACTTTTTTTTAATTTTTTAAAACAACAAATAAATGAACACTTGGAAAAATAAATTCGTCTTAGCAGCTTTTGTGCTGCTTTCAATGAGTTATGTTGGTTGTTCAGTCACCAACGGTCTTACCAATGCTTTAATGCCGAATATTTCAGAAGATGTGAAAATGGGGGAGCAAACAGCCGCCGAAATCAGCAGCAAGCCTTCTGAATTCCCCATTTTAGCTGAACGTGGTAACGAAGAAGTATATAGTTATGTACGCGGTATCACAAGCAAAATTCTGAACAGCGGGAGTGTTGAACACGCTAAGGACTTCCCATGGCAAGTTAAAATTATCAATGACCCAAAGACATTGAACGCTTTTTGCACACCTGGCGGCTATATTTATGTCTATACAGGATTGATAAAATACCTGGATACAGAAGACCAATTGGCAGGTGTAATGGGGCATGAAATTGCTCATGCGGATAAGCGGCACTCGATGCGTCAATTGTATCAGTCATATGGCGTCCAGATTCTTGCAGCGATTGGGGCAAGTGTAGCGACGCAAGGGAAAAGTCAAAGTACCCAAAAAGCTGCAATGAATGCCGCTCAACTTGCCTCTGCTGTCGTCGGTCTAAAATTCAGCCGTGAACATGAAACAGAGGCGGATAATATGAGTGTCAATTACTTATGTGGTACAGAGTATAATCCCGCAGGTGCGGCAGGTTTTTTCAAAAAAATTGGTAGTGCCAATTCACCCCCCGAGTTTTTGAGTACACATCCTAACCCTTCCAATCGTGTAGGAAACATTGAGGCTCAAGCGGCGGCGAAATCATGTCGCGGTCATGCAACAAACCAAGCACAATATCAACGTATTAAGGCTATGTTGAAGTAAGAATTGATCCCCTCAGTATTTTTAAGCTTTTATAAAACAAAAACGGCTTTCTCGAAACCAATCGTGAAAGCCGTTTTTGTTTTATAAATAGCGTTTACGGTTTGTTAGCCGCTACTGCTTTTTTAGCAGCACTTGATTTTTCAGTTTTAGCAGCCATGGATGTTTTAGCTGATGCTGCTGGAGCGCATTTACCTTCTGACATCGCCTTAGCACATTCTGCTTTGCTCATTGTTGCACATTCTGCTTTTGCCATTGAGGCACAGCAAGATTTTTTAGCCGGTGCAGGAGCAATATCTGTTGTAGAAGCCGTTGGTTGAGTTTGTGCATTAGCGGCGAATGCAAATGCAGCGAAAGCTGCCATTAAGAACATTTTTTTCATGTTAAACCTTGATTTAAGAATTTTGATAGATATAGTTTTATTATTATTATGATTTCCAAATTTAAAGGAAAATATCGAATGAAGGTAGACTTTTTAGCTGAATGCCTCATTTTTAACATTTATCTTAGACTATACAAATTTTATGCCTTGACTTTTAAGCGCACATAAACCTTAGCGCACCAACATCACAACACCGCGTTCTGCAAAAGTATGCCCATTACTTTGATCCGCTTTTATTAAAAAAGTATAAGTTCCTTGCGGCATTGCCTGCGAACCTTTCCGACCGTCCCACCCCAACAACGGGTCGGTGGTTTCAAAAATCTTACTGCCCCAGCGGTCAAATATTTCCATCTTGTACGTTTTTATGGTTTCCACATATGTGAAAATGGGGCGAAACTCAACGTTTTTCCCACTTGGTGCAAACGCATTAGGTACCCAAATCGTAGAAAATTGGTCAACACAAACAATGTTTGAAAAAGAAGTGCCTTCTTCTGTCGAACCGTCAGGCAACGTATATCGGAAATTTGCACCTAATTGATAACACACCAAAGGCTCATCAGTGCCTACAACATCTGGGAAATCAAAAATAGAGGTATCAACAGGCAAGCCAACAAGCGTTGGGACGCCTGCCACAATACGATACATTTGATAGCCAATGACTTCGCCAATCGGTACTTGAAGTCGGTTCCAAGTCAAAAGGTTACGTCGATTAGCTGCTCCTTTGCCTGTCAAATGTGGCGTCATTGCAAAATTTGACAAACGTCTGATGCCACACTGATCTTTAGTTTCAATTTTATAAAAATAAGAATGTAAGCTCGGGTTGGCAGATGTGTCCACAAAAAAAGATTCATCATCAAGGATAGTGGGTGCTTTAAAACGTTTAATTTCAACATAATCCGAATCTTTATCCCCCCTCAGTATGCGAACCGAATCAACCTTGGCATCACGATTCCAAAGCCAAATAATTTCTACTTGCTTTTTGTCTGTAATACTGGCGTTTTTCAATAATAAAACCGTCACTGGCTTAATAATATCTGCTAAAATAGTAGTATCAGATGAACGAGAGGCAATGTTAGAGACTGATTGGATGGCTTTTACAAAAATATTATAACGTATTTTATCCTTCACATTACGCAATATAAAGGTTGTATCAGCAGCTCCCACGGAGGCAACAAGCGAGGGATTGCGCCCATTTTCACCCACCCAAATTTCATGTTTTGACAAGGTCGTGGCTGCATTTTTATAGATATTCCATTTCAAAGTAATAGTTTGGTCGCATTTGCTTTGCGTGGCTTTTAGCAAAACAGTATTGTGATTTTGGTCAAAAAGACTCGTATTATTACACGCATCAACCGCTAAAACTTGGTAAGTTTCGATTTTTACTGAGGGAGTCGCTGTGGCATCTACATAATGAATGGTATCCCGATTTGGCACGGTTGCAATCGGTATCAGCCCTGAATTAGTTAATTTATAAATGATATAACCGACCACTTCAGGCGATGGATTGCGCCGCCAACGGATGTCAACAGAACGGTTATCTAAGACGCTGACGACTAAAACTGGGTTCAATATGGGTGGCTGGTTGTCGAGCGTATCGCTGCTTCTACGCGTCTGTACGCCACAATTCGCATCGGTTTGCATGTAATAAAACCACGTTCCGCCTTCAATATTGTTGTGAAAATAGCGGGTTTGATTAGGATTTGTAACAGTTGTCAATAATTGATAAGGGCCTTGGGGATTGCGCGCCGCATAAATTAAATAGGCATTGATAGAGCCACAAGTGACGTTGGGCAAAGTCCATATCAAAGTATCGCGGCGCACACAATTGAAATTTGGCGCAGGCACTTGTGCCGACAAAACATTTTGAAATAATACAAAAAAGAAGACGAGTCTAAGTAATTTCATTTTTTCAGAAAAAAAGTCCTCAAATACTGAGGGGTGATTTTATGGATGAACAATTAAAGGTGAATATTTTAATGATGAATTGATTCACCATTCACCATTAAATTATTCACTCTTATTAAGATGTTGCTCAAATTTTGCTTCTAAATCTTTCATAGTATAAATATCAACCAATCGGGTTTCAAAATTTGCCCCATTGTCAAGCGAGCGTTTTGTATAAATAAGCCCAATGTTTTTGGCATAAATCTCTTGAATCGGATAAATATGTGTCCAACCACCACTTTTAGCGTTTTGCTCCGATTGCTCTTCTTTCATTTCAAAAATGACGGCATCTATATTTTTACCTTTAAAATTGTAGATTGTATCTTGTAAAAAACGTCTATTGCGGGTCAATGTTGTCAGAATTGTTGAATCTTTCGGAGCTGTATATTTGACAACGTTGACAAAAACGCTCTTATCGTCTGTCACTTGGAAAGGAAAAACGGCACCCCCTTCAATGGTTGCCCTTGTCTGCACGGCATACCCCTCAGTATTGACACCATAATATATCAACTCTTTGAGTTTCATGCCGTTTGGCACTTGCTCTTCACGAATGAGTACCAACGGATGAAAACCTGCATCGTAACAATTGCCAATAAGATAGACTGAATCTGCTTGAACGATGGTCTGATAATACCAATAAATCGTAAAAGACGTATCCGAAGTTGAAATTTTATATTCATACACCTTTGATTGTTCTTTCAACTGTTTGAGTGGGAAATAATAGTCACGGAGGTCTTTTTTGCCACAGGCTTGCAACAACACGGCAAAGGCAATGAGAAAGGCTATTGGATAAAAACGGACGTTTTTTGTCTGTTTTGTGTTTTTAAATACGGTTTGCATGAGTTTAGTATTTTTTTAGGTGCAAAAATACTGAGGGGGGGCGTTTGGAGTTTATAAATAAAGAAAAAGTTATTATTGTTTTTCAATTGAAGCTAAACAAAACAGGCATTAAGCCGCAATTCTTTCTGAATTTATCAACTCAATGTCTAAAATTTGTTCGATTCTTACAAGTGTGTCCACTGTAAAATTATGTTGCCCACTTAACCATTTGGTTACAAGTGAAGGGCTGATATGTAGAGATTCAGCAAATGTTTTATTGCTCATTTTTTGTATTTGCATAGCATCATATATTTTTGCTGCCAGTCGCATTTTTTTTTCTAATACAACTGTTAATTCTGGGTTTTCCAGATTTATGAACTCATCTAAAATTACACTTTCATAAGAGCGAGCCATTTTTTTCATATTGAATTGTGTTTTTGTATATTTAAAAATAAGCCGAACAAATAGTTGATTCTCAATCAAAATCTTCATCATCAAAGAAAAAATTCCTTCCAACTCTATGTCATTCCACCAAATTTCACGGTCTTTAATACGTTGGTCCAGACATTTAGCCATATGCCTTACATAATTTACTTCTTGTGACAGTTTAGGGTCATCTTGCCATTTTGCAACTTCTTTCCAACCGCCGCCACCTAACAAAACGATACTTTTACCTAATCGAAAACAGTAAAGTCTAAGATTTCGACGATATAACGCATAAACATCTTCGCCTACTTTTAGTCCTTCATATTTTGTAAAAAAGGTTTCAATAGCTCCTGTTATATGAGCTATCGTTTTTAATTGAGAGCGAATATATTGCAATTCTTCAAGATGCTCATTACGGTTTTCAAGTAGAAAATTGTCAAATAATGTATGCTCATCGTCACCTAAAATAGCCGAATAAATTGTTGTTTTCCTACCAGACAGCTTGGTTAATTTCACAAGTTCAAACTTCATGTATGCTCATTATTTTTTTACAAAGTAAAGTAAAATATTTCACCTTTAAGTGAATTACTGTATTTTTTATCAAAAAAAATAAATTAACTGCCATTTTGTCATACCACTCCTCTCGGCACGAATTTAGCTTTCACACAACTTTATATTTAAAGGTAAAAAAACTTTTTATCTTTGCGCGGCGTTTAGAAAACGACTTCTCTTCTTAGAATCCCGAAATATTCGGGAAGTATTTTTGCTCAATTTTTATTGTCGAAATGAAAGAACTCAATCTGATAGCCCTTTTGGGATTTTACATCTTGTATCCACACAAAGCTGCGGAGATGCAGACGGGTAGCGATTTGTTTGCCAAAAAGGTGGTTGTTGCTTCTTCACAACAGTATGCATGGGGTGAAAAATTGAGTCCTGTATATTATTTGAACCAAAAAGAAACGCTGCTCACATCGGCTGATGTCGCTGTCAAAACTGTTGAACCGACTGCCGCTATCATTTTCTCTGAATCAAAACCCGTTATCCAAAACGGAAAGCGGTTTGTCCGTCCTAAGATTCCCTTTCTTTCTTAATTGATTATTGCTGATTGTTTATTGATTATTGTCTGTCGCTGATAGACAAGCGTTCATCAATAAGAGCAATTAGGCAATAATCATTTAACAATAATCAATGCAAATCATTGGCTATCAATCCAATAGCCTTTATTCAATAAAAAATAATCAATAATAAAAGATGTTTAATTTAATAAAAAAAGTCTTTGGTGTCAAGACTAAAGTTGAAAAAGACTTAGCAACCTACCAACCTTTGGTTGGTGAAATCAACAGCTTTTATGAAGCAATGCACCCCCTCAGTCACGACGAGGTGCGTAACAAAACCATAGAATTTAGAGAAAGAATCACCGATTATCTGTCTGAAATAGATGCTGAAATCGAAAAGGTACGTACAGAAGCTATCGAAACAGAGGATTTTGATGAAAAAGAAAACCTTTTCAAACATGTAGATACGCTTAAAAAAGAGCGCAATCAGAACTTAGAAGTCATCTTAAAAGAAATTTTGCCCGAAGCCTTTGCGGTTGTCAAACAAGTGGCTAAACGTTTTTCTGAAAATGAAACCATGACGGTAACGGCTACGCAACATGACCGTGAGTTGGCAGCAAAAGGTAAAAAACCCGTAACTATTGAGGGAGATAAAGCGATTTGGAAAAACAGTTGGACAGCGGCGGGTGGCGAAATTGCTTGGAATATGGTGCATTTCGATACACAATTAATCGGTGGTGCGGTGTTACATGATGGTAAAATTGCAGAAATGGCGACGGGTGAAGGTAAAACGCTGGTGTCAACATTGCCCGCTTATCTAAATGGTTTGTCAGGTCAAGGCGTTCACATCGTGACCGTCAACGACTATTTGGCAAGACGTGACTCGGAGTGGAACGGACCGATTTATGAGTTTTTGTTTTTGACAGTTGACTGTATTGACAAATATCAACCGCACACAGAGGAACGCCGTAAAGCGTATTTGTGCGACATTACGTATGGTACAAACAATGAATTTGGCTTCGACTACCTACGTGACAACATGGTTCATTCACTCGATGAAATGGTACAACGTCCGCATCATTATGCCATGGTGGATGAGGTAGACTCGGTGTTGATTGACGATGCGCGGACACCCCTTATCATTTCGGGACCTGTAACGGCTGATCAGGATGCACAAGAGTATATGGCATTAAAACCAGAGGTAGAACGTTTGCTCGATGAGCAGAGGAAATTGGCAAATAAGTATATTATTGAAGCCAAACGCCTCTTTGCAGAAGGCAAATACGGCACAGATGAAGGCGAAGCTGGTATGTCACTTTTACGCGCGCACAGAGCCTTACCTAAAAATAGAGCTTTGATTAAGTTTCTTTCTGAAGAAGGTGTGAAGGTTTTGCTTCAAAAAACAGAGAATATTTACATGCAAGAGCAATCAAAACGCATGGGTGTAGTTGACGAACCTTTGTTGTTTACGATTGATGAAAAAAATCGCAATGTTGAATTGACCGAACTGGGTGCAGAGTTTATGTCGAAAGCACATGGTGATGCTAACTTTTTCATCATGCCTGATATTGCTGAAAAAATGATGCTCATCGAAGCAGACCCCTCAGTACCGAAGGAAGAAAAAGCGGCGTTGAAGGATTCGGTGGCACAAGATTATTCCATCAAATCGCAACGTTTGCACGGTGTTAATCAACTTTTGAAGGCGTATACGATGTTTGAAAAAGATACGGAGTACATCATTGTAGAAGGTGAAGTCAAAATTGTAGATGAACAAACAGGTCGTGTCATGGAAGGGCGTCGCTATTCGGACGGTTTGCACCAAGCTTTAGAAGCTAAGGAAAACGTGAAAATTGGTGAAACAACACAGACTTATGCGACCGTAACGCTTCAAAACTACTTCCGTATGTACCACAAATTGTGCGGTATGACGGGTACGGCAGAAACAGAAGCCAATGAGTTTTGGCAGATTTATAAACTCGATGTTGTAGTCATTCCCACCAATCGTCCAATTACACGTAAAGACGACGAGGATTTGGTTTTTAAGACGGAACGTGAGAAAATCAATGCGATGGCGGATGAAATCGTCAAGCTACAAGCCGCAGGACGACCTGTTTTGGTAGGTACTAAAACGGTTGAAAAATCGGAGGTTTTGTCTCGTATGTTGAGTATGCGCGGCATCAAGCACAACGTTTTGAATGCAAAACAGCATCAACATGAAGCAGAAATTGTCACGAATGCCGGTCAACCGGGTGCTGTAACGATTGCGACGAATATGGCAGGTCGTGGTACGGACATTAAGCTTGGCAAAGGTGTGAAAGAAGTAGGCGGTTTGGCAATTATTGGTTCTGAACGCCATGACTCGCGGCGCGTTGACCGTCAGTTGCGGGGTCGTGCAGGTCGTCAAGGTGACCCAGGTTCATCGCAGTTTTATGTGTCTTTGGAAGACGAATTGATGCGTTTGTTTCAATCGGAGCGTATTGCGGGTTTGATGGACAGAATGGGACATAAAGAGGGCGAAGTGATTCAACATTCGATGGTGTCAAAGTCTATTGAACGGGCGCAAACGAAGGTCGAAGAAAACAACTTCGGTATTCGTAAACGCTTGTTGGAGTACGATGATGTCATGAATATTCAACGTGATGCCATTTACAAAAAACGGTATAATGCCTTGAACGGGGAGCGTTTAGATGTAGATTTAAACACCATGTTTACATCTCTTACTGAGGGGATCATCGAAGAAACAAAAGTGTTGGATTATGCGACTTTCAAGCGGACAAGCTGGGCAATCCTTGGTTTTGACCCTGAAATCACAGAAGAAGAGTTTAAAAAAGGTACTGTTCCAGAGTTGATTGACACATTTCACAAGGAGTTTTTGGCGCATTATCGTCACAAAGGAGAGAAGACGATTGAGGTTTTATTACCTATTTGTCAACAAATTTTTGCTAATGAAGGACATCGTTATAAGCGGATTGCCGTACCGTTTTCTGATGGTCGTGCGCGTGCCTTAGGTATTGCCGCAGATTTAGAAACGGCCGTGAAATCAAAAGGCAAATCCATCTGGCGCGATATTGAAAAAGCCATTTCATTAGCCATTATTGACAACGAATGGAAGGAACATTTGCGCAATATGGACGAGTTGAAAGACTCCGTTCAAGGGGCCAGTTTCGAGCAGAAAGACCCGTTGGTGATTTATAAAGTCGAAGCGTATAATCTTTTTGAAGACTTCATCGGTAAAGTCAACCGTGAAGTCACTGCTTATCTCTCAAAAGGGATGTTGGACATTCAACAAGACGATCCGACGGTCAAGCAAGCCCCCGCACCACCAAAAATCAATATGCGTAATCAGATGACTAACAAGGAGATGGAACGTATTGATGCTGAACGTCGTGCAGTCCGCGAAGTTGCCGCAAACGCTGGGCGTGAACAACAACGCCCTGTAACGGTTGTCAATACAGCTCCTCGTGTTGGGCGTAATGACCCTTGCCCTTGTGGTTCAGGCAAGAAGTATAAAAACTGTCATGGCTAAATATTTTCTTGAGGCATAATTATTGAGGTTAGGCACGCATGTTATTGATTGGGTGTGTCTAATCTCAATAATTACGTCAATTCTATATGTGGATTGCGTTCTAAAACCGCTTGAACAAACGCGTCTGCTTCGTGAATCCGTTTAGTAATTTCATCGTCTTTATCGAAAGAAATTGCGACCGATTTCCCAACCCTTTTGATGCGCGTAATGTCCACCAGGCTGATGGCAAAAAGAGTGTTACGACCATGTTTGCGTTGATAACAAAACTTTACTTGATTATTTTCAAGCAAAAAGTACCCTTTCAGTGTCAATCCCACAACAATCGCAGGCAAAAAGCTCAAAAAAATGAGAAAAACCAATAACCAAATATCACTGACAAAGGTGAGAAAAAAGGGCGAAACAGCGAAGGCAAACCCCAGCCACGGTGCCCAATTCGTCGAAGTATAATATCGTTTTTCCATTGCTATTTTTTTATGTTGCGAAGATACAACGGTTCAAAGTATTGAGAAACTTTGCGCTTCACTATCTTCGTGTCGAATAAAAAAATGAATTTTTATGAATCAGAATGTTGAACGACTTTATTCTATTGCTCAAAAGCCAGTGCGCCACATTATCGGCTTGATGTCAGGTACTTCATTGGATGGTTTAGATGTAGCTCATGTGCGTATCGAAGGCAACGGTAGCCGAACAAAAATCACCCTTTTGAACTTTGAAACAGTGGATTATACTGAGGGGGTCAAAACAGAAATAAGAAAAATTTTTGCTAAACAAAACATTGATTTTCAACACTTAACCTTACTCAATGCCTGGATAGGGCGTTTGCATGGCGATATGATTTTGGATTGTTTAAAAAAATGGCAGATTGCTAAAAATGAAGTGGATTTAATAGCCAGTCATGGACAAACTGTTTTTCACGCGCCTAAAATGCTGCATCAACTCGAACAATTTCCAAACGCCACCTTGCAAATCGGTGACGGCGACCACATTGCCGTTACAACAGGCATCATCACAATCAGCGATTTTCGTCAAAAACACGTCGCGGCGGGTGGTGAAGGCGCACCTTTAGCCGTTTATGGCGACTATTTTATTTTTTCAGACCCTTCGGAAAACCGCTTGATGCTCAATATGGGCGGTATTGCCAATTTCACTTATTTGCCCTCTTCCCTTGATGCCTCTGAGGTTTTTGTAACGGATACAGGTCCCGGAAATACACTTTTGGATGCTTTCACAAAACACTATTTTCCAGAAAAAAGCTATGATAAAAACGCAGAGATTGCGCTTGCGGGAAAGGTTATTCCCGAACTTTTAGCGGCTTTAAAGGAGAATGATTTTTTCAAACAACCTTTTCCTAAGACCACTGGCCCTGAATTGTTCAATAGAGCGTATGTTGAAAAAAGCATGAACGACTTAAAAATCACCCCCTCAGTATTTGACCTCATGGCAACCCTTACGCGTTTTTCAGCAGAAACAATTGCCAAAGCGATACAAAATTTATTCAAACAAAAGCACATGGATGAAGCAACTATACAGCAGTTTAAAATTTATATGAGCGGAGGAGGCATGCACAATCCTTTGTTAGTCAAATACTTAAAAGAATTATTGCCTACTATGTCATTCAACAAAACAGACGCATTGAGCATTAATGGTGATGCTAAAGAAGCCATTTTATTCGCCATTTTAGCCAATGAATGTGTAGCAGGAAATAACACAAATTTTGGCACACGTGAAGGCATTCCAAGTGTTTCGATGGGTAAAATTTCTTTTCCAACTTAAATTAATAAGAATGAGTAATCGCAGAATTATAAACAGCACTATTTTGAATTTTGAGCATAAAAACGAACCCCTTGCTTCGCCTGAAAAATATCGGCAACGGGTGTTCAAATACTTTTTTATTTCTATTATTTTATTACTATTTTCCTTGATGATTGGTACACTGGGCTATTGGTATTTTGGTCAAGAAAACATCAAAACCGATAAACCGTCATGGGTGGATGCCTTTCTGGGTGCTTCCATGATTTTGACAGGGATGGGTCCGATTGGCTTGATGGAATCTGACGCGGGTAAGATTTTTTCAGCCCTTTATGCCATATATAGCGGTGTAACTTTCTTGTCGGTAATGGGCATTTTTTTCGCACCGATTGTGCATCGCTTTTTACATCTCTTGCATGTTGATGACAATGATACTAATTGAAATTAAATACTTATTTTGTGATTGTTAATTTCAATAAAAATAATCTATACTCATTTGAAAATGGTTTGCCTAAAATAATAGAATTAATTTATTCATAACCAATGTTTTATATTTTTCACTTTTCATTTAGTATAATTACATTTAAAATCAAACTAAAATCATGAAACAAATTCTATTTTCTATTTATTTAATAACTATTGTTTCCGTTTTATACAGTCAAAACATACCCCTCAGTAAAGTGACCGCTTTTCATCAAAAACGGCAACATGCTTTGTTGAAAGAATACGCCACATTCTTGTCTTTGCCTAACACGATGAACGATACTGGTTCATTATCTGCCAATGCCCGATTCATATCAGACATGATGAAAAAACGAGGCATTACCAATGTACAATTGTTGCAAGGCACAACAAAAGGGGCAATTCCAGCAGTTTTCGGAGAAGTAAAAGTGCCGAATGCAACGACCACCATCGTTTTTTATGCCCACTATGACGGACAACCTGTCAATCCCGATAAATGGGCAGAGGGTTTGTCGCCTTTCAAACCCCAAATGGCTACGACTTCCCTTGAAAAAGGCGGCAAATTCATAGATTTTCCAAAGGAAAACGAACCATTAAATATGGATTATCGCATTTATGGACGCTCATCGTCAGACGACAAAGCGGGTGTTTTTGCCATCATTAATGCTTATGATGCCTTGCGGCAAAACGGTATTTCACCTACGATTAATATCAAATTTCTATTTGAAGGCGAAGAAGAAAAAGGCTCAACGTATCTGAATGAAATTTTGGAAAAAAACAAAGCCCTTTTGAAAGCCGATATGTGGGTCATATCCGATGGTCCCCTTCATGCGTCGGGTCGCAAGCAAATTGTTTTTGGTGTTCGTGGCGATGTAAACATGAATGTGACTGTTTTTGGTGCAAAACGCCCACTTCACTCAGGTAATTATGGCAATTGGGCACCCAATCCTGCATGGAAATTGACCCGTTTACTTGCGACCATGAAGGACGACGAAGGACGCGTTACGATTGACGGTTTTTATGACGATGTGATACCCCTCAGTAAATTGGAGCGCGAAGCCCTTGCTGCCATTCCCGACCCTGCGCCTATGATGCAACGTGAATTGGCTTTTGCACAAGCAGAAAGCACCGAAAGAACGTTTTTGGAGTCCATCACAACGCTGCCAACACTCAATATCAACGGCATTGTGAGTGCCAATGTCGGTAAATTGGCATCGAATATTATTCCGACAATGGCAACCGTTACGCTCGATTTACGCCTCGTTAAAGGCAATGATGTGCAAAAACAGGTAAAAAAAGTCATAAATCACATCAAAAAGCAAGGCTACGAAGTATTTGACCGCGAACCAACGGACGAGGAACGCATGAAATTTCCAAACATTGCCACCATCAGAACGGGCAGCGGCTACAATGCACAGCGCACGTCTATGGATCTGCCGTTGGCGCAGCGTGTCGTCAAAGCTGTTCAAAATTCGACAAAAGAAGCGGTGATTTTGATGCCTTCGGCAGGCGGCAGTTTGCCTTTATTTTTATTTGAAGACATACTCAATACGCCCCCGTTGACCGTTCCTGTGGTCAATTACGACAATAATCAACATGGTGAGAATGAAAATATACGGATTGGTTGCTTGTTTGAAGGCATTGAGACGATGGCCGCGATTATGTTGATGGAGAAATAAGAATTATGAGTTATGAGTTATGAGTTATGAGTTGAAAAATACTCATAACTCATAACTCATAACTCATAACTCATAATTCATAACTCACTTAATCAAATCCAAAAACTCCTGTTCCGACAATATTTGAACGGTTTTCAAATCCTGTGCTTTTTTCAATTTTGACCCCGCTTTTTCGCCGACAACAAGGATATTCAGATTTTTTGAAACGCTCGAAGCGAGAGTGGCTCCTGCTCCTGCTGCCGCTTTTTCAGCTTGTTCACGTGGAAATTGCATTAAAGTACCAGTAAACAATATCGTTTTGCCAAAAAGTACCCCCTCAGTATTTTGAGCCAATTTACGGTCTTCATCGGTTGCGGTGAGGTTGACACCGAGACTTTCCATGTCTTTCAGAACCGCAATATTTTTTTCATTTTTAAAATAGTCAACCACATTTTCTGCTAAAACAGGACCAATTTCTTTAACAGAAGTCAATCTTTGGACATCAAAATTGGCTAAATCCAAGACGTGTTCGACTTCTGCTGCCAGCAATTTAGCCGCTTTTTTACCCAAATGATGAACGCTCAAACTGTGCAAAAGGCGTTGAATAGGGTTCTTTTTTGCTTTTTCAATCGCCTTTTCAAGGTTATCTGCTGATTTTTTGCCAAAACCTTCCAATTTTGATATTTTTTCATAATCCAACCGATACAAATCAGCAAGTGTCCGTAGCCAACCCAATTCTCTAAATTTTTCAATCGTTGCTTTCGACAACCCTTCAATATCCATCGCATCTTTAGAAGCATGAAAAACGAACCGTTGATAATCTTGCGCCCCACAGGTACAGACAGGACACCGCCAAGCGGATTCGCCTTCTTCACGTACTAAAGGCATTTTTTCAACCTTGTTGATAGGACAAAATTTGGGATATTCAATAACTTGTTCCGTGCCATCGCGCAAGTCCGCCATCGGTTTGACGATGTAAGGAATGACATCGCCTGCCCTTTCCACCAAAACCGTATCGCCAATGCGAATGTCTTTTGATGAAATAAAATCCTCGTTGTGCAATGACACCGACGACACTGTTACACCCGCCAACTGAATTGGCTGTAACTTCGCGACAGGCGTAATAGAACCAACCTTTCCGACTTGATATTCGACATTCAACAGTTTTGTCGTCGCCTGTTTTGCCTTAAATTTGAAAGCAATTGCCCACCGCGGATGATGCGACGTGTAGCCACAACGTGATTGCAATTCCAAGTCATTGACTTTAACAACCATGCCGTCTATTTCGTAGTCATAACTGTCGCGTTTCTCTTGCCATTCATTACAAAAAGCGATGACTTCGGCTATGTTTTTACACACTTTTGTAGCAGCAAACGGTACTTTAAACCCCAAACTACCTAAATATTCAATCGAATCATGGTGTGTTTTGAACTGATTTGATACAAGCCCCCCCTCAGTATTCTCAGCATATCCGAGCTGATAAACGAAGGCTTCAAGCCCACGTGCCTTCGTTTCCTTTGGGTCTTTTGTCCGTAAACCGCCTGTTGCCGCATTGCGTGGATTGGCAAAAAGGGGCTGCCCGTCGGCTTCTCGTTGTTTGTTGGCTTTGTCAAAAATATCTTTCCGAATCAAGGCTTCACCCCGCAATTCTACTTTTTGAATACCCGATTTTGAAAACGCAGCACGCAACGGAATCGAGCGCATGACCTTTGCGTTTGCCGTCATTTCCTCGCCCATTGTGCCATTACCTCGAGTTGCGGCACGTATTAACACGTCGTTTTCATAAACCAAAGCAATTGTGCCACCGTCAAATTTAGGTTCAACAATGTATTCTATCTCTACTTCTGCTTCCAAATCTGCTAACTTTTTCACCTGCACGTCAAAATCATTCAGGTCTTCGGCGTTGTACGAATTTTCAAGTGACAGCATTTTTGTCAAATGCGGCACTGTCTTAAAATCGGTTGTTATATCGTTACCGACCCGCATTGTGGGTGAGCCGGGTGTTTGTAATTCAGGATACAAGTCTTCGAGGGCTTCCAATTTTTTGTAAAGCATATCGTACTCATAGTCACTGATTTGTGGGTCATCTAAGATGTAGTAACGCCATTCGTGGTAGCGCAAAAGTTCCTGCAAATCGGCAACTGTTGTCTTTGGATTTGGAGAATCCCCCCCCTCAGTATTTTCACTTAAAAGTCTTTTCGACAGGTCATAAAGGTGGCGTTGTTGTTCTTTTGAATACATTTGTTAAACAAATTTTATTGTTTTGCAAAAATAATATACTTTTTGTTTATTGCAAAGAAATAGTTTATGCGCCCTTAGTTCTCTCCCTATAAATCCGCAACCAATTATACAGTGCAAACGAAGCCAATCCCAGAAAAACCACATATTCAAACGTAATCAACAAAATACCTTTTTGAAAGTATAAAATTGGGGCAATAATATCCACCAAAACCCACAGCACCCACGACTCTATTTTTTTCATCGTCAACAACAAGTTACCAAAAATACTCATCGTCATCACCAGCGTATCGGCGTAAGGGAATGCCGCTTCGGTGGGAAATAAAGTAGGGTACCAAATATGCAGTTTTGTGACCATTGAACCAATTCCGATGGTTGAAACGATAATAGTAACAATCATCAAAATTTGCAGATTTCGAGGTAACCAATTGATAATCACCACTTTTTCATGCGTTTCGGATTTTACTTTTGACCACAACCACCAGCCATAAACACCTGTTATGAAAAAATAAATCTGTAGAAAAAAATCGGAATACAGGCTCAATTTATAAAAAATCACGCCCGAACAAACGATATTAACTAATCCAATTCCCCAATTTGCAATATGCTCACGGGCACTCAACCAAACGGCGAGCAGCCCGAAAATCGTGGCGACCAATTCGAGCCAACTCATTTTGTAATCGAGTAGCTCAAAAGCGATGTTGTTGATGTCAAAAAAACTCATTTTTCAAAGCTTAAGTCTATTTCAGATTCAACTTCCCAATCAGCGCGAAGTCCTTCAATTTTTTTCCAAAAAATGCGTTCGGGTTGGCTTTTAGTGTCGTAATTGCCAGTATCCCAACGACGATTCAGATTGGTGTCTTCTATCACTTTTAGTTTATACTCGGCGGGTGGTATCATCTCAAAACGCTTTTCAGCAGTTTTTTTGTTGTCAACAAAAAATGCTGCTTCAACGCCCTCGGAGGCATTTATGACCTGAACAACATAATGTTTCAAGGTATCTAAGCCTTTGACTTTCACAATGATAGCACCCAATTCAGATTTTTTCTGCACTTGTATTTTGGTCACAACAGTATCGTTTTTCAAACCAAAAATATCAGTTAGAGCTTGTGGCAATATCGTTAGAGAATAAGACATCCCTTCCATCCAAGCGACATCGAAAATCAACTTTCGGTTACTCGTCGAATCATATCGCATATGGAGGGGAATGCTTTGTCGCGCTGAATCCAATAAGATAACCTTTTGACTATCAATGCTTTCTATTGGATTTGAAAAAGCCAACGCAAAGGGTTTGGTCGGATTTAAGGTATAATTGGACTGAATACTGAGGGGTGTCAATGTTTTATTTTTCTTAAAAAAATCTGCTCGTCCACGTGTTCTGATGCGCACTGTGTCTGTTAGAAAGGTATCGATTTTAACATACATATTCCAAGAGTCATCGCCTGATGGCAAATCATAATAAGCGAGTATCGTATCTTTATTGATTTCTATGTTTATTTTTTGTTTCACGTTGTCAAAAGTCACTTTGGCAGCCGTGGGGTCTTGATTGGCATTGATTTTTATAACGCCGTATTTATCCGTTTCTTTCGTCAATAGTTGCCATTTCTTAGGTGGGTCAAACAAGCGGATGTTTATCATACCTGTTTGCTTTTCAATCACTTGTGTTTTAATATTTGATTTATTTATCGAATCTTTTTTGGCGCTTTGAGCCGTATCTGCCTTCATTTTAGACGCCGTAAAATCGGCTGTTACATGAAAAAGAGAATCAGTAAATCCGATGCGCTCAATGTCTTGATTGTATAAATAATTCAAATCTTTATCGAGCAAGGCAAAGACTTTAAACGTGCCTTCGCGCACATTGTCAATGATGGCTTCACCATTTTTATCCGTTCTACCGAAGTAAAAAGGCTTAATTTTACGCACCACAGAGTCTGCAAAATTGTCATACAACATTAAAACAACGCCTTCCAAAGGGTCGCCTGTGACAGCATCAACGACCCGTCCGCGTACCGTTAATGAGTCAATAATATTGCCTGTTGAGAAAACAAAACGCAGGTTTTTTGCTACATTGCCTTCGCTCAAATCTTTGACAGCCGCGCCAAAATTGATGGTATAAGTGGCATTTTCACGCAAAACCTCCTTTTTCCCGAATTCAAAAATGATTTTTTTACCATCTTGCGTTACTTGTGGTGGTTCATCAAGGGGCGGCGATACGACCACTTGATTGAAAGCATCATCGAGCTTAATCCATTCATCAAAAGTCAACTCAATGCGCTGTTTTTTAAAATTGGTTTGAAAGTTAAGCGTTGATTTTTCTTCAACGATTTTTGGCGATAAAGTATCCTTATCACCACCGGTTGGCGCAACGATATTGGCGCAACCTTGTAAAACCAAAAAAGTGAAGTATAACAGTACACCTCGTATTGAACTAATGACAAGTAAACGATACTTATTTTTTATATAAAAACCCATATTTTTATTTAAAACCTTGAAAAAAATCGCGTGAAGTTACGGCATTTTAAACGTCTGATACTGAGGGGTCACTTTTTTGAGAAAAAAAATAGTGTTTTGAATCATCCATAATCAATAACGTATTTTAGATGTTAAAATATTGTGCATAGGTCGAGTTCAGAAAATAAAATTCAAGCGTGAACTATATATTAAATCTGTTGTCTCAATAGTAAGGAATTGCAGATTAAACCTTAAATTTGTGCTTTGTCCAACAATCAACTATAAACAATTTTTTCTCATCAAATACACCTGCAATCGTCATGGAAGCTACATTAACAACTGTTGAAATTATAGATTATGCACCCGAATACCGCGAAGTATTTGCACAACTCAATGCAGAATGGATGACGACTTATTTCGGTAAGCAATTAAGTAATCATCTTGAAGACCCTGAAACAAGCATTATAAACGCAGGCGGTTTTATCCTTTTCGCTCAATCAGGCGACGAAATAATCGGAACATGTGCTATTTTAAAAGAAAATAACAAGCTCTACGAAATCGCCGATATGGCAGTCGCCCCTGAGTATCGCGGCAAAAATATTGGTAAACGACTCCTTAATGCGGCTGTTGACAAAGTCCGTTTAGCGGGAGCGCGCCAAGTTTATTTGGTTACGAGTTCCAAATTGACGGCTTCGGTTGAGTTATTCCGCACTTATGGCTTTCGGGAAACAAGTTTAGACGCTGAAATGTCGGTATATGAAGGCTCAGATATCAAAATGATGCTTAATTTGAAGTAAGGCTGTATCCTTCACGCCGACATGAATAAAGAATTCTTTAAGAACATCGTCTTTCTTATTGCTATCAATTTACTTATCAAGCCTTTGTATATTTTTGGCATTGACCGCACGGTTCAGAACCGCGTAGGGGAGACAGTATATGGGGTCTATGCCGCCCTTTTTAGCTTTTCATTTTTGCTACAAATTATCAATGATTTTGGTATTCAAAATTTTAACAGCCGTGAAATTGCTCAAAATCGGCATCTATTGACCCGTTATTTTTCAGGCATTTTGTCCTTGAAAATCGTCTTAGCGGGCGCATATTTATTCTTTTTACTGTTAGCTACCTTCATTTTTGGATACGAAACACGCTACTATCCGATGATTCTGTCATTGGGACTCTTCAACATTTTGCTCTCTTTGAGTGCCTATTTGCGTTCCAATATGGCGAGTTTGGGTCTATACACATTGAACAGTTTTTTGAGTGTATTAGACCGTTTGCTGCTGCTTATTATTTGTCCTGTGTTGTTGTTTGTTGAGCCTTTTAAGTTCTCATTTCAGATTGAGTGGTTCATTCATGCCCAGAATTTTACGATGTTTATCAGCATTTTAGTCACTTTTAGCTTGTGTTATCACCAAGTGGCGTGGTTTCAGATTCGGTTCACTCGTCCCTTTTTGGTGTCTATACTGAGGGGGGCAATGCCATATGCACTCGCCATCTTTTTAATGACTATTTATACCCGAACCGATATGGTCATGCTTGAAAGGATGTTAACAGATGGTGCGCGACAAGCTGGGATTTATGCCTCTGCGTATCGTTTGTTAGATGCTGTCAATGTCTTAGGGTTACTTTTTGCAGGTTTATTAATGCCGATGTTTTCAAGGCAAATTAAAATGGGTGAGTCCGTAACGGCTTTGTTACGATTTAGTTTTCAAATATTAATGGTTGCCGCTTTGACATGTGCGGGAACAGTGTGGTTTTTCCGAGCCGATATTATGCAGATGCTTTATCACGAAGCCACACCTTATTCAGGCGATGTACTGGGGGTTTTGATGTGCAGTTTTGTAGCAGTGAGTGGCACCTTTGTTTACAGTACCCTTATTGGGGCAGCGGGTGCTGTTCAGCGCATGAATCGCACTTTTGTAGCGGCTTTTGTTTTAAATATTGTTTTAAATATCGTTTTGATACCGCCTTTTAAAGCTTTGGGTTCTGCTTTTTCTACATTTTTCACTCAATCTTTTGTCTTACTGGCTTTGATTTTCTTATCAAAAAAACTCGTTCCCAGTACCCGAGAGCGAGGCTATTTGCGTTGGGGATTCACTATTTTGGGGTTCGCCGTAGCGGTTTTTATCATCAGTTTTTTTTCGAAACACCTCTCTATTACGCCTTTTTGGCATATCAACATGGCAATTGCTACGGTATTATGCATTCTGTTAGCATGGGTTATGGGCTTTTTGAATTATAAAAAGATAGAGGCTTTACTCAAAGTATGAATAAAGAAAAAGGCATAAAGAAGAGTGTAGAAATTAATTTTTACAAAAAAGACGAAATAAAATTTGTTATTCTGAAATCAATCATTGTATATTTGCACCGCCTTTCAACGGAACGGTCTGTTAGCTCAGTTGGTTTAGAGCACCTGCCTTACAAGCAGGGGGTCGTAGGTTCGAATCCTACACGGACCACAATAACATAATAATTTGATTATTAATGATTTACATAGCCTTCTGACATTATCAGAGGGCTATTTTTTTAGAATTAAATACTAAAATATTGAAAAAGGATGTTGTCACTATAAGCGACAACATCCTTTTTTGTAAAAATCACATACCCCTCAGTAAATCAAACCCCACTATTAATCGTAAACCCGCCATCCACGCCAATATCCATCCCTGTAACAAATTTCGAGGCATCGCTCAACAGCCATATCAAGGCACCGACTAACTCGTCGGGATGTCCGAAACGTTTGAAAGGTGTTTGACGGATAATCGACTCGCCGCGTGAGGTGAGCGAACCGTCAGGATTAGTCAATAAAGCCCGATTTTGGTCTGTTAAGAAGAAACCAGGCATAATGGAGTTCATACGCACCGCATCGCCATAACGATTCGCCATTTCTAAGGCAAACCATTTTGTATAAATATCAATAGCTGCTTTGCCCATACTGTAACCCAACACGCGCGTAATCGCTCTTTTGGGACTCACAGATGAAATATTCACGATACTGCCATTGCCCGTTTTAGCGATAACGGGTCCAAAAACTTGAACAGGTACAAGCGTTCCCCAGAGATTGAGATCCAAGGCTTTTTTCATGCCTTCGATGTTCATATTGAAGACATCATTTTCGGGTTTTAAAACGCCTTCTGGCACGTTGCCCCCAGCGGCATTGACTAAACCGTCAATTTTCCCATATTTCTCTAATATCTTATCCCGTGCCGCTTCCATTTTTTCTTCGTCTAAAACACTACCCGCAATGGACATCGCTTTTCCGCCTTTTGCTTTGATAGCTGCGATGGCTTTTATGCCTTTTTCTTCATTTGTATTCAAAATCGCAACTGTGCCGCCAGCGTCAATAATGGCGTGGGCGAAACTGGTGCCTAAAATACCCGTGCCACCTGTGACAACGATGACTTTACCTTCTAAGGAAAACAACCCTGATGTTACTGGATTCATTTCTCGTTAATTTTTATTTACAATTTTTATAAAACCGATTCAGCAAATGATGAAATTCTATCATTATATTTTCTGTAATATCGTTGTGAACAATGCGTTTTTCAAACAATGTAATAGCTCTTATATCAGAATCGGAAATACCTGATTTCATCGCCAATGTTTTAACAAATTCATCATCCATCGTCCGCGTCAGCAATTTATAACGCTCTCGGACAAAGGTCTGAAATTGCTTCATTTTCAAGTCGCATATATTGACTTGCTCGTTTTGTCGGAAGTACATCAAACCAATTGTCTGTATAAATTGTAGTGATGTATTCACTTTTTCTTCCAAAACAGGGATAATACGTTGCCTTCGTTTGGCAAAAAAAATCAAATAAGCCACCACCAAACCTAAAAAGAGGAACCACGCCCATCGCAATGACGGCTGCGCTAAAACGTATTTCAAAGGACTTTCTCTATCCAATTTGATATTGCTGCCATTCATCCGATTGATGACATCGCGGGAAACACGGCTCTTCGTATCCCAATAAATCACGCCATTTTGAAGGTGCGATAAGGCTTTTTCGGCATAGCGCAAACGCATAGAATCCAACAGTTCAATATTAGTAAAAGCCAAGGGAGTCGTATGTAAAAAGACCGCCCCTTTGCCGTAGGCGACCTTCAAAAAATTGATTTTTGTGGTATCCAAAGTGCCGATAGGCACTACCGAAGACGATTTTTCTGGGCAATCATCTAAAAGGACTTCTGATTCGAGAGTATCAATATAAGAAAAGGGATAGTTAAAAGGCTCGTTTTTATAGAAAAAAACGCATGTAAAAGGTTGTTGTTCAATTAGTTGTGGGTGTTTTAGGTTCAAAGCTACGGTATCGTGATAACTCGCATTAAACGAGTGATACCCATGAAAATAACGGTCTTCCTCTTCTTGCCCAAAAACCGTATCACAGACGGTATAAGAAATCCGTTTCAAAAAATAATTAGGTACGGCATTCGCCGAGATGAACGCCCGCCCGCCGTTGTGAACAAACAGCATCAACTTGTCCAAATCGGCTGTATCTGTAAAAAAACCATCGCCGACAAAGACATAATTCGCAGTCGTCACCCCACTACCGTCTATCGGGAGTGATTCAGAAACTTTTTGCTTCATATCTTCGAGTTGTCCCGTTGGCAAATACCCCCTCAGTATATCGTGGGCAATGTGTGTGCCATAAGGCTCTTTACTCTTTTCGTCGTAGGTTTCAGTCCAATCGAAACGGTCTTTGCTGCGTTGGCCCATCCAAAAGAACAAGCCTAATATGGTCGCAACGACGATTCCGATGATGATGTAACGATTCATATTTATTAAAAAATGAGAGCGAGGTGAAAAGCACCCCCCTCAGTATTTATGCCTTTTTTTTATTTGAACAATGAAAAATAAACTGACCAACTTCGTTTTGCAATTAGTTAGAAATCAACGTTTTGCAAATTCATCGTTCATCATTTATCATTTCTTTAAATTTTGCCATGTTTCAAACAATATGGCTTGTTTTGGTCTGTCAACAGGCATTTCACGGAGTGGCTCACAAGGTTTTAAAGTCTCATAAAGTTCTCTGGGCAGTTGCTGATATAACTCTGTGCCGCGCGTTTTCCATTCTAACATCTCGTCCGATACTTCACGGATGACGCGGGCAGGATTGCCAACGACAAGACTACGCTGCGGTATTTGCTCTTCCCGTTTGATAAAACTCAATGCTCCGATGATGCTTTCATCGCCAATATCCGCCCCGTCCATCACGACACTATTCATACCCACTAAGACATTGCGCCCAATTGTCGCGCCATGAATCACAGCACCGTGACCAATATGTGCCGCTTCTTTCAAGGTAACGGTCTTGCCAGGAAACATATGAATAACACAATTTTCTTGAACATTGCACCCATCTTCGATAATAATAGCACCCCAATCGCCTCTAATAACGGCGCCCGCAGCGACATACACATCACATCCAATAACCACATTGCCAATCACGGTCGCTTGCGGATGTATGAAACTCGATGCATGGATGACGGGTTTAAAACCTTTGAATTCGTAAATCATGATTGTTATGAGTCTTAGGTTTAAGCATGATTTCAAGTTTTAATAAAGACATGCTCATAGCACACATTATTTTATGGGTGCAAATCAATAAAAAAATGACATCATGGAGCGTAAAAATAGCATCCTTCAAGGACTTATTCAAAGGAATAAGTAAAATGAGTGAATAAAATCTATCCTTCTGAGCGGTAAAGCATTGTAATTCAAATTCTATTGCATGACATAAAATTTCCTATTTTACATAAATGCACAGATAATCCTATTATTGCATAGCCTATCCTATCCGCTTTTATTAGCATCACTCACCTTTGAGCCATTATTTTTTAACAATTAAAATCATATTAAAAATGAAAACGTTATTAACAGTACTCCTCTTTACCGCTTTAAGTCTTCATGCTTCTGCACAAAGCACCTTCACAGAAAAAACCCTAACCGATATGCGTCAACGGATGTTAAGTACCAACTGGGAAAAATTTTCTAAAGCAGAAGTGTCGCCCGATTTTGTCATGCAAGGCAACGCTGGCAAACCTTGTGATATGACTTGTATGGAGGCTTTAAACAACAGTTCAAAGTTAGTGGAATGGCCTATGGAGCAGATTAAAATTAGGCAAGTCGGCAATGTTGCCATTGTTACGGGCATTACGCATCATTCGGCGGTTAACAAAAAGACCAATGCCAAATGGACGGCGAATGAACGTTTCACTGAAACCTACATGTACAAAAATGGTAAGTGGCTTTGGATGACGGCGCATTACACGAGCATTCAACCACCTGTTGACGATGAAAAAGCGGCAGTTCAAAAAGCCATTGAAAACGAGAGCTATCAATTCCATCACAATGCAGACCGCAACGTTTTCCTCAGTTCATGGAGCATGGCAGAGGGAACAATGATGTGTTATTCGGGCAAAGCTGCCCAAATCACGCTAATGGGCAAAGACATGAAAGCGGCTGCCGAAAATGGCACAATCCCAAAAGCCAGTAATGAAAACACGACTTTTGCCAATTACGTCATTCGCGTCAATGGCAATACAGCTTGGGCAACTTTTGACCAAACAGGCGCGGCGGGCAATGTCACACATGAATTTCGCTTGATGGAAAAAATTGGGAATGATTGGAAAATTGTGTCTTCTTCGGTGCATGACACAGCAAAGTAAAAGGGCAATCAAAAAACCAAATTAATAATATCTGTTAATCTTACTGTTTTGGGGTACTTACCTACAAAGTACCCCTCAGTATTTTTCAAATTTTTTAATTCTAAAAATCATTTTTTAACAATTTTAAATCGAACCTAATGAAAAACAATCCATTCCTTTTGGTTTTTACGACAAACTTGTTAATCGTCAGAGAAGGAACGGTCTCCTATAAGTACCACAAGCTGGATTAATCTCTATTCGAGAGTTAATTAAATATAATAAAACATTTGATTAACAGCAGGTCAAATTCATGCTTTTACGGATGAATAAATTGACCTGCTGTTTTTTGGGGTTAAAATCAAAATAGAGACCCCTCAGTATTTTCACTCATTTTTTTTAGATTTCTTAACAATTTAAACAAATAATTATGAACCGAAATTATTTTATGAAACAGTTATTAGCTGTGGGTTCTTTTATATCCATGCCTATTATAGCAGGAGCAAAAAATCTCATAAAAAAAAGGCTTGATAAAGGCATCAAAGTTGATGCTGGCAAAGACAGATTTAACAAAGAGATTTCCTTGTTGGAAGGAGATAAATTTTATTGCAAGGTTTCGACGAGTGATACAGATGGTGACTTATATATTTTTGAATCCACCAGAGATAAAAAAGGTGGCACTTCATTCCATTATCACTATAATCAGGATGAATGGTGGTATATTATTGAAGGAGAGTTTTTGTTTAAAGTAGGTGACGAAACTTTTACCGCCAAAGCAGGTGACAGTGTTTTCGGTCCCCGTATGATACCTCACGCCTTTGCAAAGACGAGTGAAGGTATTGCGAAAATGTTGATTGGATTTCAACCCGCAGGAAAGATGGAAGCCTGTTTTAAGAAAATAAGTGAAGGCGTAACAAAAAATATGACAGAAGAAGAACGGAATAATTTCAGAAAAGAACACGGGTTTGTAGCAGTTGGGCCCGCTTTAACTTATCTGAAAAAGTAACTTCAATAAAATACCCCTCAGTATTTTTCAAATTTTTTAATTCTAAAAATCATTTTTTAACAATTTTAAATCGAACCTAATGAAAAACAATCCATTCCTTTTGGTTTTTACGACAAACTTGTTAATCGTC
>JANOAU010000164.1:0-18669 GCA_031411275.1 Saprospiraceae bacterium | reverse complement strand
CAAAAGTGGCTTAGTCACGACATATCGAAATCAGAATATGCCATCCCTCTGGGATTTAAAGCCGTTTTTATGGCTTTTCTACCGATAGACCATGCCTAATGGCATTTTTCAACCCATTATTCACATTACTTATGTTTTTTTTAGAAAAATGAAAAAACAAATACTGCTCGCCCTAATGAGCACAATGGCTGCCACCTTGCATGGACAAGAAAAGGGGTTGGTGGCAAATTGGACATTCGATAAAATCGAAAAAACCGAAATCGTCAAGCCCCTTGAACGGCGCAAAATTCCGTCACCTGAAATTGACCGTTCCTTTTTTGTCACAGAAGATATATCGGCAACGAAAGGCAAAATATTGGGGGCTTTCCATAAGTCCGTACAAGGCGTGGTGGGCAATGCTTTGCAATTGGACGGGAATACGAGTTTTATTGAAATGCCTTTGAATACAAAATTGAGTAACGATTTTAGCGTCGGCGCATGGGTTGCTTTGGGCGCATTTCCGACGCATTGGTGTCCGATTGCAGACCAAAATATCAGCAGCCAAAAAGGTTTTTTCTTGGGCATTGATACCTACGGTCATGCGGGTATAAAAGCTTATATCGGTGGCAAATTGGTAGAAATTCAATCGAAAGAGAAAATTCCTTTGCGAAAATGGGCTTATATTCAAGGTATTTTTTCAAAAAAAGACGGCTTATCGCTTTATTTAGACGGTAAACAAGTGGCTACTGTATCCACGTCGGGCACGTTTGAACCTGCCAATGCCGCAAAAATATTAATCGGTAAAAATTCTATTCTTCAAAAACCAGAAGGTACGGTACGACCGCATGGCACACAGCCTGTTTACACGTTTTTTGACGGTTTGATTGATGAATTAAAAATATACGACACCCCCCTCAGTAGTACCGCAATCGAAGCCTATTACAACAAAACAAAACCACAAACCGCACCTGCATTAGCGATGCGATCGCTGCCTTTATCGGGAGCAAAAGCAGGTAAATTTGGGGCAATTTACACAACTTTAAAATTTTACGAAGCATGGGATAAGCCTTGGCCCGTCTCTAATCAAGCCGACATTGTTATCAATTTTGACGATAATGCTCATAAATTCGTCTTTTGGCGCGGCACAAGCTACATACCGCATTGGATTACAGAGAACGGTATTTGGTATAATAATGAGTTTTTGGAAACTTGGGACGTAAACGGTTGTCACGAACCGATGTCAGACAAACGCTGTCAATATTCCAATGTCCGTATTTTAGAAAGCAATGACGCGCGAGCGGTGGTGCATTGGCGATATGCTTTGATTGACAACCTCAACGTCATGGCAAGGGTGGATTCGCTCACGGGTTTTGGCGAATGGGCGGACGAAATTTACACCATCTATCCCGACGGCATAGGTGTTCGTAAAATTACATTGCACAGTGCACAACCGCAATCACAGCATGAATGGCACGAAGGAATTGTGGTCATGGGGCCAGGGCAACGTCCTGAACAAGTGTTGCAATCAGGCGGTTTGACGCTTGCCAATATGAAAGGCGACACTTATACCTACGATTGGGGCAAGGGCTTACCGAAGGAAGTAGATAAATACGGCTATGTGAAGCTCCCTGCCGATGCCAATATTCATTTGGTGAACACCAAATCACAACTCAAACCTTTTGCTATCATTGCCCCCACTGCTCATGCCATTTTTAATGTCTATAATGGCGAATTGCGCCGCGATGTCAGTATGTACCCTTGGTGGAATCATTGGCCCGCTGCCCAAAAACCTTCTGATGGACGCTATGCGATGGCGGATGACAATCCTTCGCATTCGTCATTGAGCAATATCAATTGGGATGCTTATGAATTGACTGAAAATACGCATACGAAAATCATGTTACACGGTCTGACCAATGGGAAAGCCGAAGGCTTGATTCCAGTAACAAAATCGTGGTCAAGTCCTGCCAGCATAAAATCGTTACCCCCTCAGTATTCGGGCGGCAATTACGACCCAACTGAAAGAGCCTACAAAATCAACTGTTTAGACAATACAAAAATCGCTAACGTGACTTTTACATTAGAAGCCAACAACGATTCACCCATTGAAAACGCTTGTTTTATCATCAAAAATTGGGGCAATCGCGCCGTTTCTCTTAAAATAGATAATGTTGTTGTGCCGCGTGGCAAAGCTTTCCGTTATGGTTTTGCAGATACGATTGACGGAACAGATTTGATTGTTTGGATAGAAAAGAAATCAGTGAAGCCGCTTAAAATATCGTTGGTTATTGACAATATTAAATAAATAGAATATTGATAAAATATTTAAAATTATTTTTTTAAAATTTATGTTATAAAAATGAGAATATAAGAAAGGTATCATCTTTACTAAGAAGACAACAACAATCGACTGCTGTAACGAATGTTCAAGATGCAGGTGCTGTAACAGGTGGTACTTATACTTGGACAGGTGGTACTTCGACTCAAACTGCTACTGAAAGTGGCTTGGCGGCAGGTACTTATACTGTTGTTGTGTCAAAAACAGGCTATTGCCCTTCTGAAACCTATTCTCGCACTATCATGCTACCCCTGCAATTGTATCGGCAACATCAGGTTCATTGGTTGACGACGGTTGCCAAACTAATACAGGTTCAGTTGTTTTGATAGGTACGGGTGGTACATCGCCTTATCAAATGAAATGGGTATCCACTACTTTGAATCCCGCAACACCTGGCTTCGGAACAAAACATACAGCATTTTATTATAGAGCGTAGTCGAGACAGTCAGACTTTTGAAAAAGTAGGTGTATCCGTTGTTGCCAAAAATAAGGCTGTTAAAAACACCTATCATATTATACACCTCAATCCATGGTCTAATGTGTCTTATTACCGCATTCGAGAGGTTTCTTTTAACGGCAAAGAATCTTTTTCTGCTATACGAACCGTGATTTTTGATAAAGATAAAACCGTTTTTACGATTTTTCCCAATCCAAAAATCCAAGTGAGTCCCCTCAGTATTCACACCAATTGGACAGAACAATATACCTTTAATATCTTTGATGCCACCGGCAAACGCGTCTATACACGCACTTGCAAAGGCAATATTGAATTAGATAATGTGGACTTGCCCAGCGGTTTCTACCTCTATGAATGTGCCACGACACAAGACAAAGTAACAGGCAAACTCGTTGTGCCTTAGTCAACTATCATTGAGGTCTCCTGCCTACTCATACTGAGGGGGTGCTTGTTCATCACAACAAGCACCCCCTCAGTATTTTATTCATCTATTTTTGCCTCAACAATTAAAGTACAAAAAATTTTAATCCTGAATGACGATTTTCTTCGATTTATTCCAGCCTTTGGCATCACTGACATTGATAAAATACATGCCTTTTTCAAGTCCATGTGTATTCAAATCAATGGTCGTTGTACCCTCATTAACCATTAGGGTTTTTTTAGATCTTAAAATACGGCCTTGTAAATCAAACAGTCGAATCCATACTTGTTGATTTACGATACTTTCCATCTCTATATTGACGACATCAGTTGCTGGATTTGGATAGACTTTTATGTCGTGTTGATTATCAATTTTGAGATTGTCCTTAGCACCTAAAATCACATCTTCTGCAAAACGCACATCGTCAATACAGACCGGTGTCGTCGTCGTGCCACCTAAAAGAAAGCGCAAAGAAATGTAGCCCGTAAAAGAACTAATGAAGGAATATGTCCCATAATTAGTTGGTGTAGGCGTTAAAGAGATGCTACTTTGAGTGAAAAGCGTTGTAAAAGGTGACGGATTCATCAAACAGAAAATACTGATACTGCGTGCAACATCGGCACTACCTTTAAAGGATATTAAATAATTTCTGTCTTTGATGACAAAAACCGTTGTACTTAATTGAATGTTATAAGCTCCTGTCGGTGTTCCTAATGAGCTGATAGTCACTTTGCCGCAACCGCCTGTGGCATCAACCGTTGCCGCTCCACCATTTTGATAAGAAAAAGTCCACCCTGTTGTGTTGCTGTCAAAACCCGGATTTGTCACCAAATTCGTTCCAGCAGGTGGCAAAATAGGCGTAACCGTTAATGTTTGCGTCACACTTTTAGCAGGATTTGTCGTTGCGTCACCGGCTTGCGAAGCCGTAATAATGGACGTACCCACGCCTGCAATACGTATTTTACCGCTGACAATCGTAGCTACTGCCGTATTGGAACTGGTATAAGAAATAGGTAAAGTTGTAGCAGTAGTGGTAGCATTAGGGTTAAAATCTGCATCACCGATAAGTTTTATAGCTAATGCTGGAAAAGTAATGACTTGCGAGGCTTTAGCACCGTCAAATCCATAGCCAGAAAGCGTAAAATTGTAAGGATTTTCTGACACATCACTATTGGCAATGCTGATTGTGCCATTATATACCCCCACAGTAGTGGGCGTTAATTTCACTTTAAAAGTAACAGAACTGTTGGCAGCAACTGTCGTAGGCGCATCTGTATCTAATGAAAAACCTGTACCCGTAACGGTCACTCTTGGCGTTCCTGTTAGATTCAACACATTGTCGCCTAAGTTTTCGATGGTAAAAGTGACAATTTTGGGGGCGGTGGAAGCCACATCGCCAAAATCGAAAATGCCTGAATCATCTATGACATCTGCTGTATTCTGTTTAATATTTATTTCCGCTCTTGGCACAACCGTTGCATATTCATAAGCACCCATATCTGGCGAAAAACCAATGGGACGTGGTACGCCAACAATATCTTTTGCACTGAATTGACCCGCCACATTGCTGCCGTTATTGACTGCAGGGCTGGTGCTTTGAAGGCGAAAATTGGCTGTTTCGTCTTTTGCAAGGTTGACAAATTGAGGGTCACCTGTCAAATCAAATAAACCTTTTTTGAAAGCTGTACCATTAAAATATAAGTTGTAATTGTATGTACCTCCTGCATCGTTGCCATTGCAATTGCCACCTGTTCGGGCGTACATAATGTTGTTGTAGAATTTAACATCTGCACAATTATTAGCATCCATTTCGGGATAACCGACAACAGTACCATTGTTATAGGCTGTATTATTGATAATATCCACATGATGAGCCCTATAAGCATGAACACCGCCGCCGCCGTTATTGTAGGAAATATTGTTTTCGACCAAATAACGCCCGACATAAGCAGGAATGTTACCAGAACCCGTATTGACATCCAATATAATGCCGTTGCCATCGCTCAAAGCACTGATTTTTTCCCAAGGAATTAGGGTTTTGTTGTTGTGTGTGATGTTATTACGTATAAATATTTTATATGTTGTAAGGTTATCTGTACTCTTTGGGTCAAGTATACTGATACCGCTTGTGGCGTACATGGAGTCCCAACCATTGTTGTAAATAAGGTTGTTTTCAATAGTGATATAGTCGCATCTTGTACCGCCTACGCCACTTGCTGCATCATGTATGACGCAATTACGCACTGTTATATGGTGAATATCGTTGCTTTTACCTATGCTAATGCCGTTTGCATTGCATTTTGAAATAGCAACCCAATCTCTAATATTATTTTTATAATTTTGGTAAATCTGAAGTGCTTCGTCATAAGATATATAAGCATTATTGCCTTCTATTTCAAGCCCCTCGATGACAATATAAGACGCATCAACAACTATGGCGTGCCAAACTTGCGAAGTGACGGACATCGTATGCTGCAATTTAGGCTTATGTCCCGGAAAGGCTTTGTAGGTAATATAATTGCCGGGCGAACCTGAACGGGTAATGTTGACAATAGTCAAATCATTATAAACAGTATATGTATAAGTACCATTCATAATAAATACTGTATCGCTTGGGTTAGTCAGATTAGAAGCCGCTTGAATAGTGAGTTTGGCTTGACTTGTTGACAAACCACTGTTATTGTTATTCCCGTTAAAACCATCAACGTAATAGTTAGTGGCAAAGATTGTCGTAGAAAAAAAAGCGCATACTATCACAAATGTGATTTTTGAATAGAGTTCTTTCATCATTTTTTTGAATTGAATTTTTTATCAAAATAATATACCATGTAACGATTAAATAAGTGTTTGGTGTTTAGTATTCGGGTGTTTGGAAATTCAGAAGCTATTGATTGTCAATGATTTCCAAAGCATTCAAAAAACCAAATACAATACACTAAATACTTATTAAAGTGGTCTTTTGTCATTATGATACCCAAGCTTCGGGGACAGAATAACAAAAAGCTAAAATCCTGCTTTATACTGAGGGGGATGTTTTTACTTTTATTCTTTTATTTTCAAATAACAATATAAGGGCCATGCATGAGGATGACAGCAATAGCCTTGAAAAACATCTTTCCGACCTTTTTCCCAAAATGTATATAAGCCTTCATGTTTCGATAAAGTGGAATTGACAAAGTCCACAGCCGTCCATTGTCCGACCCAATAATTGGGATAATGGTCTGTGAAATTTTGAAAACTCATCGTGTGCAAAAGTTTTTTAGCTTCTGCTTTATCAAATGTGATGACACCCGCAACGACCGCCCCTTCCAATGAATACCAAATGCCACCATCTTCCGCTTCGCCGCGATTGCCCCAAAGCGGTTTTTCACGTGTCCGAAAACCCAATTTTTCAGGCGAATAGGTTTTGGATTTAACATATTCATAAATTTCCCGCTTCTTTTCAAGGCTTAAATCGGGAATTTGCAACAAATAGCCTTGAGGTTCGATGCATACAATGTCTAAACCATATCTTATTTTGCTATCCAAATAGGCGCGTGCCGAATATTTGCGGTTGCCAAAATCCTTGAAATAGGCAATTGATAATTCCTTTCTAAATGTCTCCAAAGCCGTTATGAAATCCGTTGCATTTGGATTGTTTGATTTTTTAAGTTCTGCAATAAGGTTTGGAAAAATAGCCAACACCATCACCGAATTTAAATGCGACTCTGCACACCAAGCATATTTGTCGGGCGAATTTTCATGAAAGAAACTATCACTCCAATCCGAATTAAGTATTTTTATCAAACCATTTGGTCCACGTCCCACTTCATCACGCAAATAGATAAAATATTTTTTCAATACATTGAGCAAAACATCGCCTTTTTTATCTTCCGCAGGGTATATAAAAACGGTTTCATTCAAAAAATTATAGTCCTTCGTAGCGGCTAAATATTGCGTAATTGTTTGAAAAAAGTATAATTGTTCATCACTTTCCTTGTAAAGTGAAGGCGGTGTATAGCCATTACCTGCATCGCCGCGCTTTATTTCACCATCGGCTTCGCTGTGCATGACGACATACCGAATAATAGATTTTGCTAAGGCAGGATTGGTATAACAAACAGGCAAAGCGGCTTGTAAATGGTCTCTATTGGAAATATTATCGCCAAAATGATAGGCATAAATAGTGCCTTGTGGGATAATCGTTTCGCCATAGTAGGCACAATACGTTGCCATGGCTTCCAAAGTGTAGGCATTCCAGAGCATTTCACGCTTCAATACATCATCTTTTTCATTTGAAAAATCGGGCAATTGTCGTTTCCATTCTCCTTGATACCACCCCTCAGTATTTTTTGATTTTAAGTCAATATTATTAAACAATTCGTCTATTTGTTTGGCGATAGCTGCCTTTGAATTGTCATAACTCAAACCGACCACTACTTGAAATGTACGGGTTTCACCTGCCTTTAAATTGAGGTCAAAATGCGTTGACAACGTATCTACGTTAACCACCGTTTCGCTTGTGATTGTTTTATCGCTATTTTTAGCGTGCATAAAAACCGTCGGTGGATTTAAATCATAGATATAGCGTTGATTTTTGTTGGGCAAAACCAAAAAAGTATTGGCAACTGCCGTCAAATTTGCAACCGCCGTTTTAGTGTTTTTATCAACCGTTATATTACTTTTATAAATAACAGGTTTTTTGTCTTTTTCCATCAATTGAATGGCACTTGGCACATAATTCAACAACATACTTTCTGAATAATGTACATCTTGTGCTTCATTACCGTTGTTTTTTAGGGTAATTGAAACGACAAAAGCAGGATTGCCCGTATTGATTTTTGTAGAAGGTTTGACCGAAATAAGGCGTTCACACCTTATGTTTTTTTCTAAATCATAACTGTATTTTGCAAAGCCTACGCCAAACACTTTTTTAGTCTTTTGGACATCCGTTGCGACGGATTTCAAGCCAATTAAGTCAATTTTCCTTTGATTTTCGCCTTTTCCTATCGCAATTTGAGCTGTATTAACGCCGTAATTGTCCTTGTTTGCATCGGCATTTACGCGCGCCCACGCCCGTTCACCCGTCATGAATTGATAGATGCCACTTGCATGAACAAAAAGCGTTAGGCGATAATTGCCCAACAAAAAATAAGGATCATTTTGCATATATGAGTCTTCACCTGCCTTGTCTTTTACGACATTCGGCAATGCGCCCGTATATTCATAAGTCGGCAATCCTTGTGAAGAAAAGGCCCATTTTCCAACACTTTGTGCAAAAGAAATAGAGATTTGAATACATAAAAAAGCTGTTGTAAAAAGACGCATACGGCTTGTTTTAATTAACTGCATGAAAAAAAATTACTTTTGAAAATATTGATAAGGGCAAACAAAGCATTTATAGGCTCAAATACTGAGGGGTCATATATGCCGATTTAGTTCGACACTGTTTAAGCCATGTTTGGATTTAAAATTAAGAAAAACAGTTTTTAGTTTTAAAATACTTTACTATTGATAAATAATACTATTATAATTCAAATGTATTATCAAATATCTGTTTAACCCAATTTTTCTTTAGAAAAAATATATATAACCAAATTAAAATGCTCATTAATGACGAAATACTCACATCTCTTTTGTCATTGTGAGGCAAAACAACCGCAAACAGGTGTCGTCTAAAACGGAATGACGCAGCGAAAAAACGACAAAAGACCACTTTGAAATTTATATGTTATTAAGGAGGAATGTTTGTTCGATTAAAAATACTGAGGGGTTCTTTTGAATCCTTACTTCGCCCAAATAATCAACCCAATGCCCAACACATATAGTAACAACATGAGGTACAATTGCCGATATGTTTTAGGTGAAGCTGTTGCAAATTCTTTCCAAATAAAAATACCCCAAATCGCCGCTACAATCGTTGCGCCTTGACCTAAACCATAGGCGATAGCTGGACTCGCTTTTTCAGATGCCAAAATGTTGAACGACATACCGAAATGCCAAATAACGCCGCCTAAAATGCCCATTAAGTGGTCGCGTGAAGAACCCTTAAAATAGTCGCTGATACTGAGGGGTGCGCCTTTGAAAGGAAAACGCATCAATAAACCATTGAATAAGAAATTGCTGGCAACAATACCAATCGCAAAAAATACCAATGCTGTGTAGGGTGTCAATTTGCCCATTTCAGGCGTTGCAAAATCGCTGACCATCGAAACCGCTACGTATTTGTAGAAAAAACCCATCATTATGCCTGCAATAATCGCTAAAACCAAGCCTTTGACGGAAAACGAAGCCGTATCTTTATTCATTTGCCGATACGCATTGGCATTCAATAAAATGGCAACAGCAATCAACAAAACACCGCCAAACAAAAGCGTTGCATTGCCTTGCGGATTGTCCATATAATTGACTAAAACACCTAATATCAAGGCAATGCCAATGCCGACGGGAAAGGCAACCGACATGCCCGCCAATGCAATAGCAGAGACTAACAAAATATTAGCAATGTTGAAAACCACACCGCCCGTAAAGGCTGACATCAAATTGTCGTTGTCGGCTTGGTGCAAATCTTCTAAAAAAGGTCGTCCTGATGTGCCACTGCTGCCCATCGTAAAAGCCATCAGCAAAGATAAAAGGAGAATACCGAAGGCATAATCCCAATAAAACAACTCAAAACGCCATTTGGAAGACGTGAGTTTTTGGGTATTTGCCCATGAACCCCAACACAACATCGTGATGATGCAAAAAAGAATAGCCGTTGAATAAGAATCTATGATAAACATGATGATTTGTTTTTAATTAAGTTAGAATTTCGTTTTACATTTCCGCTAAAGACGGTGCAGAAGCCTGTGCACCCATCTTCGTCACTGAAATTGCCGCCGCTTTGCAAGCAAATTCTACGGCGGGTTGCCATGTTTTGCCTTCCGACAAAGCGACCACCAAAGCGCCATTAAACACATCACCTGCGGCAGTTGTATCTACGGCTTTTACTTTGAAAGTAGGGATAATGCCTTGAAAATCACCACAATCAACATACGCCCCTCGACTACCCAAAGTGATGATAACATTCTGTACACCCTTCGATTTAAACACGTTTGAGGCGCGTTGTGCATCATCTTCGTCATTAACGGCAATGCCTGTGAGCAATTCTGTTTCTGTTTCGTTCGGCGTAATTAAAAACAAGCCGTCATAGACGCTATCGGGCAATTGTGCCGCCGGCGCAGGATTAAGAATAAGGTTTTTGTTGTTTTCCCTTGCAAAAACCGACAAATAATCAATGACTGACAACGGTGTTTCTAATTGTGTAATGAGCCAATCGGCATCATTCAAAACGCTTTTTGCATCGTTCATATCACCAACACAAAGCAAGGCATTTGCGCCCGAGGCGACAATAATAGAATTTTCACCTTCGGCATTAATCGTAATGACTGCCACGCCTGTCGGTGCGTCGTCGTCTTTAAAAATGCCGTTGACATCTATCCCTTCATTGTGATAATGCACAATAGCACTGTTGCCAAACGCATCGTTGCCTACTTTGCAGATAAAACTGACGTTGCCGCCGAGCCTTGCTGCCGCTACGGCTTGATTGGCCCCTTTTCCGCCTTGAAAAACAAAGAAATCACCGCCTAAAATCGTTTCGCCCGGCTTCGGAAATCGGGCTGTTTTTAAGACCATGTCTGTATTGGAACTACCAATAACGACTATTTTATTATTCATTTATAATTGTTTTTTCGTTTTTTAATTAAAAATACTTTTTGTCATTTTGAGCGCAGCGAAAAAATCTAATTTCAATAAAATACAGATTTTTTCGCTGCGCTCAAAATGACAAAAAAGCCCATGTTCCTTCCTTAATTATTTCCCTTCTTTCTTAATCCACGTTGTAATCATACCACCCGTTTGACTGGCATCGGCAAAAGGCACTAAAATAATGTTTTTATTTTCTTTATTGACCATTGCTTTTACTTGATACGCTTGCGAGCCGACCCATTTTTCGGGTAATACTGAGGGGGTCGTTTCCAACTGAATCTCTTTAGAATTAAGAGAAATATCTTCAATATTGATGTCATTGTTGATATTTTTATCAAAAGATAACACTTGCGGGCCCCGTTGTAAAGCCACATAATTAGGGTAAGTTTTGCCGCCATCTAAAATCCTAATAGGCATTGAAAAATGAAGGGCAATCACATCCTCTTTTTTCCAAGTACGATTAAGAATGAGGGTTTCTGTATCTTTAATTGTTTGTTTTTCACCATTAATGGTCATGGTAAAATCCGTTGCCCAATACGGTTTACGGAAATTTAAAGCACTTGAAAAGGGTTTATCTGTATTAATTTTTATAGAAATATCCCCATTTTTAGGAAAATCAGTGGTTGTTACGAAAGAAATTTTATTGTTATTAACCGTCGTGGTATAAGTCCCTGCTTGATACAATAAAAAAGAAGGATTGTTATTTATTTTACCATTGGTAAAAAGCGGAATCATGGCAATGCCACGTGGCACGCTCGACATACAACACGTAATATTGCAACTAAACGGTTTGATGCCCGACAGAGGTGTAAAATAACTGACGCAACCCGATTGTGGATTTTCTGCCGCCGTTAATTGATTATAAGAACTCCGTTCTAATTCATTGAGGAACTTTATATCGCCTGTGATGCTCAACAAATGATAATTGAGTTGCAGCCAAGTTGTCGTGACACAGCCTTCGCCCACATTGTCTTTTTGTCCTGCGGGTAATACATCATTGTCTTTAAAATGCTCAAAAGAACTTGTTGTACCTGTAATGTATAAACGATTGGTAATGATGTCTTGCCAAGCCAATTGCCCGGGTTTTAAATACTTTTCGTCGGCTGTTACTTTGTAGAGTTTAAGCAAACCGACCAAATTAGACATCATTTCGTAGGCTTTTGAGTTAGCGGTTTTGTCCACCCGACCACCGTTTGCATTGAGCGTAGAAATGATTTTAGGCCCATGTGGTTGTTCCATACTTTCTACTAAATACAAGCAAAAATCGAGGTATTTTTTATCGCCTGTAAAACGATATAAGTCCACCATGGGCTCTAAAATACTGGTTGCCGCCATGCCGACGTGGGTGCCTGATTTGATAATATCCTTTTGTCCAGCGTTTTTACCAAAGGTTTTGCACAACAAATCGCCTGTTTTGCGGGCAGTACTTAAGGCAGGTTGAAAACCCGACATTTCATAATAGCGCAACAAACCGATAATATCGTATTTATGCGACCACACGTCCCAACTTGTCCAATGATTTTCAAGGGAATAAGTACCCAGATAGCCATCTTCCAATTGCGCGGCTATCCATTGTTGTGCGGTGCGGTCAATTTGCGTTTTAAATGCCTTGTTTTTACTCAATTCATAGGCATTTGTAGCGGCTTCTAAAAATTTGCCGACGTGTTCGCCAATCCATGGATGAACGCCTGGTTTGTTGATAAATCCAGCCAATAATGCCTCTTCGTCCACATGGTGCAAACGCTGTTCTTCATTGGCTTCAAGGCGCGCGCCCAACCAACCTTTTATAGATTGTTGGGCAATGTCAGGAGGTAAAAATTGTTCCTTTATCTTATTGGCAATGAGGGGTTTAGCGGCTTTGTAGGTCACGTCATTGTAGCCAAATTCATCGTTCCAAATGGCTGAATAATTGAGTTCAGGAACGGACAACGTATAAGTGACTTTAAGAAAATTAGAAAGTGAAGTAAAAGGAAAACGTACCGCATTTTGACCTGCCGACAATACGACTTCTTGCTTCGTTGTTTTCAATATGTTGTTTGAAAAATCATAAAAAGTAGCGTTTAATGCACCCTTAGCCGCTTTTGAGGTATTGTTTACAACTGTACAGATATAAACAGCTTTCTTATTTTTCACCTGTTTCTTTCTTTCCGCACCTTCGGCAGATGAACTAAAAGAAAAGATATTTGCCACAACAGCAGGCCCAATATACGGCGGTGCGGCTTCGATACCACATTTGCCGCCCCAATATTTCATCTGAAACGCAACGGTATTGGGTTTATCCCAACGTATGTTTTTTTCATCTAATAAATAAGCACGTTTAGGGTCTGACGAACCCGTTTTACCCACCAATACGCCATTGAAATAAAATACATCTGATTGGTAAATTCTGCCTAAAAACAAAGACAATGCACCTGTTTTGCCGAGTTTTTTCTTTAAAGCTGAGGAAATTGTAAATGTTTTTCGCAGCCAACACGTATAAGTCGGTGACGTTAATTCTTTGCTTGTAAATATTAATGCATTACCACTTTTTTCTAACCAAGCGGCATCATCAAAATCGGCTGACGCAAAGGCGACACTGTCTTGAAAACTGTATTTCCAATTGGTATCCAGATAAATATCCTGCGCTTGACCGTTAGGATTGTATAAAAAGAACAAAATAAATGTTCCAATAATGGTGTATTTAAACATGATAGTATTGATTTTTAAAATATTTTAGAATGTAAAAGTACCCCCTCAGTATAGAAGCCGTTTTTCAGATAAACTTAGTCCTGTTTGAGGTTTTTTATTTAATCTCTTCTTTCCATTATGAGTGTTGTTTAGTTTTAAAGTAAGCCTGCAATTTCCTCTTAAGCTTTTTTGTCTTATAGATTTAAGCCACTTCCGTCACCTTTCCCCCAACTGCAAACATCTCCCCTATCCCCAATTTTTGAGACAGATAATACGCCATGAAATTGAACGGCACGCTGTTGTGTATAATAGAAAAATGTTCTTCGGCTTCAGGTTCTTCGACAGTGAGGACGTGCGCCCCTGCTGCCTGTATGGTTTGCGATAATTTAAGTGTCCTTTCGTAAGCTGCGCCTTTGGCAAGTATATTTATAACAATACTGTTTTGAGCCGTTTCTTTGGGACCGTGGTCGTATTGTGCCATTGGCAAACCATTGAAATTGCGCTTTGTACTTTCACTCATAATCAAAGCGGCTTGCATCGCTGTGCCAATATTTGCGCCACTGCCTGTAATGTAAATGCCATGAATCGGCTTGGTATTCAGAATCTCAAACACTTCATCTGCCATGGCTTTGCCTTTTGCTTCATATTTGTCCATATTTTTTACCAATAACGCCACAGATACTGAGGGGTCAAAACCAAAGCCTTTGAACAGCAATAACAAGGTATTGATATAGGTTTTTGACGACGAATACTGCTCATCTCCTGCGTGCATCAACACCACATCTGCTGCGTTTTGGGCTGTACCTAAAGCATTTTCGGGATAATTTGTAACGGCAATATATTGTTCAAAAAGCTGCGTACACCAAAGAGCTTCTGTACTCCGACCCGATTGAGACAACACAACACCCAATGGTTTTTTGTTTTGATGCGCTAAATAATGGACATACTCCGAAGCGATTTCTGGATAAATATCAATCCCCATATATTTGAAAGATAAGGGCGCAAAATACGACGAACCCATGCCGATATAAGGCACTTGCAACGGAAAGGCTTTGGTCGGCATTTTTAATACGTCTTCTGCCCTTGCGGGAATTTCAAGTATTTCAGATAGCATTGCATTCATTGTGTAATGATTTGATTGTCAATAATTTCAGGTATTTTTTTCTTTTCATAAGACAATGCCCAAGCCGCAAGGAGGGCAATGCCAATACCTATGATTTCGATATAAGAAATGTGTTCTGATAAAAAAATAATGGCTAAAACGATAGTAAAAACGGGTTGCAAAGCTCCTGCAATGGTTGTCACTTGCGCGGCTTTGCCATCTGCTTTGTAAGCGGCAAAACTGCATAACACGCCTAATCCGTTTAACATACCCGCCAAAGAGCCTAATAATAAGGTGTTTTTTGAAAAATTAAAATCAATTTTACCCATACCCATAAACAGTAAGGCAATGCCGATACTCGAAACAATGAAAGCCGCATATGCCCATTCAGCCGAAATATAATGGGTCGTCACCTTTTGCGCCGCACTGAAAACGCCCCAAAAAAACAAAGCCACTAAGGAAAACAACAACCATGTATTTAAGCCAATCGTTTTGAAAAATAAAGAGGGGTCATCGAACAACAAAGTCTGTCCTGAAAGCATAATGACGGCAGGAATGGCCAATAAAATACCTATACCATTCAACCAATTGAGTTTTTCTTTGAATACCAACAAGGCAATAACAATGGTCACTAAAGGATATAAATTAGTCAAAGGAATAACGATGGCTGCCAAACCTCCACTGGAAAAGGCTTGAAAAACAGCTACATTGCCCGTTACGGCTAATATGCCTGCGATAAGCCCCCACGCAATGCCTCGTAGATTAGGTTTTTCGTTTTGTATTTTTTTAAAGATAAATGGCACGGTGAACAACATACCCACCGTGAATAAAAAATGATTGGCATAAGGCGTTACATCTTCCGAAATCCCTTTTGCCACCACGCCCCACACGCCCCAAAATAAGGCGGCAGCGACAGAGTATATAATCCAAGCGTTATTTTTCATTTTTATTAGATAACAATATTAATACTGACCACACCCCTCAGTAATTTCGGCATTTTATTTTGTTCACTACCTCTATGACTTAAAAAAAGGGAAAACTACTTTAATGGTTGGGTTAATTAAGCATTAAAAATTTTTTTTGCACCACTTTTTGGATTGCAATCGCTGTTTGTGACGGTTGCGAACCACCCACTGAAAGGTCAATAGACCCTTTTATAGGTTGCGATTTGCCATTTTTATCTATTTCTAAAAAATCTTTTTGGGTCAGTTGGAATGTCAAAACACGGCTTTCTCCTGCTTTCAAATAAATGCGTTGAAACCCTTTGAGCGCGCGAATAGGCGTTCGGAAAGTCGGATTTTTTGACGCTACATAGAGTTGCACGACTTCATCACCTGCGCGTTTGCCTGTATTTTTGATGGTGACTTTAATGGTTTTAGTTTGCCCCAAATCTGTGATTTTAAGGTTTGAATATTTAAAATTTGTGTAACTCAAACCAAAACCAAAGGGATATAGAGGTGCGCCTTTGAAATAGCGATAGGTGCGATTTTCCATGCTATAATCCTCAAAATTAGGCAAATCCGAGACGTTTTTGTAGAAAGTAACAGGTAAACGACCCGCAGGATTGTAGTCGCCAAACAACACATCGGCAATCGCTTGTCCGCCCGCTTGACCACCGTACCAAGCTTGAATAATGGCAGGAAGATTGGCGGCTTCCCACTCAAAACCCATAGCACCGCCCGACATATTGACAAAAACAACAGGTTTGCCTGTGGCTTTCAAGGCTTTTAGCATCTCGGTTTGTATAGTCGGCAAGGCGATGTGTGTGCGGTCGCCCCCTTTGAATCCGTCAATCGTTACAGGCATGGCTTCGCCTTCCAATTTGGCAGAAATGCCACCTACAAAAATAATCACATCGGCATTTTTGACCCTATCGGCAATCGTTTGCGGGCTTGCTTTTTCGATGATGCCCATGTCGAATTTAATTTCGGCATTATCGGCACTTTGCACGTATTCTATGACGATTTTGTAGGGTTTGCCTTTTTCGGCATTGAAGGTATAATAGGCGTTTTTCAAGTCAGTTTCGATGCGTTTTTCACCATCAACAAAAAGTTTACAACGGTCATCGCCTTTCAACTCAAAGGTTATGTCGCCCGATACTGAGGGGGTAAATGTTGATGTAAAACGAATAGAAATATCGTTGGCAATGATGTTTTCAGCCACTTGTTCGCCATCACCCCATTGGAAATCAATTTTATTAATGCGATTGACCACAAGCGGTTTGCCTTCAAATTTTGTATTTTTAAAATATTCGGCTTGAAAACCATTTTGACCATTGAAACTGAATGCATTGAGGCTATAATTGGGTTTAAAAACATTATTATCTGTGATATTTATGCCTTTTTCATACAGCACCTTCTCCCCTACTTTCTGACGAATGCCTTCCAAAACGCTTGTAATTTGAGACGGATAACCATAATAATTGGACAATAAAACCGCTTTATCATCGGCATTAGGACCGACAACGGCTATTTTTTTGCCCGTTTTACTGAGGGGTAGTAAATGGTCATTTTTTAATAAAACAAGAGATTGTTGCGCCATTTTCAGCGCGTGCGCTTTGTGCGTCGCATTCTCTAAAACAGAAGCGTCTATTTTAGAGAAAGGCACCATATCCACAGGGTCGAACATACCCAAACGAAAGCGGATTGTAAACAAGCGTTTGACCGAAACATCTATTTGGGCTTCTGTAATCAAGCCTTCTTTTATCGCTTTTTGCAAAGCAAAATAGGTCGGTTTGCCCGAACATTCACAGTCCGTACCGTGCAGAACCGCATCAGAAGCGGCTAATTCTTGAGTCGCATGGGTTTTGTGGGTACGCCAAAAATGACCAATACCACCACAATCGGAGGTCACATAGCCTGTGAATTTCCAATCATTGCGTAAGATATTGTTCATCAATTTATCGCTGCCGCAACAAGGTTGACCGTCAAAAGCATTGTAGGCGCACATGACACCACTGACTTTTGCATCAACAATGAGGTCTCGAAAAGCAGGTAAATAAGTGTCCCAAAGGTCATAATCAGATACTTTGGCATTAAAGGTGCTGCGATTCCATTCGGGTCCGCTGTGTACAGCAAAGTGTTTGGCACACGCTGAAGCCTTCAAATATCGTTTGTCATCGCCTTCCAAACCTCTCACAAATGCCTTGCCGAGTGCACCTGTCAAGTAAGGATCTTCGCCATAAGTCTCCTGTCCTCTACCCCAACGCGGGTCTCTAAAAATATTGATATTGGGTGTCCAATAGGTCAAACCAAGATAAATACCCGTTTTGCCTTTGCGCTGCGAATCATTATAAATCGCTCGACCTTCAACGGCACAAAAATCTGCCATGGTTTTGAGGGAAGCCGTATCCCAAGTGGCCGCCATCGCAATAGCTTGCGGATACGATGTTACATGATAGGGGCTGCGTGCCACACCATGCAAAGTTTCGTTCCACCAATTATAGGCAGGAATGCCCAAACGCGGAATAGCAGGGGCATTATTGACCATTTGACCTATCTTTTCGTCCAAAGTCAAGAGCGAAACGAGGTTTCCGACCCTTTTTTCAATCGGTACTGAGGGGTCTTGAAAGGGATATTGATAGAACGGTTTTGGTGTAAAAGACCCTAAAATAAGACCCGTTAGAACCATTAAAGAAGTTAAGTTAATTGCCTTGTTGTTCATTATACTTTATTATTGTGCAATAATACTATTGTAATGCAAATGTATTTTATTATTAGAGATTTGCAAATCTTTTTAGAATAAATCGAAAATTTATTCATTTCAAGATTATTCATTCTAAGATTATTCATTCCAAGATTATTCATTCCAAGATTATTCATTCCAAGATTATTCATTCCAAGATTATTCATTCCAAGATTATTCATTCTAAGATTATTCATTTCAAGATTATTCATTTCAAGATTATTCATTTCAAGATTATTCATTTCAAGATTATTCATTTCAAGATTATTCATTTCAAGATTATTCATTTCAAGATT
>JANOAU010000163.1:0-63851 GCA_031411275.1 Saprospiraceae bacterium | reverse complement strand
GTTGAAAGAATAAAGAAAGTTGCTTTTTTAAAAAATTTGAAAAAAACATAAAAATAAATGGAAATCACCCACCAAAATTGATATACTATGCATCTATTAAAAAGTGAGCAGAAAGATATTATAACAGGATATTTTTAATCGAATAAATTATATTCGTATGCGTTCTTTGAAAATATAGTGCCGAAAGATTTGTTTAATTCAACAAAAACTCAGAAGTTGGAGACGTCCAAATTTTTAGTTTAAAAAAAGTTACTTTGGCAAAATTTTTTTATTGAATATGTTGTGAAATCAGTTTTTAATAGTATTATTGCACCGTTTAAGTGTAAAAGGGTTATCTGATTTGGTTCACAAATTCAAGAAAATTTTCAACACAATCATTAAAAATTTATTGTTAAATCAAAACTCAAACTCGTTGAATTATGAGTAAACCAACAGCTACGGCTAAAAAACAAGACTCAGCCTCTAAAGGCTCAGCATCAGACAGCGCATGGTTCGCACCAGCAATCATTGTCGGTTCATTAATTGTTGCCGAAATTTTGTTCTCTACAGTTTTTGGAGCGGCTTCTAACTTTGAAGGCGGCGATCCTGTTCGAGGGCATCCTATTGGAGGCAACATTCTTGGCACTATTTATAAAGGTGGATTTATCGTACCTTTATTGATGACGTTATTTTTGTGCGTTGTGATTTTTTCAATTGAGCGTTATTTGACATTGAATGCGGCTCAAGGCAAAGGCTCACTTCCAGACTTTTTGAAACGTATAAAAGCGGCTCTTGAAGTTAACAATGTTGATAGTGCCATTGCTGAATGTGACAAACAACGTGGTTCGGTTGCAAATGTGGTACGTAGTGGACTGGTGAAGTACAAAGAAATGATGAGTGCTTCTGGGATGGATCGTGATCAAAAAGTGGCTTCCATTCAACAAGAAATTGAAGAGACAACAGCTTTGGAAATGCCTATGTTGGAGCGTAACATGCCAATTCTTTCTACTATCGGTTCCATCGGTACGTTGATTGCTTTGTTAGGTACGGTTATCGGTATGATTAAGGCGTTCTCGGCACTCGCAAGCTCAGGTGCACCTGATGCGGTTGCCCTTTCGACTGGTATCTCTGAAGCCTTGATTAACACGGCACTCGGTATCGGCACATCGGCTTTGGCTATCATCCTGTACAACTTCTTCACGGCGAAGATTGATGGCTTGAGCTATCGTATTGATGAGGCTGCGTTTTCAATGACTCAATCTTTCGTTGCGCACAACAAGTAATTAGTCATGATTAATTTGTTGTTACAATTTAATCACACGAAAGAAAATTGATTCATTAACAAACAAAAAGAAACGATATGCCTAAGATTAAAATGAAAAGGCAGGATATACGGATGGATATGACCGCTATGTGCGACGTAGCTTTCCTTCTTCTGACCTTTTTTATCTTGACCACAAAGTTTCGACCTAACGAAGCTGTTCAAGTGGATATTCCAAGCTCAACGGCTCAAATACCGTTGCCAGAGAAGGATATTCTGATGATAACAGTGGGTAAAGTGGGTGGTGAAAAAGATGATAGAATCTTTTTTGGGGTAGATGATCAAAATACGCGGATAAGTATGTTGGACGAGTTGGCAACAAAGTACAATTTTACGGTAGATGCTGATATGCAAAAGCGGTTCAAACTGCTTGACCAATTCGGTGTGCCACTTGACCAATTGCCACAACTTTTGAAGATGTCGCCAGAGGATTTAGCTAAATTCAAGCAGCCGGGTTTGCTTTGCAACCCAGAAGCAAAATTGATGGCAGGACAAGTGGGTTCTGATACAGCTAAAAATCAATTAGGTGAACTCATCATTATGGCTCGTACACTTAATCCAAATTTGCGTATTGCTGTCAAAGCCGACAAATCTGCAGAATATGGTCGAATAGATGATGTTATTGAGACGTTGCGTAAGACAAACTCTAATCGGTTCAATCTCATCACATCTGCAAAAGGAGGCTTGGGCCCTGCTCCAGCAGAGTAATTTTTTAACAATTTAAAACCCATTCTTCAAATGGCTGAAATAGTAACCGGGAAGAAAGGCGCACCTCATACAGACATGACGCCGATGGTGGATTTGGGTTTCCTTCTTATCACTTTCTTTATGTTGGCAACAACATTTAGCAAGCCGAAAACGATGGAAATCATAAAGCCAGCTAAAGATGATCCGAAGAATAAAGATGCTCCGAAAGTCAATAAGAATCGTGTATTGAGTATTTTACTGGGTGAAAGAGATAGAGTTTATTTCTATCAAGTCGCCGCAGAAGACATTGCAAGTGGGAAACCGCTTCAAGTGGACTCTTCCGATTTTTCAGTAAACGGCGTTCGGGCTGTTATCAAAACTCGTCAAAATGATGTATTACAAGCTTATGGCTCTAAGGATACATTGGTTGTACTTATAAAAGGTATGCCTAAAGCTACCTATAAGAACTTTGTGGACATTATTGACGAAATGCGTATAACAGGTGTTAGACAATATGCACTCGTTGACCGTGACAAGGTTGATACAGTCATCATGGAGCAGATGAATTTAATCAAATAATTTTCATTTAAAAAATTTAAAACACATCGTACATGGATAGCAATAAAGAAATCCTAAAAATGAGCCTTGATGAAATTGTTTTCATGGGGCGCAATAAGCAATACGGTGGTTTTCTTTTGCGGCAGCTATATGGTAAACACGTTATACGTGGCGCTATTGGCGGTTTGTTAGTTTTTCTTCTTATGATTTCATGGCCTCTCATTTCTTCAAAATTGAGTGAAATGATGAAAAAGGAAGAAAAATTAGATATGAGGGAGGTTGTTCTTGCTGAACCGCCCCCTTTAGATAAAACAAAACCACCACCGCCACCGCCGCCGCCACCGCCACCGCCGCCGCCACAAAAGCCACAAATTAAGTTTGTGCCACCGAAGGTGACGATTGAAAAGGAGCCGGAAAAACAGGAAATCATTCCACCCGTCATTCCACCAAATGTGGATATCGGAACGACGAAAATTGAAGGTGATACATCTGTGAAGACGTACCAGGCACCCGTAGCGGCACCGCCACCACCACCGCCACCCGCTGAGAAAGAGCCTGAAAAACCTAAGCCAGAGCAAATCTTTACAATTGTTGAGCAAAATCCTGAATTCCCTGATGGTCAAGCAGCCTTGTTTAAATGGCTCGGACAGAACATCAAGTATCCAGCGATTGCACGTGAAAACGGTATTGAAGGTACGGTTTATGTCGGTTTCGTTGTCAATACTGACGGCTCAATCGTTGACGTTACCGTGAAACGGGGTATCGGAGGTGGTTGTAATGAAGAAGCTGTTCGTGTTGTCGGGAACATGCCTAAGTGGAAGCCAGGTAAACAGCAAGGTCGTGCAGTACGTGTTGCTTATACGCTGCCGATTAAGTTCAGATTGGAATAATCTTTTGATTCTTTCATTTGAAAAACAAAAAAGTCTCTCGCCAATCATCTGGCTTGAGACTTTTTTGTTTTTCAAAAAGAGAAGACGGTTTGTTCTTTTTATTTGCCGTGTACCCTTATGGTTTCATTAAGTATTAGAGAGTAATTGAGGAAAGAATAGACAGATATGTAAAATATTGAAAACTAACACTTTATCAATTGTCTGTCTACCCTATTACTTTCTAATCTCTACTTATCAATAGGAAAGATTTTAAAATCTAAAGTGCTGGCTTCAAAAATATCTTTAATCCTTCCCTCATGGGTATCTGTTATAAAAACTTGCCCAAAAGATTGATTCAGAATAAGTTGTAAAAGATTTTTGATCCGATGCTCATCGAGTTTATCAAATATATCATCCAGTAAAAGAATGGGTGGTTCTGTTTTTATCCCCCTCAGTATTTCGTATTGAGCAAGCTTTACAGCCACTACAAAGGATTTTAATTGACCCTGTGAACCGAATTTTTTGACGGATTTTCCACCCATTTCAAACACTAAATCGTCTCGATGTATGCCAACTGTTGTCCTTTGTAAAATTTTATCTTTTTCCCGACTTGCTGACCAAAAGTTGCTGCCAATTGTTTCATCCAGTTCATTTTGGTTAATCATTTTTTCGAGTACACTGTCATACACAATCTGTACAGTCTCCCGTGAGTCAGATATGTTTTGATAGATACTATTGAAGATAGGTTCAAATTCAAGGACAAATTGCTTCCTTTTCTGAAAAATATACATTGCAGACGGCAACATTTGTTTTTCATAAATACCCATTAGATTTTCCAAATCGCTCCTTTGTTCATTTTCAACAAAGTTATCAGTCAATGTTTGAGCATATCTTTTTAATAAAGAATTACGCTGCTCCAAAACACGATTATAGAAAATGAGATGTGTAAGATAAATATTGTCAAGCTGTGAAAGCGTATTATCAAGAAACCGACGACGGGCTTCGCTACCTTCTTTTACTAAGTCCGTATCATCAGGCGTCATCATAACAATAGGTAAAAAACCAATGTGTTCAGATAAAACAGGGTAGGGTACGTCATTGCGTTCAAAAACTTTTTTGCGACGAGCTTGTACTTTGGCGACTACTTTTTCGGTTTGACTGTTTTTTTTGAAAAAACCTTCTAAACGTAAAAAATCTGCCCCCCTCAGTATTATATCACTGTCAGAAGGCAAAAAGTAACTTTTACACATACAGAGATAGTAAATCGCATCTAAAAGATTGGTTTTACCCATACCATTGAGTCCGACAAATGCATTGAGCCGCTCGCCAAACAAGAGAGTTTGCGAAGTATAATTTTTGAAATTAGTTAAAATAATTTTTTCTATGTGCATCGGCGCAAAAATAGCTCATTTATCCATCTTTTTACTGTCTTGTGGCACTTCAAAAATCCCTTTTGTATTATCCACCCAGCGAATATTCCTAATCATCGCTTCCCCACGCACTTTTGTAAACCCTTTTGCGTCACTCCACTCCGTAAATTGCCATTTTGTTGGCATTTGAACGCCATCTAAGGTCGTCCAACCGCTATAAGTAATGGCATTAGGCGTGGCTTCCTCAGGTGTTTTTCCTCCATAAGTGACGATATAAGCCATGCCTTCAAGCAAGTTTGTTTGTGCATGGCGATACAAAATGTACCAATCATTCGGCGAATCACCTATACCAGAAGCAAAAGTCATTTTAGCTGTTGGATAAGCCAACCCATTGTTCAAACGGTCAATATCAGCTATGACTGTTACGCCTTTTTCACGCAATTTGAAAGGTGCAAAAAAGAAATAATGCCAAGTCAAAACGTCAAAACGAGCCCGTTTGTAATCCGCCGAAGCGGGATACATGAACACATCTGTGCCATCAAAATAGACACTTGTGCCGTTCTCGAAAGCTAATTTAACCTTTCCTGAATTGGTTTGTGATGTTAAAGTTGCCTTTAAAGTCGTTTTGCCGCCCCACATCACTTCTATATCAAAAGCGAGAGCTTTGTGTTTAAAAAACGCTTTGCTGTTGTGCGCTTTTTCAACCAGCGTAATAAAATCATTCGCTATTTGAAGTTTTGGATTAAAAAGCACTTGACTGAAAGTGAGTGAGATGTTGAAAAGCAAAATGATTAAAAGGCCATATTTTTTCATAAACAATACAATTTTGATTGATTCAAAGCCCAAAGTTCGCTTTTCTACATCACTAAAATATCACGATGGTTTGATAACTTTGAAACTATATCTTACCATAAAAAGCGGCGGTTTGTTTTATCCCCTCTCTATAACTCGTAGGTTGCCAACCAAACTGTTTTTCAAATTTAGTTGAATCGAAATGATAATCTACTTCATATTGATACAACATCTCTTGCATTTCTTTTAAAACAGGGATAAAAATGCCTAAAATACGGTTCATTGTTTTGCCTATAATCATTGTTTTAGGTTTAGCTCCATATTCTGTTGCACACATTTCAATCAATTCACGACCCGTGGGTGCTGGATTTGAAGTGGGTAAATGCCAAATTTGATTCCATACATTTGTATCGGTAGAAAGGTCTGCCAGTGCTTTGCCCATATCTGGCGTATAAGTAAATGAGTGTTTTACATCATCACGTACAAGGTATTGAGCTGTTTTGCCTTTTGCTAAATTTTCAAACACCATGGCGGTCAATATACTGAGGGGTGTTGCAGGGCCGTAAAAATCGGCTGCGCGCGCAATAAGGGCGTTTAGATGACCCTTTTTTGTTTCGGTCATCAGTTGGGTTGCAATTTTGGCGCGAACCTCTCCTTTTTTGCTTGAGGGATTATAAGGCGTGGATTCAGTCATAATGCCATCCACTTTGCCGTAGGCATAGACATTATCAAAAAAAATCAACTTAGCATTGTGTCGTTTGCAAGCGTCAATAGTGTTTTGCATCAAAACAGGCCATTCGGCTTGCCAAATTTTAGTTTTATAAGGTAATCCTGCTGTCAAATAAACAATATCTGAACCCTTAACAGCATCAGAAACAGCTTGTGCATTCAGTAAATCGGCGGCAACGAGGTCTGTTACGCCTTGAAACGGCCTTGTGGAACGACTCACCAAGCGGACTTTCTCGCCTCGTTTCAAAAGTTCTGTTGTTAAATTATTGGCAGTTACACCGCCTGCACCTAAGATTGTTTGCTTCATTTTTCTATTTTTAGTTTGTTAAAATAATAGTGCAAAGGTGGCGGGGTGTGAGGTGTTTTTTCATTAACAATTGTTAATAAATTAAGGCATCTTGAATTTTGTTACCCCCTCAGTAGGACAGCATTCTGCGTCGAATCCGAGACAATGAAACGGGAGTCATACCCAAATAATTGGCGATATAATGTTGTGGAACTTGCTCAATCAGGTCGGGTCGGAGGCTCATAAAAAGACGATAGCGTTCTTCTGGTACTGCATGACGGATTTCATTGATGAGCAACCTATTTTCAGAAGACATGGCTTCATTCAGAAGACGGACAAAACGTTCTACTTTTGGGTTGTCATAAAGGGTTTGTAAACTATCATAACTCAATAGAAAAACTTCACTATCTCTCAGAGCTTCAATCGTTTGTCGCGCAGGTGTTTGAGTTGGAAAACTGGGATATTCCGAAATCCATTCACCTGTTACGCCAAAATGTTCCACACGCTCAACGCCATCTTCTGTGAGTGAAAGACAACGAAAAAGCCCATCATTGATATAACCAACATGACGGCAAATTTCACCTTCACGTACAAAAGTTTGCCGCTTTTTCATCTTTCTGACCACTATTTTGTCGGTCAAGGCTTTGAACTCAATATCCGTAAAGTGGACGTATTGTTCTATATTTTGTCGTAAGTTATTAAACATGATTTTTGTTTTTTATGAAATCATACCCCTCAGTAAATTGCCTCTGAAAATCAACGTTTTGCAAATTCATCATTCATCATTTCCTAAGACAGTCGGTTTTTATAGTCCTCATAACCAAATTTTCGAACCAATTTAAATGTCTCTTCTTCTGTCCAAATACCAATAGACGGATGTGGTACACCATTAAACATAGATGTTTTGACCATTGTGTAATGTATCATATCTTCAAAAATAAGCGTGTCGCCTACGTTAATTTCATTTTCAAAACTATATTCTGCCATATAATCGCCAGACAAACAGCTTGTGCCGCCGATGCGATAGGTCGGTTTGCCTTCAACGGGGTCGGTTGCGCCCACAATGCGCGGGCGATAAGGCATTTCAAGCGTATCGGGCATGTGTGCCGTAAAACTGGCATCAATCATTAAGGTTTTAACGCCATGATTGTTCACAATATCTAAAACTTTTGATACCAAAACGCCTGTATTCCAACCGACTGCGCTGCCAGGCTCTAAAATGACATCGAGGGTGGGATATTTTTCTTTAAAATGTTTTAAGACGTTTATCAAATGGGCCACGTCATATTTTGGACGTGTCATCAAGTGTCCACCCCCTAAATTAAGCCATTTTAGACGCGGCAACCAATCGCCAATAATGTCTTCAACGCGTTGAATCAACCCCTCCGTATCTGCGGCACTTGACTCACACAAAGCATGAACATGTATGCCCTCGATGCCTTCAGGCAATGTGCCTTTGAAATTATTTAAGTCCTCGCCCAAACGCCCCCCTGCTTTGCTGGGGTTATACAAATCCGTTTCGACAACCGAATATTCAGGGTTGATGCGAATGCCACAACTTATTTTATGTTTGTCCCTCTGATTCCATTCAGATACTGAGGGGTAGTAAAGATGGAATTGCGACAGAGAATTAAAGGAAATATGGCTTGAAAAACGCATTATATCGGCGAAATCGCTTGGAAAATAGACCGCAGCGTAGGTATGTGCCAATGACTTCATTTCTTCAAAACACAAACGGGCTTCATACAAACTGCTCGCGGTTGCCCCGTCCAGGTATTGTCGAACCATCGGAAAAGTCGACCACATCGCATAACCTTTGAAGGCACATATTATATGTACACCCGATTCTATCTTCACGCGGTTCATTAATTCGAGATTTTTGCGTAGTAGTTTTTCATCTAAAACATAACAGGGCGCGGGAATTTGAGTTAAATCCATACTTTATTTTTTTGTTTTGAACGACATCGTTTTAGCTATACAGCTTCTGGCTACTCATTTATTCTAATGTCAAGAAGGGCGAAAATAGGCAATTTGTACGCAAAACTATTTTCGTTTTTTATCCACAAATTTGAAGGTCATGAATCTTAAAAGGAATTTTTCCGTTTTTAGCTTACAATAAGTAGAATTTAAAGTGTTTTTCATGTTATTTCCTTTATAATTAGTTTTACCTTTGCGGCTCAATTATCAAACAATCTATTAGCGTTCTATAGAGCTAAACTTAAAAAATCAACTTTCTACTATATGAAAAAAGTTCTCATTACCGGCGCCGCTGGTTTTTTAGGTTCGCATTTGTGCGACCGGTTTATTGCCGAAGGCTACCACGTTATTGGCATGGACAATCTGATTACAGGTGATTTGATGAATATCGAACACCTTTTCCCACTTAAACGTTTTGAGTTTTACAACCATGACGTGTCCAAATTCGTCCATGTGCCAGGTGATTTGCACTATATTATGCACTTTGCTTCGCCAGCCAGTCCGATTGATTATTTGCAAATGCCGATTCAGACGTTGAAAGTAGGCTCCCTCGGTACGCACAATTTGCTCGGTTTGGCAAAGGCTAAAAATGCCCGTTTTATCATTGCTTCTACCTCAGAGGTGTATGGCGACCCGCTCGTACATCCACAAGTTGAAGAATATTGGGGACATGTCAACCCCATTGGTCCACGTGGCGTTTATGATGAAGCCAAGCGTTTTCAAGAAGCGATAACGATGGCTTACCACCGTTATCACGGTCTCGAAACCCGTATGGTGCGTATTTTCAACACTTATGGCCCTCGTATGCGTGTCAATGATGGACGCGTTTTACCTGCGTTTTTTTCGCAAGCGATTCGTGGCGAAGGTTTGACGATGTTTGGCGATGGCACTCAAACCCGTTCATTCTGCTATGTGGACGACTTGGTGGAAGGCATTTATCGCCTCTTGATGAGCGACTACGCGAATCCTGTGAACATCGGGAACCCATCAGAAATCACAATGATGCAGTTTGCAAAAGAGATTATGGCTTTGGTCAATAATCCAAAAGCCTTTATTGATTATCGACCATTGCCTGTTGACGATCCGAAGCAACGTCAACCAGACATCACAAAAGCCCGTGAGATTTTGGGTTGGGAACCGAAATTCAATCGTGAAGAGGGCTTGAAATTGACGTACGAATACTTTAAAAAAGTTGTGAAACCCGCTTAAATACTGAGGGGATATAAAATAGAAACGCCTTTCGACCAACATCGAAAGGCGTTTCTTGTTTTTACAGCTTAATTAAAACATTCAGGCAGCTTGCTCGCTAAGGGTTTTAGCCGCTAAAACATCCACAAATTCAATCGTTGGCTCTTTTGCCAAAAGGTCGGGTGCATGTTTCATTAATGCTTCGGCGACTCTACCTGCGAGGTGTGCTTTGCGCCCTTCTTCGTGCGAGAAAGTATCAAAGATGCCGAATTTAGTGGCACTGAGCTTTAGCGCATACCACGTCATTGTGTCGGGTTCTTCTTCAACAATGGCTAAACCACTGCGGAGAAAATTTTCTACGGCTTCCTCTTTACCGGGCTTAGCTTCTAAAATGACTAATAATGCAAATTTTACCATGAGTTTTTTATTTAAAATGTGATCGTAGATTTTACCTACGATATATTCGCCCTCTCAGATTCTTTTTGATATTTTTATTCCCGAACATGGACATTAAACACAATATTCTTTCGATTTTAACCGAAAGGCATTTTGAATTAGCCGCCTAAAGAAATTAAATAAGCTGTTGGTCAAACTGTGTTTAGTAAATATACACGTACGCCTATTACCGTTTCTTGCGAGTTTTTCTACAAAAACGAAATGCTACACGGAGTGGGTGAGATATGAACGTGGTTTGCGATACCCCCTCAGTATAAAGGCTCAAAATTAAGGCAAAACAGAAGGTTCTCCTTCATAAATGACTGTAGTGTGTTATACTGAAATGAAAAAGGATGGGGCAAAAGCGAAATTTTTTTTAATTTTGCCTAATCATACGCTTAAGGAAATGATGAATTATAAATGATGAATGATGAATTTGCAAAACGTTGATTTTCAACAGTTTCGTAAAACATAGTTTAGCGCTTTATGTTTTTAGCCATCATAGACGTGCAACTTCTAAAGTATTTGTATCCATCATTTATTCATTTCTCTACAAACGTGTCGAGTTTAGGGCGTTAACACTCATTTGGATATGGTTTGCTTAAAATAATGCACTCAAATTATTCCTAACCAACGTTTTTCTATTTTTCACTTTTCGTTTTTCACTTTTCATTTAGTATATTAGGTTTTATAGAGATTTCCGAAGTTACCAATACTAACCAAATTATGCTGAAATAGCTTTCAGTCTTATTTTCAAACTAAGAGTATATGCAAAATCCAACACGCATTTTTGATTTTATTTACTACCAACAAGCCAATTACCCGCAAGAGGTGGCTTATATTTTCCGACATGAAGGCAAAGAAGTGCTGCGGTATTCAACTGCCGATGTCATTGATTTGGCGAATAAAATCAGTCGCGGTTTGTTGCGGTTGGGTCTGCGCCCAGGCGATATGGTGGGGACAGTCATTTGTAAAAATCGCCCAGAATGGATTGCATTGGACTTGGGAATGGCTCAAATCGGTGTGTGTAATGTACCTGTTTATCCAACTATTGCCAGTACAGATTATGAATATATTTTTAATGAAGCAGGCGTAAAAATGTGTTTTGTGGGCGATGATGCGAAGGAGTCTATTTACAAAAAAGTGAAAAAAGCACAAGCAGCTGTTCCGTCTTTGACAGAGATTTACACCTTCGATAAAGTGGATTATGCGCCGCTTTGGTCGGATTTATGGCAAAATGAAGAAGATACTGAGGGGGTACAAAAAGAAGTGGAGCGCATCAAAGCGACAATCAGACCCAATGATTTGGCGACGATTATCTACACATCTGGCACAACAGGCAACCCAAAAGGTGTCATGTTGAGCCATCGTAATATTGTGGCAAATATTATGTCCGTTAAGCCTATTATTCCAATGGTAGCGGGTGAACGCGGACTTAGTTTTTTGCCTTTAAATCATGTTTTCGAGAGGGTTTGCTCTTATGCGTATATGTATATCGGGGCGCAAGTGACTTTTGTAGGCGTTGACAATTTGGGTGGCGACGAAGGTGATTTGAAAGCCGTGAAACCTCATTTTTTTACGTGTGTGCCTCGGCTTTTAGAGAAAGTGTATGAAAAAATATATAACAAAGGGCTTGAATTGACGGGGGCTAAACGTGCTTTGTTCTTTTGGGCTTTGGCTTTGACGAATGATTATGAATATGATAAAGAGTATAGAGGTTGGAAAAAATTCAAACTGGGCATTGCTGATGCCCTGATTTTCAAAAAATGGCGTGAGGCTTTGGGTGGTTCGGTCAAAGGCATCGTCGTGGGTGCGTCGCCCTTGCCTTTGAAGATTGCTCGGACGTTTTCTGCCGCGGGTGTGCCTGTGCGCGAAGGTTATGGTATGACAGAAACATCTCCCGGGATTGCTATTACACAGTTTGTTAAAGGCATGGCAAAATTGGGCTATGTGGGGCCTGTCATTAACGATGTTGAAGTAATGATTGACGCATCTGATGGCAATTATAAAGAAGGGGAAGGCGAAATTTTGTGTACAGGTGCTAATGTGATGATGGGTTATTACAACAAACCAGAAGAAACGGCGCAAGTTATCAAGTATATTGACGGCAAAAGATGGATGTGTACGGGTGATATTGGCAAATTAGACGATGTGGCGGGTGTTAAAATGCTTAAAATTACTGACCGCAAAAAAGAATTGTTTAAGACATCAGGTGGCAAATATGTGGCTCCTGCACCGATTGAAAATAAACTGCGTGAAAATTTCCTCGTAGAGCAAGTTATGGTCGTGGGTGATAACCAAAAATTCGTTTCTGCCTTAATTGTACCTGCACCTGAAGCCTTAAAAGATTGGTGCAAAGAGCATGGTATAACTTGGACAAATTTACAAGAAGTCATTAGTAATCAATCGGTTGTGAAGATGTATAAAGAATTGGTCAATCATTACAATCCTGCTTTTGCACATGTTGAGCAAATCAAAGCCTTTCGCCTCGTATCCGATAATTGGGAACCTGTCAAACCAGATGGCAGCCCAGGGGAGTTGACACCGACGATGAAGTTGAAGCGGCGGGTTATTTTGGAGAAATATGATGGTGTAATTCAGGAGATTTATGGATAATTTGGTTGTCAAAAGAAAATAAATAAACTGATACTTCTGTTGTTGAGGGATGTGAAGGTTACAAATAGAAAAGTGCAGTAAACAAGGTTTACTGCACTCCTAAGTAATTCCACTTAAATAAACAGGAATTTTATTTCTCGTAAATTGCTTATTTTTAATACCTTACGCAGACTGTCGCCTGTCGCCTATTTACTATTATAAATAAATTTAGAAAATTATTCAGTTTCTGCCATTTCTGCTGCTTCTACATTTATAGCTGATACAGCCACCTCTGTCAATTTTGAGTCAGCCGCTTTTTCTTCCTGCAGTGTAGTGTCAAGCAACCTTACAGCTTGAGTCAGACCCAAGGTTTCTGCAAACTGGCGCAGTGTTCCATAAGAAGCAATTTCATAATGCTCTACTTTTTGTCCTGCAGAAATAATTCCTGCATCACACATAGCACCTTCTTCACATTCTTCCATGATACTTTCGGCTTCTTTAATTAAGCCTTCCATTGCTTCACATTTTTTTGCAGTAGCTTTTTTGCCGAGTATTTCAAATACCTGTTCTACTCTACTAACCTGTTCTTTTGTCTCTACAAGGTGATTTTCCAATGCTTGTATCAGTTCTTCAGATGTAGCATTTTTAATCATCTTAGGAATTGCTTTTGTCAAAGCTTTTTCTGCCCAATAAATATCTTTTAACTCATCTTCAAATAATTTCATGAGTTGTGAAGAGCGCATTCCACGGACAGATTTTTCTTTTGAATTTCCATTAGCATTGCTTTTGTTACTATTGCCTCCATTAGCATTGCCTTTAGTGGTGCTGTTCTCATTAGAACCGCTACTTGATTTTGATTTTGAATTCTCCATGATAATTGATGTTTAGTTATTTAAATTTATTTTTAAAACTTTTAATCTTACTTTTTATGGTTACCGTTCATTTCTGCTGCCATTGCTTCTTCGTACACTGACCAACTCATGACACCATTTTTAGGAGCATTTGCTTTATCTACTTCTGCTTTGCGTTCGGCACTTAAGGCTTTATTTAGTTTTTGTACTGAGGGCTCTGTGCGCTCTGTTCATTTTGCGACTTCTTCCAACAAACCGTTTGTTTCACGTACATGCTGCATGGGTCTTCAATAAATTGCCATTCTTCACCTAACTCGGGGTTTTTACCTTTACATTGGTCCGCCAAATTGCTCAAGGAGAAGTTTTGCAAATCGTACATCAGGTTTGGAGACCCGTGCATTAAATTGTAATTCTTTTTCGTGATGGAACATAGCGATGATTTTATTTGAATGATAATAAAAAGGTGATGGAAATTTTAAGATTGGGATTATGTACTGATTGAATAAATATTGTCATTCACACACAAAATAATACCATTCATATAGAATGGCATATACTTTAATACTAATAATGTGCCACGCCATCTAATGCTTGTTAAGTACTCAATAAAGATAAAAATGGGAAATTAAGTCTACATTTTGAGTAATAGAAGAAAATAAGTCCACATTGTAGCCAAGTCAAATAGTTGAAATATAGGAGAAGTAATTATGTAATATATATAGGTCTTATTCAAATAAGTAAGGCTGTAATGTATTTAATTGCCCATATAGGAGGTGTTTTGCATAAAATAGATTTATAGAGGAATTAAAAAAAGCCTTGTCTCGGACATTTGCAAGGCTTTTTTATCGCTAACTTTGTTAAACTTTTCATAACCACATTATCAAACTCAAAAATAATACGTCAAAAGGACGTTTTGATATGGCACTGATTTTACCCGTAAAAGGCATATCGCCCCGTTTTGGCGATAATTGTTATTTGGCAGAAAACGCAACAGTTGTGGGCGATGTAGAAATGGGCAACGATTGTTCAGTATGGTTCACAGCCGTTGTACGGGGGGATGTGCATTATATCAAAATGGGCAACAAAGTGAATGTTCAAGATGGAGCGGTCATTCATTGTACCTACCAACGATGTCCGACAAATATTGGGAATAATGTCTCCATCGGTCATCGGGCATTGGTGCATGGCTGTACGATTCACGACAACGTTTTGATTGGCATGGGTGCTATCGTTATGGACAATGCGGTCGTCGAATCCAATGTATTGATTGCAGCAGGTGCCGTTGTCCTTGAAAATGCTCATTTAGAGTCTGGTTTTATATACGCCGGTGTTCCAGCAAAAAAAGTGAAACCCCTCAGTATAGAGCAGTTTAAAAACATGATAGAGCGTATTGCAGACAATTACGTGATGTATTCAAGCTGGTTTAAAGAAGAAGTATAATGTACTAAATTTTGTCATCTGAATGCAGTGTAAGAATCTAAATGAATAAAATTTTGCAATTTCATAACTCATAATTCATAACTCATAACTCATACTTAAATCAATATTTACATGAAAAATAGTATTGTTTTTTTCTTTTTAATGATAACAACTATGGCAGTCGCCCAACCTTCAACATTGCGCGACAACACTTGGAAAACACTTTCTAAAATCACGTACAAAAAACAGTATGACGAGGTTTTAGGTCTTAAAATTGATGTCCCAGTTTTTGGCAACGAAGTAAAATCCTTAGCGGGTAGAGAGGTAACGGTCAAAGGTTATATCATCCCAACAGACGGTTATAAAAGCCAAAAAGAGTTTGTTTTCTCTGCTTTTCCTTACAATATGTGCTTTTTTTGTGGCGGTGCTGGTCCCGAAACGGTCATGGAAGTTGCCACAAAACAACCCATCCAATACACCACAGAACCGATTTATCTCAAAGGTATCCTCCGACTGAATGGTACAGACGTGAATCGGCTTATCTATTCTCTTGAAAAAGCGGAAAAACTGTAAAATTTAAAGACGTAAAGATTTTAAGTATGAAGACGTTAAGACAAATACGTAAGTCTTAACGTCTTCATACTTAAAATCCTAAAATCTCAATCATTATGAGCAAAATCAACATAGAAATCTGCGCCCAATCCATCACCTCCGCCCTTGCAGCACAAGCAGGTGGCGCAGACCGCATCGAACTATGTACAGCCCTCGAAGTCGGGGGTTTGACACCCAGCCCCGCCACGATGCTCGAAGCAAGACGATTACTGGATATACAGATTTGCGTATTGATTCGCCCTCGTTCAGGGGATTTTATCTATTCAGATGTTGAATTTAACTGCATCAAACGCGATGTGGTTTGGTGCAAAGAGAACGGTATGGACGGCGTGGTGGTCGGTATTTTGACCAAAAGTGGAACAATAGACGTACCTAAAATGAAGGAATTAGCTGAATTGGCTCGCCCCATGCAAGTCGTTTGTCACCGAGCTTTTGACCAAACACCCCATGCAACTGAGGCATTGGAGCAACTCATAGCCCTTGGTTTTGACCGTGTTTTAACCTCTGGACAAGCCCAAAATGTCGTTATAGGACGTGAGATACTGAGGGGTCTCGTCGAGCAATCAAATGGACGGATTACCATCATGCCCGGCAATGGTGTTAATCCTGACAACTTGAAAGACTTGATTTCTTATACAAAAGCCACTGATTTTCACACATCTGCGAAATTTACCGTTAAAAGCCCGATGCCAACTTTTGAAAACAGCGTTTCGTTTAACCTCGATGGTGGACGGGAAAATGATTATTTTGAGACAGATGTAGCGGTCGTGCAGGAAGTTGTTAGGATTGCAAAGCAATTATAATTTTTCACTTTCCACTTTTCAATTAATTTTATTAAACTGATTCTATTCTTAGCCTATTTTTTCAAACACTTTAAACACGTAATCAAACTCGTTTTTTTCGTCCTTTTTATGGTGTTCTTCCGAAATGAGCTGCCATTTTGCACTATCCAATTTTGGGAAAAAAACATCCCCCTCAGTATCCAAGTCCACTTCTGTCAAATAGAGTTTATCCCAAAGGTCAACGGATTGTTTATAAATTTCACCTCCACCGATGATAAAAACCTCTGTTTCACCATTGTTTTCAGCCATTTTCAAGCCTTCGGCAATAGAATTCACCATCAAACAACCCGAAGCAATATAAAACGGATTGCGTGTAATAACGATATTTGTGCGTTTCGGCAAAGGGCGACCGATACTCTCAAAACAGTTACGCCCCATGATGATGTGGTGATTAATCGTTGTACGTTTGAAGTAAGCGAAGTCGGCGGGTAAATACCACGGTATCTCATTGTCCTTACCGATAACCCCATTTTTGGCACACGCTACGATAGCTGAAATTATCATAAATTATTGATTAGTAACATTTTATTCATTTTCAAGTTCAAAAGTAAAAAAGGCGTTTGACAATAACAAAGTTTTGTCCCCCTCAGTATTAGAAAAGTTTACGGCATTTGGTTTTCTTAAAATACTCAAATAGCTTTACAGCAAAAAATAGGTAGTAAACAACGTTTCTACTTTAAAAAACCCACATAATGAACACTTTCGCAGATAAAATCATCGCTTTCAACGAGCAAGTAGCATTTTCAGGTCAATTGCCCGAAGGCATTCGCATTATGAACCCTTTCAAGGAAAATCCAGATATTTTAACAGTTTCAGGTGCCTTTTACAAGAAATTTTACAACGACATCCAACAACGGCATTTGATATTGGGCATCAATCCAGGGCGTTTTGGCGCGGGTGTCACGGGCGTTCCGTTTACTGATTCACATCGTCTGAAAAATGAATGTGGCTTGCCGTATTCGGGCAAAGACACTTATGAACCGTCTTCAGTTTTTGTTTATGATATGATAAATAGTTTTGGCGGTGCAAGGGCTTTTTATCAGCATTTTTATATCCATTCTGTCTGCCCTTTGGGTTTTACGTCTATAAATGCCAAGGGAAAAGAAGTCAATTACAATTATTATGATAGCAAAAAACTGACGGATGCTGTCTATGATTTCATGGTTTGGAACATTCAAACGCAAATCTCTATGGGCGTAAGTACGGACGTGTGTTTTTGCTTTGGTACGGGTCAAAATGAAAAGTTTTTAACAAAACTAAACGATAAAATGTCGTTTTTCAAGAAAATTGTTGCATTAGAACATCCACGTTATATTATGCAGTACAAGTCGAAATCCAAGGAAATATATATTGATAAATATTTGACAGCATTTTCAGCGGTTTTATAAAACACTATAATTTTCGGTTTCAAATACCAACTAAACCACAACTACTTTGTTACTTTGCGAAAATTTAGACAGTATGAATGAAAAGACAAAACTTTGGTTCAAGCGCATCGGCATCGGCGGCTTCCTTTTTTTCTTAGGTAAAGGGATAGTGTGGCTCATTGTTTTAGGTTACGCCGGCAAATGCGCTATGGAATAAAATATTGAAAATCAATACATTACAATGAAAATAATTCAAGCCACGCTCGAACATCTCGACGATATTGTACCGCTTTTTGAAGCCTATCGGGTTTGGTATAAAAAACCTGCCAATGAATTGAAAACACGCCAGTTTTTGACGGAACGTATTCTGAAGCATGAAAGCATCATTTTTCTCATTTATACTGAGGGGGGACTTCCTGCTGGATTTACGCAACTTTATCCCACTTTTAGCTCCATTCGTTTAGGGCGTTTATGGTTACTCAATGACCTTTTTGTGGTACCCGAAGCCCGTGGCAAAGGCTTTTCTATTGCTTTGATTGAACATGTCAAGCATATGGCAAATAAAATGGGTGCGGCTGGTGTGACATTGCAAACAGATACTACCAATGATATTGGCAATAAACTGTATCCAAAAACAGGTTTTGAATTGGAAAATAAGCATTATAATTACTATGCTTGGGATAACCCAGATTTTGTCATTTAATTAAAATTCACGTATTGAAATATATAGCAAAAACCTTTGCAGGACTGGAAGGAGTTCTCGCCAAAGAAATCGAAAGCATCGGTGGTGAAAACATCGAACTGACTAAACGGGGTGTCATTTACGAAGGCGACCAACGCCTTTTATATCGCTCAAACCTCGAATTGCGTACAGCTTTACGGATTTTGATGCCTATTCACACGTTTCATGCACCCAATTTGGATGTTTTTTATAAAAGAATCAGAGAAATAGAGTGGTGGAAGTACATGGATTTAAACAATACTTTTGCCGTGGATGCGATTGCAAGATCTGCGATTTTCACCCATTCGCACTATGTCGGTCTGAAAACCAAAGATGCGATTGTTGACCAATTTCGAGACAAAATGAATCGTCGCCCGAATGTGGACATCGAGCGACCAGATATTCAAATCAATGTCCATGTACACGGCGATGAGTTTTCGATTTCGCTTGATGCCTCAGGCGATTCGCTGCACAAACGAGGTTATCGGCAACAAACCGTAGCAGCCCCTTTGAACGAAGTTTTAGCAGCAGGTATGATAATGTTGGCAGATTGGACCGGTGAAACGGACTTTATGGATGCTTTTTGCGGTTCAGGTACGTTGTTGACAGAAGCGGCATTGATAGCGCACCGTATTCCACCGCAGTTTCGGCGCAGTTATTTTTGCTGTAAAAATTGGTTGGATTTTGATAAACAGCTCTGGGATGAAGTCATTTCTGAAAGCGACAGTCACCGTGTGTTGGATTTTAAACAAAAAATTATGGGTTCAGATTTCAGTGGACGGTCATTGAGCGCAGCCCAAGCCAATTTAGAATCCATCGGTTTTAATCGTAAAATAAAATTAGAAAAAGCTGATTTTTTTACACGCAGCGCACCTGTCCTCCAACCAAGAGGTGAAAATACTGAGGGGGTCGGAACGATGATTATGAACCCACCTTATGACGAGCGTTTGGAAATTGAAGATGCCATAGATTTTCATAAAAAAATAGGCGATGCCTTAAAAAAGAATTGGAAAGGCTGGACAGTTTGGGTAATGACGGGCAATTTAGAAGCAGCAAAATTTATTGGGTTGCGTCCACGCCGTAAAATTCATTTGTTTAATGGTGCATTGGAATGTCGTTTATTGAAGTTTGAAATGTATTGATTTTGAATTATTTATAAAATCATGATTTTTCGTATTCGAAAGATATAAACCAAATATTTTTTAACCAATATTATGAGCAAAATTTATGGAACAAGACTTTATTCCCTTTACTTCGGATTATGGTTTCAAAGTGACTTTTGGCAATGAGAACAATACCGTTTTTTTGAAACGTGCTTTGAAAGCCTTGTTGCAATTGCGTTATGCCATTAAAGAAATCATCTTTTCAAAAACGACATTTGATGGCTTAATCAAAGACAGCCGAAGTGGTATTTTTGATATGATTTGCACCGATGAGCGTGGTGATGCCTTTATCGTGGAAATGCAAGGGCTTGCAAAAGCGTTTTTTTTGAACCGTTTGCAGTTTTATGCTTTCCAACGTTTTGATTTTTTGGTAAAAAAGGGTAAATTTGACTTCAATATCAAGGAAAAGATTTACTGTATTGCGATTTTAGGTACGAATATCAGCGATGTCACTTCTTATCACAATACCATATCTTTGAAAAATCAAGACGGCATTGAGTTCTCAAATGCTATTCAATACGTAACAGTTGAGTTAGAAAAATTCAATTTATCCGTCGAAGAATTACAAACTGATTTAGAAAAATTAATTTTTACCATCAAAAACGCACATAAAATGACAGCTGCAAAAGAAAAACCCGCATTTTGGGAAGAAGATTGGCTCAACATTCCAATGGGTGAATTGGATATTCGCACAATGTCGCCTGAAAGATATGAGGCATATCAATATTGGCTCGTTCATCAAGCTGATATGGAACGTTTAGAAAGAGAACAGAGAGAAAGTACTGAAAAAGCTAAAATAGAAGGCAAAATAGAAGGCAAAATAGAAATAATAAAGGAACTGATAAAAGAAGGACTGCTACCAATAAGTAGCATTGCCAAAGTTGCACACGTTTCCGAAGGTTATGTATTGAAAATTCAAGAGGAACTTTAGCATCATTTTCCTAAAAAAGAGCCATTTTTTGAGCTAAACACATCAGAGAATGGCTCTTTTTGTTTGAAATATACCGTTATTTGTTTTTAAAATCATAAACATGCGTAAAATAACTGTTCTAATTTTATTGTTTTCTATATGCTTAAATGGCAAATCTCAAACGATTGGATTGTCTATGTCAGATATCAAAACACCCCCTCAGTATTTGTCCTTAAAAAAAGAGAAATTGCGTTTTAAAAGGGCTTATAATATGGATAATCAACAAGTTGTAATAAATAAACCACAACCTATTCCTTCTGTTTTTTCCGTTGAAACGTTACCGTTTTTTTGTAAAATAGAATATAAAATGGGTTTGAATAATAAACTACCTGTTAAGTTTAGGTTGGGTGATGTGCAATATGTAGAGGCATTAGAAGGCAAACATTAAAGGGAAAAGGATAACCAAAAATATAAAAAACGCTATGCTCAATAAAACTTTATGGGTCTTCTTTATACTTACCTTTTTCTTGATTTCAATGTCTTCTTCAACAAAGCGCAGCCCTCTTACATTATCGTCAAATATCAAGGATAATTTATCCGAATACGGTTTTTTTGAAGGGAAATTGGCTGATTTAAAGCCTATTAAAAGCGTTGTGCCTTATATACTCAATGCGCCTTTGTTTTCTGATTATGCTCAAAAATTGCGTTTTGTCCAATTGCCAGATGGTCAAACGGTGGATTTTAATGCCGATTCTGTTTTTCAATTTCCGATAGGCACGAAGATTATCAAGACGTTTTTATATCCTAATGATTTTAGAAATGCTCAAAAAGGGCGGCGCATTTTAGAAACTCGGGTTTTGTTACATGACAACGACGACACGTGGGTGGCTTTGCCCTATGTGTGGAACGACGCACAAACAGAAGCGACTTTGGAGGTCGCAGGAGACGCTAAAAAAGTCAGTTTTAGAGATGCTAAAGGACAAAAACAAGCGTTTGAATATTTAATTCCAAATGTCAATCAATGTCGTGGCTGTCATATTAGAGGGAATAAAATGTCGCCAATCGGTCTTTCTGCACGACAACTCAATGGTGATTTAGATGCTCAAAATCAATTAATTACGTGGAAAAAGGTCGGTATACTGAGGGGGATGCCAGAGGATTTGACAAGCGTTCCTAAATTTCCAAATTACGAAGACAATACAATTGCGATTGATAGCCGAGCAAAGGCTTATCTCGATATCAACTGCGCTCATTGCCATAATTTACAAGGACCAGCGGTGACTTCGGGTTTGTTTTTAGATTGGAAAACAACAGACTCAACGGCTTATGGATTTTATAAAACACCCGTTGCAGCAGGTCGAGGGTCGGGCAATTTGAAATATGATATTTTGCCACAAAAACCTAACGAGAGTATATTGTTATATCGTTTAGCATCCGTTGATCCTGGTGAAATGATGCCAGAAGTAGGTCGAAGACTCGTTCATACTGAGGGGGTCGAATTGATTCGGGAGTGGATAAAAAATATGAAATAAAGTATTATAGGATTTTACAATTTTAGGATTTTACAATTTATAAAAACAAACATTCAACTATCTATGAGCTACTGCAAACAACTCACCGTTGCGCTTTTTGCGTTTACACTTCCTTGTTTATCAAGAAGTCAAGTGAAAATCACAATTGACAATGTGAAAGCCACATATGCCGCAAATGAAAAAGCTGCTTTTCGCATCAGTTCAAATGTGGTTGGTAATGTGTCCTATTCCATTTTCTATGACCCTCGAGATGTCCAGTCTACTATAAAAAAAGGTAGTTTTTTGATTCGGCAAGGGCAGTCTGATTCGGTTGTATTATTCGGTTTGCCACACCCGGGTGTCGTTTTTTTTAAAGCAGAGCAAAATGGTTATGCGGCTACAGTGAGTGTCACTTTTGACCCCCTCAGTATTCAACCCCTTGAAGCTGAACCTACGGATTTTGACGATTTTTGGAAAAAAGAAAAAGAAAAACTGAAGGCTGTACCGATAAATGCCCAACTGACCTTGAAAAACACCTTACCTAATGGCTCAAAATTGTATTTTTTGAAATTAAACAATGTCGATGGGCGGACGGTCAATGGCTATATTGCGATTCCTACGGGGGGCAGTAAATTTCCTGCGGTCATTCAATTACCACCTTTTGGCACAGCCATTTCTGAACCAGATGGCTTTCTTATGACTGATTTTGCTGAAAAATGTCAATCCATCATCGTCCAATTAACAGTACATAATACACCGCCAAACCAAGAAGACCCTAATGCTTACAAACCCGAAGACCTGACTGACGCAGCCAAATATTACAATCGCTGGATGCTGTTAGGTGGTATAAGAGCGATTGATTATGTCGCTTCGAGGTCAGATTTCAATGGTAGTTTAGGGCTGTGTGGCAATTCACAAGGCGGTGGTTTGGCTATTTCTTTGGCAGGATTAGATGACAGAGTAAAGGCAGTTTTAGCGATAGCACCTGCCAATATTGAGCAGCAAGGGACACGTTATCATAGAGCGAGTGGTTTTCCACGTTATAATATAGGCGGTACTGCGCTTGGGTTGGATACGAATTTAGTTAAAAAAGCATCAAAATATCACGATGCTGCCTATTTTTTGAAGCGATACAAGGGTGTATTGATGATGCAAACGGGTTATAAAGACGATGTCGCGCCTTCGGCAACGCATTTTGCCGCTTATAACCAATTTACGGGAGCAGGGACGATGTTACATTTGAGAGAAATGGGTCATAACTATCCTGAAGAATACTGGTTGGGGCGTTATGCTTTTTTCAATCAACATTTGATGGGATTTGCAAATCCCTTTTCTTTCAAAAAGTCTTATGATATCAATGCAGGTATGGATCAAAAAGATATGTCTTTGGACTCCGTTTTACTGAGGGGTACTGTTTTTAAAGATGGTTTGGAAAATGGGACTTTACCAGTTTCATGGGAAAAAGTATCAGGAACAGGTGATGTAACCTTCGAAAATGCCAAAGCGAGGACAACAAAAGTACGTTTTAGTGAAGCAGGTACTTATATTTTGCGTTTTTCTGCGGAAGACGATTACCTCATTAATGACCCTGCCCAAGCCAAATATTATTCAATGCGTGATTTCATAACGATTGAAGTTAAAAAAAAAGACAGCGGTAGTCAAACGGAGGTAAAAAACCTAATCGTTTCGCCAAACCCTTCATCAGGTCAATTTAAAGTGCGGTGGGAAGCAATTTACAGTTACAAAAATGTACGCATTTATGACAGTAGAGGTGTGCTAATTCTTGAAAAAGCCCTCAATTCTGATTTAAAAGAAACCAAATTGGACTTATCGAAAGTAGAAGACGGTATTTATACCCTGGTTATGGTCAATGTGTATGACCGTTTGGTTTCTAAAAAAATTGTAAAAATCAGCCAATAAGCGATTTTAGTATACCTTTCTTACGATTTTTTCCACTTTTTACCACCAACATCTTTTTATGAGTTTAATTGCAAGAGCAACTGTAACAAGTTGCTCTTTTTTTAGTGATGAAAGAAGGTTTATAAATCAAAATTACTCCTCACTATCTAAAGCAAGTAAATTTGTTTTTTGTACAGCATAAAAATATGGTTCAAGATAAATTTTTTTTTATCAACGATAAAAAAATGTATAACCTGTAAAACGCTGAATGTCAATATATTGTTCAAAATGTTGAAATGTGGATAAGTTTTTTTGAAAAAATAAGTGGGAAAATGTGGGCAATTGTGGGAAAATGGTCTTACTTTTGAACCATAAAGCAGAAGTCAAACAACAATCAATACTTTTTATCTTAAATAAGGAGGATTGAAAGGAGACAATTAATCAACAAAAAATGCTCAACCTACGCGGAGAATATGATTGTTCGATGGATGCAAAAGGACGCATTCGGTTGCCATCGTCACTTTTGAAGAAATTGGGCGAGCGCGAAAACTATCATTTTGTACTGAATAAAGGTTTTGAAAAGCATTTGACACTTTATCCCATTGAAGTTTGGGAGGCGACGGTAAAGGATTTTGAGAAATTGAATACTTACGATAACGATACACGACAATTTCTTCGCCGATTTCATAATGGCGCGACAGATATTGAAATGGACGAACAAATGCGGATTCTCGTTCCTAAAAGGCTTTGTGAATTCGCAGGATTAGAGAAAGAAGTTATTTTAAATGCTTATGGCGATAAAATTGAAATTTGGGAGGCTACGACGTACGAAAACATGATGAATGGAAGCGATACGACGATGGCAGAATTAGCCCAAAAAGTTTTGGGTAACCGAAGCGAATAGTTCTATACAACCAAAATTTTTGCACACAAAACCACAATTGTTTTTTTTTCTTACACACACTCAAATTAGTACACACACCTCACACTGTGAAACACGATATCTTACTTTTTATTTTTATCCAATTTTTTTACGGATTCCGGATTTTGTTGATTGCCTAATTTTTAAAAAATAGGGGAGTCAGTCAGAATCCGGAATTTTTTTTGGGGAAAACGCTACCTTGTTCCTTAATTTTATAATATTATGTCAACTTATCATACAACTGTTTTACTCGATGAGGCGGTGACGGCTTTAAACGTTCGTCCAGATGGTGTTTATGTAGATGCAACTTTCGGCGGCGGCGGTCATAGCCGCTTAATACTGAGTGGACTTGGCGACAAAGGTAAACTCATTGGATTTGATCAAGACGATGATGTGCGCTCACAAATAATTGAAAATGAACGATTTATATTTCTAAATCATAATTTCAGAGAATTGAAACGGATGTTGCGTTTTACAGCTATTCGTCGAGTAGATGGCATTTTAGCTGATTTAGGGGTCTCGTCTTTTCAGTTTGATGAAGCAGAACGCGGCTTTTCATATCGCTTTGATGCCCCTTTAGATATGCGTATGAATCAAGCAGAAGGCACGACAGCAGCAAAGATTTTGAATACTTATACAGCAGAAAATCTACAAAAACTATTGAGTGAATACGGCGAAGTACGAAACGCCCGTACATTAGCCAATGCTCTTGTTGCGGCGCGTGTTGGCAAAAGTTACTACAATATCAGCGATTTATTAGCGGTGAGTGACCCCCTCAGTATGGGCGACAAAATGCGCTATCGGTCGCAAGTTTTTCAGGCGTTGCGGATGGAAGTAAACGACGAAATCGGTGCTTTAAAGGAGTTTTTGCTGCAAAGTTTGGAGGTTTTATCTGTCGGGGGACGCTTGGTGGTGATAACTTTTCATTCAATTGAAGACCGAATTGTGAAAAATTTTATGAAAAGTGGTAACTTCGACGGTGAATTACAATCGGATTTTTATGGCAATATCACCCGTCCTTTTACTGTGATTACTAAAAAGCCGATTGAGCCTTCTACGGAAGAAATAAGAAATAACCCACGTTCACGTTCTGCAAAATTACGCATTGTTGAAAAGAACTAATTTTAAAATTTAAACAATATGGCACGTCCACTAAAAGACTATACGCATTTAGGTACAATGATGTCAGATTGGGTATTTGGCAATATACCATTTGTCTTTTTTTTATTTTTTATCAGTTTAATTTATATCGCTAATTCTAATTTTGCGGATAAACAAGTGCGCCAAATACAAGAATTAGAGAAAGAAATAAAAGACCTTAAGTGGCGGTATAATGGTGCAAAAGCAGATGTTATGCTTTCTACAAAACAATCTGAGATTGAAAAACGTGTTCAAGAGTTTGGCTTACGAGCATCGAACCAACGCACAAAACGCATCATCATAGAGTAAATTTACTGAGGGGTCTATAAAAGAAATATTTATCAATGGCAATAGTCAATTTTAGAGACAATGTCTTAGGTCGGGTTTATTTGGTTGCGGTTATTGTCGTCCTTGCAGCCATGACGATACTATTTAAAGCATTTATGATAGTGACCCGCGAAGGTGAAAGATGGCGCAAAGAAGCAGACAAACGGTATATCCAAAACCGCGAAGTCCCTGGTGAACGTGGCAATATCCTTGCAGAAGACGGTTCGCTATTAGCAACTTCTATTCCTTATTTTGAAGTTCGGATGGATTTTGGTGCCGATGGTTTGAGCAAAGAGGCTTTTGTTAAAAGCCTTGATTCGCTGGCATGGTCTTTAACGACTTATTTGACACCCGAAAAAAGTACTATAGATGAATGGCGCAACTATCTCTATACACATTTTCGCGTAAAAAGTCGCTATGAACTCATCGCAAAAGATATAACAGTTGACCAATTAGCCATTCTTAAAACGTTTCCTATCTTTCGTGAAGGTCGTTCCAATGGCTTTATTGCTATACGAACAAACAAGCGCGAACATCCTTTTAAAATGTTGGCTCTCAGGGCTTTAGGTTATACTAAAGACGATTTAAAGATAGGGTTGGAAGGCAAATTTGATAAAGAACTGAGTGGTGGCAAAGAAAGCGTTCCCATGATTCGGGTAGGTAATGACGTGTGGGTGCCACTTCAAGATTTAACAGATATTGAGCCTCGAAATGGCGACGATGTGGTGACGACATTAGACGTAAACACACAAGACATTGCACAAACTGCGCTCATTCGTTCGTGCGAAACTTTCCAAGCAGAGCATGGCACGGCTATCGTGATGGAAGTAAAAACGGGTAAAATTAAAGCCATTTCTAATGTTAGTCGGACAAAAGAGGGTTGGTGGGAGGACTATAATTATGCTGTGGGTGTACGTGTTGAACCTGGGTCAACTTTCAAATTGGCTTCTATGTTGGCACTTTTAGAAGAAAAAGCGGTGCGTTTGAGCGATACAGTTGATATTGAAGGTGGGCGACATAAGTACGCTGATGTCGTGTTGGAAGATCATGAAAAAGCAAAGAAAAATTTAATGACTGTCAAAGAGGCTTTTTCTGCTTCGTCCAATGTTGGTATTTCTAAACTGGTTTTTAATTATTTTAATGATAAACGCCAAAAATATATTAAGCATTTACAAGATTTCAATTTGACCATCCCAACGGGTATTGAACTGGAAGGTGAAGCACCACCTAATATCAAAAATGCAGACGATGCGACTTGGAGTGGTATTACTTTGCCATGGATGAGCGTAGGCTATGAATTGGAAATCACACCTTTACAGTTATTAACTTTTTATAATGCTGTCGCAAACGGTGGTGCTATGATGAAGCCTTACCTTGTGAGTGAAATTAGAAGATATAATGAAACACAAAAATATTTCAGACCTATTATTGTCAATAAAAGCATTGCTTCTCCAGATGCCTTGTCTCAAGCACGTGAACTTTTGGAGGCGGTTGTAGAAATGCCTGGTGGTACAGCTTACCACTTGCGTACCCCTCAGTATCGTTTTGCTGGAAAGACGGGAACAGCGCAACTCAACTACTCAAAAGACAAACCTGGCAAGCATACAGGGGGTTATTTGGGTACTTTTGTCGGTTATTTTCCTGCTGATAATCCTATTTATTCTTGTATTGTTATGATTTCAAGACCTAAATCAGGGCATTATGGCGGTGTGGTGGCAACACCAGTTTTTCGTGAGATAGCCGATAAACTCATTTCTTCAAACATCGCTTTGAGTGAGCCTTTGAATGAAAAAGGGAAGCCCGTACCATCGCCTGCGTTTCTTCCTGATGACGTTGGGTTTAAAGGAGATTTGTTGAAAATGCTACAAAATGTCGGTCTAAAACACGAAATCGGCAGTATAAAAGAAGATGATTGGTCTGCTTTAAAAGCAAAGGGCGATACACTCAATGTTTTGACTCGCAATGTCGGCAACCGTAAACAAGTACCTTCTGTGGTCGGTATGGGTCTGAAAGATGCTTTATATTTGCTTGAAAATCGCGGCTTACGTGTGTCGTTTAGTGGCTATGGTAAAGTGGTGGCGCAATCCTTAAATCCGGGCGGGGTGGCTTATCCAGGCAATGTGATTTCAATTAAATTAGATTAAATAATGAAGCATTTAACGCATATACTGAGGGGTATCGATATCCTCGACAGTCACGGCGATATGAGCCAAGACATTTCTACAATTGTTTTTGACAGTCGAAAAGTAGAACCTAGTTGCCTTTTTGTGGCGGTACGTGGTACACAAGTGGATGGTCATCATTTTATCCAAAAAGCCATAGAAGGTGGCGCAAAAGCCATTGTTTGTGAAGAAATACCAGAAAATGCAAGCGCTATAACTTTTGTAAAGGTCGCTGATGCGGCGGCAGCTTTGGGCGAAATGGCGGCTAATTTTTACGATAATCCGACGGAACACCTTAAAGTTATTGGTATTACGGGTACAAATGGAAAGACCTCGACAGCGACTTTGCTTTACGATTTGTTTACAGGATTGGGCTATAAATGTGGCTTGGTATCAACTGTAGAATATCGAGTAGCAGGTCAAATACTGCCTTCAACACACACAACGCCCGACCAAATAGCCCTTCAAAAGTTGTTTTTTGACATGATTACTGAGGGGTGTACTTTTGCATTTATGGAAGTATCGAGCCATGCCTTGGCACAAAATAGGGTGGCAGGGGTTCAATTTGCAGGAGGCGTTTTTTCTAATATCACACATGACCATCTCGATTATCATAAGACATTTGAAAATTATCGCGATGCTAAAAAGTTGCTTTTTGACCGTTTGCCCAACACCGCTTTTGCTTTGACAAACCATGATGACCGCAACGGAAAATTCATGTTGCAAAACACAAAAGCTTCAAAATACAGTTATGCGCTAAGGAAAATCGCTGATTTCAAGGCAAAAATCATCGAAAATGGTTTATTGGGGTTGCATCTCGACATGGACGGACATGAGTTTTATGCCCGTATGATTGGTGAATTTAATGCCTATAATCTCTTAGCCGTTTATGCAACTGCAGTTTTAATGGGCGCAGATAAATTAGAAGTTTTGACAATTTTGTCTAATCTAAAAGGTGCAGAAGGTCGTTTTGACTACATACATGATGCCCAAAAAGATGTGGTAGGCATTGTGGATTATGCCCATACGCCCGATGCTTTGGAAAATGTCTTAGAAACCATCCATCATTTTCGAAAGGACAATCAAAAAATCATCACGCTCACAGGGGCAGGTGGTGATAGAGACCCCGCCAAAAGGCGTATTATGGGTAGAATAGGCGCAACGATGAGCGATACTTTGATTCTTACATCCGATAATCCACGTTCAGAAGACCCCCTCAGTATTATTGATCAAATGAAGGTCGATATTACACCAAAAGATATGTCAAAGGTTTTAGAAATAGCCGACCGTCGCCAAGCGATACGTACAGCCGTTAAGTTGGCGCAGCGCGGGGATATTATCCTTTTAGCAGGTAAAGGTCATGAAAAGTACCAAGAAATCACAGGGGTAAAATACCCTTTTGACGATAAAGAGGAATTGACAAAAGCATTTCAAGGATAATGAGTCGTTTCATTTTTTTATAATTTTTTCTAATACAAATGCTTCATTATCAATGACTTATGTTTATGATGATTTCTTTTTTAGAAAAAACTTTAAAAAAAATTTGGTTAGTCATTTTCAATTGTTCTATATTTGCATCGCAATTAACGAAAGCGTTATTTGAAAGTTAAAAAAGCGGAAGTAGCTCAGTTGGTAGAGCACGACCTTGCCAAGGTCGGGGTCGCGAGTTCGAGTCTCGTTTTCCGCTCAGTTTCCACAACTAATTAGTTGGTAGCCATCTTTTCAGATGGCTTTTTTTTTGCGTTGGTGGTAACTTATTCTATATTTGCAATTCGTATCGCCCTGGTGGTGGAATGGTAGACACGCAGGACTTAAAATCCTGTGAGCTCACGCTCGTGCGGGTTCGAGTCCCGCCCGGGGTACGAAAAAATAAAAGTCCTTGTGAACAGTTCGTTTGCAAGGGCTTTTTTGTTTTTAGAAATGGGTGTGTTAAAATGCCTTTACATTTCTAAAATGTACTATTTTTACATTCTAAATAAAGAGGATAAACGACTTACATATGTCAAAATAGCAATTTTGTATGTACCCCCTCAGTGTAATCTATGAAATAACGGGAAAAGGCATGATTAACGACATCAACGAAAAATTATATAGAGAAGAGTTATCACTGACCGACTGGGAAAAACTCCTGTTGAATGGTTGGGATAGGGTCGGTGAGAACTTCTTTCGCCGCCGATTCGACTATTATACTGTTCCTTTTGTATTTGACGATGTGGTGATGACCATGCAATTGATGCCTTTACGTTATCGATTGTCTTCCGATTTCGTATTCACGAAGAGTCAACGTATTATAATTAGACGTAATGCAGATTTGGTCAAAGTTTATCGCCCTGCAGTAATTACAGATGAAAAATTAGAGTTATTTGATGCTTGGTATGCCCACAGATTCAATCGTTTAGCGAGCCTGTATAGCTGGGTTTCTGACGACCATAAGCCTTTTCCGATGTATGAATTGTGCCTTTACAAGTATGACCGTCTTATAGCCTGTAGTTTTTTTGATGTAACGCCCCATTTGCAATACAGTACAACTGCTTTTTATGACCCCTCTGAAATGAAACGCAGCTTAGGCACTTTCACCTTGCTTTGTGAAATCCAACATGGTTTGTCGAATCATAAAAAATACCATTATCCTGGTCATGCCTATGCACAAACCTCTATGTACGATTATAAGAAAAAAATGAATAATGCCGAGCAATTTGATTGGGATAGAAAACACTGGCTACCTTTAAATAGGCATGCCTTCTAATAAAATCTCCTTCAAAATATCCAAATTCAAGAAAATATAGGCTATAGCTGAAATGAATAGGGGTATAAAAATCCATTGTACAATCCACAAGGTCGCCAAAACCATTGTCGGCGTTATAGGCAATATCATCCAAAACCACTCCGTTTTGCCACTCCCTTTCATCCGCGCATTTAGGGGTCTATAAACCGAATGCAGGTGCTGTTCGATGGTGTGGGCAAAAAAGAATTTGGCTGCAAAAATCTCATAAGTGTAGCCCTGCAGTGTCCTTTCGATGCCTTTTGTTCGGTGTTCGACACATTTTGCGATGCCGATTTTGTAGCGAAACCAATAGCGTGTATTACCTAAAACATAGATATAACGATAATCGAGCCTTAAGAGACCCCTCAGTATGAACATATTTTTTCTTTTTGCCATGGCACAAATGTACCACTTTTAGTTTTTTATATTCTTGTTTTTAAAACAAAATATTTTATGTTAAAATAAATATTAAGTTATATTATTTATGAATACAAAAACTGTACTACTTTTAAGTCACTAACTAACAGCGACTTAAAAATGTCTAAAAATAAATATTCTAATAATAGTACTGATGGCTTACCTGATAGGCGCCTCATATTATTGTTTATACTGATTTTGTGTTTTCTATTTCGGCAAAGTATCTACCGTTCATCGGTGGTCTATCGTATCGGTCAAGAGCGGTTGACGGATACCCTCATGGATGCCAATTTTGAGCGTTTTATTTTGACACATCCTGATGTTTATGATCGACATTTCAATAATATTGACAAAATAATCCATGTTTCCCTTAAAGTTACATCTGATATATTGACATTTAAAGGTGAGCCAACTATAAAAACAGACCCCCTCAGTACCTTGCGTTTAGGTGAGGCGAATAGCGAAGGTTACGCTGCATTTTTTAAAACGGTTTGCACTTATCTTATTAAGCGTTTTCATTTTTCAGAAGCGTATAGTTGTCGTCAATTCATAGCAGAAAGGACAAAGGATGGCGTCAATTTACAAGATGCGATTCACACATTGGGAGGCGGCTCTCCATTCAACAAAAATCGAGATATTTTAGCGATTACAAATATACGGACAGGCGAACGCCGCTTTGTTGATCCTGTGATTTATGAACAATTTAATATTGTTGATATTAATGTGTCAAGTGTGCCATTAGCCATCACTAATCCTGTGAAGACATCTGAGGCTTTGCGCTCAAAATCCAAGCTTTTCAGTGGACTACAACGTTAAAGATAGTCCATAAGGAAAAATAAATGCTCTTTTTTCACTTGATAATGCTAATTTTGAACCTAAATTAAGTATAAAACCGTATTGTTAAGCATACTAAGATCTAAACAATGAATCTACCCATGAAATCTCTTATCTTTATATGCCTTTTTTGCACTTTTTATGGCGCGCTGAATGCGGCTTCCTTGTACTTTGTACAGGATACGTGCATTATTCCTTCTGCTTTCACACCCAATGATGATGGACTAAATGATGAGTTCATCATTACATGTATTACCAAAGACCCAACTAATCAAAGTGAATTATGGATTTTTACAGAATGGGGTGAGCGGATTGTCTATGCCAAACCTTATAGGAATGATTGGCGTGGCGATACAAAAGGGCTTCCGTTGCCAGATGGCACATATTATTATATTTTTCGATTGAATACCCGCTCTGTCATTCAACGGGGCTTTGTAACTATTTTTCGATAAATTTTGAGCATATCCAAACAGCATAAGTCAATGAAAATCAACCGTTTTAGCATAAAAGTTTTCTTTATTTTCCTTTTTTTTAGTGGATATACTGAGGGGGTTGTTGCACAGCAAGAAAGCAATATGACGCTGTTTATGTATAATCCTTGGGCAGTCAATCCAGCGGCGGCGGGTTATCGAGATTTGCCGACCGTTCTGCTCCATCATCGGTCTCAATGGTTGGGTTTTAATGGTGCACCCACTTTTCAATCCATCAATATCAGTACACCTGCTTTTCGTTCACGTCGTTTGGGTGTGAGTTTAGGCTTAAACAATCGTCGCGTAGGTTATTTTGAAACTCAAACAGGCACTCTCTCTTTGTCGTATAGTGTTATAAAAACGGGCAATTTTGCTTTCCGTATGGGTTTACAAGGCTCTATGCGTCGCTTAACATCGCATTTCGATTTAGGTGACGATATTTTGGTATTGCAAGCGGATCGTTCCATTCCACCGCGTCGGTCAACAAATTATTTTGAAAATATTGGGTTTGGAAGTTTGTTCACTTACAGAGAGTCATATTTTGGTGTGAGTGTGCCTTTTTATTTGCCTAATGTTATTGGTATTAATGCTTATACACCTATATCTGCTGCCGAGTCACCTCATTTCTATGTTATGGGTGGTTTAGCTTTTCAAGCCACGGAGGGCATTACTTTAAAGCCTCAATTTATGTTTAAATATGTCAAAAATGCGCCGTGGAATATCGAATCAAATGTGAGCGCAACAATCAAAGAAAGAGTCACCCTCGGGGTTTCATACCGAGCGGGCAAAACGAATATCGTAGGTATTGGTGAATCAGCTTCGATGACTTTTATGTTGCAACTGAATGACCACTTGGCTTTGGGCGGTGCTTATGATTGGATTTTATCACAAATTGGTCAATTTTCGTATGGCAGTTTTGAACTGCTGATGCGCTATGATTTGAAAACAAAGGAGGTGAAATTGAGTAATCCGCGTGGGTTATATTAATTATTATCCCACCAGCTCAAACACCTCTGAATAATGCGCTTCAATGTCATCTAAAACCCCAAATACTGAGGGGGCATCATTGAGCGTCACTAACTGCATTCTGAATGGTTTGATATTGGGCAAACCTCTGAAATAATTGGTATAGTGTTGACGGGTTTCCCATAAACCTAATTTTTCACCTTTCCAGTCAATCGCACGATGCAGATGTTTGCGGACAGCTTCTACACGCTCGGATACTGAGGGGGGGGCAATAAGTTCGCCCGTGGCGAAAAAGTGCTTAATTTCTCTGAAAATCCAAGGATAACCGATGGCGGCGCGACCTATCATCATACCGTCCACGTCGTAGCGGTTGCGGTATTCGAAGGCTTTTTGAGGGCTGTCAATGTCGCCGTTGCCAAAAATTGGAATATTCATACGTGGATTGTTTCTGACTTTAGAAATCCATGACCAATCGGCTTCACCTTTATACATCTGTTTGCGGGTGCGTGCATGAATCGTAAGGGCTTGAATACCAACGTCTTGTAAGCGTTCAGCAACTTCAACAATGTTAATAGTGGCATCATCCCAACCCAAACGGGTTTTGACAGTAACGGGTTTTGAAGTAGATTTAACGACTGCCGCCGTCAATTCTATCATTTTAGGAATGTCTTGGAGTAAGCCCGCACCTGCCATTTTACAAGCAACTTTTGCCACAGGGCAACCGTAATTGATGTCAATAACGTCAGGATTTGCCGCTTCAACCATAGCCGCAGCGCGTATCATGGAGTCCAATTGACCGCCAAAATATTGGATGCCAATGGGTCTTTCGTAGTCGAAAATATCGAGTTTTTTCAGGCTTTTCTCTGCATCATGTATCAATCCATCGCTTGAAATAAACTCTGTATACATCATATCTGCGCCCAATTCCTTGCACAATGCACGGAATGGTGGGTCACTCACGTCTTCCATGGGTGCAAGTAGGAGAGGGAATTTGCCTATTTCGACGTTGCCTATTTTTACCATTTATATTGTTCAGTTATTGGATGTTCAGATATTTAGGTATTCAGATTTGAGGAGTTTATGATAATGAGGCGCAAATTTACGAATTATTTGCCACAATTACGAAAACCTCTATACCCCAAACCCTACACCAAATGAAGTAAAGATTATTAAACTTAAAAATCTTATTTACCTTTGTGAACCTTTTTAAAAGCATATAAGGTTATAAAAATTACACACACTATTTTTTTTTGGAATATGAAGAAAACATTACACCCTTTTTTACTTCTGTTTTTTTTGTTCGCTTGTAAAAGCGAGAATGAACGTCGTATTGTCGGCAAGTGGCAAGCTGTGCAATTAATGGAATGCGACAACGTCATACCTATTCAAGCCGAGCTGGTAAATATTGAGTTTATGTCCACTGGCAAATATATATTTCACTCAACTTTGAATGTTAAAGAAGAAGGGAATTATCGGATTCGCAAAAATTTCCTTTTTACACAGGACAAAATGCTTGAAAAAGCACCTGAAAAAGCGGTTTTGATTCAATCTATTGAAGAAGATACTTTGGTCTTGCAAATGAGTTATAAAGGCAAGGACCAATGGCTAACCTTGATAAAAGAAGGAGCAAAAGACAAACCAGTGGACAATAAAGAAACTCAAACGGCGACTAAAGAAAAAGGTATACCTACCACTGTGGCAACAACTAATGATTTGGTAATCAATCCTTTGGACTCCATTCAAAAAGTAGAAGAACAGAAGAAACAAGCCGCAGCCGAGAAAGAAGTCGAGCGTAAAAAAGACGAAGCGGCTGCCGATAAAAAACGTGAAGAAGATGCTGACCGCAAGCGCGAAGCTACTAAAAAGTCGTTAAAAAAAGAAGAGAATAAACTTTCCGCATCGGAGGCTTACAAAATACGTGAAGCTAAACGTATAGCCGAGGAACGAAAAGAAAAAGAAGAAGCGGAGAAAAAAGCAGCCAAATTTCGGAAAGAATATGCTATCCGCGAAGCAGAAAGGAAAAAAAGAGAAGCGCGTAAAAATTGAAAATGATGATGAAACACCCTTGGCATGATGTGGCAGTCGGCAATGCACCCCCCTCAGTAGTCAATGCGATTATTGAAATTCCAAAAGGTTCGCGTGCAAAATATGAGGTGGACAAGGACTCGGGTTTGATAAAACTGGATCGTGTACTGAGGGGGTCAGTGATGTACCCGTTACATTATGGTATAATTCCGCAGACTTTGTTTGATGATGGAGACCCTTTGGATATTATGGTTTTGATGCAGGTGACAGTCGTTCCTTTGACTTTGGTTTCTTGTCGCGTGATAGGGGTGATGCGGATGATTGACCAAGGTGTGGAAGATGATAAAATTTTGGCAGTTGCTGAAAATGACCCCTCAGTATTTGACATCTTTGATATATCAGATGTGTCTGAAAGTTTAAAATCAGAATTGAAGGATTTTTTTGAAAATTATACTGTTTTAGAAGGGAAAAACGTAAAAATTACGGGTTTTCTAAATCGAAAAGAAGCGGCGAATACCATTGAATATAGCCGTAAACTCTATAACCAAAAATTCCATTAGTTGGTCAACGGCAAAGCCAATCATGTTGGGCAAAATGGATAAAAAAAGCAGTGTTTTTTCAAAATCAAGGTTATGGAAAAAACGTTTGCCCTCTATCCAATTGACTTTAGTTTGTGAAACGCGTATGAGTAAAACGAAACTAACGTATCCAATACTACCCATCCAAAAGGAAATCCACAAAAAAGGATGTAAATAAGGTGTAAGATGTGTGTAACGGCTAATATCGGACAAAACACCCCCCGTGAGCATATCTTTGAGAATATGTATCAAATTGAGAAAACCGAAAACGATTAGAAATGCGCCCGACCAACTCGTCTTTAGCCACATAAAAACAATAAAAATTAATACATATATGCCTACTTGTGCATTTGACAAAATGTCTTCGTTGTCAATCAATCGGACAGATAAAAACATCAATAAAGACAACGAAATGAAGAGAGAAAAGACAAATTTGGGTATTTTACTAACAATTCGACCCATATAAACAAATAGCGATGCCGCTAAAATTGAGAAAATATTGCCCCCCAATAAAATGATAAATGGACTGCCGCCCCTTGTGCAAGCGTATAAACAGGGGCAATCGGGAGCGAGCGTGAAGCCCGATACTTCTCCACCACTTAACACCGCCCCAGCCGAATGACCCAATTCATGTAAAATGGAAGTGAAAATACTGAGGGGGGCTAATGAGGCGGCATACAAATTATTGAGAAATAAAAAGATGACCGCTATCGTCAATACTCTTATTGTTAAAAGGTCTTTCATCTTTTACCATTTGAGCTTTTTAATGGGTTTACGTCCCAATATCACTCGGATATTGTATATAAACATAGCTATAACAGCAGTGAGCCATAAGTATTTCCAAATAATCGCAGGAAATATGCCCACAGTGCTTTCAAATTGCATTAAATCTGATGCAGGTCCAAAATTGAAGTCTTGGATAATATATAAAGTTGAAGCAATCCCGAAAAACATTAATGCCCAACTCACCCATTCCGCATGGCGGGCGATGATATATAACAACACGCCGTAAATGATTAATATCAAAGTTGAAAGGATTGAGTCATACCAAAATATGCTGGCAAAAACCATTAAACCGCCCAGAAACACGAGTGTAACCCGATGGTATTTATCCAATTTTGCACCAATATAAAACAGCAAATTGCCAAATAAAGCAGAACCAATATAGCCTCCGAGCAAAGTAATAGCTCGATTTCCACCGAGCGTAGTTGTCATACCACTGCCATCTGTATTGATTTGCATCCCTTTGATACTGCCGCCTGTTAGGGCTGCGCCGATGGCATGACCAAATTCATGTAAAAAAGTAACCAGTAAAGTAATGGGATACAAAATGATTTGACCAAAACTGCCACCCATGAATCGTAAGAGAAAATAGACGATGGCGATAGCAACGGTTTTCATAACTAAATTGTCTTTCATAAACAGTGGACGAATAAGGATATTTTGAAAATAAACATTGAAAATAGGGGACAAATGTAGGATTTTTGGATGGAAAACTATGCTATACGGAAGGGTAGAAGTTGTGTCTTTTAAACTTTATGTGTGTTTTGAAGGTTTTATGTAATAACTGAAGGAATATTTGTATATTGTGTAAATAGTTACAAATCAATCACTTTTAATTTTTATTAATCTTTAACTACGCTAAATTTTTTAATGTATGAAAAAATTATTTAAAATCTGTCTCACGCTGTTATTAATGGCCTTATGTTTAACAGCTCATGCACAAAGCAAAATTACGGGCAAAATTAATGATTCGAAAGGAGAACCACTCATCGGTGCTTCTGTTATCGTGAAAGGAACGACGACGGGTGCAATAACCGATATTAACGGTCAATATTCGATTGACGTTCCTGCCACTGCAACTAAGTTGATTTTCAGTTTTGTGGGATATTCTCCAAGAGAAGTTACTATTGGCAACTCGACTGCCATAGATGTCATCCTCGAAGATGGTCTTAGTTTGGACAATCTTGTTGTTATAGGTTCTCGTAACGCCACTCGGACAAAAATCGAAACACCTGTTCCCGTTGATATCATTCCTGTTACAGCCATTGTCAACGAAATTGGGCAAGTTGATTTGAACCAAATCCTGACATATATCGCACCATCTTTCCAGTCGAGCCGACAAACGATTTCAGACGGTTCTGACCACATTGACCCTGCACAACTGAGGGGTTTGGGACCCGATCAAGTTTTGGTTTTAATCAATGGCAAACGTCGGCATCAATCTGCCCTTGTTAATGTCAACGGTACGGTCAATCGAGGTACTGTTGGTACCGACTTAAATGCAATACCAGCGACTTCCATCGAGCGGGTGGAGATTTTGCGCGATGGTGCAGCAGCGCAATATGGCTCTGATGCCATTGCGGGTGTTATCAATATCGTCTTGAAAAAAAGCATAGGTTTAACAGCAAATGTCTCTTATGGTGCGAACGTCACCTCATACGCTAAGAATTATGCTATCAAAAGAGTCAATTCATTATTCACAAACGTGGATGAAAACAAGCGTGTTGTGGATGGCAATACTGCACAGGTTGGGGTTAATTATGGCATAAAAATAGGCGAAAAAGGCTATTTGAACTTGACAGGCGAATACACTTCTCGCGAACGTTCAAATCGGACAGGAACATACACAGGTCAAATTTGGCCCTCCAGTGGTAGTGCAGGTGATATAAGTGACGCTATTAACTCTGACAAAGGTTTGACCCGCGAAGACTTTGATATGTTAATCGGTAACTCGCGTGTGAGAGGTGGTGGCATTGTTTATAACTTTTCATACCCCCTCAGTAATGGCTTAGAAATTTACTCTTTTGGTGGTTACAATAATAAAAAAGGTAAGGCAGCGGGGTTTTATCGTTATCCTAATGCTGTGCCTTCGGCTGTTCGGTCAGCAGTCTTAGCTGTTTATCCGAATGGTTTTTTACCTAAAATCAATTCAGATGTAACAGATATATCAGCATCTATTGGTGTACGAGGTATGTTAGGAGATTGGAATGTTGATTTGAGTGAAACAATTGGACAAAATAAATTCGCCTATATTATCAATGAGTCAGTCAATTATACTCAAGTTGCTATTCAACCTAATGGCTTTAAAACGGAATTTGATGCGGGTGCTGCAAAGTTTGGTCAGTACACAACAAATTTGGACATTGCCAAGAAACATGACGTGTTCGAAGGCTTGAATACAGGTTTTGGCGCTGAATTCCGCGTAGACCAATTTGGGACAACGGCAGGTGAAGAGGCTTCTTACAAAAACTATAGCACCACCACAGGGGTTGCCGCGGGTTCTCAAGTTTTTGCAGGTTTTTTACCTTCCAATGAAGGCACTAACAACCGCAGCAGTTTTGCCCTTTATACGGATAATGAAATTGACTTCACAAAAAACTTCATGGTGGGGGCTGCGTTGAGGTTTGAAAATTATTCCGATTTTGGCAATACGTTGAACTATAAAGTGGCTTCGCGTTACAAAATCAGCGATGCTTTTACGATTCGTGCTTCCACTTCCTCTGGCTTTCGCGCCCCTTCGCAACAGCAGAAATTCTATGCTAAAACCAATACCCTGTTTGTAACAGTTAATGGGCAACAAGTCGCTACCGAAAGCGGAACATTTACCAATGACTCAAAAGCAGCAGGCATTTTGGGTATTCCTAAATTGAAACAAGAAACCTCAAAATCGTATGCTATCGGTGCCACTGCCCGATTGGCTGATGGTTTGGACTTGACAGTGGATGTTTATCAAATTGATATTAAAGACCGTATCATCTTGACCAATAACTTCTCTGGCGGTAACAATTCGGCTCTTGCCGCACAATTATCGGCGGCGGGTGCAACGTCCGCTAATTTTTTTACAAATGCAGTAGATACGCGCAATAGAGGGCTTGAAGCTGTTTTGTCATATAGTAAGCGTTTTGCAGGTGAACAAGAGTTTCGGTTTATGTTAGCAGGTACGTTTATCAAAAATTTAGTGCGCGATAGTGCCGATATTGTAGATGGGAGTACAGTTAAAAAACCTTTTATCAAAGCAACGCCGACCTTAATTAGTTCAGGTCAAGTCGGTTCTTATTTCAATCGAGAAGATGAAAGCCGTTTTGAAGTCGCTTCACCAATAGATAAGGTAAGCCTTACGCTCAACTATAAAATCAAAAAATTCTCAGTCATGCTGCGTAATGTTCGTTTTGGGCAAGTGACTTATCTTGATGCAACAATGGATCCTACAAAACCTGAAAATTTCCCCGCAAATGCTTTTGCAGATAATGTAAAACAAACGCTTGACCAAACATTTTCACCTAAAATCGTTACAGATTTGAGTTTTGGTTACCAAATTGCAAAAAATATTGGTTTCAATCTGGGTGCTAATAATTTGTTTGATGTGTATCAAGATAAGCACACCCATTCTGGCAATATGTCTTTAGGTCGTTTTGTTTACTCTCGTCGTGTTCAGCAAATGGGCTTTAATGGTCGGTACATTTTTGCACGTTTGAATGTGACTTTATAAATATGAAGGATAAAATATGAAGGATGAAATATTTCATCCTTCATATTTTCTTCAAAACATCCCTTGCTGCCGATGTAAAAGCTGGTGCCGTTTCATATTGCATCATATCCTCAATCGTTACCCGCACTTCTTCTTTCAATTCAGGTACTTTTTGACAGATTTTTTCTAAAACCCGCATCGCAAACGATCGAATTGCCACGGCTACTGAGGGGGTGGTAACGTAGTAAAAACAAACATCAGCGGTTAGCCCTAATAAATCATCAGGGATGATTGGTAAATCTCTAAAAACCCGCATGGTGTTTCGCTTAATGGCATTGTGAACAGGCTTATTGAGATTTAGAATCATGCGCTCCAAATACGGTTCAATCAACATAGGATTCTTTTCAGCCATATAGCCTACTGCCCACGAAGCCCTTTGACATAATCGGTAGTGGTCTGAAAAAAAGCAATCCATCAGTTCAGCCATGCGTTCTGCATCATCACCAATATAGTTGATTATTCGGTGAGTAAGAACTTTAGAATGTTCTGCTTCTAAGGCTTGTTTTATGTTCATATAATATTGATTATCAATTTTTTAATATTCTTATTCAATATTGATTTCATCTACAAAAACCATCATTTCCCTTTGTGATAATACAGATTAGGTGCAAAAGGTTTGGCAATGACTTTGACAATCTGCCATTACTCATCGTTCAAAAAAACGAACTTTTACATAGGAAAACTTATTTTTTTCATTTTTTTTGACTGTATTTTTAAGCTTTTTTGCTTAATAATTAAAGGAAAAAAGCGCAATTATGCATTATTAGCATCTAAATTATGGTTTGAAATTGAATTCTTTTTTTTGTCGTTTATGACTGTCACAAATCTCAAAATTTAAACAAGGGGAAAAAAACTTTCAAATATGTTTGACCCTTTCAGGGTATAAATGATTTTGTTATGACTAATTACTTGCTTTTTTCCTACCTTTCTAGGGGTAGGTCTATTATCGTGACAAATTATTTTTTATACTAAAAAACTTAATATTAGTTTGAAAAACAAGTATTTAAGTTATAAGTTAAAATATAATATTTTGATATTTTAAAATTTAATTTTTAAAACAAGAAAAATGCCTAACCTTTATTTGGTAATTATCAGAAAACGAGAAAATATTCTTGCCAAACGTTTATACTCTCTATACATTTGAATCAATCATTTAACACAAAACATTTTTTTTAGTAAACACACAAAACTATTAAGCAAGTGAGAAAACTTATACACCAAACAATTTTATTTTTATGTCTATCCCCCACAATATTAAGTTCAGTTAAAGCACAACAGCCACCCGAGAAAACGAGATGCCATTCACATGAAAATTTGATGCGACAGATGGAAGAATATCCAGAAATGCGTCAAAAAATGGAAAATATTGAACGACAAACTGCGCAGTTTGCCACACAAAATCGGATAGAAACTCGGGGTGGACAAATAACGATTCCTGTTGTCGTACATATCGTTTATCGTACCGAAGCTGAAAATATAAGTATTGAGCAAGTAAAATCTCAAATAGATGCCTTGAATCGAGATTTTAACAAACAAAATACGGATATTTCAAAAGTGCCATCAGAGTTTTCAAGCCTTGTGGCTGATTGCCAAATTCGTTTTCAATTAGCCTCTCGTGACCCCCAAGCTAAACCAACGACGGGAATTGTACGATATACAACAAATAAAACTTCATGGAGTGCCAATGACGATATTAAACGTCCCGCGAAGGGTGGTTTTGCCAACTGGGATCCTTCAAAATATTTGAATATTTATGTATGTAGTATAGGAGAAAGTATTTTGGGTTACTCGTCGTTTCCAAGTTCTCCCGTTGAATTGGACGGATTAGTGATTGATTATAAGGCTTTTGGCACAACAGGTACTGCTCGTGCGCCTTTTAACAAAGGTCGAACTTGTGTACATGAATTAGGTCATTGGCTCAATTTAGTCCATATATGGGGCGACCTCAACTGCGGAGACGATTATGTACCCGATACCCCACACCAAAAAGATGCCCATGTAGGCGCTGTTACCACCCCTCAGTATAGCAACTGCACAGGCAAACAAACCCGAGATATGAACATGAATTTTATGGATTATGTCTATGATGATTACATGTTGATGTTCACAGAAGGGCAAAAAAAGCGTATTCAAGCCATTTTTGCCTTCAATCGGGCTTCTATTTTAGATTCAGATGGTTGTCTGGATGCGAAACCCACAACTTGCAATTTAGACAAACCGATAGTAAATAACATCAAATCAACATCAACAAACATTATTTGGAACGAAATATTAGGTATGAAGACTTATACGTGCGAATATAAATTAGACAACATGAATGAATGGACAGTTACCCAAACTTCCAACTTTTCACTTACTATAAATGGACTCATTGGAGGCGCAACTTATACTTGTCGTGTCAAAGGTGACTGTACCGATAGCGAATATTCTGATGAGGTAATCTTCAAAACCCCTACGACTTTGCAAACAAGAGGGGCAGAGAGGCAAAGTTTTGCCATTTATCCTAACCCTGTTGTTCATGACGTTAATATTATGTTTGATGTACAAGATGATGGATTGGTGCAAGTTCAAATTTTTGATAGTAATGGTGTTTTAAAAACGCAAGTGGCTAAAAATATTACTAAAACAACGCCCGCTGTATCGCTCGATTTGACGGAATTACCAAGCGGTTTTTACCTCGTTGTGGCTGAAAGAGATGGTGAAAGAGCAGTGAAAAAGCTCTTAAAAGTGAGTAACTGATATAATTGGTTATTGGTTATTAGTTAACCAATCAACCAATAACCAATCAACTAATAATCAATAAACCGATAACAAAAAAGATAATGGTTAAAAATGAGTTTTTGTGGAGATGGGCTCCGCAACGTGTTGTGGAGTCCGTTTTTTTAATTCATTTTATATAAGATAAATATATGTTTAGTAGATTTTTAAAATTTATTAAATATTGATAGTTAATTGTTTATAACTTTTATACAAACAAATGAACAACAAGAATTAAAGTTTAAGACAGCACAAAAGAACACACATTTTTTACAAACACAAGTAGCAAACTATGAAATTACGTCAAACACTGTTGACACTCCTGTTGGTGTGCGGCACTATCCATTATTTATCTGCTCAAAATAGAACTTGCTCTGCTCCGGAAGTTCTTGAAAAATTAATCCAATCAAATCCAGTAATCCAAGAAAGGATAAACGAAGTTGAGCGTCACACGCAAGCATTTATGCAACGCAACCCCTCAGTATCGGAACGCAGCGTTATCAATATTCCGGTGGTCGTGCATGTCGTTTATAATGCGGCGGCTGAAAACATTAGTGATGCACAAGTGCAATCACAAATTGATGTTTTGAACAAAGATTTTCGTAAACTCAATACGGAAGCTGCCTCAATTCCAAGCACTTTTTTCAATTTGGCAGCAGATGTAGAAATCAATTTTTGTCTTGCCCAAATTACGCCAACAGGTACAGCAACAAACGGTATTGACCGTTATCGCACATCAAAATCAAGTTGGACCAGTAATGACGACATGAAACGCACAACCAAAGACGGTGTCGCTGCTTGGGATGCCACACGTTACCTCAATATATGGGTCTGCAACCTCGGTAGCGGTTCTTTGGGCTACTCTTCATTCCCTGGAGCCCCCCTCAGTACAGACGGGGTTGTGATTGATTATCGCTACTTCGGTACCATGAATACCCGCTCACCTTTTCATTTGGGTCGTACAACGACGCATGAAGTGGGTCATTGGCTCAATTTATTTCATATCTGGGGTGATACTCGTTGTGGCAATGACCATGTGGATGATACGCCCCTACATCATGGTGCCAACTACGGATGCCCTACCTATCCTGTATATAACCCAACCTGCGGTAATAATATCGTCGAAATGACGATGAATTTTATGGATTACACCAACGATGCTTGTATGGCGATGTTCTCAAATGGTCAAAAAGCACGGATGCGGGCTTTATTTGTACAAGGGGGCGCACGTTATAGTTTTGTTGAGTCCAATCTGTGTGGCGCAGTTGTCACGCCCATCGTTTGTACAATTCCTACAAATATCACTTTGTTGAATGTTTCAGAAACAACGGCAAAAATCAGTTGGAATCGGTATGAAAACGCTCGTTCTTATACGGTTCAATATAAAGCCAATGATGCTTCAAATTGGATTACGGTTCGGAATATTGCTGTTAATGCCTTCAATATGAGTGATTTAAACAGTACAACTATGTATAATGTCCGTATTCAAACAGCGTGCAATACAGGCGGTGAAAGTGAATTTTCAACCATCTTTAATTTCACAACCAATACAAAAGTTGTATTGCCACCTACTTGTTCCGACAATTTTGAGCCAAACAATACGTGGACAACAGCACCGCAAATAAATACAAATCGGACTGAAAAAGCATTTATTGGTACTCTGGGAGACAAAGATTGGTATTATTTCAAGGCAATAGCGGGTATGACTTGTTCGATAATTTTGTCCAATTTACCAGCTGATTACGATATTAAATTCTATGATTCAAAGCTACGCCTATTGAAATCATCTGAAAATATGGGTACTGCCAATGAATCTATTTCATATACAGCTTCAAAAACGGAGGCACTTTTGGTTGTTGTTTATGGCTACAATGGTGCTTTCGATGCATCGAATTGCTACTCATTGTCTATCAACACAACAACTCCAACAGCAGTAAATGTGATTCAAAAAGCTAATGTCAATAATGTTGTATTACAAACCAATGAGGGGAATCACTCCCAACATTCAAATGTGATTGCTCGGAACGAAATAACAGAGGGAGACCTTAAAGTATTTCCAAACCCCGCCAACGAGGGCGTCGCCTTACAAATCAGCCCAGAAAATGAATCCAATGCGACCATAACCTTAACAAATGTATCAGGTCATATAGTGATGTCAGAAACTCGTTGGGTATCAAAATCTGCCAATATTATCAAGCTCGATTTGGCTTTAGTGCCGAGTGGTTTATATTTTGTAACCGTTAGACAAGGTGCGCAGTTGTGGACAAAAAAGCTGATAAAAAATTAGATATTTCTCAAGAAAATAAAGATAAAGTTTGCAAATAAGTGCTGTCAAACTTATTGTTGAAAGGCAATGTCTCTTATGGAGGCGTTGCCTTTTTTTGCTGTTGCCCTTTTAATTTTTGTTAAAAACGACCCCTCAGTATCTTACACGTTCATCTATGTCTAACTTTGCATTTTATTTTTAATTAAAATTTTAAAAAAAACATGAAAAAAGTATTGATTTTCAGCCTATTAGCTGCTTTAATGGGCGGTACTATCGCTTGTAAGAAAGATGTTGATGAAGACAAACTCATCACAGATTACTTGACAACGAACAAATTGGTGGCAGAAAAAACACCTGAAGGCATTTATTATATTATCGAAACCCAAGGCACAGGCAACTTCCCGACGCTCAGCAACACGGTCAGTGTGCGTTACAAAGGTTACTTTTTAGATGGAACTGTTTTCGATGAAAACCAATCAGCTGGAAAGCCAATTTTCACCACTATGGTCAGCGGCGGTGTTATATCTGGTTGGCAAATTGGTCTTCAAAAATTTAAAAAAGGTGGTTCTGGCAAGTTGTTAATACCCTCTTCTCATGCTTATGGGAGTTCTGGACGAGGCTCCATTCCAGGCAATACACCCTTAATTTTTGATATTCAAATGATTGATGTGAAATAATTATATTGTTGAATTGCTGAATGGTTATATTGTTGACTTATAACAATATAACCATTCAGCAATTCAATAATTCAATACCCCCCTCAGTATCCCAACAAATCCACATTCACAATCTTCTTGGGCAGCCAAATCCGCATCTCTCCAACGCCTCGGTTGCAACGGGCATAAAACGGAATCAGCGTCAAAGGTTGCTCCGAACTACTGATTTTTGTGCCATTATCTTCAATATTGATAGCCGTTGCTTTGCTCTTTACGACCATCACACCGTTCAATAAGTCCTTGCGGTATTCTGTTGTAAACGTTGCATTATCAGACAAAACAAGGTTACTTGCTCTGCCATTATTGTCGGCAAACTCTGCACAATAGACTAAAGGCCCCCTCAGTATGGCCGTCTTTCCAACGTCTGATTTCACATTTTCATTAGCTGCTACACGGCGAACTTCCATTGGCAAATTGACCTCCACGACATCTCCTTTTTTCCAGTCTCTTGTGATGATGGCATAACCTTTATCGAGGGTATAATAAAACTCCTGTCCGTTCACTTTTATAATGGCTCTTTGCGTCGGATTGTCTTGAAATTGGTATAAATTGCTTGGAAAAGCCTCATTCCGAGCATATCCTGGAATACGTACACGCACGTTAAAATTGTTTTTATCAAACTGATTGACCGTTATTTTAACCATACCATCCCAAGGGTAATCGCTTTGCTGCGTCAAATTTATTTTGTTGCCATTGTCCAAAACGATGTTCACTTTACTACTTGAAAACAGATTGATATACACATCATTGCCCTTATTAGCATACATATAACCTGGCAAAGAGGGTATAAATCGGACAATATTGGTCGGACAACAAGAGCAACCAAACCATGCAGAACGCGCTGCTTCACCTGTCGGTTTGCCATTCCGTGTATTCGTTTCCATTGGGTTTGTATAAAAAAATCCTTTGCCATCGAGACTCACACCCGCCAAAAAGCCATTGTAAATAATGCGTTCCACGACATCAAAATATTTGCCATCGCCATTCAACAAAAACATTCTGTAATTCCAATATGCATTGCCAATAGCCGCACAGGTTTCGCAATACGCCTCCTCATTCGGTAGTTCATAATTATCACCAAAAGCTTCGCCGTTGCCCGCTGCACCGATACCGCCTGTGATGTACGTTTTTTTCGTAACCGCATTGAGCCAAATTTTATTAATCGCATCAATATAACCCTGTTCATCGGTCAATGCCGCCACGTCCGCCATGCCTGTATAAAGATAAGCCGCCCTCACTGCATGACCGACCGCTTCCGTTTGTTCCGTAACAGGTTTATGGTTTTGCCAATATGAGCCATTTTCCCATAAATCTTTACTGGTTTTGGAATATGTTTTTGTCCGTCCTCGTGCATCAATAAAGAATTTGGCAAGGTTGAGGTACTTATTTTGCCCCGTCACACGATACAATTTCACCAAACCCATCTCAACCACTTGATGCCCAGGCGCCACCATCATTTTACCTTTTCCGAAAGTTTTATCCAATAAATCGGCATTTTTTAAAGCAATATCTAACAAATTCCGCTTTTTTGTCGCTAAAAAATGCGCCGCCGCCGCTTCAAACAAATGTCCCGAATTGTACAATTCATGGCTCAACTCTTCTTCATGAATCCACCGCGCTTTACCCATCCAACTGTGACCCGATACTGAATCAATGGATCGCGCCGTATAAAGATAACCGTCAGGCTCTTGCGCTTTGGCGACAATAGCTATGATTGAATCACAATATTTATCCAAAACCGCATCGGGGTAAATATGCAGCGAGTAAGCCGCACCTTCCAGTGTTTTGTAAATATCGGTGTCGTCAAAAGGGTAAATAGTGCATAATTTACCTTCATGTGCCGCCGCATTCGTGAAGTTTTTGACCCGCCCCGTTTCGATACATTTAGAAAAATTGTGTGGAATACTGGCTTTTCGATTGATTTCCATACGTGGCAACCAAAAATTGTCTTGCAAAGTCACTTGCGTAAAATTGACACCATGATACGGATAATCGCCTTTAGCTTGTTGTGAAAAAGCGAAATAGGGTAGAAGAGACAGGAGGAGAATCGTACAGTTTCTCATTTTTAGGAAGTTTGGTTTTTGTTTATGAAAAATGGATTTATTGGGGAAAGATAGGATTATTTTTGAATTTTACGAAGAATGATATGTCCAATTCTTGTATCCCTCAATATTTTGATAAGTTATGGTTTCTGTTTGTTAACAATATTCAATTTGATAGATAACTTAAACAATATTTGTATGTTTGCTGATGAGATTCGAAATGAATTATTGTTGATAGCTAAAATGGAAATTGAATAAAATAAAGTTTCGTGAAATAAAAATAAAAAATCGTGGCAAAAAGAAAAAGCAATTCTTCCCTACCTCAATATGATGAATTATTTGTTACAGTTGTAAAAGCCTTAATTCAATTAGGCGGTTCTGGAACCATCGAAGAAATAAATGGTAAAGTGTATGAGATTGAAAAATTATCAGAGGATTTATTACACATAATGCACGGAGTAGATAAAAGCAGAAGTGAAATAGATTACAGACTTGCTTGGGCAAGAACGTATTTAAAGAGATATGGCTTACTTGAAAATTCAAAAAGAGGAATTTGGTCACTTACCAAAACGAATATAAATCTGAAAGAACTTGATAGAAAACAGATTATAGCCCATTTCAAAGAACAAAAAAGAAAGCAAAATGGAACAGAAATAGAAGAAACAATAAATGAGGTATCTATAATTGAAGAAATTGAAGATATAAATGCAACAGAAGAATTGTGGCGTGATAAATTACTAAATATTTTGTATGCAATTTCGCCAAGTGCTTTTGAGAGATTAGCACAACGATTACTTAGAGAAAGTGGCTTTACTCAAGTTGAGGTGACAGGTAAAGTAGGAGACGGAGGAATAGATGGCAAAGGTATTGTCAGGATAAATGGATTTTTAAGTTTTCATATAATTTTTCAATGTAAACGATATAAAGGTTTAATATCTCCGAGTCAAATAAGAGATTTTAGAGGAGCAATGCAAGGAAGAACAGATAAAGGCTTATTTATTACAACTGGAAGTTTTACAAGAGAAACAATAAAAGAAGCAACAAGAGACGGTGCGCCGCCGATAGATTTAATAGAAGGTGAATTACTATGCGATAAATTAAAAGAAATGCAATTGGGCATATTAACAAAACAAATAGAAGTGATAGAAGTAAATAATGAATGGTTTAATAACTTGTAAGCACCTCCTTAATATAAAAACTATTTTCTGCCCTAAATGGCTTTTCAAAACTCAAAAACCTCAAGTCCGCGCAATGGGCTGTGGGATTTTAAGCACCCCCTCAGTAAAAAAGCAGTTTTTGATATTAACCAACTATAGACTTGAGCAACCCCATTTCTTCAAGACATAAAAGCACTTCTATTTTAGTCAACTGAACAAGTTGTGCGATGTCTTCAACAGATATGTTTTGTTCAAAACGGCGTTTGATTTGCCGCATTTTCATTTCTTTTATCCAAGTCGCAGGTGGTGGATTTTGTTCTAAAAAAGCATTTGCGGCTTCATTTTTATCTTGAAAAATCGGCATTTGCTCATATTTATCTAAGTCTTTATTGACAGTGATAATGGGCGATTGCCCGTCAATGTATGCTTCCGTATCCTTCATATTGAGTTATTTTCTTGTTATTAAAAAAGCAGAATAATTTCTATTCCTTTCAAATACTTCCCATTTACCTTCAAAATAGCCTAAAAGACTAAAATCATTACGAATTTCAGATAAAGCATTAGAAAGGCTTATGCGATATAATCTTGTTCTAACTATCGTACTTCCTGTTGCAAAAACAAATGCTTCGGGATTTTGGTTCGTAAATTCATATAATGTTGCCGCAACTGTCGCTAATACTTTATCAGTGTCACCATTGTCCGAAATAACCGTATCATCAAAATCATTAGTTTCACCTATTTTATCACCAAAACCAAGATTGTAAAAGCCTAATTTGCTTGTTTCAGTATATTTCACCAATTTTCGTATGTTCCCTTTAGTCCCTTCACTCACAAATTCAAATACAGTAGAAAACGATGCTGATTCAATTTTATATCGTTGGTTTCTCATAGTTTTAAAATGTGAAAAAGATGGAATGATTGTATAAAAGTATTAGTTTTTTACAAAAATAAGGCTTATTTGCAAGTTTCATAGCTTTTTTGTAGAAATATTTGTCAATAATCGTCTTAACTTTAAATACGTCTGGCTGTGTGGTTTTAATCACCCCTCAGTATATTTGATACAATTATTCAATAAATCCCCACATGTATGTGGTCATCATGCCGGACAGAGTTACAAGGCGGCGGCTTCACTTTGGGTTGATTGGCAAAACCTAAGCGTTTTTCCAAATGGGGTTCAACCATGACGGTATGAACGTGTGGATCGGCGATAAAAAATCGCATCAAAGCGGCTGTATGTTGTGCATCGAAAGGGTATTTCCGTTTTTGAGATTGCGAAATCACATTATCTTTCATAAAACTGTATTGCCAACCACCATGTGCGGCACAAAATTCGGCGCGGTTTTCTTCTCCAGCGCGCGGTTCTTCACACACACCGTAGCCCAGCCATGACGGGCGTTCTGCGGTAGGTTTTTGGGTTTCCGCATCTAAATACATTAAAGATAAATCTATTTTACGGCCATCGTTGTGGCTCAAATGTGGTTCAAGGGGAAAACCATCCCAAAAAGGAAAATTACAATCCAAATACGTTATAACAAGACTCGTATCTGCTGCCGCTAATTTTTTAGCGATCCCCTCAGTAACCATCCTCAATTCAGGCACCACATAGTGCCGATTGAGTATAACAGTCAACCGATTCCATTGCCTTAGGTGTGGATTCATCTCATCATAAGGCATGGGTACACGTCCATATTTTTCTGCTAAAGGTGGCACGACTATGAAAGTCGTAAAAGCATAGAGAATGCAAAAAATACTGATATTCAATGAGATATGCAGAATTGGACGACCTACACGGCGTTTCAAAAACCTGAATAGAGGTAAACAGAGGAGATAAACGATGCCGCCAACTTGTGTTAACAATGTTAGAAAAATGAAAAGGAGGATGATGCCTGCGACGTTTAGAATACGTTTTCTCATCTCAATGGACGTTAAGTTAGGAATAATGTGATGATAAAATATATGACAAAATTTATGTGCGAATCTAATTATAAAAAATCACTCTGCCAACACCGCCCGCATTTTCTGAATCAAGGTACGCCCCCCCTCAGTATAAAGAGCTAAAATAGAAGATTTTTTTTCAGAAAGCATCAAAATTGAAAAATTATCGGCGATGATTTCGTCGGGGTGAATGATATACTGCGTGTTGTAATTTTGTAGAAAAGTTTCGTTTATCCCCTTTGTATCAAGCGTACTTTGTTGTTTGTCGCCCTGAGTCAAAACGACAAGTGATGTAGCATCAGTTGAGGGTTCGACTTCAAAATAATTCCAATCCATATTATCAAAAAAGGCAGGTTGTTCTGCCGACCACATATTGTTTTTGGCATACAATAAAGGGATTGCGAAAATGCTTCTATTACCTGCGGCTATCAATGTAGTTGCCCAATGTTGAGGAACGCCGTCAGGATTTGTCAACAGACGTTGACTTAGTGAATCATTGATAATCAACGGGTTAGCCATTTTTTTAAAACCAATTAAAGCGTATAATTGTGTTTTTAGGATGGGACGTGTGCGTGTGACAATATGACTGATTTCATGTAACATGACTTTTAGAAACTCGTCAGCATTGCGTTTAGCTAAGGCTTGTTTTGGAATAATAATACAATTTTCACGTGTATAATAGGTGTCTTCACCATAAGCTTGTCCATGTGATTTGATGAGTAAAATATCAGTGGGAAAGAATTTATCGGACACATTTTGGCAGAGTTGAAACGCTTGGTTCATCGTTTTAACGATAAATTCAGATTCCTCTTTTGTAAAATTAGACACATCGTGCTGCAAAAATTCTTTATAGGCTGTAACGACTTCATCTTTTGACACAGTTGGGGGAAAAGCCTTTTTCATTTGCATTGAGGCATCAACTGCTGTTATTTTATCAAAAAAATGCTCTAAATCATCCTTTATGATGGTTTTGGAAGCAGCAAGGCTGTCCAAAAACTGTACTTTATTGATACCCGACAATTGAATTTCTGTTGTTGTAGCGATTGTTTTAGCTAATTCGGATTTACACGCTGAAAAAAGTAAAAATGAAGCAATAAGGAGTAAAGTAAATGTGACGTACCGCATGAGTAATTAATTTTTTAAAAATAGAAATGAGTGAGTTGCGTTAGATTTTAGGAGCAAAAAAACGGAGAAGAATTGACATTTCTTTGAAAAATCTGTTTTTCAACTAATTTTGCCCCGCTTTATTCTAATTTGTGGAAAAGTGAGTTTGAAATAGAAGGAAAAGTTAATAAAATAGACCGTTTATGAATCCAAAACATATTTTAATCATTGCCAAAACACTTGGCATCAGGACACAACAAGTTGAAAATACTGCCCAATTGCTTGATGATGGAGCGACCATTCCGTTCATTTCTCGCTATCGGAAGGAGGTGACTGGCTCGCTCGATGAAGTGCAAGTTGGCGACATCAAAACGCAATATCAAAAGCTGCAAGAGCTTGATAAACGCCGCGAAGCCATCTTGAAAAGCATTGAGGAACAAGGCAAATTGACCGATGATTTGCGAAAACGCATAGAAGCTACTTACAATTTGACCGACTTAGAAGACATGTATTTGCCTTACAAACAGAAGCGCAAAACCCGTGCATCCATGGCGCGTGAAAAAGGTTTAGAACCCTTGGCTATAGAGATTTTTGCTCAAAAAGTACGCGATGTAGAGACTTTAGCCTTAAAATTTCTTAATGATCAAGTGGAAACGATTGATGATGCGTTGGCAGGTGCGAGAGATATTATTGCTGAAAGAATTAATGAAGACGAAAAAGCAAGGGCAACGGTGCGGAATATTTTCAGCCGTGAAGCCGTCATGCGTTCAAAATTAGTGAAATCTAAAGAAGCAGAAGCGGCAAAATATAAGGACTATTTTGACTTTTCTGAACCCCTCAGTAAATCGCCTTCGCACAGACTTTTGGCGATGCGTAGGGGAGAGGATGAGGGCTTTTTGAGAGTCGGGATTGCGCCCGCAGATGAGGAATTTGTAATTCATAAACTTGAAGATTTGTTTTTAACGACCCATAACGAAGCGGCTGACCAAGTACAAAAAGCGATTACAGATGCTTATGAAAGGCTGTTAGCACCAAGCATTGAGACGGAATTTAGAAACCTCTCGAAGGACAAAGCCGATGCCGAAGCGATTGCCGTTTTTGTTGAAAACTTGCGTCAATTGCTCCTGCAAGCACCGCTTGGGCAACGTAAAGTGATGGGTATTGACCCCGGATTTAGAACGGGTTGTAAAATCGTTTGCCTTGATGAAAATGGTAATTTGAAGGAAAATGCGACGATTTACCTACATAATGAAGCAGAAGCCGTAGATAAAATCAAAAAACTCGTTCAAAAATACCAAATCGAATCCATCGCCATTGGCAATGGTACAGGTGGACGAGAAACGGAATCGCTGTGTCAATCTATCAACTTTCCGACCCCCCTCAGTATTTTCAGCGTCAGCGAAGCAGGAGCGTCTATTTATTCCGCTTCTGATGTGGCTCGTGAGGAGTTTCCAGATTTGGATTTGACAGTGCGTGGCTCGGTGTCTATTGGTCGTCGCTTGATGGATCCATTGGCGGAATTGGTGAAAATTGACCCAAAATCTATTGGCGTTGGTCAATATCAACACGATGTCAATCAATCGGCTTTGAAAGAAAGTTTGGACAGAACGGTGGAAAGTTGTGTGAATTTGGTCGGTGTTAATCTCAACACAGCGAGTAAGCATTTATTGACGTATGTATCGGGTTTGGGTCCCAGTTTGGCGCAAAATATTGTCAATTTTAGGGCTGAAAATGGTGCATTTAAAACCCGCAATCAACTCAAAAAAGTGCCGCGTTTGGGTGACAAAGCCTTTGAACAATGCGCCGGTTTCCTACGCATTCGTGAGTCGAGTAATCCATTGGACAATTCAGCCGTTCACCCCGAATCTTATCCGATTGTGGAAAATATGGCGAAAGATTTGGGCGTAAAAATCGCTGATTTGATACAAAACAAGACGTTGCGTCAACAAATTAAATTAGAAAAATACGTCACGCCAAAAGTCGGTTTGCCTACTTTGACGGATATTTTGAAGGAACTTGATAAGCCAGGACTTGACCCGCGAGGCGAAGCCAAATCGTTCAGTTTTGGCAATGTCCATAAAATGGAGGATTTGACCGTCGGTATGGTGCTACCGGGCATCGTGACGAATATTACAGCCTTTGGTGCATTCGTGGATATTGGCGTAAAACAAGACGGTTTGGTGCATATTTCTCAAATGTCGAACCGTTTTATTAAAAACCCTAATGAGGTTGTGCAATTGCGGCAAGAGGTTGAGGTGAAGGTGATGGAGGTTGATGCTTCGCGTAAACGGGTGACGCTTTCGATGAAAGACGTTTAAGTGAAAAACGAAAAGTGAAAAGTGAAAAATGCACCCCTCAGTAAAATTGGGAAAAAGAGGAGCATTGAAAGGATGTAAAGAGATTTCATTGTCTTGATTTTTAAGTGATTTATGATTGTTAATGTTTGGTCTCAAAATTAATCTTTTTTGTAAACTTTATTTGCCTATGCACCAATACAAATGTTAAAGTCATCTATAAAAGAAAACTTAAAATAGATGAAACAGAAAAATGACATTGAAAACGTCAATCTTTCCTTCGTTTGCCCTCAAAATTGGGACAAGATGACGATTTGTGGCAATGGACGCTTTTGTGGCGTTTGCCAAAAAACGGTTTATGATTTTACGGATAAATTGCAGGAGGAATATGACGATATTGTACAAAAACATAATGGACAATTGTGTGGACGGTTTTCAAAAAAGCAAATGAATACCCCCTCAGTAAATTTTGCAAAAGCGGCAACTTTTGCGGCTTTTAGTTTGTTGACGACAGGATGTAAAGTAGAAAAATTAGAACCAGTTGAGGTTTCTCATTTCGTTAAAAATCAAGCAAAAGAGGATTTCATAGGAATAATTGTTGAGCAACAACCTGAATTTATTGGTGGATACAAGGCGATGTTTCAATTTTTAAAAGATAACATCAAATGGTCAAAAGACGTGTGTGGCGAAGGAACTGTTTATGTTGGATTTGTCGTCAATATTGATGGTCGTTTGTCTGATATTCATATAAAAAGAGGCATAAATATTTTTAATGAAGAGGCTCTGCGTGTTGTAAAACTCATGTCAGTTGGTATGTGGAAATGTGCTAAACAAAGTGGTAAACCTGCGAGAGTAGCTTATACGCTGCCCATAAAATTTTCAGTGGAATAATATTCAAATCTCTTCGCTTAAAAAATACTGTAGGGCAATAGTAACCATCTAACATGAATTGAGAAATCTACATTAATGCGTACCTTACAGCCCGATACCCTTGTCGCTTTTACTTTTTTAATTTGAAAACCATACTCTATGAAAGTTCCCATCATGCGCCTGTGGAGTCGTCGGCTCACGCGTCGTTTTCAGCAGCAATTAGTGGATGTACCCCATATACAACGTCAAGTCTTGCAACGCCTCATACGCATGGCCCAACATACAGAATTTGGATTAAAGCATCATTTTTCCGATATCCGCACACCCGCAGATTTGCGTCAAGCCATACCCCTCAGTACCTACAACGACCATGCGCCATATATTCAAAAAATTGCAGATGGTGCCAAGGATGTGCTTTGGCAAGATCGCCCCTTGTATTTTGCCACAACGAGTGGTACAACGTCTGGTAAAAAATATCTGCCCATTACGCGTGCCATGCTGAATGCCCAATTTGAGGCAACGTTAACCAACATGGCAAATTTTACCTACCGTCTCGGCTTACACGATGTTCACAAAGGTAAATGGGTGCTGTTTGCCGACCCACCGATTTTTCATCCTTTTGGTACCATAAAATCGGGTGCACTTTCATCTATTCTCACTGCCGAAAAGCCTAAATGGGTGAATCAGATGAGTTTTCCAAAACACAAAACAAACCTTATTCCTGAATATGAAGATAAAATAACGGCGACTGCCCGCGAAACGATAGGGCATGACATTCGCGGCATCGTCGCTATGCCCCCTCTTTTGTTGTTGTATTTAAGAAAAGTGGAGGAATTGAGTGGTAAACCTTTCAACCGTGTTTTTCCAAATCTACGCATTATAGCGACAGCGGGTATGAGTTTTGAACCTTACTTGGATTTGGTGCAAAGTATTGTTAATCAAAAAGTTGCGTATCTACAAGGCTATCCCGCATCGGAGGGTTATTTTGCATTTCAAGACGAATTAAACGATACCGCGATGGTTTTAATTCCTAATTCAGGTATGTTCTACGAGTTTGTGCCTGTATCTGAAATCGAAAAATCAAACCCTCGTCGGCTGTGGATAGAAGAAGTAGAAACAGGGGTGCCTTACGTCATGCATATCCATACCTGTGCAGGTTTATGGGGCTATAATATGGGCGATGTCGTCGAATTCACTCAGTTAAACCCGCCCAAATTGCGGATTTTAGGGCGTGTCGGGCAGTCACTCAATGCCTTTGGTGAGCATTTTACGCAAGTAGAAGTGGATTCAGCCGTGGCAAAAGTGGTGCGTGAAACAGGCTATAAAGTAACAGATTTCGCATTGATACCTGTTTTGATATCTGAAAATGGACTCCCCTACCACGAGTGGTTTGTGGAGTTTGAAAATGAGGGCAATACAGACCTGTTTTCAAAGCGACTGGATGAAGTGCTGTGCAAACAAAATATGTGTTACGACGATTTGATACGAGGTAAAGCCTTGAATACTTTGACAATCAACACTTTACAACGCGGTACTTTTAAGAAAATGATGATTGAAACAGGTCGTGCAGGTACCCAATACAAAACACGTCGCTTTATAAAAATCGAAGATGCACAACTTTTGAGAAAAATTTCAGAATCTATAACCGTCTAATTTGTTATGCAAGACACTATTTTCACCTACTCCACAGATAAGTCCAAACTCGACCCCTCAGTAATCCATGCTTTTTTGACGGAGTCTTATTGGTCAAAAGGCTGTTCAATGGACAATGTATTACGTCGTATCGAAAACGCCCTATGTTTTGGTGTTTATGACAAGGATCAGCAAATTGGTTTTGCCCGTGTCATCACCGACAAAGCGACATTTGCCTATATCGCTGATGTTTTTATATTAGAAAACTATCGAGGTCAAGGCATATCGAAGCAACTTATGGCTTTTATACTCGGGCAGCCTGATTTGCAAAACCTGCGGCGTTGGCTTTTGGCAACCCGTGATGCGCATGGTCTTTATGCACAATTTGGTTTCGTACCCCTCAGTAATCCTGATATGTGGATGAATATTATGAATCCGAATGCCTATAAATGACTATCGAATAAGTTCCCCTTTTCACTTTTGTCATTCTGTTTTTGTCATTCTGTTTTTGTCATTCAGGAGGAATTAATGCCGCACCACCAACTTCTTTGTCTTTATTTCCTTACCATATTGCAGCGTCACGAAATACGTACCATTCGGATAATCAATCGTCGGTATCTCTACATTGCCCATCGTAGCCCCCCTCAGTATGCGAGAGAAAATCACTTGTCCAGAAGCGGTTTTGGCTTCTATCCTTACGTCGGTGGGGTTTTGGAATTGATAGGTGACATTGGCTTGGTTGCGGGTGGGATTGGGTGATACCGTGAAACCTTGTTTGCCAAATCCTGTTGTATTGGACAATTCTGTATTTAATATCGCATCAGCGTCGCTTATTTTATCTTTTGTTTTTGCAGTTGTTGTTATAGGCGGATTATTAGCCACAACAGACGATTGAGGGTCAACGTTTGTTCTCGGACGTTGGATGCCAACAAGAGACGGCAACATCGTCGTCAGTTTATCGCCGATGCCTTTGCGAACTGTGAAGCACGGGATGCGTATCTTGCTGCCATCGTCATAACGTACTTGATTTTGTTCTTGTTTCGGCAGTTCCACACTGTCGCGGTTGTTGGTGGTGTGGATGACGATGACCACAATCGCCCCTAACTTTTGGGCATTATAGACCTGTGTACTCACATCGCAGCCGGGGTTCATATAGAGCAATGCCACTTTGCCTGTCAAACTGTCTTTGGGCAGCTTACCACATTGCCGTTTTGTGACCATGCGTTTGGGATATTTACCTGTCGAGTCCTTTCTTGTAGCCGTTTCCAGGACCTGTATGGTGTCGAGCGCAAGCACCATTTTGGCAGTGAAGTCCACATCGGGTTTGTCCTTGCCGAAGGGCATCGGATAGAGCATAAACCGTTGGTTGTTGTTATAGACCGACAGCACAACGGTGTCGCGCTTTTGCGCCTGTCCGTATAGGCTGCTGGCAATCGCGATGTATATAAAGAGTCCCGTTATTTTTTTCATCTTTTTTTGTTTTGTTGCGTGATTACGAGCATTTTACCCTCTTGCTCCAAGGCAATTCTTTGGATTAGTATAGTTCAATGTTGCGGGTTCAAAGACTCCTTAAATAGTAGGTCAAATGACCCAGCACATCCATTTTTTTGTTTAATAATAGAAGTTAATTTAACTAAGTCTCTTGCCGAGCGAGCCCAGCCATACGTTTAATGAGTCCCTTCTGTAATTGGTAATAAAGCATCAATTTTAATACTATTAATAAAAGGATATTCTTTTGAAAACTCAAAAGGCAATTCTAAGTGGGTCGTTTCTTTTTCAGTAATGATATATTCTGTAAATAAAATGATAGAATCGTGGCTCTTTATCAGTTTAGCTGATTCATTCATATTACTTCCTATCGAAATCGATAATTGATTTAGTTTACCATCGGGTAACTGTTTAAAATTTACTATTTTCTCAAAATGTACCATATTGCCAAAATTTCTACATTTGACATAGAAATTTGAATCCGTATTATTTTGGATTTTTAGTTTATAATAAACTGCACTATCTGAAAAAGAATATTCTTTAATAAATGGGTATTCTTTTTTTATCTCAAACCCTTTGAGCTTTTCTTGAACAGTGATGAAAAATTGTGGCTCATTTTTAATATTACAAAAGGTAAAGCCTAAAAGTAATGTAGCTCTAAATATAAAATTCATATTATGGCGTATTAGATTTTAAAAATATTTTTATTCTTTTTAATTGTTCAGGTAGAATGCGCTCCGCTTGATGTAGAAGTCTTTTAGGTAATAATCCATTCGGTATGTTCGTTGTATGCCCTTCAGAATTTAAGTTAGATGGAATATTCACGTGCCCTTCATTTCCATTAGCATTTGCCCTCATATTCAACTGATGTAACAATTCGTGTGCAATAACATAACCCGCAGCATATGTTGGGTTTTTATGCCCTTTTATTGCACTATTTGCAAGATTAACCCATGAAATAAATTTATAAGGACAATTCAAACTGCTTGCCACTGTTGGATCAAAACCTATAGTCTCATTGTTGGTGAGTGAATACGATTTACCAGGATCGCCTTCCAATTCAAATTGGTTCTGTTTTGGCATATCTACAATAGCCAGGAATAATTCATTTACACCCCATTCTTTTTTTGCCTGTGCCTCTTTTACAGATATAGGTTTAAAACTTATATAATCAGAAGTTATTCCATTTCTGTCTAATATTTCTGAAGCAACATTTATCATATTAGCCAAACCTTTTACACCACCTTTACCGGTACCTATATTAGCAATATTTGCAGTAATCTTTCTTTTTGAATCTAGATCATTTTTAACTTCATCCCATTCAACGGATTCTCCTTTTTCATTTTTATAAGTTTTGGATTCCCAGTCATAGTTATAAGATGCCATACCATCTATATCGACATATCTAATAGGGTTATTCTCTGCATAATGATAGGGATTTTTATTAAAATATTGAGAAGCAAGAGGGTCAACATTCCACCACCTTGCCACCGCAGGGTCATAAAACCTTGCCCCATAATCATTCCAATTCAGCCCAAAATCCACATTCAATTCCTTTTCGTTGTATTGGTATTTATTCTTCGCTTCAGGAAAAGAGCCATTCCAGTTTCCTTCCATATTCAACCCAAAAGGATAATAGTGATTGATTTGCGTAATATCATCCTGCGTTATCACACCATCGTTATAACCTGTATTTCCTTGATTCGGGTCAACATAAGTCCATGTATTCCAATCAAAATAAGCATCGCCTCTGCTAACACCATCGGTAAACGTCACACGCGCATTGCCTAAGTGGTCGCGTAGCACATATTCGTGGGTGTAAGAAACCGCACCTGTTGGCGCATACACTTGTCTCGAAACAGACCCCTCAGTATGGGCGATGCGTTGCAGCAGCATGTTTTTGTATTCCACACCATTCACGTATTCAAAACTGTCTTTTACACCATTGTTATTGACCAATTTCCGCAATTTCACACCACTTGCATCATATACAAAGGTAATGGTACGATTGCCAGAAAAGGTAATGACTTGCGGTAAATTCAAATAATTGTACTCAATATTCGTGATTTCTTTATGTTTGTCCGTTTTCAGATTGCCATTGAAATCATAAGTATAATGGTCAGAATCTGCAATACCGACATTAAAATCATACACAAAACCTTTCAAGTCTTTATCACCTCGTGGACCATTCGGATTAACGGCACCATCTATAATACGTGCCACTTGATTTTGGTTATTGTATTGATAAGATAGATTATCAATCGTTCCATAATTGGCTGCCGTATAGCCATTTGCTGTCCAAGCACCCAATTTGAAACCGTTGCGTTCTAAGTAGGTAATATTGCCTCGTAAATCGTAAGTCAATTTTTCCTTAAATTTATTGTCCGTCGAGTAAGTCGAGTTCCATTGACCACCTGTATAAACGTCCGTTAAGTCAAAATAATTCGCTTCTGTCAATCTGTCAAGGTCGTCGTATTTGAAACCATACGTTTGTTTATCCCGTCCAGCGACTTGCCAAGCAACGGCTGAAATATTGCCATTGAATTGTGCTGGCGCACCTGTCCGTGAATCAGGACTACTATAATCAATCTTTTCGCTGAATAGGTCGGGGTTATTGTCATTAATCGGTGGCATTTCCAAGGCGTTTGATGATTTGTAGGGTGCTGTCAAATCCCTCATCGCTTGTCTGACTAACGGCGAAATCATTAAGTTTTGTATTTCTCCTGACCCATTTGAATTGGGCGTATATATAGGATTATTGTTGCCATAGACATTCAAACCATTGATATAAGCCAACCAACCACGCAAATTGTAGGCGTAGTCAATGGATTGCAACGCACTTGAATTGTTGTAACCAATATTTTTTTCAATCAATTGGTCTTTGTAGTTGTAATTCATATTCGACAAAGTGAAAGTGGGTACAGACACACCCGCGCCATTGAGCGTGTACATATATTTTTGGTCGGTCAGTCGTTGCCCGTTGTCGTAATTGAAAGTTTGATAAGTCCGTACCTCCGTTGCGGAACTGCCCGAAAAGAGATAGCGCACGGTTAATGTCGGTTTTTGTGCGCCGTCGTAACCAGAAACTGACCAATCTACACCATAATTGTCATCGTCATGAATTGGTCCTTCGGGCTGTACAGAACCATACCGATACGTTTGAGACAGCAAATGTTGTTTCCCTGTCCAAACTGGGTTGCCTGTGTAAGTAATGCCATCGCGCCGTTCGATATACGACCAAACGAAATCCCGCACTGTCGAAACGCCCGTAGGTTTTAACACTTTTGCCCCTTGGTCTCTGACCCACGATTTGTTGGGATAATAGTTAGTTTGGGTCAGTAATTCCGATATTTGAGCTTCTGTCACTGTATTGTCCTGTCCTTGCGTTGGACTCACTGAAGTCGAGAAACCTGTCTTTTTCACACGCCCTAAATCATCATAAATCGTCGCTAAGTATTTGGCTGGGCTTGCATGTGCCATATTGCCGTCTTGTGTCAACACCAATTGGTCAACATTATTGTAATAGAATTTTTGTGCTTCAGCTCCGGGTACTTTCTTTTCAATCAAGCGATTTTTATTGTCATAAGTGTATTTGAAAATCAAAGATTGTGTCACATTACCGCCGCCATCAACAGAACTTGGCGGCAATACGGCAACCAATTGTCCGTAATCATCATAGACATTGTAAGTATCCACATTCTGACCACTCAAAAATTTACGAGTCAAGACCACACGACCCAATTTGTCTTTGAAAATGATTGTTTGTTTGCTGTTTTCATCGGTCATTGTCGTTTTAGAGAGCAAATTAGCCGCATAAAAAGCTGTATTTGAACTTGATAGATTTGTGATATTGCGGACATCTGTTGCATTGTTTGCGCCATAACTTGTTGTAACAAAAGTACCATCTACATTCGTTTGTTTTATTGGACGACTGAGGGGAGATGCTTCAAATTCCGTTAAAACAAAAGGATGAACATTTGTAAAAGTTGAAGGCGCTTGGTAGCCTAAATCGCTGCTTTCAAAAGGCAAATATGTTTTGTTTTGTCTGCCGAGCACATCATATGCGATGGCATTTTTTTGATGCCATTCGTCATTTGGATGCGCTGTTGATTTCGGGGTGTAAAGTTCTTTGACCACTTCTATTGGGCGACCAAGACCGTCTATGTACTGTTTTGTACTGAGGGGGGCTGTGATATCTTTGAAAGAGGTTGATGTACCCGCTGCGCTAAGTCTTCCACAATTCCCACAAGTACACCGCACCGCACCGCTCGTTTCAGTCCGGCTCTGGCATTGTTTTGCGCTTCGCTTATTGTTACTGTTAGCAGTATGAGGGCTGCGGTTATGTATTTTATCATGTCTTTTGATGTTTTGTT
>JANOAU010000162.1:0-81369 GCA_031411275.1 Saprospiraceae bacterium | reverse complement strand
ATTTAGTGTATTGTTTTTGGTTTTTTTAATGCTTTGGAAATAATTAACAATCAATAGCTTCTGAATTTCAAAACACCCGAATAATAAATACCATAAAATTAAGAATTAGGAATTAGTAATTAAAAAAGCGACCCCCTCAGTATTTTGGGAAGTCGCTTTTTTAATTCCTAATTCCTAATTATTATCATCCGTGTCTTTGAAAGAAGCGGCATCAAACAACAATGAGAAACGGAGGGTATTGTCCAAAGGACCACGTTGACTTGAAGTCGGAACGAGGTAAGACAAATTGATGCCCATAACATTGTATTTCAAGCCCAAACCAACTGTGAAGTAACGACGACCACCTTTTTCAGCATGTTCATAAAAATAACCTGCACGAACGGCAAATTGTTTGTCGTACCAATATTCAATACCTGCCGAAATATTGATTTCTTTCAACTCTTCTTGTCCACCACCGGGTGCATCGCCAAAAGAACCTAAAGCTGCCGAAATAGGGCTTTTGTCTTTCCAAGATCTTAATGAATCTCTGGGATCAGGCGTTGGCACAAGCAATTTATTAAGATCCATAGCCACAACAATGCTGTTATATTGGTCAAGCGGAATATCCCAAGCGGCACCAATGCCTAAGTTTTGAGGCAAAAAGTCCGAAGAACGGAGGTATGTAATTTTATTACCAATATTTTTAATAGCACCACCAATCATCAAAGTTGAAGTACCCGCAGCCATTTTTATAGGCTTTTTATAGGTCATTGAGAAATCCACCGCACCCGCACGACCCGAAGAAATACGCTCAGAACCACCATCAGGACTTTGACCTGTTGCCAAATTGGAATAAATAAATTTAGCTGTTGCACCAACCGCTAAAAATTTGCTTAATTGGCGTGAATAACTGACGGCTGTTTCAAATTCGCGGGGTGAACCTTCGCCCAAAACAGAGGCGTTGAAATCTGTCCATTGTATAGAACCCAAAGAGAAATAACGCAAACTAACGCCTACCGCTTGTTTGACCTCATTTCCAAATTGATAATAGCCCGCAGCATACGCCAAGTAAATATCATTCACACCTAATGAACGTAACCACGGTGTATAGGTCAATGACATACCAAATTTTTGAGGAGCCATCGCATATTTCGATGCATTGAAGTGAATCGCATTGGCATCAGGGCTAATAGCAATGCCTACATCGCCCATCGCACCTGAACGCGCATCGGGGTTAATCATCAAAAAAGGAACGGCTGTTTGCACCGCACCACCACAATCACGTCCCAGGGGGTCCTTGCCTGTCGTTGGGTCACAGCCTTGCTGTTGTGCTGAAACCAAAATAGGTGTACTTAAAAATAGTCCCGTTACGGCAAGGAGAATAAGTGTCTTTTTCATCTGTTAAGTAGATTTTTGTCAAACTGTTATCCAGAAATTTTTAAATTTTTACAGTTCAAAAATTAATTTAGTAATTATTTTTTCTAATTAAGTTAAGGTTATCTTGAAAAAAGCGCGCAAAAATAGGTTTTCCAAGCAAATTATTGGTTTTATTATTTTTTTTTCCCTTTTACAGTCGTTGATTTAACTCAAATTATGCACCATAACGTTAAATATTACCTTTTTCGTTTTCAACCCAATGGTTATTTTTTAAATAAATTTTAACACAATGTATTGGTTACTCGTTATTGGTTATTGGTTGTGACGAATAACCAGTAACCAGTAACCAACCCCTATTTATTGATAAAAACAACTTTTTCCACACCACTCACAGTGATAACGCCTTTAGAATCATTTGTAGATATTGTTACACGATATATATATACGCCACTCGGCAATTTATTACCCGCGTCGTCGGTACCGTTCCAAGTGATGCCTTCCACTAAAGAACCGTCTGTTGATACGTCTTGTTCGATGGTTTTGACCAATTGACCCACCGTATTAAAAATAGTAAATTTGGCACGTAATGACTGGGCATTGATATTGTGTTCAAAACGAAAACGGGTCAAATCGGAAAAAGGATTCGGGTAAGACAGCAGCTTTGTGATGCCATCAGAACCACTTTCGGCAACAATAAAATCAGTCGTACCTTCACCCGCATTGTTCGCAATATCCCATGCTTTAACACGTATGGAATATTTTCCAGCAGCCAAATTACTGAGGGGGTACTTCACGATACCTTTTGTTGGGTCGTCTTTCACTGCTTCGTAGAAACTATTGAGAATGAAAGGATTACGAGAGTCATTAAGCGTTGCTGTCAAGTCATGCCCGATGCTCGTACCGCTGACATTAAAGCCTTTGTCGTCGCTCAATTTGACGTAAACAACAGGGTTCGCATTGGTTGTACTACCACTTTTCCATGTATCATTATTGATAAAAACTTCAACTTTTGGCAACGCATCATTCGATGATACGGAGGGAGTAGTGCCACCGACGACAAAATCTTCAAAATTGCCTGTGGCATCGCGCACAGAATCCCTTGCATAATAACTGATTTTACCTTGCCCAAAAGCATAATCAATGTCTTTTGGAAGCGTAAACGAAAACGACCAAACGCCATTTTTAACATTCGCTGCGCCTTTAAAAATAACATTCCGTTGGACGATGAAATCTTGTGGATAGCTGACATCGTTGCTTGTACTTTGACCCAAAGTCCTTAATATTTGGGCTTTATCAAAAACAGTTGGATAAATAGTACCGTTAAAATCGGTCATCACTTTCCCATTATCGTCTGTAACGATGCCTTCTATACTCACTTGTTGCAAGGCTTTGACGGTATCTTTTGCAGCAGCACCCAGCGATTTTCCATTGATTTTTGTCGTCGCCACACCATAACGAGGCATTGCTAAACGAATAGCAGGATCACCAATCAAGGCGAATTTATTGCCATTGACACCTGTTCGACTGCTGTTTTTTGCTAATAAAAAAGCATCGCCTAATCGGAGGGCTTCAAAATTATTTTTACCAAACAATGTATCAAAAACTGCCTTTGTCAAAGTTTCATTTTGAAAAGCATAAACGGCGCGAACAGTTGAAAATAAAGCAATTGCACCACCATTTGGATTTAAAATAGCCGCTTCACCTGCACTGACTTCCTTTGGATTATCATATCCTGAAAAAGAACACGTAGCAGTAATTATCAAAGGCAAACGGTCTTTGTTGCGCCATGCTTCCAGGTCTTCACGCAGTAAAATCCGTTCTTGTGCCAAGCCTTTGGGTCCACCATGACCCAAATAACACAATGTCAACATACCCTTAAATTGATTTTGATAAATCGCATCGTTCATTTGCGGCACCCGCGTACCACCCGCCGAAACGTCCAATTTATAAGCATCAATGTAGAGTTTATCTAAATTCAAATTGCGATAATTGTAAAAAACGCCATTGTCAACGTATTCAGCACTACCCAAATGCGCATTGCCATCACCATTATCAGCCATAAAAACAGAGCGATTGCGCCAATCTCCCAAAGAAGCGGGACTTTCATAAGTCATAATTTTATTCACCACCCCATTTGCTTCTTCTAAGGTTTTGCAAGGAATACGCCCAACGCCTATGTCCAAATCACCATTTAAATCTGCCCCCTCAGTATCGGACAACAAACCATAATAATCATCGCTTGGAAAAGCATCTACAATGCTGAAACTTTCAACCGATTCAAACGGTGGAATGAAATCCGAGGCTTGCAAATTGCCCAAAGGATAGATACGTTTGTAGTCAAATGACCCATCGCCCATCAAAAGCAAATATTTGAAACGGGACGTTCTTTTGTTCAACAATCGAGCAAAATCACGTATCGCCGTTGGGTCAAGCGCGCCACTTGAAAACTCATTATATACTTGTCCAATTTCTGCAATTTCAACATTAAATTTTGAGTAACTGCGGCGATGTGCTGCCAATTTTTTAGCTGCTGCTTCAAAATCTTTGTGATAAATGATGATTTGATCCACATTGTCAAAGCCATGCAGGTTTTGATTAGCTATTTTTCCAACTGCCGCCGTCGGTTTCATCAAAGTGGCTGTTTTGTCAAATACAACAAACTCACGAAGCACCCCCTCAGTATTTTGACCAAAACTTAATTGATTTCCAGAAAGTGTAACTTGTTGATTTTGTACTTTTTGGGACTTTGTAATATCCCAAACAAGCAAATTGGCGTTGGCATTGGCTAATGTAAAACTGCTTGATTTATATGCCAACGTATTCACATCTCTAAACGTCATTTGAGTACCCGCAAAGGTCATTTGCCGTTTACAGGCAATTTCGATATAGTCCAACCAGCCTCGGCTGCCTGTACCTGCCGAATAATTCACTTTCACGTCCAAAGCCGTTGTTGAAGCGGGCAAACGGACACTTTGCTCAACCGCACTGAGATTGCCATAATTGCCTTCACAATCGCCTGGACTTGAACCCCCTATATAAACTGGAATCGCTTCACCCGCAACTGTCACGGTAAAATTGGAACCAAAATCATTCCCCGCTACGAATTGCCCACGCACCAAAACAGGTTCAGTGGCAACGATATTAGGAAAAGAAAATTTATCTGTATAAGTTTTTTCTTTAACACCTTCGCTAAAAAAATCCCCAATCCACAGCTTACCGCCGCCTTGACCACAGTTGAGTGGATGCTGCGCTAAAAGATTGGTTTTATCCTCTTCAAAGCGTTGAAAATCGTTAAACGTAGTGGAAGTATATTGTGTAGGCGTTATAGAGGCTTGATTTTGTAAACGCGCCCCATTACCCGTACTGATTTTTATGAAGTAAAAAGCCTTGTCGTCATAGATATTTTTGGGCTTGCTGAATGTTTTACTGAGGGGTTCAAATGTCCCTTTGTCGACACCAACGGCATAAAAAAGAATATAGTCGCTGCCATCAAAACGCCCGTCGTCTTCCCCGGAAATGAGGATATTATTTTCGGTCAAATCATCAGGTCGCTCTATTCGGTTCGGTTCGGGCAACACACCGCCGCCGTTGCCATAAATTTTGATGGTACGGGGGTCAATTTGGTCTAAGTTGCTGATTTTCAATTCATTTTTCAAAAAAGCATAGTCCAAACGATACACACCTGTTTCTTTTACAGCTAATTTGTAGATGTCGCCATCCTTTAAAACCGATTCTTTTGTGGTACGCAATTCAGTTTGAAGACCTACATTTTCTGGTAAAGTCGTAATAATTAAGGTGAAACGAACGAGTTTTTCAACTTGCCCTCCTTTCATACGCAGTGGCACAAGGCTGATATTTCCAAAATATTTTTCACGGCTTTGAGAAACAAACGTCGAAGGTTGTATATTTGAAGATAAATTCTTTAATTTTGAATCGCTGATACTGAGGGGAGCAAATTCAGCATCTGCCATTTCGACAGCGATACGCCCGTCAAAGTCCATCGGAAAACGGTAAGTATAGACAGGAAGATTGGACGCATTGGCTTGAGAATAAACCGCTCCTTGAAAAGTTACCTCTTTTTCTGACCATTCAAGAGCTTGAAACTTTGAAAAAGTCGTTTGCCCAAAAGCAAAAGTTAAAAGCAAAGTAGAAAAAAGTAAAGTAATAGTAAATTTCATATTTTGCAGAGTATTTTAATAAAAGTGTTACGAAAACGTTAAGGAAATTTTGATATTGTTATAAAATAACAACTTTAACATTCTGACGTTGTAATATGCGTATCGTTTAGAAATTTTATGCTATAAGATATACGAAGAAAAACGGGAAAACTATTTCCCCCTACTTAAAACACAAAGTAACGCAAAGGTTTTATCACGATTGATGAATTGGGAACAACTTTTATAGATTTGATGTTCAAATTTATTATATACTTGAAAAAACTTTGTTGTAAATCAATCAAATATTTATAAGTGAGCAAAAAACACTTTACTAATGTCCAATCGTTTACTATCCTTTCTAATAGTTTGCTGCCTAATACTGAGGGGTAGCGTTGCCTTCGGGCAAGACCCTGTTTTCAGTCAATGGTATGCTTCGCCTTTGCAAACAAATCCAGCTTTTGCGGGAACCAATCAAGCGCCTTTCATTGCCTTGAATTACAGGATGCAATATCCTTCTTTCAATAATGGCGCAGCTTATTCGACCTTTGCAGCCAGTTATGACCAAGCGTTGAACCGTTCAAACAGCAGCATCGGCATTGCGATCATGACAGACGATGCAGGACAAGGCATTTTGAAAAAAACGTTTGCAAGTGCTATTTATTCCTATAAAGTCAATATTAATGAAGATATGGCGGTCAAAATCGGTGTCGAAGGAGGCATGATTTCAAGCAATTTGGATTGGAACAAGCTCATTTTCCTTGACCAAATTGACCCTATTACAGGCTGGACAAACCCCGATGGCTCTATTCGCCCGACTTCGGAGGTGCGTCCTGAACAGACCAATCGAACTGTGTTTGATATATCAACAGGTTTATTGCTCTATGCTTCTCGCTTCCACCTTGGTTTATCGGCTAAACACATGGCAACGCCCGATGAGAGTTTTCTGAAAAGCACGAATTCCAATTTGCGGATTGGTTTGCCTGTACGGTGGTCATTGCATGGAGGTTATGAAATCATTTTGCAAAAAGGCAATCGTTTTCGCCCCACCAGCTTCATTACGCCTTCGTTGTTGGTCGTTAAACAGGGTGATTTTGCACAATTCGTGGGCGGACTCTATGCAGGATTAGGACCCATTTTCACAGGCGTATGGTATCGTCATGCTTTAAGTAATCCTGAATCGGCTATTTTTACAATTGGTTTCAGACAAGACTATTTTAAAGTCGGTTACAGCTATGATTTTCCCGTCGGTGGTTTAGCCAATAGAACAGGCGGTACACATGAAGTTTCATTAACCCTTAACCTTGACCCTTATAGGAATAAGAAACAAGATTTGACAGATTGTTTTAAAATGTTTAGATGAGTTATGAGTTATGAATTATGAATTATGAATTATGAATTATGAATTATGAATTTTATTGTAATTAAAGATAAAATTGAAACTAAATTCAATAAAATCATATAAAATTAGCTTTTCTAAATTAATAAATTATTAATCATTAGATTTGTTTGGTACACAATTTTTTAATTATCCAATAAACAAATAGCTTTCTTCTTAATTAAGAAGAAAGCTATTTGTTTATTGGATAGTGGATAGTGGATAGTGGATAGTGGATAATCTTTATTTAATTTAGGCAATTATTTAATTTTTAACGTTTTAAATTATCCATTATCCACTATTCACTTTTCACTATCTACTAAACATAGCTTTTATAACTTTACAAACTTATTAGGTATGTGTTTACCTAAACTTGTTGAAGGTGTTATAAAATAAATGCCTTGTGGTAATTGTGTGAGATCAAATTGTAAACGATTTTGTCCTTTTTCAACTTTCCGAAGGTCTGTTTTAACAATTCTACCAAATGCATCTGAAATATTAAAATTAACTTCTCTTTCGTCTAAGCTTTCTAAATTAAGAGAAACATCCCCCTCAGTAGGATTGGGTGAAATCTGCCGAATAACAACTGGAATCTGTTGCGTCACCTTCAATCGTGCCAATTCAGGTGACACCGATGCACTTGGATTAATGGTCACACTCGATATATTATTCGCTGTAACTGCATCTATGGGCGTTGAACTGAGGAGTTTCGCCGTACCCACAATCAGCGTACTGACATTGAGTACAAACAAGGGCACATCTAAAGTTGCTGTTGCATTAGCTGCTAAAGACGGTAGTGTCCACGTAAAACATTGAACACCTCCATTACACCACTCCTCCCAAGAGCCTGCGGACATGACGGTACTGCCCCCATTTACCGTTCCTATAGGAAATTTAAACTCAATTTTGACATTACTGAAAGGTGTCGTACTGTTGTTTTTGACCGTTGTTTTAAAGCTGATATTTGTCCATTTGCTGTATGTCGCATTGGGCGATGTAACGGTCAAACCTAAATCGGCAGTACCCGTTGTGGTGGCTGTGACAATGACATTAAAGCTGCATGTTGATGTATTATTACGGGCATCGGTCGCTGTATAAACTACTGATGATGAACCAATTGGAAAACAAAAACCACTGTTTTTTGTGCTGATTACTGAGGGGGCCGCTGTGCAATTATCTGTAGCTATTGGGGCTGTCCAAGTTGCTACGGCACACGTTGAGGTCGTCGTTAAACTGATATTTTGAGGACAAGCCGTCAATACAGGTGGTATGGCATCGATAGCACAATTATCTAATGTCACGACCACATTAAAGCTGCACGTTGACGCATTATTGCGTGCATCGGTAGCGCTATAAATCACTGACGTTGAACCAATTGGAAAACAAAAACCGCTATTTTTTGTGCTGGTTACTGAGGGGGTTGCTGTGCAGTTATCTGTCGCCGTTGGCGCTGTCCACGTTGAAACAGCACAGGTTGTTAATGTAGTTAAACTGATATTTGGAGGGCAAGCCGTCAAAACGGGTGGCGTTACATCGGTCAAACAAGGGTCTGGTCCACCGCTCGAAATGATGACGGAATAGTCCTCAACTTCTCCTGCGGGAAATGCTTCACAAGCCGTTGGATACGCATCTTTTTTCATACTGACACGCATGGTTGTTGTGCCTAAAAGAGCCGTTGCGGATATGCTGATAGTGGCTGTCACCGCTTGACTGGTTGCATTGCGTTCAAAAACCTTTTCGGAATCTTCAAAAATGCCATTTTTATTAACATCAATCCATACACGGAAATACAGATTGCTTTGTGCGCCCGACCAACTTAAACCGGGCGTGATACTGAGGGGGTAGTTGCCATTTTGCGCCAGCGTTGTCGCCTTGTCTTTCCAATCGGAATAACCCACAGCGTAACGGTCGGGACGTGATTTTTCACTCGCATTATCGAGCGTGTTGAGTTGCACCCGAGCAATCCATTCACTCCAAGGCGCACCCGAAGCAGATGTGCAATAATTGCCGTTATTGCCACAATTTTCAGTTAAAATAGTAGAAACACTGCCTTTACAGCCTTTAATATCCGTTACGGTCAAACTGTAAGCATTTGCCGAAAGGCTTGAAATATGCGCAGTTGTGGCATTATTGCTCCATAAAAAAGTATAAGGCGATGTACCACCACTTGTAGAAGACGTGATTGCACCATTGACCACACCACAAGAAGTGTTTGTAGTCGTCAAAGCGACATTTATGGGCGACGGTTCCGTTATAGAAAATGATTTTATACCTTTCGCATTCGTCGCATCGGTCACTGTAACAGAATAATTACCCGCTTGTAAACCAGTGATATTTGCGCCTGTTGCGCCATTTGACCAAGCATAGGTATAAGGTGCAGTGCCACCTGAAGCGGCTGCTGAAGCCGCACCATTCGCCGCCCCCTTACAAACAGCATTTTGAGTCGAAATGGTAACTGGAAAGCCAGAATTGACGTTTATATTGCCCGTTTGGAAGGTGGTCGAATAGTATAAACCATTGTTATCACTGACTTTTGTTGCGTCAATCGTACCATTGCCATCTGCATCCACGCCGAGTTGATAGTATATTTCGATAGTATATATCGTGTTGGGCAACAAACCAGCCAATAAATCAATGTTTAAATTAGCCCCAAACGTCCGCGTCCGATAAGGTGGATTATTGACGATATTTTGCTGCGCCAAAACATTTTTTTGAAAGCCGCCTTTGTTGAGTGGATCATTGAAAATGCGATAAAAAATGGCACTTTCTTGCAGCATATTGGTACAACTTTCCCAAGAAACAGTCGTGGCTGTACTCAATTGTAAGGTTGTCAAGTTTGTACCGATACTCGAACCCAAGGCAGTACCATAAGCGCAGGTTGAAGCGAAATAATCTTTGTGTACATTGTTCGCTGTAAAACGAACAGCGGTGGCGCATGAACCGACATAATCGAAGCCACAAGCCAAAACTTTAGGGGTAAATAAGATAAAAAGAGCGCAAACACAGATAAGTGTTGGGCGTAAAAATCGTTTCATTTATGTTTGTTTTTTTGTTCAATAAAAAAGGTTAGAGAAGTGATTTTGGTTAATACAATTACAAAATTAATATTTTTTATTTTTAAAAATATTAATTTTTTATAACTCTCATTTTGAACTGGACACTTATCACATAAATCAAATTCTTTAGGTACACCAAATAGGTAATTTATCAAGTACCAAATAACATTCGGATATTTACTCAATGAAAAGTGAAAAGTGAAAAATATAAAATATTGATTATGAATAATTTAAGTCAATAATTTTAGGCAAACCATTTTCAAATGAGTATAAAGTGGGTTAAACGACAAGTTTTTTTTGAAATTTGTTGATTAAGTTGGAAATAGAAAATAAATCCCTTGTAGAAAATATGGGTGACACACCAAAACCATTTAAACCTTTCGACACTTACAAAAGTCTTATCTACGCAAAACAACTTCATTGCGACAATCTTTTCAAAAGAATACAGAACATGAAAGAAGCCTTTTTCCTGAGTCAACGCTTGGGCTTTACGAATGCACAAGCTGAATCTATTAGCCGTTTGGGTGTTGAAAGTTTCTTAAAAAAGAGTTTTGAGACACCCCTCAGTATAGACGTGCCAAAATTCCTCGCAGATGCGCCCCGCAATCGAAAAGAATTGCGCGAAATCCGTCAAAGTAGTGATGATGCTAAAAAGAAATTTGCTGTAACAGAAAGATTGCGTTCTGTGGGTGTGGCGCATGTTTGGCTCGATAAGATGTACCAAGATGAATATCCGTTGCGTGAAAAAATGGTTTTGTTTTGGCACAATCATTTTGTTTCGGATATGCAAAAGGTCAAAATTTCTTATGCCATATTTCGTCAAAACAATTTGCTGCGCGAAATGGCTTTTGGCAATTATAAAGAGTTGACACGACGTATTTTGTACGACAATGCGATGTTGGCGTATCTTGACAATACCCAAAATAAAGCAAAAACGCCTAATGAAAACCTCAGTCGTGAACTGTTGGAACTTTTTACACTCGGAGTTGGCCATTATACTGAGGGGGACATCAAAGAAGGTGCAAGGGCATTGGCGGGCTTAAATATCGGTGATGAAGGGGGTCAATATTATAGGTTTTGGGAAGACAATGGCAACAAAACCTATCTCGGCAAAACAGGTAATTGGAAAGCAGATGATATGGTCAATATCATTTTTGACCACCCCAAAGCGGGAGAACGTTTGATGATAAAGTTTTTGAAATATTTTGTCACCGACGAACCTTCGCCCTCATTGATTGACGATTACACAAAGGCGTTCCGCAAAGCAAATTTTGAAATGAAACCGATGCTCGAAAAATTGGTGCGCGATGAACGTTTTGCTAAGAGCCAAGGTATGAAAATCAAAGACCCAACGACCTTTTTGTTGCAATTACTCTATGAATTCCAATTAGATGTGCCGCCTATTCGCGCTACGCAACCTTATTTTATAGGCCAAGGTATGAAGCTCTTGAACCCACCGAATGTCAAGGGTTGGGATGGTGGAAAGTCATGGTTGAGTTCTCAAAAACTGTTGCAACGGGTGAGTGTTGTCGCCCTTTTGGGGAGTGGTAAATCGTTAGAGAATTATAAATTCAAACGCAAACAAGAAAATGCTGCGGAAGATATAGGTATGACGATGGAAACGATGGTTGATAATAAATATGAAGAAAGTAAAAAACCGACCTTGCGCTGGAACACCGCTTTGACGAATAATAAAGACATCATAAAAGACTTAACCAACCGCCTTGTTTTTACGGTGCCGAAAGATTTACAAACCGATTGTGAACGCATTTTGAAATACGATTTTGATGCTAAAGCAGACAATGCGCTACAATCTGTCACTCGTTTGGCTGAACACATTATGAAATCGCCAGAGTTCCAAATTTATTGATTGTTTTGTCATTCTGACCGCAGGGAAAGAATCTAAAATTAGAACAACACAAAATTTAATTAAAAAATTTATTTTTGCTACAAAATTTTATTCTTAACTAAAACAATTCATTTCTTTTAATTAAGAATAAAATTTTGTCGTGCTAATTGTTTAAATAGCATAATGGACATGAAAAATTCAAGGAGAGATTTTCTCAAAATAGTAGGTACAACGGCGGGCGGAATGCTCGTTCTGCCAAAGTTCCTTTCGGCGATGCCGACAAATGGCTTATACAATGGTTTTTCGACTGATAAAAATATCCTCGTTGTCATTCAACTCAATGGCGGGAACGACGGCTTGAACACTTTTATTCCTTACAGCACCCCTCAGTATTTCGACTTTCGGAAAACGATAGCCATACCCAAAGACCAAGTTTTGAAAGCTGCCGAAGGGGGTATGGGTTGGCATCCGAGTATGAAAGGTTTTGCCGATATTCAGCAAGCAGGACACCTTTCTGTTGTTCAAAATGTCGGTTATCCGAATCCAAATCGCTCACATTTTAGGAGTATTGAGATTTGGCAAACAGGTTCTGCGAGCAACGAATACCTCAATACAGGTTGGTTGGGTCGTTATCTTGATGCCACATGCGCGCCCGAAGATCCGCTGGGGGCTTTGAACCTTGACAATATTGACAACTTATCATTGGCAGGCACCAACAGTCATGCGTTGACGATGCAAGACCCACAACGTTTTGAACGCCTGTTAAAATCCTTAAAAGAAAATAATGAAGACCCTTTGGACGAAAACCCGAACCTCGATTTTGTCCGCAAACTGATGATTGGCTCGTTTGAAGGCTCTGACCAAATCAAAAAAGCCTTGGAAAAATCTAAAGACAACGCCCCCATCTATCCTCGGTTTGGTTTGGCACAAAACCTAAGTTGGATGGCGAAAATGATAAAAGGCGGTTTGAGTACACCTGTATATTACACAGGTTTGGGCAGTTTTGATACACATTCCAATCAGTTGGGTAAACAAAAACAATTGCTCACAGAACTGTCTGAATCGGTCAAAGCCTTTTATGACGACATGGTAGCTTCTAATATGTTGGGCAATGTGACGCTGATGATTTTCAGTGAATTTGGTCGCCGTGTCAAAGACAATGGGAGTGGCACGGATCATGGAACGGCTGCGCCTGTTTTCATTATTGGCGGCAATAACAAGGGTCAAATCATTGGTTCAAACCCTAATTTCGATGACCTAAACAATGGTGATTTGAAACATCAATACGATTTCCGCTCCGTTTATGCCACTATCTTAAAACAAAAATTAGCTGTTGACCCATTGAAAGCGGGAATAAAACAGGAAATACTGAGGGGGGTGTTTTGAGTTCTCCCCCTTGAAAACATCACGTTTTCCTTTTCTTTTTCTTCGCCGCGGGGAAAAGCACATTGTTTAAAATCAAGCGATAACCTGGTGAATTAGGATGCAATGCCAAATCGGTATCTGGGTCAGTATAGCGGTGTATATAGTCCTCGGGGTCATGACCACCATAAAAACTAAAAAATCCTTGACCGATGACACCATGTATGTAACGAGCTTCCTCAAAAGGTTTGGTATCACCTAAAACTAAAACTTCTGGTTTAATGTATATTTTTTTAAAAGAAGTCGTTTGACCCATAAAACCTTTTACCGTTTTTGTATGGTTTTGGGTTAACATGGTTGGCACGGGATCCCACTTGGCAGAAAAATCAAAGAGGGTGAAATAGTCAATATGCATGTCTCTATTCCATCTCATACTGTTATTTATGTTCGAAAAATCATGACTCATAGCGTCCGTGTTTATTTGAAAATCTTGAAAGGCAAAGGTTTTTGAAAAATCTAAATGCTCTTGTGCTTCGGGGTCCATTGGGTCACCATCGAACATAGATGCACAAATATCAGTGCCTTCTGCTGCCAAAGCCATGTCATAACTCTCCGTAGCGGAACACATAGCAAACATAAATCCACCGCCGACTGCAAAGGCTTTTATCAATTTTGCAACTGCTAATTTACATTGTGACACTTTAGCAAAACCAAACGAACGGGCTAATTCTTCCGCTTTGCGTTTGCGCTCCACATATTCTTGATTGTTGCCCCGAAACATAGATAGGCGACCGTGTTGACCCGTAAAATCTTCATGGTGCAAGTGCAGCCAATTGTATTTTATCAGTTTTCCTTCAAGCACTTCTTTGTCATAAATCATATCAAAAGGGATTTCAGCATACTTTAAAACGACTAAAACCGCATCGTTCCATCTTTCAAGACCTCTGCCTTTGCTATCTGCGTCGGGTGTGTAAACAGCTACCTTGGGGGCGACTTCGAGTTTCATGTCCTCCATATTGATATTAGGATTCTGAATCTCCTCTTGAATGCCCTTGAATTGGGCATCTGAAATAACCTCATAGGTGACACCTCTTGCCTTACATTCTTTTTCAAATTCCAACTGATGAGGAAAAGCAAAACTGCCGCCCCGATAATTCAAAAGCCAATGCGCTTCCATATCTTTTTGTAAAACCAAATAAGTGATACCATAGGCTTTTAAATGGTCTTTTTGCTTCATATCCATGGGCAAAAGGATATAGGCAGCATGTAAAGAGATAAGACTAAAGCAGGTGATAAAGATGAGAAAAATCCTTTTTTTCATGGCAAGCCGTTTTAAGATTATGCAATGTTAATTCACCCCTAAATCTAATCAACTTTATGATGTCTTTCAGCAATTTTAGCTATAAACCTTTTTTGCCCTATTGAGCGTAGATACTGGGGATTTTTTATTTATTTTACAGCCTAAACGACCTGTCTCTAAATTTACTGACTGATAAATGAAAAATCTAAAACAACGACTTAAACAAGGCGAAACCCTCAACGGCTGTTGGCTCAATCTCGGCAGCGCATTAACAGCTGAAATCGTCGGACAATCAGGCTTCGATTGGGTACTTATTGACCTCGAACACGGTGCTGGCACTGAAAAAGAGGTTCTCGCACAATTACAAGCCTTAGAAAGTACCACCACTACCCCACTTGTAAGAGTTGAAAGCAGCGATGCGCCGCGCATTTCAAGGGTTTTGGATATGGGGGCGTATGGCGTTATGTGTCCAAAAGTCAATAATGCCGAAGAAGCCAAAAAGGTTGTCAACGGTTTGTATTATCCGCCTGTTGGTAACCGCGGCGTAGCTAAAATGGTGAGAACGACACAATTTGGTCAAAATTTTGATGCTTATTATAAAGATGCACAAGACAATTTAATGGGTATTGTTCAAATTGAAACACTGGAAGCCCTTGATAATTTAGATGGTATAGCCGCTGTTGAAGGTGTTGATGTGCTCTTCATTGGACCCGCCGATCTTTCTATGGCAATGGGCATTTTTGGTCAATTTGACCATCCTTCTTTCGTCGCTGCGCTTAAAAACATTATTCAAGCGGCTGAAAAAGCCCAAAAAGCAACAGGCATTTTATTTTTTAATCCCAATGATTACGAAAAATATCACAACATGGGCATTCGGTTTATCGCTTGTGGTGCAGATGCCACTTTTGTCGCTGACGGCGCAAGGACGATGGCTAAAAAATTAAAGGATTCAAGAGAAAACCTACTGAAATAAAGGCTCAAAAAAGCAAAATACTGAGGGGTAAAAATCATTCAACATTCACAATTCGCCATTCATCATTAAATCATGTCTGATCCAATCTTTATCTTATTCGTGGGAGTCGTCATTGTCGTTGGCGGCATCATTGGCTTGAAACTGCATCCGTTTTTATCGCTTTTATTAGCAGCCATTGCAGTAGCCTTACTCACACCAACCCTTTCTGTTGAACAATTTTTTTTAGCCAAAGGCGGGCCTTCTGCCGATGCTTTGAAATTGGCACATAAAAGCATTGGCGAGCGCATCGGCAATGAATTTGGTAACACGTGCGCCAAACTCGGCATCGTCATTGCCTGCGCCGCCATCATAGGCAAAGCTATGTTAGACAGCGGGGCAGCAGAAAAAATTATCAGAGCCATGCTCAAACTGACAGGCATAGAGAAAGCACCGATTGGCTTCCTCATCAGCAGCTTTTTTCTGACGATTCCTGTTTTTGTAGATACCGTTATTTTTTTGATGATGCCTTTGGCAAAAGCTATGGGTTTGCGATTGGGCAAAAATTATTTGTTGCTCGTTTTGAGCGTTATTGCAGGGGCAGTCATGGCAAATTCGTATGTTCCCCCTTCACCTGGCCCTTTGTTTTTGATTCATGCCCTCAATGTACCTATTGGTTTGATGATGGTTTGTGGCTCTTTATTAGGACTTTGTACCATCACAGTTGGCTATTTCATAGCGATTTGGCTCAATAAAAAGTATCCAACACCTGTTCGAGATTCTCCCGATGCCCGTTTAGAAGACATCAAAGCCATTGCCGATAAAGACGATACAGAATTGCCTTCTTTGGGTTTCGCCCTTTTACCTGCCGTTTTTCCGTTGGCAACGATATGTATTCGCTCGGCAGTTGAAGCGTTTTCAACGCCTAATGCGCCGTTGACTTCTTCTTACTTTGTAAATAGCATAATGGACGTCGTCTTATTTTTTGGCGATAAAAACATTGCATTAATTTCAGGTGCCCTATTTGCCTTGTTGGTGCTTGCCAAACAGAAAAAGAACAGTAAAGAAGGTATGATGTCCTTCGTTCAAGTCGCTTTGATGAGTGGCGGCGGCATCATTCTCATCACCGCAGCGGGTGGTGCTTTTGGTGGCATGTTGCAACAATCAGGTATCAGCAACCGCATTGCGGACTTGACAAAAGACTATCAAATGGCATTGATTCCCTTAGCTTTTTTGATTACAGCGGTGGTGCGGACGGCACAAGGTTCAGCAACGGTAGCCTTGATTACTGCTTCGGGTATCCTCGTAGGTATGGCTTCCAATGCCAATTTGGGTTTTAATCCTGTTTATCTCTGTTTAGCCATTGGCAGCGGCGCAAAATTAATCCCATGGATGAACGATGCAGGTTTTTGGATCATGTGCAAAGCCAGTAATTTGACGGAACAAGAAGCCCTAAAAACCATTGCACCCATGCAATCCTTAATGGGTATCGTGGGCTTGATATTGACGATGATTGCGGCGGCGGTTTTTCCGATGGTTTAGCACCCCCTCAGTATAAAAGTTGTTTTGATAAGGCAAACTATACATTTGGCGGATGTTTATCAACAGCAACTAATATTTGTCGTAGGTTCACCAAACCAATTCTATTGAGTTTTAGGCAAGTAATTGTAGCACGTCCTATTGGCGTTGTGCCAATGATGATACTAAAATTATCTGACCATTCAAAATGGTCTGACCATTTTTCCGTTCTTGGATTGTAAAGAGGCACTATATCACCTGTAAGTAAATCAAAAACATGAGTCGTTGTTGCTTTATATAAATTGCATCCTAAACAAGACCATGCGAGATTGATTAATTCATCTAATCCACCTTTGGATATGGGTAAAATATGTTCTGCAGAGAATGGGTCATGTGAAAGATTAGCTTGCATTTGGCAATATTCACAACAATCTGCGGCTCTTTCGCAAACAGCTTTGCGTAAAGTTGGTTTCATTCAGATAGATGTTTGATACCTAAATCTTTCATAGTTTGTTCAAGTGAAACATTGCGTAAGTTTGCCAATTGAAGCACATAAGCCATACGTTTGGCATGAGCGATTTCTATTAATTCGTTCAATTGAATTAAAGATTCACGCTCGTCGTCGGTTATTTTATGGAATTTATACAGCGTTCTCAATTTATGGTATTCTGCTAAATCATCCGTTTGAACAGCCAATTGACAATGCTTTAAAAGTTCTGCTTCGGTTAGAGGCGTTTCGCTTTTTTTAGCATTTTTTGAAATACTCGTTGCCGTCAACAACTGTGTTATATAACGCTCTAAGGACATCCCTTCTTGAGTTGCACTTTCGCGGAGAAAATGCTCCGTTGTTACTGGCAGTTGAATTGTTAAGGACATTTTGACTTTAATTTTATGCAAATTTAAGTTTTTTTACCGCTTTCAACAAAGTTTTTTTAAGATTAACATCTATAATTAAATGACTAATTCCACCGACAATACCGTCATCCAAACAACGCCACAAGACAACGTCGGCATCGTCTGCAACGCCTTCGGTCTGCAAAAAGGCACAACCGTTTTAAACAACATTGTTTTAATCGAAGACATTCCGATGGGGCATAAAGTCGCTTTATGTCCCATTGATAAAGACGATGCGGTGATTCGTTATGGGCAAATTATTGGTTATGCTGATACCAATATTTTACAAGGCGAATGGGTGAACGAGTTGAAACTCGTTTTACCGCAGCCGCCTGACTTAATGAATATGCCTTTGCCTGAAGCAAAAGACATTGTGATTGAATCTTTAACAGGTTATACATTTCAAGGATATAAAAATGCCGATGGTAGCGTTGGCACTAAAAACATCTTGGGCATAACGACGAGTGTGCAATGTGTGGCGGGCATCACGCAGTTCATTGAAAATAAAATCAAACAAGAGTTGTTGCCAAAATATCCAAACGTGGATGGTGTTGTGGCGTTCAATCACAGCTACGGTTGTGGTATTGCGATTGATGCACCCGCAGCGATTATTCCGATTAGAACCATTCAGAATATTGCTCAAAACCCCAATTTTGGTGGCGAAATAATGATTATTGGCTTGGGTTGTGAGAAATTGAGACCTGAACGATTGTTGCCTAAAAACGATACACAAAGTACCCCCTCAGTATTGTATCTTCAAGACGAGTCTTTTCATGGTTTTCAAGAAATGGTGGGCGGCATTATGGACATGGCAGAAATGCATTTGAAGAAACTGAATGCTCGAAAACGGGAGACATGCCCTGCTTCTGATTTAGTTGTCGGTATGCAATGTGGTGGCAGCGATGCTTTTTCAGGCATAACGGGTAATCCTGCGTCTGGTTTTGCATCTGATTTAATTGTTCGAGCAGGTGGAACGGTCTTTTTTTCGGAAGTGACGGAGGTGCGTGATGCTGTACACTTGCTCGTGCCACGTGCAACGACCCCCTCAGTAGCACAGGCACTTTTGGACGAAATGAAATGGTACGACGACTATCTTTTGCAAGGCAGCGTGGACAGGAGTAGCAACACGACACCTGGCAACAAACGCGGTGGTTTGAGCAATATCGTCGAAAAAGCCTTGGGTTCGATTGCCAAATCGGGTATAAGTCCTATCGTTGATGTCATTGCGCCCGGTGATAAAATAAGGAAAAAAGGCTTGAATTTCGTTGCTACACCCGCAAGCGATTTTGTTTGTGGTACATTACAATTGGCAGCAGGGATGAATATGCACGTCTTTATCACAGGTCGTGGCACGCCTTATGGTTTGCCGATGGTGCCTGTTATAAAGGTCAGTTCCAATTCAAAATTAAGTGACCGTTGGTTCGATTTGATTGATTTTGATGCAGGACCGATTGCTTTTGGCATCAAAACGATTGAAGAAATGGGTTGGGAGTTGTTTCATCTTATTTTAGAAGTGGCGAGTGGACATAAAAAAGTAGCAACAGATATTTTAGGTTTGCACAATGATTTAGTTTTGTTTAATCCAGGACCTTTGACTTAAAATTGCTAAAAATACTGAGGGGTATACATTCCCAAATCTATTAAAATGGAAAGCAATGAAATACAAAAAAAGGAAAATATTTAAAATCGTTTGGTTTAGTTTTGTCTTTATCTTCTTTATTTGGATGTTATCAACCTATCAATCACGAAATATTCCAAAGCAAACACTTGAAAGCAACGACACAATCGAAGTTATTGAAAATAGTGATAAAATAACTTTCAGAGTTAAACAGACCCGAAAAAGAATTGAGCTTATATTCTTTCAAGGCGGTTTATGTGACCCGAAGGCTTATGCTCCTTTATGTAAAAAAATTGCAGAGAGTGGTTACACTTGTCACATAATAAAAATGTCCATGAGGCTTCCACAACGTGATTATCAAAAAATAACACGACTTTTTGACTTAAAATCAGGGCAATATGTGATTGGTGGACATTCGCAAGGTGGCAAAATGGCGGCACAATTTGTTTATGAAAATCCTACAACAATGAAAGGACTTTTTTTGATGGGTACTTCTCACCCGAGAGATATTGATTTATCTAATCAAACTATTCCAACCATTAAGTTTTATGCTTCAAACGATGGTTTAGCAAGCATAGAGGAGGTACTCCAAAATAAAATTAAATTGCCCAGTGACTCAAAATTGATATTAATTGAAGGGGGAAATCATTCACAATTCGGTTATTTAGGTACATTGTTTTTAGATGGCAAGGCGACTATTTCTGTTGAAAAACAGCAATCACTTGTATTAGAGCATACTGTAAATTTTTTAAATGGTCTTCAAATTAATTAAGAACAAAAAGCGAGGTATTATAAAAAAAATCGTAATCAACCAATTAATTAAAATAAAATGAAAAAAGTAGGATTCATCGGCTTAGGCATCATGGGCAAACCCATGGCATTGAACTTAATCAAAGCAGGTTATCCTGTGTTCGTTTTAAGTAGTAATAAAGCTGCTGCTGCATTAATAGAAGCAGGCGCAAAGTCTTTCGACAACATAAAAGCCTTAGCAGCCGACAGTGATATTGTGATAACGATGTTACCCGATTCCCCTGATGTTGAAAAGGTCGTTTTAGGAGAAAATGGCGTTTTATCTGGCATCAAACAAGGTGCATTGTTTATTGATATGTCGTCTATTGCACCTTCGACGGCTCGAAATATCTATACTTTGATGCAAAAACAAGGTGTTGAAGCCTTAGACGCACCTGTGTCTGGTGGACAAGTTGGTGCAGAAGCGGCTACGCTTTCTATTATGGTTGGCGGTACTGAAAAGGCATTTAACGAAGCCTTGCCTTTGTTTCAAGTTATGGGTAAAAACATCGTGCTGATTGGTGAAGCGGGGGCAGGACAAACCACCAAAATTTGCAATCAAATGATAGTTGGCATGACGATTCAAGCCGTGGGCGAAGCCTTTACTTTGGCAAGTAAAGCAGGTGTAAATCTTGAAAAAATGCGTGAAGTATTGCTCGGCGGTTTTGCACAAAGTCGTATTCTCGATTTGCATGGACAACGTATGATTGACCGCAATTTTAAGCCTGGTTTTAAAATCAAATTGCACAGCAAAGACATGAAATTGGCTTTGCAAGCGGGTAAAGAGTACGATGTCGCATTGAATGGCACAGCGCAAGTCGCTAATCTGATGCTTGAAGCGATTGCTGACGGGCATGGCGAATTAGACCATAGTGGTATTGTTTTGGAAATTGAAAAGTGAAATTGATCCCCTCAGTATTTGGTTAGAAAAAGCTCGATTTATCTAAGTTCATTAAAATTTATTTGTTTTGGAGCTGCACTCCGATTGGTGTAAATTAGCTGATATCTAAAAAATCAAATTTTATCTGGGCGTAGCCCAATTTATTGTTACGGAATTATCTTTAATCTATTATTTTAAACGCCTTTCAATTAATGGAACGAAGAAATATACTGAAAGCCTTGACAATCAGCTCATTAGTGCCTTCTCTTTTACATGCAGAACAGGCAAAAGCAGAAAATGTCTATCAATCTAAACCGAAGAAAAAAGTGCTGATGCAAGTCGGCTGTCAATCAGGCGGAACGAGCATCGAGAATTTAGAATTTAAAGCACGTCATGGCGTTTTCAACATTGACGGTGGCGCACCTAAAACTATAAAAGGTAAAGGGTGGGATTTAGACGACTCATTGAGGCAGAAAGAAGCCTGTGAAAAATACGGTATCAGACTTGATGCGTATCATTTCCCATTGACTTCACAAGGCATTGATAAAGCTGAATATCCGAACATTATGCTTGGTAAAAGCCCAGAAAGAGACCGTGAAATTGAGATTTTGCAACAAATGATACAAGTAGCGGGCAAGACAGGTATTAGGGTTTTGAATTATAATACCATCATTTTGCCCATTTTGCGAACAGGCAGAACGCTTGACCCGAAACGTGGCAATACGGAGTACACATCTTGGAATTACGCCGAGGCTTTGAAAAAAAACGAGCCTAAAACCATCGCAGGTGATGTGTCTGTTGACCAAATTTTTGAACGCATTACTTATTTACTTGACCGCCTTTTGCCTGTTGCCAAAGAATACAAGGTCAAATTAGCCAATCATATCGCCGACCCGCCTGTTCCTGCCGCTTATCGAGGTGTGATGCGCTGGAACAGTCCCAATGTTTTTGAAGGTATGAAACGTTTTGCGAAATTGTATGACAGTCCCTATCATGGCTTCAATTTTTGCATTGGCTCAATAGCAGAAGGTTTGAAAGACCCCAAAAACGATATTTTCCCCATAATCAAGTGGATAGGCGAACGCAATCAGATTTTCAATGTGCATTTACGCAATATCAAAGGCGGTTTCAACAACTTTCAGGAAGTCTATCCTGACAATGGTGAGATGAATTTTTTGCATGTGGTTCGTGCCTTGCGTGATGTCGGTTATGAGGGTATGGTCATGCCAGACCATGTACCACATCATCACGATCCTGCGGCGCATTTACAAGCGTTTTCATTTTGTTATGGCTATATTAAAGGGCTGATTCAGGCAGTTGCCGATGAAACGTAATGGGTGAGAAGATACCCATTGAAAAAGTAAAAGTTTTCACATCAAATTCAAACAATTCGATTTTCTATTTTCAACTAAACGATGTTTTAACATAAAACAGCCCATCACCTATTTGGTAGATGGGCTGTTTTGCATTTTTCAACGTATAAATCAAATGAAAAAAGGTGATAAACTACACGTAGATAACTTTTTTTCAACCCCTCAGTATTCTGTTGTAAATTTGTGCAAAAAATTGGTTATCAGTATATTAAAAATATGAATAGAACTTGTCCACAAAATTCAAAAAGTTTATCCACAGAGTTACTAACAGGTTCTAAAGTTGTCAACAGGTGGCTTGTATAACTTAATTTTAGCGAGTAACTAAAAAATAGTAACTTTGTTGAAACAAAAAATAGTAAATACACTTTGAGATTAAACAAATTCTTGTAACTTTGAACGAACATTTTGCAGAGATGTTGAATTCAATCAATCAATAAGCCCATTTTCGGGTCATTAACAGAATGGAAGATTACAGAAGCAAAGATCAAAAACAACAGCGATTCGACAAAATCACTGGTGGCTTTGGCGGAAATGACCGCAACCGCACCAACGACCTCAGTTCGTTCGTGTTCGGTAAGGTACAGCCCCAAGCCTTACAGCTCGAAGAAGCCGTTTTGGGTGCTTTGATGCTCGACAAAGACGGTTTGCCTGCCGTTATGGATATTTTACGCCCCGAAAGTTTCTACACAGAGGCGCATCAGGCTATCTATAAAGCAATAACGGAGCTTTTCAGAGGGTCAAAACCGATTGACTTATTGACTGTAACGGAGGAGTTGCGGAAGATGGGCGCGATTGAGACCATCGGCGGCTCTTATCACCTTGTTGAATTGACCAATCGCGTTGGTTCAGCGGCGAATATCGAATATCATGCACGTATAATTGCTCAAAAGCATATACAACGTGAACTCATAAAGGTTTCGACCAATATTATACGTGACGCATACGAAGACTCTACCGACGTTTTTGACTTGCTCGATAAAGCAGAGCAAAGTCTTTTTTCGATAACAGAAACCAATTTGTCGCGCAGTTTTGAGGGTATGAATACCCTTGCAGGAAAATTGTTGAAACAAATTGAGTTGTTGTCGCAGAAAAAAGATGGTTTGACAGGTGTGCCTACTGGTTTTACGGATTTAGACCGTTTGACTTCGGGCTGGCAGCCTTCGGATTTGATTATTGTGGCAGCGAGACCCTCCATGGGCAAAACAGCCTTCACGCTTTCTTTGGCACGAAATGCCGCTATGGAGTTCGGAAAAGGAGTCGCTTTGTTCTCTCTCGAAATGTCGAATTTACAATTAGTCCAACGTCTTGTTTCGATGGAATCGGAAGTAGGCAGCAGCAAATTGCGGACAGGACAATTGGAGGCACATGAATGGCAGCAATTGCATACAGCGATTGAAAAAATGTCGAAAGCACCTATTTTTATTGACGATACACCCGGTATTAATGTCTTTGAATTGCGGGCAAAATGCCGTCGTTTGAAGGCGCAACATGATATTCAGTTGATAATTATTGACTATTTGCAGCTGATGACAGGTGGTACAGACGGACACCGTGGGGGCAATCGTGAGCAGGAAATTTCAGCGATTTCAAGGGCTTTGAAAGGGTTGGCGAAGGAATTGAACGTGCCTGTTATCGCTTTATCACAGTTGAGTCGTGCCGTTGAAACGCGGGGCGGTTCAAAAAAACCACAGTTGTCCGACTTACGTGAATCGGGTGCGATTGAGCAAGATGCGGATATTGTGTCGTTCATTTATCGTCCTGAATATTACCAAATTATGGAAGATGAAAACGGCAATTCTACAAAAGGTATGGCGACTATCATTGTTTCAAAACATCGTAACGGTGCTTTGGGCGAAGTGAATTTGCGTTTTGTTGGCGAATTCTCCAAATTTGCTGACCCTGACGATTATGGGTTTAATAATTTGGCGGCAGCCAATGTTAATGCTAATAGTCCACAAGCCAATATCATCCGTTTATCCTCACGTATGAATGACGATGATGTGCCAACGCAACCCATTCCCGTTGTTGCCACTACTCCCATTCAAGGGAATGGAGAAGATATTCCATTCTAAATATTAAATGAAAAGTGAAAAATATAAAACATTTTTAATGTAGTAAATATTGAGGATGTGATTTATTAAATTTAAATCATATATTTTCATGAAAAAAGGTGAGAAAGTCAATTATGACATTCACACCTTTTTTTGTTTGTATACTGAGGGGTTTGGGGTACGATTATTCAGTATGAGATATATTGCCTAAAACAAAAGCAGCCCCTTTATCATTGCTGTACTTGACCTCTTTTGTGTATAAATCCAATTGAAGAGTGACCCCTCTTGAGTCATCACGGAGATAAACCGACCATTCGTCTCTTGCCGTTTCTTTAAACTTAAACTTAGCGGCATTATCTTCCGTTTCTTCTACCCAAATATCTCCTTTTTGAACAAATGCGCCAACGGGTTCTCCGTTTTTGCTGTATTCCACAACACTTACATTCATCCCATTTACCGCAACCGAAGCCGAAGTGGTTTGATCAGGTGTTGAAGCGATATTGTGACTGCTTGAAGCATCCGTTTGAGGGCTTAAATTCGATGGATTTTCAGTTATTTCAGTGTTACAGAAACCAAAATATAGAATGAGCAATAAAATCAATGCACCACCTATATAGAGATATTTTTTATCAATTTTTACACTTTCTGTTTGAGGCGTGTAGGGTACATTTCGCTGTTTTATAGGTACTTTTTCAAAGTCATCAGGCGATAATTCGTCTAAAAATGACAATAAACTATTCGTGATTTTCGCCCTTTGCATTTCTAAAGTTTGAAAATCTTGAGTAGCATTTCGATTGAGTTGTGCATATTCTGCATAAGAAGCAGACAGTATAATCGCTTGATTGTGCAAATGACTGCCCTTGGATGCTTGTTCTATAGCTTGGAGAGCTTCTTGTAAGCGATTGGCTTTGATTAATTCGACGATGTAGTTTCTATCCATTTTAACAATTCTTCATTTGATTAATAAATTTATCATATATATTTCTCATTAACTCTTTGAAATATCTCCACATTTGTCCTATTTTATAAAATGTTTGGACTTAAAAATGTAGAATGCAAAATAGGATTTTTTTTTATTTTATAAAGCAAGGTACAAAAAAAAGAGGTGCAAAAGTCAAATTTGACTTTTACACCTCTCTTTTATGCTCTATACTGAGGGGGGTAAAACGACTATTCAACAATTAGCTTTTGAATAATCTGAACTCGATGAGCAATCGCCCAAATACAAGTAAAACAACTATTCAACAATTAACTTCTGAATCGAAGCATCCTTGCCATCCGCATTTGCCAAACGAACAAAATAGAGTCCTTTTGCAAAGTTAGACACGTCTAATGTTTCTGTATAAGTGCCTTTCTGATATGTCAATTGTTTAGACAAGACCGTTCTACCCAAGGCATCTATAATGTTTAGACCGTAATACCCGTCTTCTGCAACGGTACTTCTGACATTCACTTGCGTAGATGTTGGATTTGGAGATAAACTCATAGCGGTCGGGCTGACGCTGGATGCACCCAAACTAATACTTGAATTTCTGCCAATGATAAATGTATAAGGTGAATACCAGACACCCCCTAAATTATCCGTCGCTACAGCTTGTAATGTGATGTTGCCAGTGGGTATATTGTTCCAAAAGTAGGTATAGGGTGCTGTCAAGTCTTCGCCTAATTTAACGCCATTGTAGAAAAATTCTACTTTAGCAACAGTTCTACTTGTAAAAGACGTGACTGATGCGCCAATCGTGATACTTGAACCGGGTACAACACTTTGTCCTGTAACAGGTGAAGTGATTAAAACCGTAAACGTTTCCAATACGTTCACTGTGGCGGTATTGCTAAAAACAGAGGCGTTACAATCATCAATAGCCTCCGCTTGGATAGTATAAATATTACCTGGAATATTCATCCAATTGAAACTATATGGTGCTGTATTGTCACTGCCTAATAACTGACGGGCTATTCCTCCTGTTTTTGTCGTACCGATGACTAAATAAAAATTAACTCGGGCAATCGTGCCATCCGCATCAGAAGCAGTAGCGGTTAGGGTCGTACTTGATGCAAATATAGCTCCATTCGCGGGTGCAGTTAAACTGACAATTGGTAAAAGATTTGGATTTGTGCCGACTGTTGCAGTGATAGCATTTGTACATAGGTTACCATCTGTTGCCGTGAAAGTGTATGTTCCTGCCGTAAGTCCGTTGAACGTTCCTGCTGGGCTTTGTGTACCGATGTTTGGAGAAATGGAGTAAGTAATACCACCTATGCCGCCTGTGGCTGATACAACAACTTTCCCACTGTTACCGCCAGCACATTTTACGTTTGTGACGACAGGAGCAGTAAAATTGATAGGCAAACAAACAGGTACGGTGGCTGTCCACAAGCCGCGTCCGTGAGTTGATGCAATAATTGTATAATCAGAAGGACGGTATTTCAACATATTTGTTTTCACAGTTGGGAAAGTAGGATTGGGCGTCCAAACGGTCGCTGCACCATTTATGAGGGCTGTTTCCCACACACCTGTTTCAGTAGCGGCATAGGCTCTTGTATTGTCGTCTGGAAAAAACATAACCCAACGAACAGGCATATCGGGTAAATTACCTTCGATAGCAGACCAACTCGTTCCACCATTTGGTGTTACCCATATACTGCTAATGCCATAGTTAGAAAAACACATAATTAAGTTATTGTCATCTGTTCCTGTATTAATGCAACTGACATTACCTGCGGGCATAGTAGGTGCTGTAATATTGGTTGTGACTATACTTGCTGTTACGTTGGCATTCGTCATCTTGATAATCCGTCCAGCATTTGTACCAAAATAAACAAGGTTATTGGTATAAGGCGAAACTTTTACGTGACTAACAGTAGCGCCATTGAAATCTGGAACTGTAATAGAAAAAGCACTTGTCGTAGCCGCGACTGAGGGGTTGTCCCATCTCAACAAACTACCTGCACTCCAAGCCCCGTATAGTCTATTATTGGCATTGTCATAATCCCAAGGATTGATGAACAAACCAGCGCTGCCGCTAAAGTTGATAGAAGACCAGTTTGCACCCCCATTTAGACTTCGTCTGTATTGGTTATAAACATACGCGCCAAATTGGAACTGTGGTTCGTTTTGATCAATAGCCACAAATGCACCGTCACCCCCTGTCACTTCGACACTGCTGGCAATGCCTGCTCCATTCAGTTGATGTGTACCATTGTCTTGTGCACCCGCTAAAAAATAATTCGTTGATGTGGGGTGAATAGCACAAGCATAAAATTGTTTGAGTCGTAAATTGGTATTGCGGTCTCTGAAAGTTGTGCCTTTATCAGATGAATAATGGATACCACCATCACAAGCTATAACTAATTTGTTGCCACCATCATACCATATTATATTTTGAATATCGGCGTGGACATACTGCCCTACTGTACCTACCCACTCCGAAATTTTCGACCATGTGGCACCGCCGTCCGTCGTTTTAAGGCACTTTAAACCACCTACAATAGCTGTATTGGCATTTGAAGGGTCAATATCAATACCGATACAATACCATCCCTGACCAGAAGTTGTGCTACCATTCAAATCATTGATATTAGTCGTTGTCAGTGCCGTTGTCGTCCAAGTAACACCGCCATCGGTTGACTTATGAATCTGAGACATAACGCCTGTTGCGTTACTCGGTACGGCATAAAGTGTATTGCCTAAACAAGCCAATTCAACTCGTGATAAATTACCAGTAGGATATGTAAAAGGTGTCGTTGGCGCAGTCCATGTTGCCGAAGTTACCGTGCTGGGATTGTCCGTATAACGATAAAAACCGTCATTTTGACGATAGCCCACAGCGACATGGAATCTACCTGTTGAGCTAATTTCAAAATCTGTTATTCTTGTTGACAGACCTGTAGGCGTGATTGTCGTCCAAGTGCTACCGCCATCCTTAGACCGAAGCAGGCCAGTGCTTAGAAGGTTTGTACCCAAATAGACATTACCCGCAGCATCACATTGAATCTTTGAACAAAGCGTATAAGCAGTCGTACTGCTCAATTGTGTCCACGACGCACCACCATCTGTACTTTTAAAAACGCCATTACCATTTACACGGTCGGCATTGGAATAGGCTTCGCCCGTACAGAAATACATTGTATTTAAGTTTGTCGGGTCTTGACAGATACCCGTGACTGCCAAATTACTTAAAAAGTCATTGATTAAGACCCAGTCGGGTGTCGAGGCTGTGATATCGGTTGTTCGCCAAACACCACCATTAACACCACCCACCCAAACGGTTTTGCCAGTATTGTCTCTTTTGTCAACCATAACAGCGCGAATACGACCTGCTGTAATGCCACTGTTGGCTCTCGTATTCCCATTCGATGGTCCGACAACATCGGCATAAGGACCTCTTTCTGCCCATGCAAGGGGTTTTAGACCATTGCTGAAACTGCCATCAACGCGCGCCTTAGCAGCAACGGTTTGTTCAATGGCATCCATCAATCGGTTGCTGGGTACCTCGCCAGTAGCAGGGTCTCTTATCTGCATAAATTCAAACTCCGCTGCTTCCTCTGGACCATCGTACATATCTTTCCCTTTCTTTTTGTGTTTGCCTTCTTTTTCTTCTAATTCAGAAACTGAGTGAGAATTGGCGTGAATCCTTTTTGCTTGGATTGCCATGCTTTTGTTGGTATTGCACGACACAAATAAGGAAAGAGAAAAAATAGCGAGACTCAAGCCAAGGGCGAATCTCCATGTTAGTAATGTAGGTTTACTGATTTTCATGTAACTGGTTTAATAGTAAAATAATTATCAAATAAAAAAAGTTAAAATTTTGAATATTGTATTTAAATACAAAAAGGACAAAGACAGTAGAAACAGTCTTTGGAAACAACATTTGTATGCTTATATTATTTAATAAATCGGTTTGACTTTAGCTCAATCTTGATGGTAAGGTTATAAAGGCTGTAAGCGAAGTCTCCTATAAGACTTTTTTTTTAGTTGGTTTAATAATATGGTTCTTGATATAAGTCATAAAATTATATGGCTTAAAAGCTTACATACTGAGGGGGTGCTATAAATTTATTTATATGGATGCGAAGATAGTAAAGGATAAAAGGTTAAGCAAGCATTCCATTCTATTATTATGAAAAAAATCAATTAATAATTTCATATTTAATCTTTTTTATTTTTTTGTAAGCCATTCATATATTCCAACTATACCTTCGTCTAAATTTTATGTTCTGTGACCATTTATGTTGTGCAAGGATGTACCCCATTTCGAATGGAGCTGATGAAATACTGAGGGGGTCATTTGTAGAATCACAAAAATTATAACAGAATAAAAAAAGGAGGTGTGAACATCACATTGGACGTTCGCACTTCATTTTTTGTACTTTTTACTGAGGGGAGTAAAAACACTATTCAATAAATTTGTACAAATAAAATTTTTGAATTTAAGCATCTTTGTCATCTACATTTATCCAACCCACTATCTTCTCATACACATCCATGCGTGCAGACAGTTGGTGATGATATGTTTTAGCAAATTCAAAATGGTTTTCAGAAGGAAAATTGAACTCCCCTATATTGTTTGAGCGAGCCGTTGCACTGCTGTTACGCACCAAAAAATCGCCAAAAAGTTGACTTATCCAGTGTTTCTCTTTTTGCGTCATTCTGCCTGAAATGACGTAATAAGACACGCCCGACAACATGGGCGGTGGTGTTTTATTGTTGCACAAAAGTCTATCAGCGTCTTGGTCTTTCCAATCGCTTTCAGTAAGATAACCAAAACGTAGGTCTTTAATACCCGCACTCCTTAAATTGAGGACTTTACCGACCAGTCGCGTATGCCAATTCGGTACTTTTTCAAGGATATTTGTCGTGATATTGGTAAATTTTTCAAGGAAAGAGCCTAAATGTGGAGCTGCCAACAAAAAGATATATTTCAATCGCGTTGCCCATGTCAAGCCGAGTTCTTGAGCATAATGACAAGCACTGTGTGTAATCAAACCGCCCATACTATGGGCAATAATGCATATTTCTTCAATATCAATAGGATAACTTTGATACAATCTTTCTATAATTTGCGCCAAAGCCTGACCATTGTCTGAAATATGTAAGCCTGTATTGTAACGCACATAAAAAGGTGTAAATGCAAGGTCATTTTTCAACATAGAACCATAATCACTTTTATCTCGAAAAGACCAAGTCGTTTCGTTGTCCGTCAAGCCATGAATAAGGATACAAATTTTAGAAGTCGGTGTTGTGTTTAGCCCAGCAAATCGTTCCAATAAGTTGTTTTTCTCCAAAACAATGGGCTTATTCTGGTCATAAAAATTCATTGCTATACCTAAAGCAGTATGCTGCAATTTGTCGCCAACAACGCCATTGAGTACACTCACGCCTTGCGTCGCTACTTTTTTGAGTTTTGTAAAAGATAAAGCCATGATAAAAATATCAGATTTAAAGCTTAATTTAAGAAATAACGAAACAGACCGCAAGATAGCCAATATCTATTAAACGCTTTTTTTGATACTTTAAACCTTTTTTTTCATACGCTCGTCGAATGTCATTTACTTACCTGCAACCTTCAATTACAAATTTGTATCTTATGGATATAGAAATTGATTCAAGAATTAAGCTTAAGAAAAATACCTAAATGAAAGATAAAATTTCTCGCTTTGCAATTTTAGTAAAATATAAATTCACAAATCCGATTGTTTAATTAAGTTAAATTTTTAAAATCATGAAAAAGCAATTATTTTTTGTTTTAGCACTTGCCACCACTTTATGCGCAAACACCTTATCAGCTAACGGTATCGAAGACTCTGCTGACTTAACGGGAACGACAGTTAAAATTTCTGCGGTTAACAAATCCATCATCCTTAATCTCGGCACAATAGAGAAAGAAATCGTTTCTGTTGTCATTCGGGATGAGAAAGGGAGCATTTTGGTCAACGAAACGGCGAAAAAAACACCTAGTTTCATTAAAAAGTACAACATGTCACGCTTGGAAAATGGAGAATATACCATGACTGTAACGAAAACGACACTTAGAACGACTCAACCGTTCAAAATTACAAATGAGGGCATTGTACTGACTGAAATGGAAAAGAAAGAAAAATTCCTTCCTGTTGTCCTTCTCAACAATAATAAATTAGATGTCAATGTCTTATTAAAAGATTACAGCACTATTACTGTCAATATCTTTGATAATCAAGGTGTTAGAGTAAAACAAGAAAAACTTGAAAAGGCTCTAATTTTTCACAAACGTTACAATATTTCGCAATTACCCGCTGGCGCGTATGTTGTTGAAGTCACCGCAGGAGATGAAACGTTTTATCATACGGTTGTGAAATAAGGGTTGTTTGTTAAATTTTAAAAAAGCCTGTTGCACATTGTAACAGGCTTTTTTATGAATAAAAAGGGATTAATTTTGTTTGTTTTACTGAGGGAGGTAAAAGAATTAATAACATTGCTATAATTTTAGAATTAAGACAAATCAAGAGTTGGGAAAATTATATTAATTTCGCCTACTAAAATAAGGCGAACAAGGGGTTCACATTTCGTCTTAATGGTCGTTAAACAGGATAAATCGGTCGTAAACATCTTATAGGAATTTCACTTAAAAACATACCTCTATGCGAGAAGACTTTCTACACTTTCTTTGGCGAACACGCCGTTTTGACCTCTTAAACTTAGAGACCACCACAGGTCAAACCCTCGAAATCCTTGATTTTGGCGAATACAACCGCTTAGATGCGGGGGCAGATTTTCAGAATGTTAAAATCAAAATGGATGATTTGATTTGGTTTGGTAATGTAGAAATGCACCTTAAATCGTCTGATTGGTTGTTACATAAACATCAAAATGATGCGGCGTATAGGAATGTCATTCTACACGTTGTTTATGAAGAAGACGTGCTTATTTTTCATCAAAAAAATGAAAACAACCCACATACTGAGGGGTCTCTCTTGCCTTGTTTGGTCTTAAAAAACCGTATTCCCGAAGGCATATTTCAAAATTATTGGTCACTTTTGAACAATGAATATTGGATTCCTTGTCATCATCATTTTTACAAAGTATCGGAAATAACAAAAGATTTATGGCTTGACCGCTTGCTTATTGAGCGATTGGAGCGCAAAACTGAAGCAATAGCCCTCGCTTATGAGCGCAATAATGGGAATTGGGAAGAGACGTTTTGGCAATTCATCGCCCGTTATTTTGGCTCAAAAGTCAATGCAGAACCGATGGAAAGATTGGCTTTCGGACTCCCCCATTTGGTGTTAGCGAAACATAAAAATCAACTTTTTCAGATTGAAGCCTTACTATTTGGTCAATCGGGTTTATTAGAAACTGATTTTATAGACGATTACCCCAATGCCTTAAAAAAGGAGTATCTTTTTCTACAAAAAAAACACAACCTCGTTTCATCTGTCAATAAGGCGGCTTGGAAATTTTCACGCATGCGACCACAAAGTTTCCCTACGATTCGATTGGCACAATTGGCGGGTTTGGTACATAAAAGCAGTCATTTGTTTTCAAAAATCATTGCGCCTATGGCTGTTTCGGACTTGAAAACGCTTTTTGAAGTAGAAGTAAGCGAGTATTGGCGCAGTCATTTTATATTGGACACCCCCTCAGTATTTTCGGAAAAAAACTTTGGCAAAGAGGCGATTGACCTTTTATTGATAAATGTGGTTGCCCCGTTTTTGTTTTTTTATGGCAATATGCGAAAAGAGGAGACCGTGAAAGACTGCGCCCTTGAATTGCTGGACAACTTAAAACCCGAAAAAAATATCGTTACGGAGGGCTGGCAAAAGTTAGGCATGACCACTAAAAATGCAGGGCGTTCTCAATCTTTGATTCAACTGAAAACAGAATATTGTGAGAAAAAGCAGTGTGTCAATTGTGCTATTGGCGTGGCCATTTTAAAAAAATGACCTAAAAACGGCACTTTTTGTCTTAAAAATATTAAATATTCAATATAAATATGTAGATTTGAAGTTCTTTCACAATCATTTTTTTCAAATTATAAACCTGTAAATATGAAACGTTTTATACTTCTTTTGTCCTTCGTCCCTCTTTTTACAATGGCTTTTTCACAAATTACGATTTTGCGGTCTGATTATACAGTTTCAGGTATCGTTATAGATACTTCAGTGTATAAAGATTTATCGATTAATGGACTCGCAATACCTGTTCGTGGCGCCAATCGGATTTATGATTATACAGGTATAAAAGATACAAATCAAGAAAGGAGAGTTCTCAATACACCTGGTCCTTTAGCAGGGACTGTTTTACCGTCTAATTTTGCAGATGCGACTTTTGTTTCACGACCACAACCCGCTTTTGGCACTTACGCTATTGTTGACACACAGTTTAGGCGGCTTGATGATTTGGGTTTATACATTTTAGGCTACAAACGCGGCACAGCCGTCAGAAGTATTTCCACGAACACAGGAGGGTCAACTGATTCGCTTTATATTTTAGGGCGCAACGTACGATATACTTCTCCAGCTTTTCAGATTAAATTTCCTATGTCTGCGACGACTTCCGTCAAAGTGGTTACGATTGATACTTTTGCCTATCAACTTACTTATGCAGCAGCGGGTTATAACAAAGCAGATGTCAAGTTTATTCGCCGTTCAGAATACACAACTGAGATTGTTGGATGGGGTACTTTGAAGTTAAGGCACCCGACGGGCGGCGCACCTTTAAATTTTGGTGTGTTGTATGAAAGGAACGCTGAAATACGGTTAGATAGCTTTTTTCTGAATGGCCAACTCATGCCTAAAAGAGTTTTAGATACCTTTCGGCTTGTACAAGGACGTGGCGATACGGCGACGATGACCTATAATTTACGGGGTATGGGTTTCAAAAGAGGTATTTTGCAGTTTATTATGAGTTCCAACGAAGCATTTTTGACAGGCGCAAATAGGGTGATCGAACCCACCTTAGGTCTTCTATCGGGTACACACAATTTGATAAGTAACGATGTGCCATTGACTGTTTTTCCAAACCCCGTTACTGAGGGGGTTCATCTCTCATTCGATAAAAAAACAAGTGGCACTTGGCATACGATGATTTATAATGAGGTAGGGCAAGTAATTGATTTTCAATCTATTAATGCACCAAAAGGAAATATAACACATCCTATAACACTTGACAAATCGTTACCAGCCGGCAATTACTTTATTAATATTTTAGATGAGTCAAGTCTTATTCGGTCTAATGGGCGGTTCGTAAAGATGTAAAATAAGTTTAGATTAGCCTATGAAAAAAGCCTTTGCAGGTCGTGCAAAGGCTTTTTTACTGAGGGGTACATTGTGCAAAAAAAAATTAAAAAATACTAAAATGCAACTCCGTTGCCTTTTCTTTGGCTAAAGTTTTGACGATGTCAATAGCGGTTACCATACCCACCAGTTTCTCCTGTTCGTCAATGACGGGTAAAGCCGCAAATATATTGTCACGGAGCATTTCAAGTGCCACTTGAATAGGGTCAGATGATTCGATAAAAGTGACTTTAGTATTCATCACATCACTCACTTTGTAAATCTGTAAAAGGGATTGCGTCAATGTGGTTTTTTCAAATTGTTTAGTGAGACCACTAAAAAAATTAAAAAAATCGCAACGGGTGATGGTTCCAACAATACGTTCATGACGCATAACGAGGATGTGCGCTACTAATTTACGGTCGAAAATTTCTTTGACTAATTTAACATTGTCACTCTCTGTTACAACATGAAATTTGCGCGACATCAGAGTAGAAACGGGCATTAATAGGTTCATGATTCTAAATTTAAAATTTGATTTAATATTTGGATATATAAAAAATAAAAAAAGCTAATGGGTTTTGTAACTTCAATAAAAGATAAATGGAGAATAAAAATGCCAATTTAAAGGACAACTGAGTTGCAATAAAGTCAAAATTTGAAATTTAACATATTTGTTAATTCCTAACTTTGAGGTACAAAAAACATACCAAATTTTATTTATTTAACTTCAAATACAAATTAGATGAAATTTTATTTGTAAATTTTTTATATTTTAATAATAATGGTTCGTAAAAACCACAAAATCCCAATCATTACTACTGCCTATTAGAATTGAGTCCTCGCGTTTTACGACATGAAGTCACACAAGTTTCACATTTTGTTCATAAATAAATTCTATTTAAAACACTAACTATCAATATTTTACAAACAATAAAAAAATATTTTTAAAAAAAAACAAACCCATTATGGCTTATGAACAACTGCCGTTCACTAACTTTGCACATGGAAACGGTAAAAATAGTATCAGACAAATTTCTTGGAGAAGCATTGACCTATGACGACGTTCTGCTCGTGCCTGCTTTCTCACAAGTCCTACCACGCGAAGTTGATATTTCTACGAAACTCACACGCGAGATTACAATCAATACACCTTTGGTATCCGCAGCAATGGATACTGTCACTGAAAAACTGCTGGCAATCGCTATTGCAAGGCAAGGCGGCATAGGCATTATCCACAAAAATATGTCCATTGAAGAGCAAGCTGACCAAGTTCGCTCCGTCAAACGGTCTGAAAGCGGGATGATTATTGACCCTGTGACGCTCACGCCCGATGCAACAGTCAGCGATGCTCAAGCTTTGATGCGTAAATACAGCATCGGTGGCATCCCAATTACTGAGGGGGGCAAATTGGTGGGTATATTGACTAATCGTGATTTGCGTTTTGAAAAAAACAATCAACGCCTTGTGAGTGAACTCATGACTGCCAACAATCTTATATTAGCACCCATCGGCACCAGTTTGGAGCAAGCCAAAGACATTTTGCAGCGCAACAAAATAGAAAAACTGCCTGTCGTTGACGACTACAATAACCTCGTTGGTCTCATCACTTATAAAGACATAATGAAAGTGCATGACTATCCGAACTCTTGTAAAGATTCGTTTGGTCGCCTCGTCGTTGGTGCAGCTTTGGGCGTAACACGCGACCTTTTTGACCGTGTAGATGCGCTTGTAAAAGTGAGTGTTGATGTCGTGATTTTAGACACGGCACATGGTCATTCTGAAGGCGTATTGAAAGCTATCAAAGAAGTCAAACAGCGTTATCCACACCTTCAAGTCATTGGTGGCAATGTCGCAACCGCAGCAGGTGCTAAGGCTCTCGCGGATGCAGGTGCCGATGGTGTTAAGGTAGGTGTCGGACCCGGTTCTATCTGTACCACACGCATCGTTGCGGGTGTCGGTGTACCTCAATTAACGGCCGTTTACAATGCTGCACAAGGTTTGAAGGGTACTGGCGTGCCGATTATTGCAGATGGCGGCGTTCGTTATACGGGTGACATTCCAAAGGCAATAGCGGCTGGTGCAGCTACTGTTATGGCAGGTTCACTCTTCGCGGGCGTTGATGAATCGCCCGGCGAAACAATTATTTTAGATGGTCGGAAATTCAAAGTCTATCGAGGTATGGGCTCTTTAGGTGCTATGCAATTAGGCTCAAAAGACCGTTATTTTCAAGATGTTGAAGACGATATTAAGAAACTCGTACCCGAAGGTATCGAAGGACGTGTGCCGTTTAAAGGTACTTTGGCAGAGGTCATGGTTCAATACATCGGCGGCTTGAGAGCGAGTATGGGTTATTGCGGTGCAAGAACAATAACAGATATGCACAATGCCCAATTCGTTCGTATTACAGGCGCAGGCATTGTTGAAAGTCATCCTCATAATATTACCATTACCAAGGAATCACCTAATTATTCAAGGTAGTTATTGGTTATTGGGAAATTGGTTACTCGTTGACAGTTAACGGATTACGAATAACTAATTTCCCAATAACCAATTCACCCATAACCACTATCCACTATGATTTGGAAAATTGAACCTTCTTTAGAAATACTACAACAGATAGGCGTAAACTCAATGTCAGATAACTTAGGTATCGAATTTGTTGAATACGGCGATGATTTTATAACCGCAAAAATGCCTGTTGACCATCGAACTGTTCAGCCCTTTCGTATTTTACACGGCGGGGCATCAGTGGCATTGGCGGAGACCTTGGGCAGTGTTGCCTCTGTTTTAACCCTTGAAACTGGGGCGAAAAAGCAAGTCGTTGGCGTTGAAATCAATGCCAATCATTTGAGTTCCGCACGCGAAGGCTCTTGGGTTTTTGGCACAGTGAAACCAATTCGTGTTGGCCGTACGATACAGGTTTGGAACATCGAAATTAAAGACGAAAATGGAAAGTTGATTTGTGTAAGTCGCTTGACGTGTGCTATTGTTGATAGATGAGGTTACAAAAAATTCACTTCCGCCATCAACCGAATCTGAAATTTCTCAAAAACAGATGCTTGAATTTGTTGAGATAAATCCTTGATTTCTAAACCTTTACCTTCACCATAATTAACTAAAACAAGGGCTTGACGTTCATGCACACCGACATTGCCAAAGCGTTTTCCTTTCCAACCACATTGTTCAATCAACCAACCTGCGGCAACTTTCACCCCCTCCCTATCATTGGGATAACCCACAATATTTGGAAATTTTGTTTTCAAAACATCAAATTCTGTTTTCGGAATGGTTGGATTTTTGAAAAAACTACCTGCATTGCCAATGACTGAGGGGTCAGGTAATTTCGATTGACGAATGGTCATAACAGCGTTTGAAATATCTCTGATTGTAGGGTTTTCAATGCCTTTTTCAGAAAGGGTTTTAGAGATATCGCCATATGCTGTGTGCAGCTGTGTAGGCGTTTTTTGTAGTTTTAAAACAACTTTTGTAATCAAGTATTTATCTTTTAATTCATTTTTAAATACAGAATCACGATAGCCAAAATGACAATTTTGTTTTGTAAATGTTTGAATATCAATATTTTGTACATTTAAGGCTTCTAAGGATTCAAAAACATCTTTTAACTCAACGCCGTATGCTCCAATATTTTGAATCGGCGCAGCACCCACCGTCCCTGGTATCAATGACAGATTTTCAACACCTGCTAAATCATTCTCAATAGTCCATAATACGAATTCATGCCAATTGACACCACCGCCAATTTCAACTAAAACTGACCCTGAATTTCCTGAATCCCCCCCCTCAGTATTTTGCACAATTTTAATCCCTTCAATACTATTTTTAATAAAAAAACGATTGTAAAATTCTTCCAAAAACAACACATTAGAGCCACCCCCTAAAAGTTGAATCGGCATAGTATTGTCCCTCAAAAATGCTTGTACATCTTCCACAGAAGTGACTTCTGCAAAGGCCGCACAATGCGCTTCAATACTAAATGTATTGTATGGTTTTAAATTAAAATTTTTATGGATGGTCATTCTAAGAAGCCTTGCACGTATCGAATACCTTCAAGGTATCCGATACATTTGTCAAGAGAAATTGGTGTTAGATAAACTATTGAAAATCAATCTTTTCTATCTTCAAACCCATCGCCGTTAAGCGCGGAATGATGTTACCATAGCCACGTTCAATCATAGGTACACCCCTCAGTATTGTTGTGCCTTTAGCAACAGCCGCCGTAATGACATATGCTAAACCTGCCCGTAAATCTGGAATTTCCAAAGGTGTGTCAACAGCTGTTAGCGGTGTAACTCCACTGATAATAGCTGAATGTTCATGCCCTTTGCCACTAAAACGACAAGGCAAACTGCCCATACAATGCGTTGTCAACTGAACAGCAGCTCCGAGTTTTTTTAAAGCTTTCAAGTAGCCAAAACGGTTTTCATAAACTGTTTCATGTATAACAGAAACGCCTTCGGCTTGTGTCAGAAAGACCGCAAAAGGTTGCTGCCAATCTGTCGAAAAGCCCGGCCAAACGTCTGTTTCAAGATGAATAGCCTGTGGTTTTCTATCTCTAAAAAAACGCATAGAATCATAATCCAACAATTCAAAACCACCTCCCGCTTGACGATAACTTGACAAAAAGTTGCCCAAAGTCTCAGGTCGAATGCCATGCACGGTTATAGAACCATCAACCGCCGCCGCCATCGAAGCCCAAGAAGCTGTTTCGATGCGGTCGCCAAGTATATTCATCGTGCAACCTCTCAGTTCTTTAACACCTTCAACACGGAACTGTCTGCCTGAATTGGTGTAAATGACTGCACCCATAGCCCGCAACATCGTGACGAGTTCTGTAATTTCAGGCTCAATCGCCACATTTTCAATGACAGAAGTACCTTCCGCAAGAGCCGCAAGGAACAAACACGTTTCAGTTGCCCCAACAGAGGGAAATTTCAAGTGGAAATGTGCGCCTTTCAAACGGCGTGATTTCTGCGCAATATACCCCTCAGTACCTTCTATGATTTTTGCACCAAAATCCTGAATCGCATCCAGATGAAAATCAACACCGCGCGCACCAATAATACAGCCGCCCAACATAGGCACCGTCACTTCATCGAACCGATGTAATAATGCGCCAATCATCAGAATTGGCATCCGATTCGCGCCTGAATGGGGTTGACGGACGTGGGCATCTGTTGCTGTGGTCGGGTCTATCGTCATCGTTTTGGCTTCTTTATTCCAATCAATGGTCACACCGAGCGAGCGCAACATATCGGCAGTGATTTCGACATCACCAATCGGCGGCACATTCGTTAAAGTGGTTGGAGAAGAGCCAAGCAAAGTGGCAATCATGGCTTTGGTAGCGAAATTTTTCGCACCATAACACGTAATTTCGCCGTTTAGCGGATTGCCTCCGACGATTTTATAAGCAGAATTGGACATAAAATGGGTTTGTATTATTTGAAATTGAAGGGCAAAAGTAGGGATTTATTATTGAACTGCCTTAATTTCTCCCACCAACTTATCCACCTCTCCTGCCGCATCTTTCCACCAATTATAAGACCAAACAGACAACACACGCACGTCTAAACGCGCTAAATCTTGCAACATTCGCCGTTCCCAATCCACATTAAAATAGGTGGTTTCTGTACTCAATCTGCCATCTATACGCACTACAATCGCTTTATCTTCATCATTTTCAGGCAAAATGACAAATGGAAAGGTTTGATTTTCAATCATAAAGTTCGTTTTCATGCGCTTAGGATCGATTTTCCCCGAAAGGGCAGCTATGACTTCATTGACAAAAAACGATGATTTTTTAGGTTTGGGCTTCGCATATAATGTACGCAATTGGTTAAAAATTGCTTCATACTGAGGGGTCTTGCCTTGCTCTAAATTGTCAGCCAATAGTATCAAATTGGACATCAAAAAAGGCATTTCAAAATCTCTTCTGGCTGCTGATTCAACCAAAACGTCTCGTGGAATCGAGTTGACCCAATATAGTTTTTGCGTAAAACAGTTTAATAATTGCCTAAACTGCCGTTTCGGAAAGCCCATTTTATCAAAATCTGGGAACGTGCCACTGACCACCAAAATATCGAATTGCAGACCTGCCAATTCATCAATATTCAATATTGTCAAGCCGTTACTTTGCAGACGCTCAATTTTCTCCCAACCCCACAGCGTTTTTTGAACGATATTGAGCAATGTCATATTCAACGTATTGCGCTGTTGTTTTGTCATCGTCACGATGGCAATACGTGGATAAGTATTGAAAGGCGTTGCTGAAATTTCTTTCAATAATTCAACTATTTCGGTTATTTCGGCTTCATTGACCCTTGTTTTTTCCGAAAAATTGCCTTTGACATAACGTACTTCTACACTTTGCTCTGCTGCTGCTTGACGGAAAGGAATGTCCAAATTAGGATAAAAAACGGATTGATTGATCCGCCGTGTCGTTTCACTCAATGAGCGATGCAAATAGTTGAGAGACACCACAGCGGCATCTTTTTCCTTCAATTTTGCCGCAATGGAATGAGGGATAGAAGCATCTTCCGTTAAAACAACCGCCCCCTCAGTATTTCTAAGAATAGGCACAACTTGCTCTGCATCAATATTTTGTGCATTGTCAAAAATCACTAAATCAAACTCTTTGCCCTCTCCTTCTATGATTTGAGTAGCGACTTGTGGTGTCACTAAAAGAGCAGGATAAACCTCCGTCAAGGTATTAATCGAACCCCTCAGTATGTCTTTCAAATATTTCGTTTTGGCTAATTTCAAATTTTTAGAACTGAAAAACAATTGCCAGTCTTTAGGGTTTTTCTGCTTCATTTCTTTAATCGCTACTTTCTTTCGGTCGTTCCACATCGCAGCGATTTGAGAAGGGATTAAAACCCGTAGGCGGTCTTCTACCTCATTCATATCATTCATCAAAGCATCATTCCCAGCTGTATCTGATTGATAATGAACCAATAGCGTATTGTGAAAATACCAACTGTCAAAAGCAGCTGTCCAATCCTTAGGCTTCACTTTTGTCAAGGCTGTAATGAGCCGATGCCCATTTTGGGGCAATGAAATCCAAAATCGTTGCCATCCATAAAAAGTATCGAAGTCGCGCATATTGAGCTGCGTTTCTTCTAATTTTTCAATGGTTTCTTCTATAAAAAGCATCCTTTTGGGCAATGTCAACATCTTATGACCCAAAGATTCGGTATAAATTTCTGCCTCATTAATTTCCGTCAACAGGTTGTCGAGATCAGTTTCAAGCTGTAAAATGCCTGTTGCAAGGGGTTTATCAAAATACTGCGCCGTTTTAGAGTTCAACCGCTGCAATTCTTCTTGCACATTGTTCGGCAATGCCTTGCGCCACCCCCTCAGTAAGGACTCAAAAGTGTCGAGATTGAGTTTTAGTTTTTCAAAGTCTTTGCGTTCCGACCCTTTCAAAAATTCGTGGTTAAAATGGCGGCGGGAGTTATAGGTATCCACCAATTCATCGTAGCGGTTAAGGGCTTCCTCCTTGGCTGTTAATATATCTTTTGACCTATCACTAAATAATGAACTGGCATATAAACCACTGACTCTGAATACATTAGAGCTTTTGAAAGCATCGCCATACTGAAATTCATAATCAGAATTAGCTTCTTTCAAACTCCTTAATTGAGTCCGTTGTTCGACATAATAACTTTCATAATGGTTCATCAATTTTTGAGCGTAAACGTCATAGACCGCAATGTACCGATGATGTAAAGCCTTGAATTTTTCGATAAAAAAAGTCAGTTTTTTATTCAAATCTTCACGGCTGGTATCGTTTTTTTCCTCTAAAAAATTAGCAGGATGCACATTACTGAGGGGGTGTTTTAAAGTATTGACATTATGATAAAGCTGCTCACTGGTCTCAATTTCAGCTTTCAAACGCTCATATTCATTTTTTGTAAACGTATAATCCGATGGGTTTAAATGATTTGCCAACAACTCTCGTCCAGCTTTTTTTTGGCTTGCTAAATAATGACCGACGACTTCAGCAAAATTTTCGTCACCAAATATAGGTTGACCGAGTGTGTGGTGCGTGTCATCGGATTTTGCTAAATTCCGCCGAGCCTGTTTCAAAGCGATTTTAAAATCTTCTTCCTTGAAATCAACCGTTTTACGCGCTTGGTCTTTACGAATGACATCAAGCAACAGATTTTTGTCTTGATAAATATCTTTTAACAAAAACGTCAAATTACCCAAACCGAGATTGACTAATTCATTTTGAATCTGCATCAAACTTGCCACATCATTGGCAACGACAGCCGTTTTTTGACCATTTGACAAAGCATTGAGCAAAATATTGGCTGCCAAATGCGTCCGTCCAGTACCATGTCCACCTTCTACAACGGTAATTTTATTGCGCAAAACAGTGCGTAATGCCGTGTGTTGATAGAGGTCTTCAGGCAGCACCGTGAACTCATGTACATGTTCCGCTGTCCATGTAAAGTTCTGAAAATCAATATCTTTTGTGCTGTCTTCTTGTATAGAGCCATCGGGATGCGGGAACAAACCGACGGCACCACACCAAGCGATTTGCCCTTTTTCGCCCAATTCCTGTGCATATTTTGCAGATGGACATTGAATAATTGTCGGGCTGATATTTTGTAAAGGAAATTTGAGTTTTGTCGCCACATCTTTCAAAAAAGCCTGAAATCCTAAATAGGTAAAGGGTGGGTTTTGAATATATGTGCCTAAATGCTCCGCTAAGTCAAGTCCGTGTTTTTGACGAAAATGAACGAGGAGATACTCATTAACGGCAACAGTCCCGTTGTTGTCATAAGATAATAACCACGAATCACGGCGCGTCGGATGCGGCTTGATGTTGAGATACCATATAAAAAGAGGTGCCGCAATTGCCCCCCCCTCAGTATCTCGATCGAAAATAAAAGGAAACCCGAAGCCAAAAGGGTTTTGACCGCGTGTTTTTTGTATGTTTTTGGTTTCAAAATAGAACTGTCGAAACTGTTCCGAGTTGTGAAATTCAGCATGAATATCTGTTTCAAACGTTGTTTGATTGTAAAATAGCTCCGTCCACTTCGTCATTTGAGGATGAATGCCATTAAAAACGGCGAACATATCGAGTTTATCGTCACCTAAAGGGAGGATATTAAGGTATGATTTGGAAACGGCTGTGTGTCTCATAGATTAAGCAGTAACGTAACGCCAAATTTCATTTGGCTGGTTTTCAATTTAAAACTGTCACAAGCAAATTTAGACAAAACTTAGAAATGAGGTAAGCATTTAGAAACATTGTTTTGTATTTCGCGGTAAATGTGTATTTTTGAATAAAACTCAATCCATACCTATGAACCATTTAGCCCATTTTTTCCTTTCTGGCGACCATGAAGACCTTGCCATAGGCAATTTCGTTGCCGATTTCATCTCAAACCGCGAATTACCACAATTTACTGAGGGGGTTAAACGGGGTATTATGCTCCACCGAGACATTGATGCGTTTACGGATACACACCCTGTTGTCAAGCAAAGTACCAAGCGGTTGCATCCTTTTCACCACAAATATTCACCAGTCATTGTGGACATTTATTACGATTTTTTGTTGGCAAAAAATTGGGAAAAATATGCTGTTGGAGACCCCTCAGTATGGAACGATAATTTGAGAGGTTTTGTAGATAAAATGTATAAAATACTGACAAACAGGCATTTAGAACTACCTTTGAAATTAAGAAACCGTTTGCCTTATATGATTGAGGATGATTGGTTGATGCGCTATACGACTTACCAAGGACTAAACGAAGCATTTTTGAGGATTGAAAAAGCCGCCGCCTTCCCAGGCAATTTTGGCAATGCGGCTCGTCATTTGGAAATGTTTTTAACTGAATTTGATGCAGAATTTAATTTGTTTTTTCCTGATTTGCAAAGACATGTTGAAAAAATCATTGGTCTTTAAATCATTGAATAAGAATAGAGTGCAAATGGTTAAAAAAAACTTAAACCTGCGCCTTTCCACATTATAAGCCCTCTGTCAAACGTTTTATGGGCATTATTTCACAGTCAAAAAAATCCTGATACACAATGAAGAAATCAATACTATTCTTTGCTGCTTTGCTTTCAGTACAATGCGCTTTCGCTCAATTCGGCAATATTCTGAAAAAAGCAGAGGAAAAAGTTAATAATACGCTCAAAAATGGCGGCTCAAACCTCACACAAGATGAAGTTGGCAAGGGGCTGAAAGAAGCCTTGAACATTGGTTTGAGTGAAGCAACAGACTTTCTGTCGGCTAAAGACGGCTATTTTAAAAGCCCCTATAAAATTTTGATGCCCGCAGAAGCCCAGAGTGTCGTCAATAAACTAAAAGTCATCCCAGGTTTTGCAAATATCGAAGCAGACTTGACGGAGCGCATGAATCGGGCAGCAGAAGATGCGGCGCAAAAAGCAAAGCCTATTTTCTTAGCGGCTATCAAACAAATGACTTTTAAAGATGCCCTGTCCATCTTGACGGGTAATCAAGATGCGGCGACACGTTATTTAGAAAAATCAACAACTGATGCTTTGATTGCTGAATTTAAACCCATCATACAAGCGTCTTTGGATAAAGTGAATGCGCGGACATATTGGAGAGAAGCGACTACCGCATATAATAAAATACCTTTTACGACAAAAACGAATACGGAACTCGATGACCATGTGACAAAAACGGCATTAGCAGGTATGTTTAGTTTGGTTGAACAAAAAGAAAAAGGTATCCGTTCAAATGTTAATTTACGGACAAGCGACCTTTTGAAAAAGGTGTTTGCACAGCAGGATAAAAAATAGTAAGTAATGATGAATGATAAATGATGAATGATGAATAGCGTAAAATGTTGATTATCAAATATCTCCATGAAATCAATTTCCCCTTTATTTCTGTTCATCTACTTATTACATTCATAAAATAAAAAAAACAAGAGCCAACACTGGTTCTTGTTTTTTTTTGTCTAAAAATCATGCTTTGTTTGACTTTACCTTTTTTGAAATAACAGTTTTTTACCATTATTCCCCGTAATCAGCATAGCTCCGTTTTCTATGTAATATTTACCTAAATCTACCGTTTGCGTTTGACCATTTTCAGAACCTATAATAAAAATATGTTGATTTTGAACATACCAACTAACATTCGGCAAGGGCGTAGGTTGACCTTTATCAGATGAATTGCCATAATAATTACCACCACTTACACTCACAGAACTGCCACCATCGGACAAAGAGCCATCTGCAAAAAAAATAAGGCTTTGTGTGGAGGAACTACCGAAAAAATTATCGCCTGAACCTGAATTATACTGCTGTTCATTGACCCATTTACCGACTACATTAGGGTCTATTTTACCACCAGAGGGCATTTTAGGCTTATTATACTGAGGGGTCTGTTCAGCTACTTTTGATAAAGATGAAGTCGAGCCTTGTTTAATAAAATCCACTTCCATAGCCTGTTTTTGACCTAAAACGTCAATCGTCATATGCATCAAAAGATGATTGTCTGTGATTGTCCCATTCAGTTGAAAAGTTAGATTAAATGCTTTTTCAACGGCTGTACCTGTCATTTTTGAACCATTTGCAGTAGCGTTCACTTCATAAATCTGTTGACTATCGGTCATTTTTCCTACAAGCATGTTATGAGCTGATGCCTGTAATATGAGTTTAATATTATCACCATTAAGCATACCTGTGTATGTGCCAATAAATGGATTTTGAGCTAAACTCATCGAGCAAATAGCAGATGACAGTAGCGCTAAAATTATTGATTTCATATTTTTCCCTATGTTTTTATTGTGATTTTAAACAAAAGTATAGAATTGGAAGAAATTGGTCAAAAAATTGATTGTATAATTTACCCAAAGTGAAAATGAATACAAATCCGACTGCTAAAAATTCAATGTTCAATGTGTAATATAAACTTTTACGAACAATCAAAATTCTTAACGATGACTAAAAACATACTATCCGTAATCTTTTTTATGGCTTTATTCCCTTCCGTTCAAGCACAAGATGTTGTGTTCCGATTGAATAACTATAAGTTAAACAAGAATGTCAAGCTTGAAAATGTTATTCATGGAGCTGAAATTGGTTATATCCAACACATGACCAAATTTTTAGACCTTTATGTACCCTTGCGTTTGGGTCCCCGCGGTGATGTAGAAACAAAACGAAATTCAGTCATAACCAAAACAACTCAAGTGGGCAATTTCGGATTAGATGTTGCTCTTCAAGCAAAATATGATAATGGTCGTCAACGCCTCGTCCCTTTTATTTCGGCTGGTTTAGGAACCGATATATATGACGAAGGTTTAGCTTTTGGCGCACCCGTTGGCGTTGGTTTGAATGTTAGAATTAACTCAAAAACATTCATTACAGTCGCCAATTACTATCGTTTTGGTATGACAAATGAGACACCCAAAAGCTGGATGCACTCCCTGGGTGTTTCCGTGGATTTAAGTAAGGTTCAAAGTAAATTCACGCCACCACCTATCTCAAAAGAGCAAGAATATCAAGCACGCCAATTAGCTACTGCCAAAATGAGAGCCGACGCTAAAGAACGGGCTAAATTGGAAGAAGAAGCCGCTGCACAAGCCATATTACAAGCCGAAGCTAAGGCAAAAGCCGATGCACTCCTTGCAGAGGCTGAAAAACGCGCTAAAGCCGAAGAACGTGCCAAAACTGAAGAACAAAGTAAACCTATTGTTGTATCAGAAGAAGTAAAAAAAGTCTTGGATTATGCCTTGAAAAGCGTAGAATTTGAGTTAGGCAGTGCGCTTTTAACAACTAATTCATACAGCAGTTTGGACGCTGTGGCAACAACCTTGACAGCAAATCCTGAACTTAATATCCGTATTGAAGGGCATACAGACAGAGTGGGCAACGATGCCATAAATCTTAAACTTTCAGAAACAAGAGCTAATACTTGTATGTCTTATTTAATTTCAAAAGGCATTTCTGCGAACCGCTTGAAAATTGTCGGCTATGGTGCAGCACGTCCAGTTGCAGACAATGAGACGGAAGACGGGCGTCGTCAAAACCGCCGCGTCGAGTTTATCCCTTTCAAATAACAAGGCTGGATGAATTGGAAAATAAAGAATCCCAGATTTTCTCGAAGTAGAAAGTCTGGGATTCTTTATTTTGTCTAAACCAAAAATGTCTACCTTGCCACCTTCTTTTCAACTAAACAAATCGTCAAAATGAAAAACATTTTTTTCCTTCTTTTGCTCTGTATCGGCTGTACCGCCAAAAAAGATGTGAGCAACCAATCCATTGTTTTTGTAGGCACTTATACCCAAAATTTAGGTTTTGTGGATGGCAAAGCCTTTGGCATTTACACTTGTCGGTTAGACATGGCTACAGGTGAATTGACAGTAGTGGATTCAATGGGCGGCATCGCCAATCCTTCTTTTTTAACTGTTTCACCTGATAAAAAATATCTTTATGCTGTTGCAGAAAACGGTGGCAAACCTGAAACCCCTTTCGGCAGTGTCGTGGCATATAAAATTACTGAGGGGGGTAAACTTTTGAAAATCAATGAAGTATCCAGCTATGGGGCAGCACCTTGTGCAGTGGCAACTGACCAATTGGGCAAATGTGTTTATATTGCTAATTATTCGACAGGCAATGTGGTCAGTTATGCTGTAAAAGACGATGGTGGCTTGACCGACTCCGTTTCGACACATCAACACGTCGGCGAAAGCAATGCTTGGGCGCATCAATTTATGCAATCGCCTGACGGCAAATATTTACTCTCTTGCGACAAAGGAGCAGATAAAATTTTTGTTTATAACTATCAAAAAGATGCAAAAATAGCCCCCCTCAGTAATGCCACGATTGACATGGCAAAAGGTGCAGGACCTAGGCATTTAGCCTTTAATCCTTTGAATCCCAATCTTTTTTATGTGATAAATGAAGTCAATAACACAATATGTGCCGTGACTTTTGGAGAAAAAAGTACGATTAATGAAACCGTTTCTACGCTGCCTGCTGATTTTACAGGTCAAAACACAACGGCTGAAATTCAAATACATCCAAACGGTAAGTTCGTTTATGGGTCAAATAGAGGACATAATTCAATTGTTGGTTTTCAAATCAATGAAACGACAGGTAGATTAAGTTTGATAGGTCATGAATCTTCAAAAGGTCTTGCGCCTCGCAATTTTATGATTACAGCCGATGGCACATTGCTCTTGGTTGCCAATCAAAACTCAAACAATGTGGTGGCTTTTAAAATTGACCAAATGACAGGGAAATTGACTCCGACAGGTGCAAATAGCTTTGTCTTTACACCTGTTTGTTTGCAAATGCTTTGAATGAATGATGAAATATAAATGATGAAATATAAATGATGAAATATGAATGATGAAATATGAATGATGAAATATAAAAAAAGCGACTTGCCCATGTACGAAAAGTCGCTTTTTTTATATTTCATCATTCATATTTTATACTTAATTCAAGGTTTCCAAATAGTCACTACAGTTGAATCATTCAAATTAAAATCTGAATAACACGCTGTATTAAAAGTGCAACGACACCACCGACAAACAGTATCACAAGAAATATTGAGCATGTATTTCGGTGCATCAAAAGCAGCACCCGTATCAAAAAGCCAAAAATATTCGTTGTCTTTTGCATACCGTTTGACACTTGTGTTACTCATATTATTAGTCCGCATGACTTCAACTTTTGCTTCAATACAAACAGAAGTTTTAGGCGATGTGATGTCATTCTTTTGACAAGCCGTGCTGATAAATAGAGAGATTATAAGTAAAAATGGAAAACGCTTCATATAATTTTTATTTTGCGGCAAAGAACAGAATAAAAGTTTAAATAATTGACTAAAAACCAAGCCTTTTAGTGCAAAATTTTATATATCAGTTCTTTTAACAATTCACCTTCCACTACCCCATCGGCATTGACACCTTTAGCTTTTAGGTCAAATTCACGCAACAATGAAAAGACTTGTTCCAATTTAGGACGGGGATATTGCCGCAAAGCTGCCGCATAATCTTTCAAAAACCATTCTGAACGCAAGCCCAAAGCCTTTACCTGATCATTTGGTGATTTATTTGTCAAAAAAGCCAATTGATATATTTTTGAAAAATAATTGTATAAAGTACCTACAACCATAACAAAAGGGGCATCTTTTGGGTTTTCATGGAAATAACGCGCAATTTTATTGGCTTGCAAAATATTACGTGTACCCAGTGCGCGTTGTAATTCAAAGACATTGTATTCGCGGCTGATGCCTATGTATTTTTCAATGTGTTCAACTGTTATCCCCTCAGTATTCTTGAGGTTTAGTTGCAGTTTTTCCAATTCATTGATAATTTTACCTAAGTCCATACCCAGATATTCGACCATCAAATCCAAAGCATCGGGTGCAATCGTCATTTTATTATCTTTCAACCAGTTGCGAATAAAATCAGGGACTTGATTTTCGTACAACGGTTTGGACTCAAACAAAACAGCGTGTTTCGTCAAAGACTTGGCAAAGGCAGAACGCCCATCAATTTTTTTATGCTTATGTGCTATCAAAAGTATCGTACTACTGAGGGGTGCCTCGATATACTTTTGCAACTGCGCCAATGAAGACATATTTTGCGCCTCTTTGACAATCACAACTTGAATCGGCGACATCATCGGATACCGCCGTGCATTGTCCACAACCGTCATCGAATCCACGTCTTTACCATACAAAATGACTTGATTAAATGACTTGGCTGCATCGTCAAGTATCTCATTTTCAATGACTTCTGTAATCGCATCAATAAAATAAGGCTCTTCGCCATGTAGGAAATAAACAGGCTTGTACTGTTTCTTGCGGATAGACTGGATGATTTCTTTGTATTCCAAAACTTATAAATTTTGGAGCAATTTTACGAAATCTTCTGCTTTGATTATATTAATTTGGGGAAAATCAACTTGTTTTAAAATATTATAGTGGTTATCATTCGTAATAATAAAGTCAGTACCAGCAGCAACAGCGCAATCCACAAACTTATCATCATCGGGATCGGCAGTAATAAAATGCCATTTGAAAAAAATGTCCGTTTGATAAACATTTGGATAGTTCAAAAGCTCTCTTAAATGCGTGTCTGTACGGCTAATACCTAATCTCTCTCCAATTTTTTCTTCATATTCAGCAAATATCTCATTACTTACAAACAAGTCGTACTTACCTTGTTGTAAAAACTGGAAAATGATGTGAAATGGTGAATGACTTGGTAAAGAGACCAATAAGACGTTTGTATCAAGTACAATTTTCATAAACTATTGAGTTTCTTCGTTTAAAATTTTATGCATGTCTTCCGAAGTCCAGCCATTTTTCTCCCATGCTTCGTCAGCCTTTTTGATAAGTTTTTGAGCAAAATAGTCTGCCATCATCTTTCTTATCGCAAACAAATCAGTGTCATTGACATTATTTGCATAAAGTTTTAATAATTCCAATTGAATATTACTAAGCGGTGCTTTTTGAGTTGTTACTTCCATAATTCCGATATTTTTTTGATAAATCTAATTTTATACAAAAATAATCTAAAATTTATGACTTTCCACAGCCCCCCTCAGTAAATTTGCGGTTCAAAAATAAATAACAATGAAAAGACCACTGATTTTAGTCGTTAATGACGACGGTATTACCGCCCCCGGCATCAAAGCATTGGTAGAAGTTGCCACAACCCTCGGCGAAGTCCTTGTGGTTGCGCCCAACTCACCGCAATCGGGCATGGGTCATGCGATTACGATTCACGACCCTTTGCGACTCAATAAAACTAAGACTTTTGGCGAACATATCGAGAGTTATGAATGTTCAGGTACGCCTGTGGACTGCGTGAAATTGGCACATCATGTCGTCGCTAAAAACAAAGGACGGAATATTGACCTTTGCATCTCAGGCATCAATCATGGCTCAAATGCGAGTTTAAATATTATATATAGTGGCACTATGTCGGCAGCAATGGAAGCCTCTTTGGAAGGCATTCCTGCCGTTGGTTTTTCGTTATTACATTTTTCATGGGATGCTGATTTTGAACCTTCTAAGTTTTTTGCACGCCAAATATGTGAGTATATACTGTCTAATCCAATGGAAAAAACAAAATTACTCAATGTCAATATCCCAAAATTGCCTTTGGCAGACATCAAAGGCATCAAAGTATGTCGCCAAGCACAAGGTCGTTGGGCAGAAGCTTTTGTGGAAGGCAAAGACCCTTCTGGCAAACCTTACTACTGGATGAGCGGCAGGTATGAATTGCTCGACACAGGCGAAGACCACGATATTTGGGCTTTGGAAAATGGCTACGTCAGCGTTGTGCCTTCATACCATGATTTAACGCATTATGAAGGCATTGATGAAATGAAAGCTATGGAACTTGAAATGGCTTCCTAATTTTGCGTTTTAATCTTAATTTTTAATCATTCAGCAAAAAATCTAAATAAATATGTCTAAAATTCTCATTATTGGGGCAGGTGGCGTTGGACAAGTTGTGGTACATAAATGCGCGCAACACCCCTCAGTATTTTCTCAAATCATGCTAGCAAGTCGGACTAAATCGAAATGCGATAAAATTGCACAAGGTGTTGAAAATCAATATGGTATAAAAATAAAAACGGCTAAAATTGATGCAGAAGATGTACCTGCTTTGGTAAAACTCATTCGTCGTTTTAAACCTAAAATGGTCTTAAATGTCGCTCTGCCTTATCAGGATTTGACCATCATGGATGCTTGTTTGGAAGCAGGTGTACACTACCTTGATACGGCGAACTACGAGCCAAAAGATATCGCCAAATTTGAATATTCATGGCAATGGGCGTATCAAGACCGTTTCAAAGCGGCCGGTCTGATGGCTGTTTTGGGTTGCGGTTTCGACCCTGGTGTGACGAATATTTTTACAGCTTATGCTGCCAAACATCATTTCGACGAAATTCATGAACTGGATATTGTAGATGCCAATGCAGGTTCACATGGCAAAGCCTTCGCGACCAATTTCAATCCTGAAATCAATATTCGAGAAGTGACTCAATTAGGCAAATACTACGAAAATGGTCAATGGATTGAAATTCCGCCTCATTCTGTTATGAAACCCTTGAATTATCCTGAAATTGGTCCTAAAAACTCCTACGTTATTTACCACGAAGAATTAGAAAGTTTGGTCAAAAATTTCCCAACGCTCAAACGCGCCCGCTTTTGGATGACCTTTGGTGATGAATATTTGACACATTTACGCGTCATTCAAAATATTGGCATGGCGGGTATTGAACCTATCATCTTTCAAGGTAAAAAGATTATTCCCTTAGAGTTTTTGAAAGCGGTTTTACCAAATCCAGGTGATTTAGGTGAAAATTATACAGGTTGGACTTCCATCGGTTGCCGCATCAAAGGCATAAAAAACGGTCAAGAAAAGACGTATTATGTCTATAACAACTGCTCGCATAAAGCCGCTTATGAGGAAACAGGTACGCAAGGTGTGAGTTACACCACAGGCGTTCCTGCGATGATTGGCGCAATGATGATGATGACGGGCGAATGGACAGGTGCAGGTGTTTGGAATGTCGAACAGCTCAATCCAGACCCGTTTATGGTAAAACTTAACGAATATGGTTTGCAGTGGCATGAACAACACAATATTGATTTAGAAGTATAAAATTAGTGAATAATGGATAATGGATAATGAATAATAAAGTGATTATTAATTAGTTATATATTATATATTATCCGCTATCCATTATCCATTATCATCTATAAATTAAAAAATATGTTTACAGGCATTATAGAAAGTTTAGGAACGATTAAGGAAATTGAAAAGGAAGGCACTAACATTCATTTCATTATTGAATCGTCTATTTCCAAAGAATTGAAAATAGACCAAAGTCTTTCGCACAATGGCGTTTGCTTAACGGTGACAGCACAAAATGTTGATAATCATACAGTTACAGCAATTGAAGAAACATTATTGAAAACGAATTTAGGCACTTGGGCAGTTGGAGATAAAGTTAATTTGGAAAGAGCGATGGTTGCAGGAGGACGTTTGGACGGTCACATGGTTCAAGGGCATGTGGATACCACAGGCATTTGCATCGGTTGTGAAGACCGCAATGGCTCTTGGGTTTTTACTTTTCAATATAAACCGACCCCTCAGTATATTTTGGTAGATAAAGGCTCTATTTGCGTCAATGGCGTGAGTTTGACAGTCGTTTCGCCTACAAATGATACGTTTTTAGTAGCGATTATTCCTTACACTTTTGAAAATACCACTTTTCAAGACATTCATTTAGGCTCTCTTATCAATCTGGAATTTGATATTATTGGTAAGTACATGGCTCGTTATTTTGAAGTCTATAAGTCAAATATTTAATGGTGAATGGTGAAATTTAGCCATATTCACCATTCACCATTAAAGTATTCACCATTATATAAATTACATTCTGAATAATGGACGGTCTGCGTTCCATATTCCAAAAGGAATCATCAACAAAATGATGAGGGTGGCAGCCAAAAACCAAAAGAAAGCAGTGCGAAATTTGCCTGCATCGCTTAATTGTTTTTTAGCTCGAATACTACCAATTTGAGCGACAACAATACCGACAATCATCCCTACCATGTGTTCCATACCAAAAAAACGCAGTTCAGGAACTTTCATTGAAGCTTTTGCGTCTGCCATAAAAGATTGAACACTGGGGCTGAAACCGAAATATAAGACTAAGCCAATGAGTAACTGCAAATGCAGCGACGACATAAAAATGGTATTTACTTTTTTGTCAGCAGCCATCCATTTTCGACCCGAGGTAAAGCCTTCATAGTTTTTATAAATAGCATAAATAGCTAATGCCAAAACAACCCAACGCAACCAAGAGTGTGTAATCAGTAAAAAATTAGACATTGAAAATCAATTTATTATGTAAATCAAACTTGTTTCATCGGTGCGAAAATAAGGCGTGGTTTTTATATTTTCACGTTTCGTTTCTCATTTATCATTTTATAATGTTTAAATTATAGTTCCATAAGCTTTAGAATCATAGAAAATGTTATTTTTTATGACAAATGCCCTATTTTGCATTTTCAAAACTACATTTGTGTATTATTGAACACATTTATAATAAACCTATTCATCTTGCTAATTTAACATGACGCACTCATATCGCTTTTACAACTTCCTTTTACTGTTCTCTTTTTTCTCAACTTCGATAAAAGCCCAATATGCACCCTTACGCGAAATGCGCGGTGTGTGGGTTGCCACCGTTTTGAACATTGACTACCCCTCAGTAAATACAACAGATGAAAACGCGTTGAAAGCAGATTGGATAAGACTTATTGACACGCATAAATCAATGGGAATCAACGCTTTATATGTCCAAATAAGACCTATGGCTGATGCTTTTTATAAATCAAATTTGGTGCCATGGTCCCGTTTCGTAACAGGGCAAGCGGGGGTTGCGCCCAATAATGGTTTCGACCCTTTGACGTTTATGATTCAAACAGCACACGAACGGGGTATGGAATTTCACGCATGGCTCAATCCCTATCGGGCTTCAATGGACAACCCCTCAATCGCCACTTTTGCAGAAAACCATGTATTGCGCGCACATCCTGAGTGGTGCATTTTGTACAATAAACGCTATTTGATGAATCCAGGATTACCTCTCGTTCGAGCGCATATCATAGAGGTTGTCTCTGAAATTGTGCGTAATTACGATATTGATGCGATACATTTTGATGACTATTTTTATCCATATAAAAACGGTTCAGAAGTCTTAAATGACTTTGCGACTTATGAAGCCTATCGGGGACCTTTTACGAATATCGAGGATTGGCGGCGCAACAATGTTGATTTATTGATTTATAATTTATCTAAAACGATAAAACAAATTAAGCCACGTGTACAGTTTGGTATCAGCCCATTTGGTGTTTGGCGCAATGGCTACAAAGATCCTAAAGGCTCGGACACCAAAGCAGGTTTGAGTTGTTACGACGATCTATATGCTGATGTCCGCAAATGGTTACAGGAAGGTTGGATTGACTACGTGGTGCCACAAGTTTATTGGACAATGGGTTTCCAAATCGCTGAACACGAGCGTATTGTGCGTTGGTGGGCAGCCAACTCGGCTGGTAAACCCGTCTATGTCGGGCATGGTGCCTATCGGGTTGGAGAAGCCTCTACTCGCGAGCAAAACTGGAGTGACCCTTCCGAAATTCCGCGCCAAATACAGTTGTCACGCTCTGTCCAAAATGTCAAAGGGTCGGTTTATTTTAGCTCCAAGTCTTTGATTAACAATAAATTAGGCATTAGCGATAGTCTTCGATATAATTATTATCGCTATGTCGCTTTAACCCCCGAAGTTATCAAAGACATTACATCCTTAGCCTGTGAGCCGCCTGAAATACGAGCCATTACCTCTGAACCAAACGGGCGTGTGGTACTGAATTGGAAGCCCAGTATGTTAACTGCCCAGGCACGCCCTTTCCAATATATCGTTTATCGTTTCCCTTGGGGTCAAGTGGATTTTACGAATGGACATAATATTATTGCCATCCTTCCGAGCTACCCTAATATGCGCAATGAATTGATATTTATGGATGTAAAAGGCAATGCGACTAACTTATATGCCGTAACCGCTGCGGATTGTATCAATTATGAAAAACCAACAGACGGTATTGGGCAAACATCGTCTACTTCAACGCCCATAACTAAAAAGAAAAAAGTCCGTTGGTGGAAAAGTTTTTGGCGGCGCGTGTTTGGTAAGTAGTTTTTAGACATTAAGATAAAAGACGATAAGATTTCCTCGGAAATCTTATCGTCTTTTATCTTAATGTCTAAAAACTCAAATTATTCCTTCTTCGCTTCCATTTGGGCTTCCAAAATGACATCTTTTATCGCACCGCGCGTACCCATCAATACATCACCTTTAGTGCGACAAATAATGGTGTCGGGCATTTTGCCGTATTTTTTTTCAATCATTTGAAGCGAATCAATAAGTTCTGTCTTTAAATTTTCCATTTTAACAACTTCATTGCCCATCATAATAGCCCCCGTCGAATCCACAACAATCACCAAAGAATCCGTTGTTGACACATTTTCACCCGTCGTTCGGGGCATTATTGTATCTGTTTGGACATTGGTATTGCCCGTAGATGTAGGTGCTTCTGTACAAGCAAAAAAGCTGATTACGTTTAGAAATAAAATTACTTTTTTCATTTTAGATTTTATTAAATTTAACAAATACTCATCGCATGACACTAATATCGCCTCGATAACGCTGTGTTGAGCTATCTTTTTGTTCTAATTCTATATAAAAAGCATAAACATCATTCGGTACAGGCTTACCATTTACCAAACCATCCCAGCCCATTTTATCATTATTGGGTTCAAAATTGGTGCGCGTAAACATCAAGACACCCCACCTATTGTAAACAGATAAAACAAGGACTTGTTTAATACACGGAGCCGTGTAAACCGTGAAATAGTCATTCCTGCCATCATCATTGGGGCTAAAAGCATTGGGAATATACACGCCCACACACGTTTTAACATTCACAACAATATCGTCAAAACGGATACAACCGTTGACGGTATCACGGGCTTCAAGCTCATAAACAGTCGTCGTTTTGGGTGACACAATAGGGTCTAAACAAGATTTGCACGGCACGGCAATAGAAGGTCGCCAAGACAAAACAACATTTTTGGTGGTAGATACTGAGGGGTTCAATCTAATACTGTCGCCTCGTTCAATCGTCACATCACCACCAAAACTAACACTCAAATCGGCTGTATTGACATTTAAGGTGATAAAGGCTTCGCAAGTGGTGTTTGTCGCTGCTATTGTATCGCGATAAGTCCCTGCCTTCGTGATGATGCGCCCATTAATTTTTAATGTATCGCCCGTGCAAAGGGTAATATTTCGAGTTTCAGAAAGTGGTGATTCAGTTCGGGTTGTAATAATCAGTATGCTATCACAAAGTGGGGAAATTCGGCGAATGGTATCTCTAAAACTACCCGCCCTTGTATATGTTTTTCCATTGATAATCACACCTTTACCGACACAAAAGAACGTATCAATAACACGACTGGGCAAAGTATTACATTGAGCTAAAAGGTTGTTGTTAAGCCATATACACAGGCTAAGAACCATTAAAGCTTGAAAAATTTTCATGTTTTCTTTTTTAAAAAATAATGTAACAAAGATTGAAATACTAAATGAAAAGTAAAAAACGAAAAGTGAAAAATATAAAACATGGATTATGACTCATTTGAGTCTATTATTTTAGGCAAACCATTTTTAAATAAGTATAGAATGAATGGCTAAGTAAGATAGCTAATTTCCATAAAAACCGGCTTCCATACCTTTTTGGAAAATATGCCTAATCATATACGATACAAACAAATGAAATGTCTCTAAAATTGAAAAATATATAGATTTTACTGAGGGGTATAAAATTTATCAAAACATTTGCCTCATTCATACACCTCCTTTATTAACAACGCTGTAAATTGTGTTTCATTTTATAAAACAAAAATCCACATCTTATGAAGTCTGCATGTACTATTACTTTGATACTCATTGTTTTAAGCTGTCAATCCCCTGCACCTAAAACGGATGCAACAATGACTATTACCGCCGCTAAAGCCGATTCGCTTACAATGAAAAGCGAGTCAAACCTTTGTCAAGAAAAAGGTAAATTGATAGAAAAATTTGAACAAAACAACGCCCTTTTTGAGCGTTTGAGCAACGAAGAAAAAGAATTAGAATGGCTGAAAATTACCACAAAAGAGGGTAAATGCACTATTTTAGACGATATCAAACAAGCCAACCACTATTCCGTTGAATTTGAAGATTGGGACAAAGATGGTTTCAAGGACCGCCTTGACAATTGGAAATGGGATTATAGCGTCAGTCTTTTTGACAAAACTAAAAATGATTTTTCAAGGCATATTAATGGTCGTTTTTGTGGCGACCAATGGGATTTTGACAAAAAACAAAATCTCAAATTTCAGTTTTTAGAAAACAAATTAGGTGGCATTTACGAATTGTATCAGTTGAATGGTGCAGAGAAAACAGTCTTTTCTGAAATCAATTTATTAAATTATGATACCGATGGAGAGGGAACCAATAAAATAGAAATCAGAAAAAACATTGTAAGAAAGGGCGATGAGATAAAATTTGATACTTTAGTGGTGGATGCCAAACTCTATGCAGATACGCGCACAAAAGAAAATGAAGAATATGAAGCACAATTAGCACGTACTAAAAAAGCCGTTGAAAATTATTGGCGCAAAAATTTGTCTTTGTTTTTAAAGAAATAGCTTAAATATGAAATATGAATTTTTTATTCACTTACAAACGAAAAATGCCAAACGTCACAACGTTTGGCATTTTTTATTTATCACTTATCGTTTATCACTTAATTTAGTCGTGAAACACTTCTATTTCATGTTGTTTGACCACTAAATCCGTAAATTTACCTCTAAAACGAGTCGCTTTTACGATGTGGTTGTCAATCCAGTGGTAATTGCCACCACGAGGTTTGCCAAACAAAATGCCATGATATTTGAAGTCATGACGAGCCAACCAAGCCTCTGTCACTTCGCGGTGTTCCTCTGTACGAGACGTAAAAAAGAAGATAACATGACCTTCTTCATACCATTTGTTCAAGATTTTGAGGGCATCAGGATAAGGCAAAACCGTTCCCATGCGCTCAGGCTCTTCGTTAGGCACATCATCGCAGACAGTTCCGTCAATATCAATTAAATAGTTTTTCATGCCTTGTGGCAAAATTGGGCTGATTGCCTCACCTTTTTCGTTGAATACTTTCTTAAGCTCCATGATTGTCGTTTTCGAGTCGAATGATTTAACTTCGAGTGATTTATTAAAGAGGGAGATTTATTGAAATGAAAAAATAATGCCGCAAAGGTAAAATGATTAAAGATTTATTTAAGTTTGATGGTAATAAATTTTCAAATTATAAAAAAAGAAAGGCTTACTTAGCATAATTTATGCTTTTCAAGACGATAATGACATTTTGAAATCTTTGCCGAAGAAGTGAAAGAAAATGAATTTAGAATTTTTCAGTAGGTCGTAAAAGTTTTTGTTTAAATCTTGAAGCGTATTTTTACCCCCTTAGTAATTTGGCATTACCCATTTAAAACACTTACTTTTGCCATAAACAAGCCCATTCATTTTCACTTTAAATAATTTATTGTTATGACATTAGCAGTTGAAAAGAAAATGACAATAGCGGACTTTCTCGAACGCAACGACTTCGAGGAAGGCTATATTTATGAATTGATAAATGGCGAAATTATGAAGAGAACTTCCCCCAATCTTGTGCATCAAGATGCTTCTATGATGCTTTCTATCCATTTAGGTACTTTTATTGTTACCAATAATTTAGGCAGACTTTATGCTGCGCCAACAGATGTTTATCTATCAAAAGTGTCAGATTTGGTCGTTCCAGACCTCAGTTTTGTGCCAACGGTTAATGCTGCTTACTTCCAACCCAGTGGATATATTTTAGGTGTTCCGGATTTGATTATCGAAATTTTGTCCAAAGGCACGTACAAAGTGGATAGAGATACGAAAATGCGCCTTTACAAGCGTTATGCTGTTAAAGAATATTGGGTGGTTGACCCTATTAAAAAATCCATTGAAGTTTATGTTTTGGAAGCCGATGACTACATCTTGAAATCTTATGCCGAAGAAGTTGGGGAAATCGAATCATGGGTTTTAGGGGATTTCAAATTAGAAGTTGCAAAAGTTTTTGTTTAAATAAGGTGATCAACTCAAAACGCCTACCTACCTTTGCGCCATGAAATTACAACGCGCTTTTCTTATCATCCTCGACGGTTGGGGACACGGCTTGAAACGTAAAGCCGACGCTATCACCCTCGCACACACACCGTTTATTGATTCACTTTATGTCAATTATCCCAGTTCTGAACTCATCACATATGGCGAAGATGTGGGTTTACCTGAAGGGCAAATGGGCAATTCCGAAGTCGGTCACATGAATATCGGCGCAGGACGCGTCGTTTATCAAGAGTTGACCCGCATCAACCGCGCCATTCGGCTCAATGAATTGGCTCAAAATGAGAATTTGTTGAAAGCATTAGCTTATGCAAAAGCGAATGACAAACCTGTTCATTTCATCGGTTTAGTTAGCGACGGTGGCGTTCACAGCCATACTTCACACCTCAAAGCTTTGATAAACATCGCCGTTACTGAGGGGTGTCGTGGCTACATTCATGCCTTTACAGATGGACGTGATTGTGACCCTAAAAGTGGTTTGGCATACATCCAAAATGTCAAAGAACATATTGGCAATCAACCGTTTAGCGTTGCTTCTGTCATTGGACGTTATTATGCAATGGATAGAGATAAACGTTGGGAACGTGTCAAATTGGCTTATGATTTATTGGTCAATGGCGTTGGTGAACCCGTTTGGGATATTGCTTTAGCCATGCAAAATAACTATGATGCAGATATTACCGATGAGTTTTTACCACCTATGATACTCAATACTGAGGAGGTCATCAAAGATGGTGATGTTGTTATTTGTTTCAATTACAGAACGGATAGACCGCGCGAAATCAGTGAAGTTTTGACACAAAAAGACTTTCCTGAATTTGGTATGAAGAAGTTCAATGTATATTATGTGACCATGACACGTTATGACGAAAAATATCAAGATGTACATGTGCTTTTTGAAAAGGACAACTTGACAAATACCATGGGCGAAGTACTCGAAAACGCTGGATTGACCCAAATACGCATTGCTGAAACCGAAAAATATCCACACGTTACGTTCTTTTTCAGTGGTGGACGTGAAGCACCTTTTATTGGTGAAAAACGCATTATGTGCGAATCGCCAAAAGATGTAGCGACTTATGATATCAAACCCGAAATGGCTGCTAATGACATTACAGACAAAATTATCGCAGAAATTGAAACAAATCAACCTAATTTCATCTGTTTAAATTTTGCCAATACCGATATGGTTGGTCATACAGGCGTTTTCACGGCAGCGATGCGGGCAGCAGAGACGGTCTCAATATGTACTGAACGTCTTATTAAAACAGCTTTAGATTATGATTATGATTGTATCGTCATCGCAGATCACGGCAATTCTGATTATATGATAAACGACGATGGTACGCCTAATACACAACACTCGATGAATCCCGTTCCTTGTATTTATGTATCAAAAAATGCAAAAGATAAAACTGTTAAAAATGGTCGTTTAGCTGACGTAGCACCGACCCTTTTATACTTGCTCGGCGTTGCACCTTCGGCGGAAATGACGGGTGCCGTTTTGATTGAAGAATAAAAGCAATACAGAATGTCGAGTTAGCAACAACATATTTGTAACAACCCTATATCCAGATGTCATTATTGATTCTATGAATCAACACATTAAATTGCATAAAACAATAAAAAACACCTTAAATGAGATTATTTTTTCAAAATAATTATCTTAAATCATTGATAATCATTATTTTATCAGTTTCGTTAAACGCATGTCAAAATGAGACCCCTCAGTATAAAGGTCAAAAAACAGCCTTTTTTGACCTTAAAGGTTATTTCAAAACAGAGATTGACCGTTTGAAAATTGACGTAAAAAAGGTCAAAAAAACAGTGACTTTGAATGGCAAAAGCGAAGAAAAAGTTGGAGGAAATTTGAATTTTGAAGAAGAACTCGCTCCTTTCATCGCTTCTGACATCAATCGTCCAGCTTGGTCAGACAATTATATGGTAAAAATAACGCCATTGGGTAATCATGGGTCTATTTCAGAATATTATGCATTGAAAGACCATTTAAAGACACGCAGCATTGTGGTCAATGACCCTATGTCAAAAGTAGATATGACAATTGATATTTTGAATGCTGATGAAACGGTTGCGACAAAGGCAGAAACACGTTTGCATTACGACAATCATTTGGGTTATTCTATTTTTACGATTCAAAAATTGATGGGTTCTTCTGATACTGTCAAAGTAGATGTCCAGTTTTTGCGGAATTAAGCCTTGTTTTTCCTTAAAATCAAAAAAACATACATGAAGAAAACAAACCGACAAAAATATGAGGCGTATGAGGATGAGCATTGGGAAAAAGCCTTTTTTGATGACATAACGCAGGGTTTTGTTGTTATTCATAAAAAACATGGCAGAAATGAGCGTTTTGGGAATTTCCAAATAGCTCAAAGGCTGGCTATTTTGGGTTATATGGTGGAACTACTACCTGTTTCTTCTCAAATTTCAGTTGATAGTTGTATCGATGAAGAATTTTGGGAGTTTAAAATGACTTTGGGAACGATTAGTAGCGTACAAAGTCGCTTACGAGAAGGAAAAGAGCAATCAGATAAGATATTACTTGTGCCAGAAACGGGATTTCAAATGAGAGAATTACTGAGGGGTGTCATTTCTTCTGTCAATGTTGACAAAGCAAGAAAAATCCAAGTTGTTGGTTTTCTTATTAAGAATGAGTTTATTAGGATACCAAGGAGTGAGATTTTAAAACGAGATTTTAGTAAATTATCTCATTTGTTCTAAAATAACCTGCGGCTGCCCGACAAAAGTCGAACAGCCGCCGCTTGTAGTCCCGCAATTGGGTCTCTCTTTATGTTTTGAAGTTGGTGCAAAGTTATACAAAGAACATCTAAACACAAAATAAAGTTCGATATTTACACGCGTATTTTTAAAAAATAGCCCTCAGTATTTCTCATAAAAAATTGACAATCAATATATTAAATATCAAAACTATGAAATTTGGTGTGCTTGTTTTTCCAGGTTCTAATTGCGACGACGATGCGGTACGCGTCTTAGGCGATGTTATGGGTAAAGATGTCGTGAAGATTTGGCATAAAGAAACTGTTTTGCCCGCTGTGGATTGCATTATCGTCCCTGGCGGTTTCAGTTATGGCGATTATTTGCGCTGCGGTGCGATTGCCCGCTTCTCTCCTATCATGCCTGCTGTTATCGAATTTGCCAATGCGGGCGGCTTTGTGTATGGGATTTGCAATGGTTTTCAAATTTTATGTGAAGCCCATTTATTGCCAGGTGCCTTGCTTCGGAATGTGAATCAGAAATTTATTTGCAAAAATGTGTTTTTGAAACCTATGACGAACAATTCACCTTTGACAGCTGATTTAGACTTGACAAAACCACTCAAAATTCCTATTGCTCATGCCGAAGGCCGCTATTATGCCGACGAGGACACTTTGCAAAAATTGGTGACAAATGACCAAATTTTGTTCAAATATTGCGATGCACAAGGTAGTTTTACTGAGGGGTCAAATCCCAATGGTTCGATGCTTGGCATTGCAGGTATTTGCAATGAAGGACGTAACGTCTTTGGTATGATGCCACACCCTGAACGTGCTGCAGAGATTGAATTGGGGAATACTGACGGACGTTTGATGTTGGAAAGTCTTTTGGGGCATGTGCTTGTTTAATTAGGAATTAGGAATTAGGAATGAATAGCGTAAATTCCTAATTCCTAATTCCTAATTCCTAATTCTTAATTCCTAATTTTATAAATCGAACTTAATTCCTTGTGCCATAGGGAGTTGGCGACTGTAATTAATCGTATTCGTTTGACGACGCATATACGCTTTCCAAGCATCGCTACCTGATTCGCGTCCACCACCCGTCTCTTTTTCGCCGCCAAAAGCGCCGCCGATTTCTGCACCCGATGTGCCGATATTGACATTAGCGATACCACAATCAGAGCCATTAACGCTTAAGAATTTTTCCGCTTCGCGCATACTATCTGTCATGATAGCAGAGCTTAAACCTTGTGGAACACCATTTTGTAAAGCTATGGCTTCATCGAGCGTTGCATATTTCATAATGTATAAAATAGGTGCAAACGTTTCATGTTGCACAATGTCCCATTCATTTTGCACTTCTGCAATACACGGTTTGACGTAACAACCCGATTCAAAACCTTTAATAATGCCGCCTTCTACTACAAAATTGCCGCCCGTACCTTTCACTTTTTCAATCGCCGACAAATAACCTTCGACGGCGGTGTGATCAATGAGCGGCCCAACATGATTAGCAGTGTCCAACGGATTGCCGATTTTTAATTGCGTATAGGCTTTCGTCAACCGATTTTTGACGTTTTCGTAAATACTTTCATGGATAATTAAACGTCGTGTGGAGGTACATCGTTGACCTGCAGTACCGACCGCACCGAAAACAGTTGCTGGAATAATCATATCTAAATCCGCAGAAGGCGCTATGATAATGGCGTTGTTGCCACCCAATTCCAAAATCGTTTTTCCGAGACGTGCGGCGACTGTGGCGTTAACGATTTTACCCATACGTGTAGAGCCAGTGGCTGAAATGAGTGCGATTTGAGGGTCTTTAGTCATATATTCACCGACCTTATAATCACCGTTGATGATGCAAGAAACGCCTTCGGGAACGTCATTTGCCTTCAAAACCTTTTGTAAAATGTTCTGACAAGCCACACTACTGAGGGGGGTCTTTTCGGACGCTTTCCAAATGGTGACATTGCCGCACACCCAAGCAAGAGCCGCATTCCACGACCAAACAGCTACAGGAAAATTGAATGCTGAAATAACGCCTACAATGCCCAACGGATGCCATTGTTCGTACATCCGATGGTGCGGACGCTCGGAGTGCATTGTCAAACCATAGAGTTGACGGCTTAAACCAACCGCAAAATCGCAGATGTCAATCATTTCTTGTACTTCGCCCCAACCTTCTTGCAGACTTTTGCCCATTTCATAGCTGACGAGGCGACCTAAAGCGTCCTTATGCTTCCGCAATTCATCGCCGAATTGACGGACGATTTCACCGCGTTTGGGTGCTGGAACATCACGCCATACTTTAAAAGCGGCGTTTGCAGACGCTATAACAGCGTCATATTGCTCGCGAGTAGTCACGCTGACACTACCTATGAGCGCACCGTCAACAGGCGAAAAACTTTTGATAGACTTACGCCCCCCCTCAGTATTTAAGCCCGTAGAAGTGCCATGATTGGATTGTTTTAAACCTAATTTTCTTAAAAAATCGGTTGAAATTGATTCTGATTTGGTTAAAACAGACATATTTATGTGTGATTTTGAATGATAAAATTGCTACAAAAGTAATCATTGAGCGAGTAATTTTGGGTATTTAGGTTAAATTACGGTAAATTTTTAAAAATAATAACATTATATTCAAGAAAGAGTATAATTTTGCGCCCGTTATAAAATTGGGTAAATGTATGGGTGACAATTATTATAATTTAAAAAGGGTAATTTGAGCCATTTTTAATGAATTAGTTTGTGCTTATTGTAAAATAATAATATTTTTGTTATTTGAAAAAAAGGCATTTAAAATACCCTAATTAATGCCGATAAAATACTCTTCGTATTGAGACGTTATAATTACCTAAAAATTGAGGAAGTTTTAGATACATAAATTACTGCTATCGTATGGAATGATTACTTATTTGTCTTTTACCAATTTAGTCACCCGTTTGGTATAGTTTTATGCCCAACGGCTTATAAAAAAAATTCTTTAACCTTTTTCAAAATGCAATAAAAATGGCTACACCTACTGCTCGATATTCAGATGAAGATTTACAGGAATTTAAAGTTCTCATTGATGAGAAACTTGCTAATGCCCGTAAAGAAGTTCAGTTTTTACGTGAGCAAATGCTGGAAATTAATGAAAATAGCGCAAATCAACAAAGTGGTGATTGGACAGACGAAAGTTCAAGTCATACTGAAATGGAAATGTTGAATAATATGTTGGCTCGCCAACAACAGTTTATCCGCAATCTTGAAAACGCCATTATTCGGATTCAAAATAAAACTTATGGTATTTGTACGATGACAGGACAACTTATCAGTAAAGAGAGACTTAAACTCGTTCCTCACGCTACTAAAAGTGTGGAGGCTAAAAATGCGAGACCGATTCCCAACACAGCCACTCATGCTGTTGCCGACCCTACTGCGCGTCGTCGCATAGAAGAGGAATCGGCTTCTACTGACCCTGTTGAAGAAACGGCTGAATTGCAAAAAGAATTTTTCGGAAACGAATAATAAAAAGCAAAAGCAAGGGCAAAAGACAAGGGGCAAAGCTGTATACCAGTTTTGCCCTTTTTCGTTTACACATGTCGTTTGTGCCTTATCTTTTGCCCCTTGCTTTTGTATTTTGCCAATTACATTTTGCCCTTTGCTATTTAAAATCTATTTTTGCCGATATAAAATATCCTCTATTATGCAACACTATTTCTTGATTTTTCTAACAATCACTTGCTGTTTGTCTTGTAAAAACCAGCCAGATCCGTCAACCACGACAGTAAGGCAACCTACTGCAAACTTTCATGAAGACTTTGCAAAAAGATACCCTAAAGCACAAGATGTCATTTGGGATACTTTGGACATAGGGTTTGCCGCTCTTTTTAATGATGGAGAGTTTGAAAACAAAGCATTTTTCGATAACAAAGGCGTATATCAATATACTGCTACTTTTATTGAAGAGACCGCTTTACCAAAAGCCGTCCAACAGGTTGTAAATACCAAGTATAAGAATGCTGCCGCCGCTGTTATCATGCGGGTGGAAACAGGGAGCAAACGCACCTTTCAAATTGAATTAGAAACAAGTACAGATTATATCAATCTTGAATTTGATGAATCAGGTAAACTTTTGAAAGAAGAAAAACACCCCCTCAGTAATGAAGAAATTCAGCGACAAGAAGAAGAAGGTGTAGAGCAAAACAACAAATAAATGAGAAATCCAACGCTTTACATTGCTCAAAGTTCACTGGGTGGACGTGGTGTTTTCACAGGTGCGCCTATCAAAAAAGGCGATCTGATAGAAGTGTGTCCTGTCATTGTCATGAAAGAAGGTGAGATGGCTGTCTTGGACACAACAACGCTTTATGATTATTATTTTCTTTGGGGCGACGACCAAAAACAATGCGTGATTGCATTGGGGTTTGGCTCGCTTTACAATCATTTTGCCCCTTCAAATGCCGATTATTTTATGGAATTTGAAGAACTTTATATCGAAATTTTTGCTGTTCGGAATATTGCGGCAGGTGAAGAAATTACAATTAATTATAATGGTGACCCTGGAGATACAGCCCCAACGTGGTTCATGACAGATGGAAAAGACAGAAAATAAGGGATAATAGATAATTTCATAAATTATTGTCAATCAATTTATTATAAATAAAAAATGGCTTTTACAGAATCTAATATGCTGCCGCTTGGTACGAAAGCCCCGGCTTTTAGTTTGCCAGATACTGTTTCGGGACAAGTTTTAAGTTTAAATGACCTACAATCAGACGTAGCAACGGTTATTATGTTTTTGTGTAATCATTGTCCTTATGTTTTGCATGTCAATGCGGGTATAGTGGCTTTAGCCCATGATTATCAGCCTAAAGGAGTTGCTTTTATAGGCATTAGCTCGAACGATGCGGTCAATTATCCACAGGATGGACCTGAAAAGATGAAAATCCATGCCGATACTGAGGGGTACACTTTTCCTTATTTATACGACGAAACGCAAGAAGTGGCTAAGATTTATGATGCCGCTTGTACACCCGATTTTTATGTTTTTGATGGCACGATGCAGTTGGCATATCGCGGACGGATTGATGGTTCAAGACCGCGAAATAATGTGCCTGTAACTGGCGAGGATTTGCGGACGGTACTCGATGTCTTACTGAGGGGTGAGGACGTGCCGGCCAAACAGTATCCAAGTGGTGGATGTAATATTAAATGGAAAACAACTTGAAGGAAATATAAACTCATCCGTTGACCTTTTCAGATTTCAAAACTATTTTTCTTCACTAAAATTTTTAATCATTATGAAAAACATTATTTTATTCCTCTGTTTATGTGTTGTAACGGCAGCACAAAGCCAAGCTCTCTTGTCTGAAGACTTTAACTACACGGATTCGTTGTCAAAAAATGGTTGGTTACCAGTTAGCGCCTGGGGCACCAATGGACTATTTGCCCGTGCCACAGGTCTCGTTAAAACGGGTTACGCCAATTCTGGTGTCGGCAATGCTGTGGACATGGTAGCCAGCGGCGAAGACTCTAAAAAGGACTTGAGTGCCGCAGTAACCACAGGTAGTTTGTACGCTTCTTTTTTGATGAATATCAAAACGGCGGCTAAAACGGCGGGTAGTTATGTGACTGGATTTACCTCTGGCTCTTCGGGTTCAAATTACAATTTGCGGTTTTATATTAAAAGTGATAGCGTAGGCGGCTTTTTTTTAGGTATCGGTAGGGGTACAAGCACCGCCCTTTATTCCACAAATAGTTATGCAGCTAATACGACTTACCTCGTGACCATAAAATATGGTTATAACACAACCGCAACTACCAATGACACTGTCGCTTTTTATGTCCACCCCACTGCATCAACAACTTTAACTGAGCCAGCAACTTACACGGTCAACAACTTAGGCGTTGGTACAGGCTCTGATGCCACTGAAATTACGGGTTTTTTCCTTCGTCAAGGTACTGCGAGTGATAGTATTACATTGACAATGGACGGTATTCGCGTTGCCACAACATGGGCGGGCAGTGTTTCTAAAACGTCATCCGTTAGTTCAATTCAAAAGTCGGCTTTTAAGGTTTATCCTTCTGTAACAACTGGTATTGTCAATTTACTTTTTGATAAAATCGGTACATCGGCTAACGTTTCAGTTATGAATATTAAAGGCCAAGAAGTCATGACAAAAAAACTGGCGCATACTGAGAGGGGACAAAGTTTGGATTTGAGCCTCTTACCAAAGGGCAGTTACATCATACGCTTGGTTTCCGACAATTCAATTTTGACGCAACTCGTTGAAAAACAATAAATTAAAATATAGAGGTACAAAAAAACATTGTGCCTCTATATTTGTTTCATTTGAGATTACAAACAAGACATTCTATTTATCTTGCCATGAAAAACATTCTCATAAGACCTGCCACACTTGATGATATGTCCGCCGTCCATGACCTTGTGCATCAATTAGCCGTTTATGAAAAAGCACCTGAGCAACATTCAGCAACCATTGAAGAATACAAACGCGATTTTGAAGCGGGTATTTTTGAGTCGCATGTAGCTGTTGATACTGAGGGGGGTCAAATCGTTGGTATGATACTCTATTATATGGCTTATTCAACTTGGCGTGGACGGATGTTATATCTTGAAGATTTTGTAATAACAGAAAGTTATCGACAATATGGCGTTGGGCAAAAGTTGTTTGACACCTTTTTAGCCGTCGCTCGACAAAAGGATTGTTTCCTAACGAAGTGGCAAGTTTTAGATTGGAATACCCCTGCTGTTAGGTTTTATGAGAAAAACAAGGCAATCATCGAAAAAGAATGGTGGAATGGTAAAATTTTTTTAAAAGAAATTTGAAATTATAAAATATATTCATATTTTTGTTCCATCAAATTTTCTATTAAACAACATTTTTACTTTTTCGTTTGAAACACTTACCTTAGCTTTGTCGTTCAAAACTTCAAGATATTACGAGTACATAAAAAAAAATTATAGTGTTTCATAGTGTGAGGGGTGACCGCAGTCGTGGTTGCCCTTTTTTTGTTGGTTGATTGGTTATTGGTTATTGGTTATTAGGGAATTAGTTATTAGTTATTGGGTCAAATAAGTAACTAATAACTAATTCCCTAATAACCAATCAACCAACCACTAACCCATCATAAGCCAAAGTGACGTTTTGAGGCAGCGTCTTTTGCACATCTTCATATTTACCCATGGCATGACTGATATGTATCAAATAGGTTTGATGTGGTTGTATTCTTTCAATCAGGACTAAAGCTTCTTTGAGATTTAGGTGCGCAGGATGTTCGTTGTGGTGCAGGGCATTCAGAATGAGCGTTTGAGTACCTTTAATTTTTTCTAATTCTTCCGAATGTATTGATTTACAATCTGTTATATACGTTAAGTCATCGAAACGAAAACCTAAAATAGGCAATAAAGCCCCATGCCAAACTTCAATGGGTTGAATCTCCAAGCCTTCAATCAAGAAATTATTATGTTTTGAAATCGTCTCAAACATCAACCGCGGTGCGCCTGGATAAGGATTTTGACCAAAAGCATAGGCAAAACGAGCCGTCAAAGCGTCTTGTACTGAGGGGGTCGCGTAAATAGGCATTTGTTTTTGATGCTTAAAATTCAAAGGTCTCACATCATCAAGACCTGAAGTATGGTCATTATGGTTGTGGGTAAACAATACAGCAGCGATATCCTCTACACCTGCGCGAAGCATTTGTTGCCGAAAATCAGGGCCTGTATCAATAACAATATTTTTTCCTCGATATGTGACCATACCTGAGGTACGCAAGCGATTGTCCCGAGGGTCATCTGATGTGCAAACAGGACACCGACAGCCGATAACAGGAACACCTTGTGAAGTACCTGTGCCGAGAAATGTGAACTGAAGTTTTGAGGTAGGCATATTTTATACTTAATAGATAGGTGATAATGGATAATTCAAAGCGTTGAAAATCAGTATGTTGTAACAATACTTTTAGGCAAACCATTTTGAATTGAATATAAATATTGAGAACGCAAATTTCGTCAAATATTTTTGAAAACGACCCCCCTCAGTATATTTCAGTCAAATAAGCCATTTATATTCCCCATAAATACTAAAAGAGGACTCAAACAGCCAAAATCTTAGGGATTTGTCTATTTTTACGCCTTAAAATTTAAAAATCACAACCAAATTGTTCCAAAAATGAAGAAAAACTTCCTTGTCGTTATGCTCTTTCTGTCTTTCATGACAGCTGTTTTTGCTCAAAAGAAAATTACCGTTGAAGACATTTGGCAGACAGGCACTTTTCGCGTTAAAAGTGTCTCTGGATTTAACTTTTTGAAAGATGGTAAACATTATTCGGCAAATATGGGCAATGTGATTGCCAAATTTGACTTAACAACGGGTAAACAGGTCTCAACTATTTTCGAATCTAAAACGCCTTTTGACGATTATGCGTTCAGTACTGACGAAAGCAAAATTCTTTTTGTTAACGAATCCGAGCAAATTTACCGTCATTCTTCAAAAGGATTTTATAATGTATGGGATGGAAAAACAACGCAATTGCTTTCATCTGCTGCCAAACAGAGCAATCCGACGTTTAATCCACAAGCGACTCATGTTGCGTATACATCAGACAACAACTTGTATATCAAGGATTTAGGTAAAAATAAAATCACTCAAATAACAAAAGATGGGGCTAAAAATCGCATTATCAATGGCTTCTGTGATTGGGTGTATGAAGAGGAGTTTTCATTTACACGCGCTTTTGAGTGGTCGCCCGATGGATCAAAAATTGCTTTTTTACGCTTTGATGAAACGGCTGTACCAGAATATACACTCGAATATTTCAAAAACGAAGCCTATCCAGAACCTTATAAATTCAAATATCCAAAAGTTGGAGAGAAAAATTCCATTGTTACCGTTTGGATTTATGATGTTAAAAAAGACAAAACTAAGCAAGTACAGACGGGTGCAGATGAATATTTTCCACGTTTGAAATGGACACCTGACAATCAACTCATCGTTTTTAAGCTCAATCGCCTACAAAATGAGCTGGATTTCCTTGTGGCGGATGCCAAAACAGGTAAAACAAGTCTTCTGATGAAAGAAACCCGCCCCACTTTTGTAGATGTGGAATTGAACGATGATATGACATTTTTGAAAGATGGGTCATTCATTAAATCGAGCGAACAAGATGGTTGGAATCAAATTTATCATTACGGAAAGGATGGAAAAATCATCAAACAATTGACTAAAGGTGATTTCGATGTGCGAAAAATTTATGGCGTTGATGAAGTACGCGGCGAAGTGTTGTATCAAGCATCTAAAGAATCGCCCATGCGTCAAGGCATTTATGCCGTCAAAATCAAGGGTGCTGGCGACCGCTTCCTGTCGGGCGGAAGAGGTGTAAATGAGGCGAATTGGAGTAGCACTTTTGATTATTATGTGTTGACAAATTCTAAAATCAATCAAGCACCGAGTTATGCTGTCATCGAAAATGGAACGGGCAAAGTGGTCAGAATGATTGAGGACAATGCAGTTATAAGCCGCCAACAATTTGAATATGAAGTGGGTAGTACAGAGTTTTTTTCCTTCAAGACTACTGAGGGGGTGGAATTGAACGGCTGGATGATGCGTCCCTACTACTTTGACTCAACGAAGCAGTATCCTGTTTTTATGACTCAATATTCAGGACCAGGCAGTCAGCAAGTAGTTGACCGATGGATGGGCAACAATTATTGGTGGTATCAAATGTTGGTTCAAAAAGGTTACCTCGTTGTCTGTGTTGACCCTCGTGGAACGGGCGCACGTGGCGAGGCGTTTAGAAAAATAACCTACAAACAATTGGGGCATTACGAGACGATAGACCAAATAGAAGCTGCAAAATGGTTGGCAAAACAGCCTTATGTGGACGGAAAACGCATTGGTATCTATGGTTGGAGTTATGGCGGTTATATGTCGAGTTTATGTATTTTAAAGGGCAATGATGTATTCAAAACCGCTATTGCCGTTGCGCCTGTCACCAATTGGAAATGGTACGATTCAGTCTATACAGAGCGTTATATGCAAACAGAAAAGGAAAATGCGGCGGGTTATAAAGACAATTCGCCTGTCAATTTTGCCGATAGACTGAAAGGTAATTACCTACTCATACATGGTACGACGGACGATAATGTACATTTTCAAAACTCGATAGAAATGGCAAATGCGCTCATTGATGCCAATAAACAGTTTGATACATATTTTTATCCGAACCGCAACCATGGTATTTCTGGCGGCATGGCACGTGTGCATTTGTACAATAAAATGACGAATTTCCTTTTGGAAAAACTGTAACTATTTAGCTATCAGCCTTCAGCCTATAGCTTTCAGCTAAAAAAGTGTGCTAATGTCCTAAATTTTGCTCAAATAATAATGCAGCTGATAGCTCAAAGCTGATAGCTAAATAGTTGCGAAAAACTTTAATAAATACTTCATCATTCATATTTCATATTTAATATGTCCGTTCATTCAGATATTAAACGCATTACAGTCAATACATTGCTGAAAATGAAAACCAGCGGTGAAAAAATCGCCATGCTGACCGCTTACGATTATTCGATGGCACGCATCGTTGACGAAGCAGGTATTGACGTTATTTTGGTCGGTGACTCCGCCTCAAATGTCATGGCAGGGCATGAAACGACCTTGCCAATTACGCTTGACCAGATGATTTATCATGCGGCATCGGTTATTCGCGGTGTCAAACGCGCTTTGGTTGTCGTGGATTTGCCCTTTGGTTCATATCAAGGCAACTCACGGGTCGCGCTCGAATCAGCAATACGCATTATGAAAGAATCGGGCGCACATGCTGTCAAAATGGAGGGTGGCATAGAAATCAAAGAATCCATTGTTCGCATACTATCGGCAGGTATCCCTGTGATGGGTCACTTGGGTTTAGTGCCGCAAAGCATTTATAAGTTTGGCACTTATGCCGTGCGCGCCAAGGAAGAAGACGAAGCCAATAGACTCCGCAGCGATGCCAAATTGCTTGAAGAAGTCGGTTGTTTCGGTATGGTGCTTGAAAAAATACCTGCTGTGTTGGCAACCGAAGTGTCGCAAAGCGTCGAAATTCCGACGATTGGCATTGGTGCAGGCGGTGGTTGCGATGGTCAAGTCTTGGTTTTACATGATTTGTTGGGTTTAACCAAAGAGTTTCAGCCGCGTTTTTTACGCCGTTATCTTGAATTGTTTGATGTAGTGAAAGGCGCCATCAGTCATTATGTAGCAGACGTAAAATCAAAAGATTTTCCGAATGAGAAGGAACAATACTGAGGGGGGTGTTTTGATAATAAAAGCCGATGTTTCTAAGCGAAGCATCGGCTTTTTCGTAATATAGACTGCATCACTCTTTAGGTACAACCTCCCTTCTGTATTTATGCCCTTTCGATGTTTGAGAATGTCACCATGCTTTCAAGGAAGCCTTTAAACATCGCATTTGAACAATAACTTTCTTTATTTGTGCCATCTGCACCGAATATATTGCCATCTGAATTTAAAATATAGCCATCCGCACCGAAGATATTGCCATCTGAATTTAAAATATAGCCATCCGAACCGAAGATATTGTCATCTGAATCTAAAATATTGCCATCCGCACCGAGGATATTACCATCAGAATCCAAAATATGACCATCTGCACCGAAGATATTGCCAAAGGCAGAGTTAAAACCCTGCTAAAAATAAAAAAGATTGCTTCCCTTTACTACGTTTCGTTCGCAATGACGAAGGTGTTTTTGTAATGCGGTGTGTGAAAATACTGAGGGGGCATTTTTTATGAGACAAAACCATCTGTTGGCATTATCATGCATCAGGCAAATCTTTAGAAAACGGCTGCTTGTAAAACCGCTTCCCTGTTGCTTTATACAGCGCATTGGCTAACGCTGCAAAGATAGGCGGATACGCAGGTTCGCCCATACCTGTTGGGTCTATATTATTTTGAATAAAATGAATATCTATTTCCTTTGGTGCTTCATTTATACGTATCATGCGGTATTCGTGAAAATTATTTTTGGCGGGCGCGCCTTTTGTAAAAGTCATTTCGCCATATAAAGCCGTTCCAATACCATCTACAACGGCTCCTTCAGTCATATTTTTAGCAGCATTGGGATTGATAACAATACCGCAATCAATGACCGTACATACTTTTTTAATAAGCGGTTGCCCTTCTTTCATTTCTAAATCAAGGACATGCGCGGCATAAGAATCATGGCAAAAATATGCTGCAACGCCGAGGTGTTTTGTCTTTTTTGCTTGTTTCCAATCCGATTTTTCTCGAACCATTTCTAAAACCTTTATAAAACGGTCTGCTGCATATTCATTATTTTTTCCAACAGGATTGTCTTTGGCACGTTTTAAAAGTTCCAAACGAAAATCAATGGGGTCTTTACCTGCCGCTTCTGCCACTTCATCGAGGAAACATTGTTCAGCCGCCGCAATAAAATTGGAACGGGGTGCTCGAAACGAACCGACTGTGATATTAGAATCAATTGTCCAATCTTCGGCTAAATAATTATCAACCGCTCCCGCAGGAAAACGATTGGCGTAGAGCGGTGATTCTGGAATGCCGCCTGCTTTGACATGAAACCCTATCAAATTATTGTCTTTATCCAAAGCCGCCCGATAAGTAGCCGTATAAGTTGAACGATAAATGCCCGAAGTCATATCGTCTTCACGTGTATAAATGAGTTTGACAGGTGCTTTAACTTTTTGAGAAATGAGAGCCGATTCAATCAACCAATGCGCATAAGAACGCCGTCCGAAGCCACCGCCCAAACGCGTGAGTTTAATATCAATTTTCTCTACAGGAATGTCCAAACGAGCGGAAAGAGCTTGTTCCGTCATTTCAGGCTTTTGAAGTGGACCTGCTAATTCTACTTTATCGTCCGTTACATGAGCAAAGAAGTTCATCGGTTCCATGCAATTATGCGCCAAAAACGGACCGGTATAAGTGCGTTCAATGACTTTTGCAGCCGTTTTAAATACCCCCTCAGTATCACCGTCTTTTCGAACGACTTTTACGGGTTTGTTTAACATTGCAGCCATTTTTTCAGCATGTTCCGTTGAATTTTCCAAACCCGCAGGGATATTAATCGTTGTTTTTTGACCCAACATATTCCTATTTTCAGAAGAACTTTGAATCGGTTCCCAATCAATTTTTAAAGCTTTTTTGGCTTGCATGACCTCCCATGTCGAGTTGCCAACAATAGCGACCACTTCGTTGAAATTGAGTGTATCAAAAAATGTCTTTTCGTAGTTTTCATTAAAAATTTTTATTGGAAAAGCGTCTTTAATACCTTTCATTTTCTTAGCCGCCGTTGCGTCTAATGACTTGAATTTCAAGCCCATAGCAGGCGGGTGAACAATCATCGCGATGAGCATACCTTCCTTTTTCGTATCAATGCCGAACAAAGGTTTGCCTGTGACGATTTTTGGCAAATCGACATTTGTGCGAGATGTACCGATAATTTTGAAGTCTTTTAAGTCCTTCAATGTCACTTCTTTTGGCACGGGCATTTTAGCCGCTTCCGTTGCCATTTCGCCATAAGTCGCTTTTTGACCGCTTTTTTTATGATATAAATGACCCCCCTCAGTATTTATCTCCTCCACAGGCACTTGCCATTTTTGGGCAGCGGCGAGTTTTAACATTTGTTTGGCAGCCGCACCCGCCATACGCAGCGATTTCCAACCTTGACGGATAGCTTGACTACCACCGATAAACTGGCGTGTAAAATGTTTGGTGTCCAAATTGGCTTGTTCAATGATAATATCTTTCCAATCCACATCTAATTCTTCTGCCACAATCATTGGCATAGCCGTTTTTACACCTTGACCGCCTTCAGGATTAGGCGACATAATTTTGATGACGTTATCGGCTGTAATTTTCACAAAACCGTTTAACTCATTAAAATTGGCTAAAAGATTCACATTTTCAGGCATTTCAGCTGCATTGAGATGTGAAAGCCCATCAAAACTCAACATAAAACCACCGCCTATGAGCGTAGAGGCTTTTAAAAAAGAGCGTCTACTATATGTTGTTTTAATATTTTTCATTGTCCTTATTTTTACAATCTATAGTAAAGGCATCTTTTTTTAGTATTACTTTCCAACACTTTATAGTGGTATTAAATAACTACTTAGGTGCATAAGCCCCATTATTAATCCATGTTAACCAAGCTTTTTTGAACTCTGCATGGCTCATGGGAGGAAGCGTACGACCCTCACCCGGATTCCATCCCGCTAAAACCAATCCGTCGTCGGCATGTGCTATTAATTGCCGCATGGATTTATTGCCATTTTGTTTTGGGTCAATCAATTGTTTAGCTAATTGATGAGGTGTTCTGTCTTCAAAAACCATTTTCATATTGGCAGGCGGCAAATGCCAATTTGGGTCTCCCGGTGGCATATGAAGTCCGGGCGTATTCTGTGGTTGATGACAATTACTACATTTCATCGCATAAATGCCTTTGCCATCTTTACCCCTTTTAGGTAACATCGTATGAACATGGCTGTCATCGCCTTGCAAGGGTATATCTCCAGCAGGATGACAATTCATGCAGCGCGGACTCATCAAAACTTTATAAACGTCCTTGAAGGCATTTATGGAGACAATACTATCCGCAACAGACGCTTCATATTTTGAATCGTTGTGTCGAGCCTTGTTTTTAAATGCCGAGGTCGTCACGCCTATTACTAATACGGCAACCATTACTGTCATAACAGCAATGGTTTTATAGGGTAAAAAAGAAATTATTTTTTTATTAATATTCATGTATCGCTTTAGTTTTTAATGGTATTAAATATTAGTTTACAAATATGCCCTTAAAAACTGTTTTAAAACCTAAACATAAAATCTTTACGTGGCAAGACTTTTTTATCTTCGGAAAGACTTTTTTATCTTCAGAAAGACTTTTTTATCTTCGGAAAGACTTTTTTATCTTCAGAAAGACTTTTTTATCTTCAGAAAGACTTTTTTATCTTCAGAAAGACTTTTTTATCTTCAGAAAGACTTTTTTTATCTTCAGAAAGACTTTTTTTATCTTCGGAAAGACTTTTTTATCTTCGGAAAGACTTTTTTATCTTCAAAACAAACTTTTAAAACAGTTACTTACTATCATCCTTTTCGTTTCATCTCTGCCGCTAAATGGATGGCTTGGCGAATACGGATATACGTGCCACAACGGCAGATATTACCCGACATCGCATCATCAATATCTTGGTCAGTCGGATTAGGATTCTCTCGGAGAAGGACGGCGGCAGACATCAACTGCCCTGATTGGCAATAACCACATTGAGGTACATCTATTTCCATCCAAGCTTTTTGTAATGGATGGTTACCATTTTCGGATAAACCTTCGATGGTCACAATTTCCTGTCCCACGGCACGCGTTACTTGAGTCACGCAAGAGCGTACAGCTTCACCATTGAGATGTATCGTACAAGCACCACATTGTGCTATACCGCAACCATATTTTGTACCTGTCAGGTTGAGGTTGTCACGCAACACCCACAATAGAGGTGTTGTAGGGTCAACATCCACTTTAAAAGTCTTACCGTTTATTTTTAAATTGTAGTTTGCCATAACGTTTACTTTTTAAAATTTAAAAATTTTTTTAATTTAAAACTACCCCTCAGTATTTTTGTTCATTTTGCTCATACAAAATAGGCTGATTTATAAATTGGTTTTTGGTTATTTAGACCAAAAACTTTAACTATCTATCAACGCCCTTTGTGAGATATTAATTTACCCCTCAGTATTTCGTTCTTTTGGTGAAATATTTAGAGGCATTTTCATTTTTCTAAACATTTAAATTTTTTAGTGATGAAAATGTCAAAGATAGATTTATCATCAAGTTAGAAAAATAGAGTCCTTAGTTGTTATCATCCTTATATTCGTAAAATGAGACATCATTACTAATTCTGTCTCATTTTTACTTGCACAGACGAGTTTCATTGAATTTGTTGCTTGTGATTATCCATATTTTAAGACAAAAGCTATAACTTATATGTCTCCGTTCAACATCCAAAATATTAGTTTTTACTGAGGGGTCTCTCAAATAGAAACAACATTAGTCATATCTCTTATTCATTTGGCTTTGATTTTAGGGCAATAGGAATCGTTTCGGCAAGTTCAAGCGATTTAACCATTTCCTTTGTCGTTGTCTTGTATTTTATAAAGTGTAGTGTTTTTAAATGCGCCTCGTAAGCTTCTTGATTCGCATAAATTTCAAAAACCGTGATGTGTGTGGGATTATTTTTATCAGACACAGCATATAAGGTCAAAACACCTGGCTCGATGCGTATAGCTGTTTCGATTCCCTCTTTAAGTGCCGCTTTATAGCTTTCCAATTGAATAGAATCAATTTGAAGTTTTGCTACGCGTACGACTAAATTTTTATCTTGAGCAAGCGTATTTTGGATAAAACCCACAGTTATCATAAATAGGATAAGCATTAAAGGCAATACGCCTGTTTTTACAATTCTCATTTTTAATTGACTTTTTTATATTTAAACAAAAGAGGACATATTGAATTTTAAAGATAAAATACTGAGGGGGGTAAACGCTCTAAAAAATTATTTTGTTTTACTTTTTTTAAGCTGTTTTAACATATAGGGAGGCTGACACGCGCTGGAAAAGATTGAATTTGTGTATCTTCAAGGGTTATGACGGCTATCGTATCAGAACCGTCGAGTGTCATAAATTCAACTTCAAAGCCTTTCCGCCTTTATAAGTATGTACTACAACATTACGTCTCCAACAGTTAATCCTTCATTAGGGAAATTAATGTTTAGAATAACACGGTCATAATTTTTGATTTTATGTTCCATAATCTATTTATTTAAAAGGATAAGTCTCAATTAATTGATAATGGGTTCAACCATATTATTATTAATAAGTAAATAATAACATATTTAATTTTGTCACTCTGAAAGAAGTGAAAGAATCTGCATAAATTATTGATAGGAAATGATTTATACAGATTCTTTCACTTGGTTCAGAGTAACAAAAATGCTCTTTTATTAAACTATCATTCCTACATAGTCGGTTGTTTATTGTTGATAAAGTTGATTAAATCAGCATTCAATCTATCTTTTTCAGTAATAAACAAACCGTGTGGTGCATCTTCATAGACAATGTATTCAGCATGTGGTATGAGTTGCGCTGTACGCGCACCTGACACCGCAATCGGCACTGTTTTATCCGCATCGCCGTGAATAATTAAGGTTGGGACAGTGATTTTAGCTACGTCAGTCCTAAAATCTGTTTCAGAAAAAGACCGCACACAAGCTGTTGTGGCTTTCTGCGAACTCATCAAGCACAGCGTTTGATTCCAGTTCAAAGTGGCTTGGCTGACTGCCCAATTGAGCATACTGACACCATAAAACTGCTTACCAAAAGTCTCCAAAAAAGCAGGACGGTCTTTTTCTATATTGGTGACCATGTCGTCAAATACGGATTTGTCCACCCCCTCAGTATTGTCATCTGTTTTGAGCATATAAGGCGTAACAGCACCGATCAACACCACTTTTTCAATCCCTGCTGTTCCGTATTTACCAATGTAACGCGCAATTTCGCCGCCACCCATCGAAAAACCAACGAGCGTTACATCTTTTAAATTTAGATGGTCGAGCACGGTTTTCAAGTCATCGGCAAGCGTATCGTAATCATAGCTTTCCCACGGACGGTCAGATTTGCCAAAACCTCGACGGTCATAAGCAATACAGCGTATGTTGTGTAGGGGTAGTTCTGCCAATTGATATGCCCACATTTCGTGATTGAGGGGCCAGCCATGAATAAAGACGACAGGTTTGCCAGTACCTAAGTCTTCGTAAAATAGTTTAACAGATTTACCAAATACGTTTGGTGTTGTTTCGATGAAATTCATAGATTTTTGTTTTTGATTAAAAAATTGTTTTAATGATGAAATAATAAAATAGCATTTTGTCATTCTGAACGAAGTGAAAGAATCTATAAAACTTTCATTTTCAACAGTTTATATAGATTCTTTCACTTCGTTCAGAATGACA
>JANOAU010000161.1:0-23331 GCA_031411275.1 Saprospiraceae bacterium | reverse complement strand
ATTATTAACACTTAATTTCCATGTTGCTTAACTCTTATGTTGTTAGGCAATCCATTTTGAATTGAGTATAAATAGTTATACAAGTTTTCTATTTCTACCCCTCAGTATTTTCTTATAAATTTGTATGAAAAAAAGAGGCTGCTCGTTAAAGCAGCCTCTTTTTTTATGAAAATTTATCATTTTTAATTCTGAAACGGGTCAGAGTATTTAGCATCAGTCGTATAAACAGGGTCTGTCAAGGTTTTTAAAAACGCTATTAAAGCTGTTTTTTCTACATTATTAAGGTTTAAACGTCTTGGTAAGCCATTTTGGTCTTTAAGATTGGCATCGAGATTTGGATGTGCTTGAATACCACTGTTGTAATGTTCAACCACTTGTTCCAAGGTTTTGAAACGTCCGTCATGCATGTATGGGGTTGTCAATTCAATATTGCGCAACGATGGGATTTTGAATTTACCGTTGCCACGTCCATTATCTTTGTAGACCATATCTAAACCGACATTAGCCGTTCCTTCTGAACTCGAACCACCTATACCGCCATAAGGGTTGTCGCTACCTGATGACATTTCGTCGCCTAATGAAAAATTAACACCCGTATGGCATTTAGTACAGCTCAATCTTTCGCTCATAAACAAGTCTTTACCTGCCAATTCTAAGGTGTTGAAGTTGCTAAATTTCGATTTAACACCGACATCAAATTTAGAGTTATGTGTCACCATTGAAGCCAAAAACTGCATTAAAGCGGTGTTAATTTTATCGGAAGTGACCCCCTCAGTATTGAAGGCTTTTTTGAACAAAGCGGGGTAATAACTCGTGGATTGCAGCTTTGTCGCTAAGAAGTTCAAATCTTCCATCCCCATTTCGATATGGTTTTGGACAGGTCGTAAAACCATATCATTCAAGGATTTAGAGCGAGAATCCCAAAACAAATTGCTTGTCAACATGGGGTTTGCGATAGACATAGAATTGCGTATTGTAACAGTGCCTTTAAAACCTGCACTGCCCTCAGCAACATCTGAGAAGGCTTTTGATTGCAAGTGGCAACTTCCGCAAGCAATGGTGTTGTTGATGGATAACTTTTTGTCATAAAATAACACACGTCCTAATGTAGCAACTTCATTCTTAATTTCAGTCGAATTGAAATTCAAACCCATCGGTTTGATTTGGGTCGTACCGTTTATCAAAATAGTATTACTCAAATTCATGTTTATAGCTCTCGAACTGATTAATGGGATGTCCTTTACGAATGCTTGAACACCCGCTTTGTAATCATACATTTGAGCTGGCAAAACTAATTTTGGTTCATACGTTGTCGTAGGCAATTGATTGTCAGGCGTACAATTGTGTAAGCCTATAGCAACAAAAACCAAAGAAGAAAGAAGGAGAAGATGTTTTTTCATTGGAGACGTTTTTAATGATTTTATGGAAAATTATGACAATTTCAAAAACATGGCAATTTGCTATATTTTACGGAAATTTTACAAATAAAAAAGTATATTCTTTCAAAGTTTAACATGTAGTAACAAACCAACAGGCGGGAAGAATTTTATTTTGGGTGACTGCGTTTCAAAATCTAACAAACCAATGAAGAATGTCCCCTCAGTAGAAATTGCTAATCGGTTGTTAAAACTATATTCCAAACCTGCTGAATAGGACACCGCGAATCCTGAAAAATCAAGTTTTCTGGGAAGAGTGGTGTTTTCAAAATCTTCTGCAACGAAATTAGCATCCCATGAACGATAAAAATGAACATGCGTCGATATCTGTCTTCTTTTGACAAAACCAAATCTCAAATAAAAACTCTGTAGTTCGGTCACATTAAATCCACCGTCTATGTTAATACCTAAGCCCCAACGTGTACCTCTACCATTTTTTAATCGGCGGATTTGGAAATCAAATATATTGAGTTTAGAAACTGTACTGGCATTAAATGGCACAAATTGGGCAATTAAAGGTGTTGTATTCATCATAATCTCTCTATGCCGTATATTGTCCGAATAGGTGGGGTCGGCTTTTTCTTTTTCCTCTTGTGCGGTCATTTTGAAGCATAAACAATTGAATAGCAAAAGAAAAAGAATAATTGTTTTGTTCATGTTTCTAAAATTTTACAATGAGAAAAAGGAATTTCGGCAAGTTAGTTTGTATATTCATACCCTCAGATTTTTTATTAGGAAACACGACACTACCCGTAGTAAAAGCTTTAAAATCAACTGAACTTTTGTTATAAGCCGCATAAAGCGACCCCTCAGTACCAATGAGCAATCGGTCATAAATGGCGAACTGAAAACCTAATACAGGACCGCCACCAATTGTAAAAACTTTATCCGTTTGGATGATTTGTCCACTCCCTGCTGTTGCGCTACTTTGTTCCTGTTGAAAGCCCCCTATGAAATCAAGACCATAATAATATTGAAATTTTGTGGACAAATTTTGTCGCGTTTCACGTCCGATGCGGAGCTGAAAATTTTGATTCGTTAGAGATGAACTAACATTAAGATTGTTTTGATTTTTAACAGAAAAATTAATTGTTGCACCGATCCTCAAGGCTCTGTTGCTTTTCACTTTTTTGTAAGACAAGAGGTAAACACCAGCATCTGTTCGGTTGTTATTGCCAAGCAAATCAGTCAATAAATTGGTAACATTTAAGCCTAATTCATGCTGCAAAGTCATGTTTTTAGGCTCTTTTTGCTGTGAAAATCCGAATTGAGCCATAAAAACCCAAAAGAGTATAAGGGTTGTTTTTTGAATCAAAAGCATAAGTTGGTTTTTTAATGGTGAATATTTTAATGGTGAATGGTGAATGGTGAATGGTGAATGGTGAATGGTGAATATTTTAAAAGACAGAATTTTATTAAAAGATTCATTTACATTTAAAATTTTTATTCTTATTTAACACAAATAATTCTTATTAAATACGAATAAAATTTGGTCTATTAAAATATTCACCATTCACCATTAAAATATTCACCATTACATTTTATTCTCTTAGAAACTCCAATTCCTCTTGGTCGGGATTGAAACGCGCAATGACAGAGGGTTCTCCACGTTCTTTGTTGTCTTGTTTGAATTTAACAACTAAATCCACCATTTCGAGAATATTAGAACTGATTTCGCCATAATGCGTAGGAAAAGGTTGACCTGATTGATTGGCAGAAGTCGACACGATGGGTTTACCTAACTGCTTTATCAACTCACGGCAAAATACATCTTGCGTTACGCGAATCGCTACGCTGCCATCGGGCGCAAGGACGTTGGAAGCCACACCAAAAGATTCATCGTAGATAATAGTTAATGGACGAGAATGATATGCTAAAAGCGTCTCTACCCTTGGATGAATATTTCCTACATATTTTTTAAGCATTTCTATTGAGTCCACAAGCAATACATAACCCTTTTGAGGCTGACGGTCTTTGATTTCGCTTATTTTATTAACAGCTGTTTCGTTGGTTGCATCGCAACCGATACCCCAAATTGTGTCAGTTGGATACAAAATGACACCGCCTTGACGAAGAGTATTTAATATTTCTAAAAATTTTTCGTTTTCAAACATAAATCCTTAAATTTGTTTACTTAATGGAATAATATTTTGCCAAACGCAACCGCCTTTCAACGATTTGTCGTTTATATTGTTAAGATAAGTTAAAACATCTATGAAACGACAAAAGTAGATGCTTTGGTCAAAAACACAACATAAAATTTTTTTTAGCCTAAATTATTTAATCATTCAACGACAAACACCACCTAATGCTTTTGAAAAAAATAATCAAAATATTTTGCTTTTTAGCCATACTAAACCCCTCAGTATTGGTGGCAAAACATATTGTAGGTGGTGAAATCACTTATACGATTGTCTCCAAAACGTCTACTTCCAATCGTTATCGGTTTACAATGAAAATATGGCGTGATTGCTATACCAATGGCGGTGCCCAATTAGATGGTATTGCGCCAATAGGAATATATCGTGGTAATTCAAATGCCTTTGTCGAGTCTTTTGGGGTGCCTATTACGAGAAGAACCGATAGGCTGCCCACGCCTACTATTCCATGTCTGATACCACCCGATGTCTGCGTTGAAGAAGGTGTTTATGAATGGGAAAAGGATTTACCAATCATCAACGATACCTATGTGATTTTGTATCAACGTTGTTGTCGCAATGAAACGATTAATAATATCAATGCTCCTGGGGATGTAGGTGCCACTTATTTTGTCGAAATAACACCTTTGGGACAACAAACTGCTAATAATTCACCGACATTTAAAAATTTTCCACCCATCGTAATATGTGCTAATGAAAAATTAAATTTTGACCACTCTGCTGCTGACGCTGAAGGCGATCAATTAGTGTATTCTTTTTGCCAACCTTTAGGTGGTGGCGGAAAAGGCGGCAATATTGGCTGTGCAGGAACGACTCCTAACCCACCCTGCTGGCCCGCGCCGAATGATGTATCGTTCAAATCACCTACCTACTCTTATCTGCAACCTTTGGCAGGAGACCCCATTGTCAGTATCGATTCACGAACGGGTAGAATAACAGGGATTCCACAAACCATTGGTCAATTCGTTGTGGGCGTCTGTGTTTCTGAATACCGAAATGGGCAGCTTTTAGGTACTTTACATCGCGATTTCCAGTTTAATGTGGCTAAATGTGACCCCACTGTCAAAGGAAAAGTGACGGCAGACTCTGTCTGGGCGAATAATTATTTAATACGTTCGTGTGGGAATCCGAACGTTACTATAAACAATTTGAGCCTTGACCGTACTTATATCACCGATTTTCGATTTGATATTCTGATTCAAAATCAAGTAAAAACCTTCAAAGAATGGAGTCCTGCGGTGGCATTTCCTGATACAGGCAATTACTCTGGCAATCTCTTTTTGAATCCAGGAACGCAATGTGCAGATACAATCAATTTGTTTTTCCGCATTTTCCCAGCTGTTAAATCGGATTTTAGCTTTACTTATGATACTTGTGTGGCTGGTCCTATTGTTTTTAAAGATAAATCAAATTCGCCTTCTGGTGAAATAATCAAATGGAATTGGTCTTTTGGCGATGGGAAAGATACATCTCTGCAAAATCCTACTCACCAATATGAAACTCCTGGCAACAAAAAAATAGTATTAAATATCGTCAACGAAAAAGGCTGCAAAGCCGATACAACTCAAACCCTGCAATGGCTGCCTGTGCCACCACTTTTGTTGATTGAACCCAGCACTTTTACAGGTTGTTCGCCTGTAAAGGTATTTTTTAATAATATTTCAAAGCCAATTGATTCCACTTACACTATAAAATGGGATTTTGGCAATGGCAGCAAAAGTTCTGCTATCAGTCCCACTTATACTTATCAAAATCCGGGTGTTTTCAGTGTTAATCTTGAAGTCATATCACCGATAGGTTGTAAAACGAGCCGTAATTTTCCGAATTGGATAAGGGTTAAACAAGGAACTGTAGCCGATTTTATTTACTCTCCACAACAAGTTTCGACATTTAAAAACACTGTCACGTTCACTGATAAGTCGCTTTTTGCAACCCAATGGCAGTGGTTTTTTGACACACAAGGGTATTCTATCAATCAAAACCCCATTTTTAAGTTTCGAGATTCGGGGGTTCAAAAAGTGAAACTTTTGGTTTCCAACAATGCGGGCTGTACGGATACGATTGTAAAACTCATTGATGTGATTCCGCAAGTAACCTATTGGTTGCCCAATGCTTTTACACCCAACGAAGACGGTCACAATGATGGCTATAGAGGCACGGGTATTACTGAGGGGATGAGAGATTTTGATTTGAGAATATTCAACCGTTGGGGCGAACAGATTTTCCAAACCTCTGACCCCAATGATAGTTGGAATGGGCTGAAAAACAATAAAGGTGAACCATCTCCTCAAGGCGTTTATCTTTGCGTCGTTACGTATGTGTCGCCCCGTGGCGAAAAGTTCGAATTGAAAAGTTATGCAACTTTGGTACGATAAATCCAGACGTATTTAAATGATAAACTATTGATTTTAATTATTTTATAACTTGCAGCAAGTTTTGAACTTGCTGCAAGTTTATTTTTAAGTTTTGGTTATTGTACCCCCCTCAGCAATTGAGATACTTTTATATTTCTCTCGCATTTCCAACTTACTTTAGTAATAAATTTCTTTTTTTTCAAAAAAGAAAGAAGATGACTTTCAAACAGCCAAAATCTCGCTTATTTTTGAGGTTATTTTGTAAAAGACACATCATTGACATAACACGTACAACGCACTGCTATTGTGAAAAAACATCAACTACTTTCTGCGACGCTCTTTTTCTACCTCTTAACAATGACCCCCTCAGTATCGTGGGCAAGCCACATCGTAGGTGGGGTGATTACCTATAAATTTGTTAAACGAGACACACTCAACCCTACTCGAATTACCTACCATTTCACAATGAAAATTTATAGAGACCTTTATGGCTCAAATGGAACGGGTTTGGATGCGCGCGCTAATATCGCTGTCTTAGCCCAAGGTGCAAATGGTGCATATACGCTGTATAATAGCCGTCAAGTAGCCATATTAAGCCAAGGGAATGTGGTCATTAACAAGCCCCCTTGTTCAGAAATACCCGCCAATATTGGTGTAGAAGAAGGTATTTATGAATGGGATGAGGTTTTAGTCGAATCCACAACAAGTTATGCGGTAACGTACCAAAGGTGTTGTCGAAATGGCACAATCGCAAGCATTTATAACCCAGGAACAACTGGCTCAACTTATACCGTTGAAATAACAGCCGAATCGCAACGCTCTAATAACAGCAGCCCGACCTTCAATAATTTTCCGCCTTCCATTATTTGTGCAAATGAACCTTTGAACTACGACCATTCTGCCTCGGATACTGAGGGGGATCAATTAGTGTATAGTTTTTGTGGTGCCTTGGTAGGTGGCAGTTCTGGAGGAACACCCGGACCAACGCCAGCAGGTAATAATATTGGCAAACCGCCTTATCAATTTGTCAGTTATAGGCTTCCCAATTATTCTATTAATGCACCTATGGGTGGCAATCCTGTCGTCAAAATAGACCCAAATACAGGCTTTATAACAGGTACACCGAATATCTTAGGTCAATTTGTCGTCACAGTTTGTGTCGAGGAATACAGAAATGGCGTTTTAATTGGCAAAATTTTTAGAGATTTTCAATTCAATGTTGTGTCGTGCAAACGAACAGTTGTTTCAGCGATTACGGCTGATTCGACTTTTGGAAAAGAGTTCTATCTGAGCGGCTGTGAAAACGTCAATTTAACGATTAATAACCAAAGTTATGACCGCAATAACATTACAAATTACTATTGGGAATTCAATATGCGCGGTGACACAGTGCGCTATTTAGATTGGAGTCCAACAGTTACTTTCCGCGATACAGGTATTTACAAAGGTGTTTTAAGGCTCAATCCGAATACGCAATGTCAAGACTCTGCCTTTGTGACCGTGAAAGTAGGCGGTAAATTGTTCCCTGCTTTTACCCTCAAATACGATACGTGCGTGGCAGGGCCCGTTGCTTTTACGGGTGATGTACGGACTTCTATACCCTTAAAAACCATTTTTTGGGACTATGGCGATGGCTTGCGCGATTCGAGTACCTTGCTGCCCAGTCATTTATATAAAATACCGGGTACTAAAAATGTCCGTTTTGTTGTCAAAGACCTTGTGGGGTGCATAGGTGACACGACTATCAGCTTCAACTGGCAACCTGCTCCGCCGATTCTCATTGTCGAACCTAATAGTTTTGCAGGATGTGTACCAAGCAAAGTGTCATTTGTCAATCGCTCAACACCCATTGACACCAGTTACAAAATCGTTTGGGATTTCGGCGATGGCACGACAGGACGAGACATCAGCCCAAGCCATATCTATACCTATCCCGATACTTTTTCTATAAAACTGATGATAACTTCCCCCATTGGTTGCTACAAAGAAGCGACTTTCAGAAGTTGGATAAAAGTAAAATCTGTACCCAAAGCTGATTTTGATTGGACACCCAAAGTCATTAATAACCTAAAACCTGCTGTTTCATTTATTGACAGTTCTTCCGCAGATGTCATCGGTTGGCGTTGGTATTTCAGCGACAAAGCCTATTCCAGTCAGAAAAATCCAGGGTTTAGTTACCGTGATACAGGCATACAAACCGTCAAACTCTATGTCCAAAACAGCAACGGTTGTGTGGATTCTATTTTCAAAACCCTTTATATTGAGCCTGAAATGACCTTTTATATGCCCAATGCTTTTTCACCAAATTACGATACAGATAATGATATTTTCAAAGGGACAGGTTTTTTATATGGCATGAAAAGTTTCCGCATGTCAATATGGAATCGTTGGGGTGAAAAGATTTTTGAATCCTCTGACCCCTCAGTAGGTTGGAACGGACAGAAGAATAACGTGGGCTTGCAAGTTCCCGAAGGCATTTACTTATATGAAGTAGAATATGTCAATCCGAAGAGTAAGAAAATTGTTATTCACGATTATTTGACATTATATCGGTAGTTTCTAAGACTGATTCTTCAACAAATCATTCAATCTATCAAAAAAATGGGCGAGTAAGCGGCGGGATTATGTTGTGATATTTGCCGAGCCTTGTCTCTCTTGCTGAAAATAGTAACAACAATTTTTAAACAAATTTTTGCAAACATCTTTGAATAAGTTAAAACTAAAACCTACCTTTGCGTGCCAAAACAGAAGTTGGGCAATAAAAGCAAAAAATTCTAAGAAAAATCGAAAAATATTAAAAAAAATATTAAAAATGGATGCTATTAGTTTTGTACAAGATCAGTTAGCACGTAAAACTGATTTTCCTGCCTTCAAGTCAGGTGATAACGTAGTCGTGAACTACAAAATCATCGAAGGTGATAAAGTACGTATTCAGGCTTATCGCGGCGACGTGATTCAAATCAAAGGACATGGTTCAAACAAGACTTTCACAGTTCGTAAAATATCGAATGGTGTAGGTGTTGAGCGTATTTTCCCGATTTCATCACCGAGCATTGACAGCATTGAAGTGACAAAACGCGGTAAAGTACGTCGCGCTAAATTGTTCTATCTCCGTGAGACTATCGGAAAAAAATCACGCATCAAAGAATTACGCGGACCAATACCTTCAAAGGCAAAAGCGAAAGCTTAATGCTCTGATAATGACTTGTTATAAAAAAGCAGCTATTTGGTTTTAACTAAATAGCTGTTTTTTTTAATGCCAAAATTACCCTTGTCCAACAAAGGTATTTGTAGTAACTTTGCCTCACTTATGAGAGTCAATTATTTGACTTACAATACAATAAAAGCATACAGAGAGAAAATTGCTGAATTTTACACTCATCGTGAAGTCCTCCTGCTTAAAATTCTGCATAAAATCTCCTAATTTATATTAAACACACATTTTGAACAAACTTTAACCACAACCATGATCCGAAACTTACTGGTCATTGCGTTCACCTGTCTATTGGGACAAGTTGAAGCGCAATCAACACGTGCAAATGAAGCTCTTATTAAATCCCAAACACAACGCTTTACATTAGACTCAATAGACTACAAAGTTCAACATGCCACGCGGTTAGAACTGAATGGAAACTATATGAGCCGAGTCATGTACTCGGGACGTGACTATGGCGTAAAAGGCTATGGCTTATCAACACAACTCTCCCTCCATCACCAAAGCGGATTTTGGGTCTCTGCTATTGCTTATCATTGGCAAAAATTTGATATTAAATTGCCTAAAACAGACCTTGTTGTTGGTTATTCAGCCCAATTGAGTGATCGTGTAGGGGCATCCCTTAGTTATAGCCGTTGGTTGTATTATGGCAAAAGTCAATCGGAATTACAATGGGCTTTTAATCATTTTATGTCTGCCTATATGGGCATCAATGCTACCTATTTTTCTATTGCTCCACAATTTTACTACATGATTAGTCCCACCGAGAATGTTGCTCAATTTGCCATCACAGTGTCAAAAAATAAAGAATGGCGACCATTTTGGGGCGGAAAACTCATTTTTGAGCCAAATTTAACTTGGATGACCTCTACAACTGACCGTTATGACATCGTTGATCAAAATCATAGAGCTGGTAAAATGCTCCGAGTGATAGACTATGAATTAGGCTTACCTTTAATCTATCGAAAAGTTGGCAAATACGATATAACGGCTCGCTATATTCTATCACTGCCCGTAAATGTTGGAAAATATGATGGTGCTGTTGAAGGTAAATTATCGTCACTATTCAATTTAGATTTTAAATATATTTTATGGCGGAAAGAACAAAAGAAAAAGCATTAACGAATTATGAATTGTTATTAAACCAAAAATAAATTTTATTCGACCTCCCTTACCTATTCATTAAGATACAAAAAACGAACAAAGTATTACGATAAACTAAATTCGAAAAGAAAACAAACTTCATATAACTACGAACAAACTTATTTCTCATGTCAACTCATTCAAGGCAAGTGTTCTCGACACCGACTCCGCGTCGATGGTATACTGTTAAGTGGATCACTTACAGTCTCATCGGTCTGGTTGTGTTAGGATTATGCAGTTTAATTATTATTTATACCAACAATTTCAAACCTGAATTACCTAAAAATTACTTAAAAATACACAGTCAACTCTCCCAAATTGCACTCGATTCAAGCATCAGTTGGCATGACAATGCGCTAACGCATTGTTGTCAATCAGAGCGTCCGACGTGTTTTGCCCCCCTCAGTAATAACGCCAGCGTTCCCTTAGCACAACAAATACGAGCTGGCTTTTTTGTGAATTGGGATCCACAGAGTTATTATACTCTGCGCAATAATATTGACAAAATCAATATGGTTTTGCCCGAATGGCTCTTTTTAAGCGATGCCGATACGGTTGTTTTCAAACCCGATGTAAGAGCATTTAAACTGTTACGCGAGAACCCCTCAGTAGCCGTCGTGCCATTGCTGTCCAATTTTTGGCAAGACCAATGGAATGCTCCCAACGTTGAAAGGCTGTTCAAAAACGTAGAAAAAAGGCATATTTTTATTGATAACTTAATTCATACATTAAAACAATATGGTTTTAAAGGTATAAATGTTGATTTTGAAGGGCTACCCGACTCTACGACAGAAGATTTTTATGATTTTATCGCCGAACTCCACCAACGACTGAATACTGAGGGGTTACTCTTGTCTCAATCTATTGTGCCATTAAACGCTCATTATAAACCCGAAAGGCTTGAACCTATCACCGATTTGTTGTTTGTAATGGCTTATAATCAACATTTTCAAACAGGGAAAGCGGGTTCGATAGCGGATCAAAAATGGGTTGAAAGCATTATGGAGTCCGTTTCAAAAAATTTACCAACTCATAAATTTGTCCTATGCATTGCTGATTATGGACTGGATTGGGGTAAAAAAGAGGTGGATGCACATTGCCTTACTTATCGGGGTGCTTTAGCTATTGCCCAAGAGGCTTCAGCAAAAATTATATTCAATCAAACAACCTATAACCTTGAATTTACCTATACGGATGATGAAAAAATACCTCATAAAGTATTTTTTGTAGATGCTGTTACCAATTTTAATCAAATAAGAGCCGCTACGAATATCGGTTGGCGAGGTGTAGCTCTTTGGCGTTTAGGTGCAGAAGACCCGCGCATTTGGCAGTTTTTTGATAAAGATTTGAGTAATCAAGGGCTTTTGAGTGGTAGTTTTGATATAAAAAACTTACAAACATCACTTGTCGGCGAAGACGTGGACTATGTTGGTGAAGGTGAAGTGACCGATATTTTGACCGAACCTACTGAGGGATCAATCCGATTTGAATATGACCATAATTATCATATCATTACCAAAGAATATTACGATAAATTACCAACGTCTTATGTTGTACAACGGTTTGGAAAAGTGGCTGACAAGAAATTAGTCCTCACTTTTGACGATGGTCCCAGTGAGAAATACACAGCGCGTGTTCTCGATATTCTAAAAACAGAGAAAGCCCCTGCTACTTTTTTTCTGATTGGCAGTAATGCTGAAGCCAATCACGGAATGGTCAAACGCATCTATAATGAAGGGCATGAGATTGGTAATCATACATATAGACATGAGAATCTCAACAATATGATGTTTTGGGCAGCAGAATTAGAGTTGATTAGAACCCGCCGAACCATCGAAGGCTTGACAGGTCATTCAACTATTCTGTTCCGACCACCCTATAACCCTTATCAGGAACCCGAGACAAAAGACCAATTAGCGCCTTTCATATTAGCGCGAAAACACAATTATCTGACTGTCAACGAAAGCATTGACCCTCGTGACTGGGATTTAGAAAAAGGTGTGACGACTGAAAGTATCATAAAAGCCATTGAATTGGGCTTAGAACGAGGATTTGGTCATATTATATTGTTGCACGATGCGGGCGGAAATCGTGAAGCAACAGTGACGGCATTACCCGAAGTTATTCATCATTTTAGAAAAAAAGGATATATATTTACAACAATCGCCGACTTAATTGGTAAACCCAAAGCAGAGTTGATGCCTGTTGTACGGGCAGACCAACAGTTCCTTGTAAGCGTCAATCGCTTTATCAATGATTGCATCAATTCATTTCACGACTCTTTGTATTGGATTTTTATTTCTGCTATAGGTTTATCCATTTTTCGCTCTGCATTTATTTTGTTTTTTGCTTATTTGCAAAGACGGAAACAGAATGCACAGCCTTATCCAGATTTTGCCCCCCCCCTCAGTATCATCGTGCCAGCTTATAACGAAGAAATGAATGCTATTTCAACCGTTATGAGTCTTTTACAGCAAAATTATGATGAATATGAAGTGGTTTTCGTAGATGATGGCTCAAAAGACGAGACTTTCAAACGGGTCAAAGAAGCCTTTGCAGGGCATCCGCGCGTGCAGGTATTGACAAAAGCTAATGGTGGCAAAGCCTCTGCCCTTAATTTTGGTTTACTCAGAAGCCGTTACGATTTTGTTGTCTGCATTGATGCAGATACACAACTTGACCCCAATGCTTTGCGGGAGATTGCGAAACCTTTCCTTGACCCTACAGTAGGTGCTGTAGCTGGAAATGTCCGCGTAGGCAATCAAATCAATTGGTTGACAAAGTGGCAAAGCATCGAATACACAACGGCGCAAAATTTTGACCGCATGGCTTTTGCTTATCTCAACTGCATTACCGTCGTGCCAGGTGCTATAGGTGCATTCAGACGAGTCGCTGTAATGGGCGAAAAAATAGAAAATATCCCCGAAAATGATTTTGGTCCATTGTGCAGTTTCAGAAGCCAAAAAACGCTCATTGGCAATTATGAAACTGATACACTGGCAGAAGACTGTGATTTGACCATTAAAATACTTAAAAAAGGCTATCGCGTGGCGCAAAACAACGATTCTATTGCCATTACTGAATCGCCAGAAACCATCAAACAGTTTTTAAAACAACGATTCCGTTGGACTTTTGGCGTACTTCAAGCCTTTTGGAAAAATCGAGATGTCCTTTTCAGGAATAAATACAAATCCCTCGGTTGGGTAGCGTTTCCTAATATTTTGATATATCAATTTTTAGTACCCATTTTCGCACCCATCGCAGATGTGATTTTGATTGGAGCAATTTTTCATTGGTTTACAGCCGACCCTGTGGCTGTCGGTGATGCTTCAATTTGGGAACAATATCATGCGTTTATTTTGTATGCCATCTTTTTGTTCTTTGATTTACTGTGTGCAGGTGTTGCTTTGCGCTATGAAAATGTCTCTTTAAAGAATTTATGGATGGTCATACCACAACGGTTTGTTTATCGTCCATTGATGTATTCTGTTTTATTCAAATCTTTTGTGAAAGCCATAAAAGGCGAAATGCAAGGGTGGGGTGTTTTGAAACGCACCGGCAGCATGGGGCAGTTACCTGTGGCAGTGCCAAAACCTTCGCCTATCATACCAAAACAACAGCCTGCTATATCTTCAAACTTACAGCCTGTTCGCATAAAAAGAGAAAAAGAAATTGCGGCTTAAATGGATATAAACAAATTTAGAACTTCATATAAGTTTTTTTTACTTGCGGAAAGTATATAACTGTAAATGGAACTTGAATGTAGTGGCAATAATCAAAAATCACAAACCTATATTTAATAAAAATTAATACGAATAACGTTATGAACAAACGTCTTTACCTACAAACTTTTTCATTTCTGTGTTTCTGTCTCTACGTCACTCTCCCCCTCAGTAGTCAGACACCAACAGCCAGTTTTTCCAATTGGAAAGACAATAAAAAAGCTGCTTATTCCATCATCCATGATGATTATAGCAACTATGTTACAGGCATATTTCAGTATGCAGACCCCATAGCAACGGCACGTGGCGTTAAACTATGCTTCGGAGCTATTACCAATTTTTGCGGTGCTACTGAATGGGCAAATGCACGTACAATGATTTCGCATGGTCATGAATGTGTGAATCACTCACATAACCATCTTTGTGGCGGCACAGCGGGTCAATGTTCAGGGCTTTCGACTTATGGCTCTGCCCAATATGCTACAGAATTAGGAACATCAACCCAAATAATCGAAGCAAACACAGGTATTAAGCCTCGTTTTTTTATCCATCCTTATGATGCGGCTTCGGATGGCATCCTCAGTTATTTGACAGGCTTAGGCTATCTCGGTACTCGTGCAGGAACGCAAGAAGCGGTAAATACGAGTTCATTTACAGATTTTATGCACCTAAACTTCTTTGTTTATAGCCCCAGTTCAGCAATTTCATCACTCAATCAAGCTGTTGACCAAGCCGTTACATCTGGAGGGTATGCTATTCGTGAATTTCACGGTGTGGCTGATGGTTCATGGGGTGCCATGACCGTTGCTAATTATACGAGTCATTTGGATTATGTCAAAACCCAAATCAATAATGGTAATATTTGGTCTGCCACTACAACAGAAGCTATTACATACAAAATGCAACGGGACGCTTACCAGCCCATCGTTTCTTATTCCGCTTCAACAGGTGTCATAGCTGTCAGTTTTAATACCCTAAAAACAATCGACCCCTCAGTATTACGCACTTCTGTTACCTTGAATATCAACCTCAACGGCATTGCGGGCAATTATAATGTGACTCAAAACGGCACACTTATCCCCTCAGTACGAACAGGCAGTATCGTCACCGTAAACGTCTATCCGCATCAAGGGAATATTGTATTAAATTGTACTGACTGTACACCCACCACTGTCATCGCAGAGGTGAGCAATCTTTTGGCAACACCACAAACCAATGCAGCTTTAGTTAGTTGGACAAACCCCACTTCTACTTTTAGTGATGTCCTCGTTGTAGCAAAGGAAGGTAGCGGTTTTACAAGCAAACCAACGGCAACGACTTATATTGCCAATGCCAATTTTACGGGAAGTGGCGCAGCGTTTGAAGGTGGAAAAGTCGTTTATCAAGGAATAGGTACAAATGTCACCGCCACAAATTTAACAGCAGGCAGAACGTATTATTTCCGCGTATTCGTCCGAAACGGCTCAACTTGGTCAAATGGTGTTGAAACTACTGTCATGCCTACAGCCGTTATTCCAACAGCACCCGATGTGACTAACCTCAGTGCAACACCCCAAATCAATGCTGCATTAGTTAATTGGACAACACCTAATGCTGTGTTTAGTGATATTTTGGTCGTTGCAAAAGAAGGAAGCGGCTTTATTACCAAGCCAACAGGAACAACTTATATCGCAAATTCGAATTTTACAGGCACTGGAGCCACTTTTGAAGGCGGAAAAGTCGTTTATCAAGGCAATGGTTCAAATGTCACAGTGACCAATCTGACTGCCGGGAAAACTTATTTTTTCCGCGTTTTTGTCCGAAATGGCTCAACTTGGTCAAACGGCGTTGAAACTACAGCTATGCCAACTGGCTCACCAGTTAGTAGTTTAGGCTGCCTTCAAGCCTCTTATTTCAATAATAATGCTTTATTAGGGACACCCGCTACCACTCGTTTTGAAATGGCTATTGATTACAATTGGGGTTCTGTTGCCCCAATGAGTGGTATCAATAAAGATAATTTTTCTGTAAGATGGAATGGCAGTTTTACAGCAACCGTCACAGGCAGTTATAAATTCACGATAAACGTTGATGATGGTATTATGCTTTGGGTCAACAACAATAAGTTGATAGACCAATGGGGCAATAAAAAAGTAAAAACTTACACTGCTTCCATTAATTTAGTAGCTGGTGTTACCTATCCAATTATTACGGAATACTCAGCAAAAAAAGGGAATGCTTCCATCCATTTATCTTGGACAGTTCCAAATCAAGCTCTACAAATCATGCCTTTTGCAGCTAATTGCACCACGCTCAATAATGCTCGAAGTGCCGATTTGGTTTCTTTAGATGGTCGACTCGATAACGGCAAAGCAGCTTTACAATGGATGGTCAATACACAAAAATCAATTGATTATTATCAACTTGAAAAACTGGATGAGCAAAGTGAATTTAAACCACTCAGTATTGTCAACGATAATAACGTTTCTACCCTACGCTACTTTTCTTTTATTGATGGCAAACTTGCAGAAGGCGATAACTTCTATCGCATCCAAACCATTTTTGCAGACAATACCCCCCCTCAGTATAGCGAGGTATTGAGAATCAATTACTTAAAGCCAAGCCAATACAATATTTTTCCTAATCCTGCACAAGACTTTGCAAATATTGATTTGTCGGAAGCCGTGGGCAACCCTGTTAATATTCGGATTTTTTCAATAATAGGCAAGGAATTGTATCAAGAAAAAATAGAAGCGGCGCAAAATGCACCTCACCGTGTCAACTTATCTACATTTGAAACAGGACAATATATGATACGCATTGAAAGCAAGGGGAAGCGACCAGTCACTCGTAAATTGGTCGTAGGGTATTAAAATTACGGCTTTGCCCTGTCGCTTTTATTATGTCGTTTTTATTATGTCGCTTTTTGTCATTCAGATTCTCATGAATTAGCAAAAGAATCTGAATGACAAAAAGCAACATAACAAAAGCGGTTTGCAAAAATATTTTAAGAACAAAATAGGCTCTATCAATATAATTTGATAGAGCCTATTTTTTAAAAAATAACCCCTCAGTATAAGTAGGTTAATCAAATGAATTATTTTCAGCAGTCGCTGCTTTCACGAGTAAAGCATATTCAGAAGGAGTCAAACCATCGAGGCAATAAGGCAAAGGATTGATAACTTGACCATTCAGATGAACTTCATAATGACAATGTGGCCCCGTTGCCGACCCCGATGAACCAATCAAGCCAATAAGTTGACCACGTTTCACTTTTTGACCTACATGAACATCTACTTTTGACATGTGACCATATAAAGTTTCGTAGCCATAGCCATGACGAATGATCACACAATTGCCGTAACCGCCATCACGCCCTGCCTGAACAACTTCGCCCTCGCCAGTGGCTTGTATAGCTGTACCTGAATCTGCCGAAAAATCAATGCCTTTATGAAACCTTCTCACCTTATAAATTGGATGAATACGCACACCAAAACCCGACAAAACGCCCATACTTTCATGCAACTTATCCTCGCGGACAGGTTTCAAATTGGGAATGGCACGGAGCATATTTTCTTTTTCTTTGACCAAACTGGCAATCGTATCCAATGACTTAGATTGCAGCGCAATTTGATGAGACAACAATTCGATGCGGTCTTGTGTCTCAATAATGGTTTGTGAACTTGAAAATTTAGCTAAATTAGCATATTTTTCATGTCCCCCAACACCACTTTCCCAAACAGATTCGTCAATAGGGTCCATATTAAACATGCGCCGATAAACACCATTTGACCGTTGTTGTAGGCTTAGCACAGCCTTATCCATCGTTTCAACATGCTTTTGAAGAGCATTGTATTTAAAACCAAGTTGCTCTATCTCTCTATTTTTTACTTGAATTTCTGCAGATGGAAATACTTTTTGTAGCAGTGGATAGCAGAGCATAGAAGTCATGACAAAAGCAGAAAAAAAACCGAATACTTTAATGAGTCTCTCTTTCCAATTAATGTCAATTTTCTCAAATTGTAGCGTCTGTTTGTTATAAATATACTTTTCTTTCATTAGATTGAATTGTGGCTGAATGGCTAAAACAACCATTACAGCTATGAAAAAATGTGTCCTTTCGATAAATATCCAGCAAAATTACAACCAAAAATTAAAAGCATTGACTCGACCTCTACAAAATCATAATTACACAGCCATTTTTAACTGTTTCTTAACAGTTTCTTAAAGTATTAAAATATGTGTAAAAACGAACTCGAATTGAGCCGTGTGTGGTGTGTTTTGGTGAGTCGTGTAGCTTTCAACATTCTTAATCCGTGTTCAAAAAATGAACCTTAAGCAAATAGTATGCAAACATAGAAACAAATTCTGAACATTTACTCACATTTGGGAAATTTTTAAAAAATCATACTTCTTTACACCACCCTCTCATCAATTAAAACCGTTTGGTAAAAACACACTTTTTTGAAATCAAATTTGCAACAATTTACCCCCCTCAGTATAAATAGCCGTTTTGGCTAAACAAAGACTAATTTTACATCTATTTTCCAATAATGGTTATTTTAACGCTAAGAAAACCGTACCTTTGCGGCGTTTTTTAAAAGGTTGAATAGTGGTATTGCTAAATGGCTAAATTTTTTTTACCATATTAATACAAAGCAATTCAACAATACACATATTTAACAATAAAATCTCTCAATGCAGAACATCCGTAACATCGCCATTATTGCTCACGTTGACCACGGTAAGACGACTCTTGTTGACAAAATGATTCTTATCGGAAAACTTTTCCGTGATAATGAACAGACTGGCGAACTCCTCCTCGACAACAACGATTTAGAGCGTGAACGTGGCATCACTATCACTTCTAAAAACGTGTCTATTCGTTACAAAGACCATAAAATCAACATCATAGACACCCCGGGTCACAGTGACTTCGGTGGTGAAGTTGAACGCGTATTAAATATGTGTGATGGTGTGTTGCTTTTGGTTGACGCTTTTGAAGGTGCGATGCCTCAAACGCGTTTCGTCCTACAAAAAGCACTTCAATTGGGTTTGAAACCGATAGTCGTTGTCAACAAAGTTGATAAGCAAAACTGTACGCCTGACATCGTTCACGAACAAGTGTTCGACTTGATGTTCGCACTCGAAGCTAATGATAATCAGTTGGATTTCCCTGTCGTTTTCGGTTCAGCTCGTAACAATTGGATGAGTCCAGATTGGAACAAACAAACAGAAGATATTACTTATTTGCTCGACCAAATTATTCTTCACATTCCACCACCACAGGCAGATATTGAAGGCGGTGTGCAGATGTTGATTACGTCTTTGGACTACTCGAAATATATTGGTCGTATTGCGATTGGTCGTTTGCGTCGAGGTGTTTTGCGCCCTAATATGAATATTTCGCTTATCAAACGCGATGGTTCTATTCAAAAAAGCCGTATCAAAGAACTTTATACCTTTGAAGGTATGGGCAAAGTGAAAGCAGACGAAGTTGTGGCTGGTGACATTTGTGCGATAGTCGGTATCGAAGGTTTTGAAATTGGCGACTGTGTTGCGGACTTCGACAATCCAGAAGGTTTGGGTACAATCACGATTGACGAGCCAACAATGAGTATGTCTTTCACAATCAACGACTCACCGTTTTTTGGTCAAGAAGGTAAATATGTGACAAGCCGTCACGTAAAAGACCGTTTATACAAGGAATTGGAGAAAAATTTGGCGCTTCGTGTGGAAGAAACAGACTCTGCCGATACGTTCAAAGTTTTTGGTCGTGGCGTTTTACATTTGTCGGTTTTGATCGAAACGATGCGTCGTGAAGGTTATGAGTTACAAATTGGTCAACCACAAGTTATCACTAAATTGATAGATGGTAAAAAACACGAACCAATCGAGGAATTGAATATTGACGTTCCAGAAGATAAAAGTAGTACAGTTATTGATTATGTGACACGCCGTAAAGGTCAAATGTTGTCTATGGTACCAAAAGGCGACCGTATGATTATGCAATTTGAGATTCCTTCGCGTGGCATCATCGGTATGCGTTCGACTTTGTTGACATTGTGTCAAGGTGAAATCATTATGACACATCGTTTCATCGAGTTCCAACCGTTCAAAGGTGATATTCCAAGCCGTCAAAATGGTTCTTTGATTTCAAAAGAAACGGGTAACGCCATTCCTTTCTCTATCAACAACTTGCAAGACCGTGGTACTTTCTTCGTTGAAGCAGGTGCAAAAGTCTATACAGGTATGGTGATTGGCGAAAATGCACGTCCGGGAGACTTAGTTGTAAACGTTACAGTGACGAAACAATTAACGAATATGCGTGCGAGTGGTTCTGATGATAAAGTACGATTGATTCCACCTCGTAAATTCACGTTGGAAGAAGCTTTGGAATACATACAAGAAGACGAATATGTGGAAGTAACGCCACAATCTATACGTCTACGTAAAATTTTGTTGGACGAAAGCAGCCGTAAACGTGGCAAAAAAGTAGAGACATTTGCTTAAGTAGTGAGTATAAAGTAGTGAGTAGTGAGACTTAGAATAAGTAATTGACAATCAACAATGTATGAGTCTCAATACACACGACTACTTAGTTCTACTTTGGCACTTTAGAATGGAGGTCAATATCATATTTTCTTTTGCGATGTCTGATATTTAAAGCCATTAAAAGTCCTTCATCAGAATTGAGTTTATTGAGTAATTTTTTAGCAAAAATAAGTTTAATATCGGGCACAGAAAGTAAAGGCATATCCTCTTTATTGTCCTTTTGGATTTGTAAAACAAAATGCAAAGCCATCAAAGACAAAGCAATATGGTGATACCAAGCATTCCAAGAGCGTACTTGATATTGGTGTAAACCGAGTTGTTCTTTGACATTTTGAAAGGCTCTTTCTATCCAATAGCGTTGCATTTGGCGAAAGAGGGCGACTTTGAGAGCCATTTTGCCTTCTACGTTGTAACACAAGCTATATTTTATTTCAGAACCATCCGTTTGGGTACTAATAATGAGTTGGACTGCTTCTATATCTGTTTCACGTTCTGTCTTCCAGATATAAACGTCCAAGATTGTGGCTTTTCGGGTTAAAGGACCTTTTGTACCGTGCCTATGAGTCATCGTCTGCCATTTTTCTTCAGGAATTTGCTTAATTAAATCCTTGATTAACACGGGTTTATCATCACAAACATATTTTGTCGGTGTGCGTCCTCTGCCGTCCTTTTTTGTCGGAATGTATAATTGGGGTTGCTTTAAGTAAACGCCCAATTCTTCACCCACATCAAGGACAAAGGCTTGTTTTTGGTCGTATAAATACTGCCTAAGAACCAGTGAATTGCCGTAAATACAATCACCGCCTACCCAATCATAATTTACTGAGGGGGGTAATGTTTTCAGTATTTTGACTGCCAATTCTGGTTTCGTTTGATAAATTTGGTCTTTAACAGGAATACCTGCTTTTGTACAACGGGCTTTATCATTGACCCATTCTTGGGGCAAATACAAGCGTCCTTGAACCAAACCAACTTGCTCACCATTGCACAAAGAGGCAAAAACACCCATTTGTCCATTGGCGACTTTACCGATTTGTCCGATGTATTGCCGACTTACGCCAACACTCTTTTTTCCTGACTTCTCCCAGCCACTTTCGTCTAATATCAGTCCTATCGAGGGCGGTGCATCAGGTACTTGCGAACTATGCTGTAACGTCCTTTGTACTTTTTCTGCCACAGAATCCATGACAGCTAAAGAATCCCAGGGCGATTCGCTGATAAAATGATGCAACTGGTCGTAGTCACTTTCGGCAATGCGCTCTACCATGCGTTCTATATTGCTTTTACAGTCGTGAAGAAGTCCACATATAAATTGTCCACATTTAACTATATTATTTGTCTTATGACAAACGAATAAGTGGCTAAAGCCTTTCAAATACTCAAAAATTTCTTGCTCATCGTACCGTTTCATCAACCAAGTTAGCCTTTTGGGGCATCCTCTTTTCTAAAAGGCTAAAGTGCCAAAGTAGAATTACTCAATACTACTTAATAAAACTCAATAATCCCTCAAAATACTGAGGGGGTGTAAAAATAAAAAGCCAGACTTAGATTTGATTCTAAGTTTGGCTTTTTTGTTTATAAAATATTAATTCTTAATGCCCTTTCACTTCTTTCTGTATCTTCTCCGCATCTTCTTTCATCAAAAACTCAATTACTTCCTCCAGTTGTTTGGCTTCAATGTTTTTTGAGCGAATGATTTTGTTTTCATCTAAAACATAGATTTGTGGCGTGGTTTCGACGTTATACAGCGTTTTATAACGTGAAATCATATAAGGGTCAATAGTATTGATAAAATCACCAAAACCTTTTTCTTTCACATATTTCCAACATTCAGGCATTTTGTCGGGTCCGACGTAGGTACAAACAGCTGCAACTTTCACGTCCCAATTTTTCTCTTTTGCTTTCTTAAAAAACTCTACTAAAAAAGGTGATTGTTTTTGACAATGTCCACAATCAGGCGCAAAAAAGAACAAAACAGTATATTTTGCCTTGATTTCAGACAAACTTATGATTGTATTATCCTCTTTGAATGTCTTAATTTCAGGTGCTTTTTTCCCAATCAAAATAGGCTCTAACTTGTTGGCATTTTGAAGTATTTTCTCTCTGTTTTCTTTTTCAATAAAGTCATCTGCTAACCCTGGTTCAATATACTTTTTAGCTAATTTAACATAAATACCATCGAAACCTACAAGGTTAGATTTAGCATATTTGTTCAAAAATTGGACAAAATAGAATTGAAAAGTCTCTTTTGAAGGCTTCATCGCATCTAACATGCGATAACAAGATTCTGCAATCGAATCAGGGTGCTGCGGAGTCAATTTCTCGATATAATAATCAACGCGTTGTTGCAAAACAGGTGTTCTTAATAAAGCAGGATTGCCCAATTCAAAATTATCGAAACAATGTTCTTTGTAGTAATAATATTGAGCCAATTGCTTTTTATCAGCATCTTTGATATTGTCAAAAGTTGGCATTTCCACTTCAATCGCAGATTTTATGAGGGCTGCTGAAACGGTTGTAGGGTTTTTCTTTGCCAAATCCCATTGATAGGCCTTGACTTCTTTATCTAATTCTGCAAATTTTTTCATGGATGCCACCGAATCCCTTGCTTTCAAAGCACCCGCCGCTTCTGCATCTTTGCGTTTAGCAGATAGAAATTTCATATAATTGTAAAACAACTCATTGTCTTTTGAGCCTTTTATTGTCGCTTCATAGTAAGGTAAAGCAACAGAAGTGGTCAAGGAAAAATGTTGTTCCTCTTCATTAACC
>JANOAU010000160.1:0-15138 GCA_031411275.1 Saprospiraceae bacterium | reverse complement strand
CGACGTGTGGGCGCGGCTTATCTTCACTAAAAGTGTTTTTTCGAGTTCACTTAATGCGATTCTCTGACTTGTCGGTTTGGGCATGGCTCAGTTTTTCCTCAAAGATACAAACTATTTAGTTATTTGTAAACCGTTCCAATAACAGATTTCTTGCTGCTTTGATACTACAATTTTGATACTTATGATAGGCTTGGGCGGCTTGTTCTCTTATATCTTTTTTGTTTTTCCCCTCAATCCAACCATCTATCGCTGCTACAAGCGTATAGGCTTCGGGTGCCATAAGATCCGTTGTCCAAACCAAGGGTTCTGCACCAGTTTGTCTTAAATAAGGTGCAAAATAGCTTTGACTGATACAAGCCAAAATGATGGTTTCTCGTTTTTGAGTATTTTGAGGAGTAAAATTTTCATCAATCGTGAATTCCATAAGCCCATCATGTCCTATATATCCTAATAAATCTGATTTTCCACCGCAAGCAACTGAATCTTTTTCCAAAAGAAAAAAGTTATTGAAATGACCCGAACAGCTTTGCAAAAAATCAACCGTACAAAGTTTAATGAATTCACCATCATACGCATCTGCAACAAGTAAAACGTCTTTTGTTTTATGCTTAAAAATACATCTTTCTAAAACTTTTTCTCTTGGATTGGGTATGGACTGCAATAGTTTCCAGTCTTTATGCTTTTTTATAAAGGTCTTTGTTCCCAAATCACAACCCCAGTATAAATTGTTTTCAGGGTCTTTACCGTTGCCGATTTTAGGTGGTACTTTGTCTATACCTTGATGTTCATTATCGCAAAGTGCTACGAATACATGAATAATTTTGAAATGGGGGCTTTTGGTAATGTCAGGTTCGGAAATAGATATTGTGTTTTCTGTTTCTATCACTTTTTGATTCTTTAGAGGTTGATTACACGATAAAAGTGAGAGGCATATTATCCATTTAGTGATATTCATTTTTAGAATCTAAATTTTTTTCACAGCTTTGATTATCAACCGATTAGATGTTTGTTCGTCAAATGAATTGAGTTCATAGTCACCATATTTTTCAATGATTTTTAAATGAGCTTTTTCAAATATTGTTTCAAAATCTTGTAATGAAAACAACCGTACTTTTTCTTGAAAATGGTATTGCTTATTAACTGAATTTTCTTCTATTTCAAAAGAAATGGTTTTGTAAATATGTCCGTTTTCAATGTGTTTTTGGATATGAAAAACGATATCGCCCGCCGTTTCTATATAAGTTGGTCTCATCATTTGTCGTACCCAAGTCGCATTAAAATAATCGAGAATAAAAGTACCATCGTGTTTCAACCCATCGTGTACACATTTCAATGCCGTCACGTTGTCTTCATCTCTATCAAAATAACCGAAACTGGTAAAAATATTGAAAATGTAATCGAAGTAATTGATTCTGAAAGGTTTACGCATGTCATGTTCAAAAAAACTAAGATTGTCAGATTCAAACTGACGCGCATATCGAATGCTGTTTTCAGATAAATCTGTCCCCGTCACGTCAAAACCTTTTGAAGCCATGTAACGGCTGTGCCGCCCTTTGCCACAAGCTAAATCCAGAATTTTATAATAACTTGTCGGATGTAGTGTCGCATACTGAGGGGTCAGTTTTTGGAACAACTTATCAATAAAATCCTTAGCACTTTGCTCATTGTGGTTATGATATAGAATGTGATAATAAGGTGAATCAAACCACTCGGCGAACCATTCGCTTTTACCGCTCATACGTTTTAGTTATTGGTTAATGGTAATTGGTTACTGGTTATTGGGGAATTGGTTATTGGTTATTGGTTATTGGGAAATTGGTTATTGGTTACTAGAAAATTGTTATTAGCAGTAGCAATCAACTAATCCTATCATAACCAATTTTCAGTAACCAATAACCAATTTCCCAATAACCAGTAACCAATAACGAATAACCACTATGGGAAAATCCCCAATTGTGCATAATCACTACCTACTTTTTTGATGGCAACTACGAAAGCCGCCGTTCTCAAATCCTCGATACGCGGGTCGGCGTGCCATTGTTCTCGTATGGTATGGTAAGCAGTAATCATCGTTTCTTCCAGACCTGAACGGACGAGGTCAATTTCGTCTGGACCGCGTGTCAACATCGCTCTATCGCGTTCACTGACGGGTGTGTTGGTATATTTTTGAATGGCGTTGACGATATTATCATAAGCATTATGCTCAAAACGCTTGGTCATACGACCAAAACGGACGTGCGATAAGTTTTTTAACCATTCAAAATAAGAGACCGTAACACCGCCAGCATTGATATACATATCGGGTAGAACCCATACACCTTTTGCGGCTAAATAAGCACTGGCTTCAGCCGAAACAGGGCCATTGGCGGCTTCTGCGACGATTTTTGCCTTGATATTAGCGACATTATCCATCGTAATCTGATTTTCAAGGGCAGCGGGTACTAAAATATCGCACTCCAATTCCAAGGCATCCATGCGTGTCTCCAGTTGTTGTGCGCCTGGAAAATTCATAATCGTACCATTGGCTTTGCGGTGTGCGACGAGTGCATCAATATCAAAACCATCGGGATTGTAGATAGAGCCTTCGTATTCAGCGATGCCAATGATTTTTGCCTCACCTTCTAATTGACAAATTCGGGCTGTATGATAGCCCACATTACCAAGACCTTGCACAACGATGCGTTTGTCTTTCATGCCCGTTGTCAAGCCCAATTTATCCATGTCCTCTTGGATGCTGACCATTTCTCGGATGCCGTAAAAAACGCCTCGACCAGTCGCTTCATCGCGTCCTTTGATACCGTTCATATTGACGGGCTTGCCTGTAACGCAAGCAATGGCGTCCAATTCGCCATGATTCATAGATAAATAGGTGTCGAGAATCCATGCCATTTCGCGGGAGCTGGTGCCATAATCGGGTGCGGGAACGTCTTTGCCCGGACCAATCATACTGTGATTGACGAGTTCGTAGGTGTAACGGCGTGTAATGCGTTCCAACTGTTCAATCGTATAGTTTTTAGGATTGATTTTGACACCCCCTTTTGCACCGCCGAAAGGCACATCCACAAGAGCGCATTTGTAAGTCATGAGGGCTGCAAGTGCCATAACTTCTTCTTGGTCAACAGTCATAGCATAGCGAATACCGCCTTTTGTGGGCATACGGTGATGACTGTGTTGGGCGCGGTAGGCTTCAAAAACCTCTACATCTGCGCCAATACGAACAGGAAAACGAATGCGTAAAACCGTATTACAGGCTTTAATTTGGTCAAGAACGCCAACAGGTAATCCTGTAAAAGGGGCTGCTTTGGCGAAGTTTTGATTGACGCTTTCAAAAAATAAATTTGGTGCGTGGCTCATTTTGAATTTGATTTGATTTTAATAATTTGGTTAGTAATAAAAAGAATTAGGAATTAGGAATTTTTATTAAACAGAATTTTATTAAAAAATCTATGTTTATTTACCAAATATTATTCTTAATTAATAAAAATTGATTGTATTAATTAAGAATAATATTTTGTCTCTTTAATATTAACGCCTTTGTTTAATTATTGTTTATCTCTTTTTCTAATTTACTTACTTTTCTATCTATATTAATTAAATACAAAACAATGCCTGTAAATATGATGGCAATAACCATGATAACGACATTCATACCCATACCGCGATTTGGATTGACAGGCGTTGCCGATTGTGCAGTTAAGAGATTTAAAATTAGAAGGTTGCAAATAGTTGCGATTGATATTTTTTTCATTGTTATTGTTTTTTAAATTAGCTAAAATGTACCCCTCAGTATTTTACTGTTTTTTCATATTTGTAGCGTTTCGAATTGCAGGTAATGAATCTCTGGGAACGATGGTTTCTCCTTTGCAGTTCGTAAAATAAACGTATTGCCCATGGTCTCTAAACCGATAGACCTTACAACCTTCGTGTTCAAAAAGATATTCGACATTATAGGTGTTATTATTTTTAGGTGGCTCAACTGTTATTGGAACACCAACCTGACATGAAGCGAATATTATTGTTATTGCCCCAAAAATATATTTTTTCATTTGAAAGAGATGGTTTTTTGTTATAAAATTAGTTTTATACTGAGGGGGCAACTTCACCGACTCAAAATCTTTTCCTTCACAATTTCCATCCGCACAACCAATGTTGCTATCCAAATACCCAAAAGTATCCAACCGATGCTGGCAGGATAGAACACCAGACGCATGGTATTATCCATGTCTTGTGTAGCGATGGATGAATTGCCGCCGTTGCCAGGGTGACTGCTGGATGCTGCTAATTTAGGAATAACATACAAAAGTGGTACAAGCGAAGCGAAAGAAAAAATGCTGTAAACAGCAGAAATACGCGCGCGCCGTTCAAAATCATCGAAAGACATACGCAATATGAAGTAAGCCATATAAATTGCCAAGGCTGTATAAGTCATCAACAATTTGATTTCGTTGATGGGAAAAGGTTCGCCCCATGCATAATTTGCCCAAGTACCACCTGTTAACAATCCTAACAAACCGAAAATAGTGCCTGTGCGGGTGAAACTCACGGCACGTAGGTCATTCATCAAGTCCTTTGAGCGTAGGAATTTGACGCTATAAAACAGTCCAAAACCGTATAAAACAAACATAACAAACCACATGGGAACATGGAAATACGTGTTGCGGATTGTCTCGCGTGTAAACTCCAGATTTGGAAAATCAAATTTCTTAGGACGAGGTTCGATGTCCATGTCGGCTGCCCAAAGGGTTCTGCCAAGTTCAGCGTTCAGGGTGTCTTGGGCAATTTGAACGATGGTTTTACGCAATAACAAGCCTTCTTCATCGGTATTGAGTACCAAATTGGCTTCTTGCAATTCCTTACTGAGGGGTAGGGCAGTCGGTAACTGAAAGCCAATATAAAGGTGCGTATCGTCAATAACGCTGATTTTTTCCGCTTTTATAGGATAAACAGGCGGCAAACCACCTTTGCCTCTGATGCTGTCAACAATAGTCAACCAAGCTTCAATTTTTTTACTTTTTGTAAAAGCTGTATTGTAACCTATTGCTTTAACAGTTAATGGTTGTCCAACGTGTGCCGTCTCAATCGTCCTTTGGCTTTCATCAACAAGAGCAGGTTTTAGAGGCGTATAAAGACCCAAAAAAAGGGTATAAAAAATCAAAATGACGCTTAGCGTTTTCCACCAGTGTTTTTTCATAATAATTTTAATGATGAAATATGAAATATGAATGATGAATGGTAAGCGAAGATTATTGTAAATCGTTTATAATCAACTATTTAGAATATTCATCATTCATATTTCATCATTCATCATTATTTAGTCGCGCCAAAGGTAAGGAAAGAGAATAAAACACAAAGCAATTAATATCGCATCAATGGCACCAAGTGTCTGAATATCGCTAGCCCAAGTTGCCGCTTTGGCGGTTATGGCGTTTTTTGACAAGCGAATGAGCGTAATGAGAATGGGTAAAACGACTGGAAAACTCAATATGGCCATTAAGGTTGCCGAGTTATTGGCTTTGGCAGCTATCGCTGAAATAAAGGTAAAAGTGATAGAAAAGCCGATTGAACCCAACAAAATAGCCCCTAAATACTGAGGGGTATCCAAAACAGGATTGCCGACCATCAAACCTAAAACACCAAAGGTTAAGAGGTTGATTATCAAGAGCATGAATATATTGTAAAATATTTTTGACAATATAACGGCCGTCGGATTTGCCAATTGATAGTAATACAACTGGCGAGCCGTGTTTTCTTGAACAAAACTTTTAGCCACGGCATTGACGGAAGCAAACAATGAAATTATCCAAAACAAAGCGTTCCACACATCGGGCATCACTTTGACGAAGGACAAAAAAACGACAAAAACGGTTGAAGTTACATACAGTAATATGCCGCCCAACGCATATTTTTGACGCCATTCGAGCATCATTTCTTTTTTGAAAAGAAAAGTTATTTCAGATAAATAGGTCATAAATTTAATGGTGAATTATCTTGCCGTCGGTGGTTCATCCTCATCGGACATGTCCGCTTTTTGGGAATTGTATTTTATGTCAAATTCACGATATTCATCTTCGTCGAGTTCAGGAAGCATTTCGTGCAGCATTTCGTCTTCAAAGTTTTGTAAAAAGATTTCTAAATTATCAGTGAGCGTTTTCCAACGGCTGGGATAGCGGCGTTGGAAATACTCCATTTGCGGGAAAAAGTTGATTTTTAAGGCATCATACATATCATTTGAAGCCTGTTTAAGCTGTGTATAAAACTTCTTTCTATCGCTGTCATAAGGTGATTCTTCTTCTTCCTCTTCTTCCTCTTCAAGAATAGATTGTATTTCTTTTTTATTTTTTGTTACTTCTTGTAATTTTTGTTCTTCCGATGGAGCGGGGGGCGTTCTCTTAGGTGCGGCTTGTATTTTGTAACGCCTTGATTCATATTTTTCAGCAAAATCACCCTGTGTGAGTTCAATATATTCGCAAAACAGTTCAAATAAATCAATTTCGTCCTCTTCTTGAAGTAGCTCTATCAACTCAAAATAACGGCTACCCCAACCGCCCATATTAGCATAAGTCGTTTCCATGATACGATAGAAATTCGTTCTTTTACGTTTATGAAAATCTAAAAAATCTTTAAAATCGAAACGTAAAAATATGTCAACGCCATCTGCAAATTTAATTGACGCATGTATCGTACCATAATATTTACGACGATCTAAATCGCCATAGTCGTATTCAACACATTCAAAATCAGGATATTGTTTTTCCAGTTTAGCCATTCTATTGCGTATTTTTTTTCTAAAAATAGACCTTTATATTCATTTGAAAATGGTTTGCCTAAAATAATAGATTCAAATTATTAATAACCCATTTTTTATACTTTTCACTTTTCATTTTGTATATCTTTTTCTTTTGAGACTACAAAGTACCATCATTTTTTTTTAATAAATAAATTCATTTCTATATTTTTTATAAATTAAGTTTATACAACTTTCAGATAAAAATATACTCTAAAACAGTAGTTTCTGCTAATTTTGGGTTTAACTTTATTTAAAATCAGAAATTATGAAAAAAATCACCACTTTATTTGTCGCGCTTTTATGTTTCAGTTATGTCTCAAAAGCGCAATTTATAACCATTGCAGCAGCTCGGGCGAAGCCTGTTGGTACGGTTGTTACCGTGCGCGGGCGTGTGCTAAATAGTTCGGAATTAGGAACGACCATTCGCTATTTTCAAGACGCAACGGGTGCCTTGTCTGCCTATTATTCAAGTACCACTGTACCGACTTTCTCGACCACAAATCGCGGCGATTCGATTGAGGTAACAGGCACGATAAAAGATTTTAACAACCTTTTAGAGTTGGACCCGATTACTTCATTCAGCCTTATCGGTTCAACCAATGTGATAATACCACCCCTCAGTATAACACCTGTAGGTTTGGCTGAAGTGAATGAATCGAGACTTGTCAAACTCTCAAATGGACTTTTTACGGGCGCGGGTACGCCTACTTTTGTCGGCAATACGACTTATAAATTCAATGTGGACGGCACTGAAGTCCAAGTACGCATCTCCACAGGCAGTGCTTTGGTCGGCAAAACGATTCCCTCTGTTGCGGTCAATTTAACAGGTATTTGTTCACAATTTGCAGCGAATTATCAGCTTTTACCGCGTGATTCTGCTGATATTGATTACCAAAGTATAGCGATAACCTCGCCTGTCAAAGTGGATAGTTTAGCGACTACAAGTTTTGTACTCAATTGGCAAACGAATATCGAAGGCAGTTCTGAAATTCAGTTTGGACCGACAACGGATTTAGGCTCAACGGTTTTGGGAACGCCCAATACAAAAATCCATTCAGCCAAAATAAGTAACCAAACGGCTTCAAAATTGCTCTATGTACGTGTTTTTTCAAGGGCAAATGGCAAAACGGACTCTTCCAGAATATTCCCAGTCATTACATCTTCACTTTCGACGGGCGAAACGCGGGTTTATTTCAATCATGCTGTTGATACAACTGTTAAAGTGGGTATTAATAATAAAGCCTTAGCAACAACGGGCAGTCGGTGCGAATCTGAAATGATTTCGTATATTACGAGTGCGAAAAGCTCGATAGATGTAGCCATGTATAGCAACAGTTCCACAGCTATTTTAGGTGCATTGAAGTTGGCTGCTTTAAGAGGCGTTCGTGTGCGCTATATTTCTGATCAACAAGCACTAAACTCTGTTTTTACGGATACGACAGGATTGGGTTTTACTTATTTAAAAAAACCAACAACGGACTTGATGCACAACAAATTTATGATTATAGATGCTGATAGCGTCAATACTTCATGGGTGATGTCTGGTGCCATGAACTGGTCATTAGGGCAAATTTACACAGATTATAATAATGCCATTTTTATTCAAGACAAATCGTTGGCACAGATATATAAAATGGAGTTTGAAGAGATGTGGGGCAGTTCAACTGCTATACCCAATAAAATTGCTGGTAAATTTGGAGCTGATAAAAAGGATAATACGCCAAAACAAGTCAAATTAGCAGGAAAACTATGCGAAGTGTATTTTTCACCGACAGATGAAACGTCGTTGGCAATCATTAATGCCATCAATACAGCAAACGTTGACCTTGAATTCTCACTTTTGATTTTTACTTATTTTGATTTGGGGACTACTATCTATAATGCTTCAAGACGTGGTACGGTGGTGCGTGGGCTTGTTGACCAAGATACCACAAGCACTTCTTCATCTCAAATTAATTTTTTGCAACGCAATAATGTGAATATTAAGTTGTTCAAAGCGGGTGGTTCTTCGGTCATTTATCATCATAAATATGCCTTGATTGATGCCAAACCCACAGGTATCAATTCAGACCCAATGGTTATCACAGGTTCGCACAATTGGACTACCACCGCGGAGACTAAAAATGATGAAAACATCCTTATTATTCATGACGCAGCTGTTGCCAATATTTATCTTCAAGATTTTGAAGCCCGTTGGAAAGAGCAAGGCGTTGGTACAAAAGAAGTGCCGCTGGAAGGTTTCGAAGCCACTTTGTATCCAAATCCAAGCAGTGAGGTCTTAAATATGCGCATGAAAAATGATTTTGCACGCGATGTGACGGTAACGATTTTGAACACACATGGGCAACCCCTTGAAAGTATAATTTACAGAAATCAGTTAGGAGAATTAACAAAAACGATACCCCTCAGTAATTTGGCTGTGGGTACATACTTTGTTCGTTTTATGGTTGATGGGAAGCTTTTGATAAAAACAATACAAGTCATGCGTTAAGTTATGTAGATTTATTTTTTAAAAACGAAAGCCCTTCAAACAACCGTTTTGAAGGGCTTTTTAATAATATTAAACAATAAACTTAATATTTCGTTTAAAAATGCGAAATTTACACTTCTATACTGAGGGGGGTGATTTTTACATCATTTTCTTATGAGACGCATTTAAAAATGGTTTGACTCAAATAATAGACTCAAATCGTTAATAACCAATTTTTTATATTTTTCACTTTTCATTTAGTATAAATCATTTCAGTCGTCTTTTTTGCAATATTTTAAATATTACAAGTTTAAAGCAAGAAATACCAATCCTATAATTAATGTATGTTAAAAGAAAAAAATACTGAAAGCAAACCTTTTACATTCAAACAGTTCAAAATTCATCAAGACCGATGCGCCATGAAGGTTGGCACCGATGGTGTTTTATTAGGGGCTTGGACGGATGTGACGGATACCCAATCCATTTTGGATATTGGCACAGGTACAGGTGTTATTGCCATTATGTTGGCACAAAAAACGGCGCATATTGAAGGTGGGATTGTTGATGCTGTTGAAATTGATGAAACTTCTGTTGAGCAAGCGCGTGATAATATGATTGATTCGCCTTTTGCCAAGAGGTTAACCGTTTTTCACAATTCGATTCAGGATTTTGCTAAAAACCATACGAATAAATACGACCTTATTGTCAGCAATCCACCTTTTTTTACAGGCGGTACCTTGTCAAGTAATGGCGATAAAACGAATGTTCGACATACTGTCAAAATGCCTCATGGTGATTTACTTCATGCCACACGTTTACTTTTGCATAAAAATGGGCGTTTTTGTGTCATTTTGCCTTTGATTGAGGGTTTGCGATTCATTGAAATCGCAGGTAGTTATGGTTTTTATTTAACCCGCCGTTCAGATGTCCGTCCGAAAGAAGATAAAGGTATTGAACGCTTATTGCTGCAATTTGAGTTAACAAATCGTACGTTTACGCACGATGAACTCATCATTCAAAACAGTCCCGACGAACGCGATTATACGGAGGGATATAAAGAATTGACAAAAGATTTCTATACAATATTTTAGAATAAGGGACTCAAATTATTCGTAACCCCTGTTTTATATTTTTCACTTTTCTTTTTTCACCTTTCATTTAGTATATCCATTAATTTCCTCAAGTAGATATTTTTTATCTATAACAATCCTCCCCATTTCATTCTTTTTGACGGTTGCACATTCCGTCAAAGGGTCATGTTCAAAGATAAGATACCACCCCTCAGTATTTGCTCTTTCTAACAGCGCTTCTTTCTCTTTTAAGGTTTCCAAAAGACGTACATCGTAAGCCATGACGTAAGGCATAGGCACATGCCAAGATGAGGCAATCGTATCGGCACAATAAAACAGTGTTTTATCACCCATTTGTATTTCCAAAGTCATCATCGCCTCGGTATGACCGTATTGAAAATGCACCCTTACTCCGCCAAAAATTTCTTCACCATCATTTTTAACAAATTTCAATACATTCCAAGCTCTTAAGGATTCAAAATTTTCCTTCAAAAACGATGCTTGCTCACGTGGGTTAGGCGACATTGCCCAATCCCAATGCTTTTCGTTTGACCAATAAACCGCATTTGGGAAAACTGGAAAAAGCACCCCCTCAGTATTTTTAGTAATTGCACCGCCGCAATGGTCAAAATGCAGATGCGTTAAAAAGACATCGGTTATATCAGCCGCTTTAAGTCCTTGTTTTCGCAAACTTTGTAAAAGATTGTCTGAACCAAAAGGCTCAAAATGCGCCCTAAAACGCGCATCTTGTTTATCTCCTAAGCCTGTATCAACCAGTATTCTTCGGTTCTCCGTTTCTATCAATAGGCAGCGCATTGACCATGTGCAAAGATTGTTTTCATCGGGTGGATTCAGTTTTTCCCACAATCTTTTAGGCACAACGCCGAACATCGCACCGCCGTCTAATTTGAAAAAACCTGTATTGATAATGGATACTTTCATAGTAAATAATGATAAATGATGAACGATGAATATTAGAAGTCATTGATTACCATACTGAGGGGTCATTTACTTTTGAAATCCTCGGTCACATCTCGCCACATCGTATGATAGTGGTATATCCCTTGGTCTCTATTCGTGTGTTCAATAATAAAACTGTCGGTTTTGACAGAATAGTAATGTAATTCGTTGACATTATTCGTCCCTTGCCACGTAAAACGGAGGTTGTTTTTATTGGCTAATACCTTTTTCATTTTCTCTTGTGCCAAAGTAGGTGTCAAGTTTTCAACCCATGCACGGATTATGTTTTCCATCAAAGTTTGTTGTTGTGGCGTCATTTCGGTATAAGAAACCCCTTTTTTCTCTTTCATAAAGGGTTCTTTACCTGTTTGAGCCATCACATCGGCATCATGAGGGTGGGGACTGGTGATGGCTTTTTTCTTCAAATTGTCAGAGAAAGAGTTAAAGAGTTGATTGCCAAAATCATTTTCTTCAAACATCACATGATAACCCGCATACGGTCCCGTTATTGTCAAAGCAGGGTTGATGCCCACAAACATGGGCGTACACGTTACCCCATTGGGCGAATAAGTGAAATTGAGTGAAATATGATGCCCTTCAAATTTCCAAGACCAAACCTTACCTAAAGCAGGCGTCCCAAATATCTCGAACCAATAGTTTTGATTGCCATACCGTTGCGCAATAGGGCTATTCGCTTTGGACAATCGCTCACGCGTGCCTTCATCATATTGCATGATAAACATCATTTTTTGATAACCTTGTTGGCTTAAAACAAGGCGCAAAAGGGCATGGATGTTCATCCGTTGCGCATCTGTCAAATCCTTAAATTGGACGCCATGGTGCATTACTTGTCCTTCAGGCAAATTCGTCCATTTTGTACGTAAAGTATCATTAAACGGCAATAAACCAATGGTTTTTTGCGCGGGCGTCAGCGTTTCTAAAATAGCTTGTGCCGCTTTTACCGAAGCCTTTTGGTCAAAATTCAATTGACCAAACAGTGATAAACTATTGAAAATCAATAGGATAGAAATAGTGTGTATTTTCATGTTGTTTAGTTTATGTTTTAATTCAATTTCTACAACTTCGCCAAACTCTCTTCCAATATCGTAATCCGCGCCAAAGCATCCGCCTGTTTCTTTTGCTCTACCGCAACCACTTCGGGCTTCGCATTTGCGACAAACCGTTCATTGCTCAACTTCGCATTCACAGATTTTAAAAAGCCTTGTTGGTGTTGCAATTCCTTAGTCATTTTCTCTCGTTCTGCTTCAATATCAATGGTTTGATTCAAAACAACAAAGAATTTGTCCGTGCCACTGACAAATGAAACGGCGTTTTCAACATCTGTATCTGTTGTGTCAAAACTCTCTAAAACACCCAATTTTGTAATCAAATTTTTGACCCCCTCAGTATCCATGAGTGTTTTAACCGTTTCAGAGCCTTGAAACTTAACCACCAACGGCTCACGCGGTTTCAAACCTTTTGAATTGCGCACTTCACGTATTTTAGAAATAATATCTTTTGCTGCTTCTATTTTTGCGACCAATTCACTGTCTACATCAAACGCTTTTGGGTAAGTGCCGACGCATAAATCTGACCCCTCAGTATTTCGCCCATCTAATTGTTGCCAAATCTCTTCTGTGATGAAAGGCATGAAGGGATGCAACATCGCCATCAATTTCCTGAAAATACGCTCCGTAATTTCCAACGTCTCACGGTCAATCGGTTTGCCATATTCAGGTTTTATCATTTCCAAATACCACGAACAGAAGTCGTCCCAAATGAAATTGTACAAACTCATCAAAGCCTCTGACAAACGATATTGCGTAAAATTGTCTTCAATTTCTGCTAAAACAGTATTGCTTTTTGATTCAAACCAAGCAGCCGCAACCTTTTCTGTATCTGAATGAGACCCCTCAGTAATTTCCCAACCTTTAATCAAACGCAAAGCATTCCAGAGTTTATTACAGAAATTGCGCCCTTGTTCGCATAGTTTTTCATCAAACAATAAATCACCACCCGCAGGGCTGGATGCCAACATACCGAAACGCACACCGTCCGCCCCAAAGTCCTCAATCAATTTCAAAGCATCAGGCGAGTTACCCAATGACTTCGACATCTTACGGCGTTGTTTGTCTCGCACCATGCCCGTAAAATACACCGCTTTGAACGGACGTTCTTGTTTCCATTCAAAACCCGCCATTGCCATACGTGCGACCCAAAGGAAAATAATATCCCAACCTGTCACCAATACACTTGTTGGATAATAGTAATTAAACTCTTCCGAATTTTTAAAACCATTCAGCGTTGAAATGGGCCACAACCACGAAGATGCCCATGTATCTAATACATCTTCGTCCTGTTTTAAGTCCGCCATACTGAGGGGTGTGTTTGGAAAATGTTTTTGCGCCAAAGTCAAAGCCTCATCAGCAGTTGCAGCGACAAAAGTTTCGCCACCATAATAATATGCAGGAATGCGATGCCCCCACCACAATTGACGTGAAATACACCAATCCCGAATCTCTATCATCCAACTACGATAAATGTTTTTGAATGATTTTGGATAGAAATCAATGTCATTGGTCTCAACAGCCTCCAACGCAGGTGCTGCTAAAGCCTTCATATCTACATACCATTGCAAAGACATACGGGGTTCAACAACCGTATTTGTCCTTTCAGAACGTCCAATATTCGTCTTATAATCTTTTATTTCAACCAAATTGCCCGCATCTGCTAAAAGCTTTTTCATGTGCCGACGAGCCTCAAAACGGTCAACGCCCACAAGCGAAGCGATGCCACATTTTTCATTCAAAGTACCGTCTTCGTTCAGCAAATCAATGATTTCCAAGCCGTGTTTTTTGCCCAATTCATAGTCATTTGGGTCGTGTGCAGGCGTAATTTTCAATGCACCTGTACCGAAATCAATATCCACATATTCATCAAAAATGATTGGAACTGAACGATTTACAAGCGGCACAATGACTTTTTTACCCGCCAAATGTGCATAACGTGGGTCTTTAGGATGAACCGCCACAGCCGAATCCGCCATAATCGTTTCGGGTCGTTGTGTTGCAATGATCACCCCCTCAACCCCCAACCCCGAAGGGGTGTTTTCGTCTTCGAGGAAATATTTGACATGAAAAAGTTGTGCTTGCTCTTCGCCATGAATCACTTCTTCGTTTGACAAAACCGTTTTGGCTTCACAATCCCAGTTGACCATGCGGAAGTCTCGGTACAACTTTCCTTTGTGATACAAATCCACAAACGTGCAGATTACGTCTTCCGAATAACCTTTATCCATCGTAAAAGCAGTCCGATCCCAATCGCAAGACGATCCAAGTTTACGCAATTGCTGCAAGATAATGCCGCCGTACTTTTCCTTCCATTCCCACGCATACGCCATAAACTCATCGCGGGTCAAATCCGATTTTTTGATGCCTCTTTCACGCAACATACGCACAACCTTCGCTTCGGTGGCAATAGACGCATGGTCAGTACCTGGAATCCAAATCGCATTTTTACCTTCCAAACGGGCTTTACGCGTTAAAGCATCTTGGATTGTATTGTTCAGCATGTGTCCCATGTGCAACACACCCGTCACATTCGGCGGCGGAATAACGATGCTAAAAGGTTCACGGTCATCGGGTTCGTTGTGAAAATAACCGCTTTTTTCCCAATGGGCGTACCATTTGTCTTCGATGTCGGCGGGGGTGTATTTCGTAGTGAGTTCAGACATAACAAATTGAATATTAATATTTTTTAAAAAGTCCGCAAAAATAGAAAAAAACAAGGAAAGCCGTACCCCCTCAGTATAAAAAGCGAAACGGCAACTTTCACACGAAGGTTGCCGTTTC